>DASXUE010000059.1:0-26717 GCA_036505055.1 Gemmatimonadales bacterium | reverse complement strand
CCCGGCCGAGGTCGGTCAGGGTCGCGTTCTCGAGCTTCAGGCCCATCTCTTCCGAGATCACCTGGCCCTCACCATTGGGCCCGGCACCCGCCAGGATGGCGATGTCGCGCAGCATCTCCTTGCGACGGTCGCCGAAGCCCGGCGCCTTCACGGCACAGACCTTCAACGTGCCGCGGAGCTTGTTGACGACCAGCGTCGCCAACGCCTCACCCTCGACATCCTCCGCGATGATCAGCAGGGGCTTGCCCGTCTGCGCGACCTTCTCGAGCAGGGGCAGGAGGTCCTTCATCGAGGAGATTTTCTTGTCATGGACGAGGATGTAGGCGTCTTCCAGGACCGCTTCCATCTTCTCGGGATCGGTGATGAAGTAGGGCGAGAGGTAGCCGCGGTCGAACTGCATGCCGTCGACCGTCTCGAGCGTGGTCTCGAGGCCCTTCGCCTCTTCGACCGTGATGACGCCGTCCTTGCCCACCTTGTCCATCGCCTCGGCAATGAGGTTGCCGATTTCCTTGTCGTTATTGGCCGAGATGGCGCCGACCTGAGCGATTTCCTTCCGGCCGGCCGTCGACACGGAGATTTTCGCCAGCTCGGTGACCACCGCCTCGACGGCCTTCTCGATGCCACGCTTCAGGGACATCGGGTTGGCACCCGCGGTGACCGACTTCAGGCCCTCGCGGAAGATCGCCTGGGCGAGCACCGTCGCCGTGGTGGTGCCGTCGCCCGCGAGATCGGAGGTCTTGGTCGCCACTTCCTTCACCATCTGGGCGCCCATGTTCTCCACTTCGTCCTCGAGCTCGATTTCCTTCGCGACGGTGACGCCGTCCTTCGTGACGGTCGGACTGCCGAACTTCTTGTCGATGACCACATTCCGGCCCTTGGGACCGAGGGTCACCTTCACCGCATCGGCCAGCTGGTCCACGCCGCGCTTCAGGCGGGCCCGGGCCTCAGTGTTGAACTGCAGGTACTTGGCTGCCATCTGCATTCCCTCCCTAGGATCTCACGCGAGCTTCGCGATGACGTCGGCTTCCTTGATCAGGATGATCTCTTCGTTGTCCAACTCGACCTGCGAGCCGCTGTACTTGCCGTAGACCACCCGGTCCCCGACCTTCAACTCCATGGGGACGGTTTCCCCCTTTTCCCGCCGGCCGGGCCCCACGGCGATGACCTCGCCCTGGATCGGCTTTTCTTTGGCGGTATCAGGGATGTACAGCCCACCCTTCATCGTCTCCGTCTCTTCCATCGGCCGGATCGCCACACGATCGGCCAGCGGGTAGACCTTCAGCTTCGCCTTCGTCGCGGTTGCCATGACGCCTCAACCTCCACGGGATGCGTGACGTAACTCTCTGTGATTAAATACTGTTAGCACTCACATGAGAGGAGTGCTAAGTCAGCATGGGGAATCTGCCTGGCTAACAGGCCAGTGTCAAGGGGACGCCGTCAGGGCGCGCACAGCGGCCACCGCCCGCTCCCGGGGGCTCGGGCCCACCGAATCGAGGGGGATCGCCGCCGCTGCGAGAATCACGCCGCTACGGGTGTCGGCCAGGCGCAGGTGCAGCCAATTGGGCTGCCCGCGGCCGGGCTCGCTGAAGACGAAGAACACGAGGGCGGCGGTGGGGCGGCTCCCCCCACGGACCTCCCGCCGGACGCGGAGGCCCGCGTCCCGGAGCGCCCGGGCGAGCTCGCTCGCCTGCGCGTCACGCCCGTTGTCGACGAGGATTTCATAGCCGCGCAACGAATCCGGGAGGCGGGACGCGCCGCAGGCACCGATGCAAGACGCCACGACGCCAAGACGCCACGTCGCACGAAAAACTCGCTGCGCACTCATGCAACGTGGCGTCCTGGCGTCGTGGCGCCCGTCACGGTATCACGCGCCGCGCCCCAACCCACCGGGTCAGCCACCATGACCCATCGGGATCGTGCAACTCGAGCCGCGACAGGCGGACGCCGGTATTCGAGCTGTGGATGAACTTCAGCTCACCGACGTACATCCCGACGTGTGTGACACCCCCACCCGGCCTCGCAGCGAATAGCAGGATGTCGCCAGGCTTCAGCGCTTCGACGACCGGCGCGACTTCCGTTCCCGCCGTCGCCTGCGCGCGACTCGTCCGGGGCACGCGGATGCTGTGCAGCGCGTAGGCGTACTGGATGAGGCCCGAACAGTCGAATCCGTTAGCGGCAGTCCCCCCCCACTGATACGGGCGGCCCAGCGCCTCGAGGGCCGCGTGCACGACGTCGCCCGCAGCACCGCCGGCGGTGATGAGCGGAACTGATGGAGGGGAGCGGGGAGCGGGGAGCGGGCGGGGGGGGGCGGCATCGCGAGCTTCGCTCCGGGGTCCGCCGCTCCGCCAATGAATCGACGTGCCCACCGCGAGGCTCACGCCGCGACGCGAGCCGTCGCCCGGACTCCAGAAGCCCCGCGGCCCGCGGTCTTCGATGCGGTACCGGCCTTCGCCGCCGAGCGCGAACCACGACACCGGCCGCCACTCGACGCCGACGCCCAGGCTCCACAAGGCGGCGAGCTGCTGCTCGGCTGTATCAGTCGAGAGCCCCAGGGCGACGCCCGCGATCGAGTAGGCGCCGAGGTCGCGGCGGCGGCGCCAGCCGTGCAGCTCCCAGCCGGCACCGTAGAACGCCCGGTGGCGGCCGAGGCGGTCGTGCACGAGGACCTGCAGTGCGAAGCCGTGGGAAAAGATGCCGCCCAGTGGCGCGTCGGTGCGCACCTCGTAGCTCGCGGCGTCATTCCCGTGGTACCAGCGCCCGTAGTAGAGATCCAGGTCGGTCTGGCCCGGGAGACTCGCCGGCACCAGACAGAGCAGGCCGAGGACGCCTTCAGTCCGCAGCCGCAATCGCGGTGTGCTCTTCGGTGACACGAGGCGCCATGAGGTGGGACAGGAGATGCGGCAGCCGGCGCATGAAGCGAACCCAAACCCACAACACCGCGAAGCCGAGTCCCACGGCCCCGAGCCCGGCCACGATCATCATCACCACCGGCCCTGAGAACCGCAGCGCCACCACGGCCCCCAGCCAGAGTCCCAAATACGAAGCTCCCCAGGCCCACAGGGGCGTGAGGAGCCATCCCAGAACGACCAGGAGGTGGGCGAGCCAGCGGGGCATTAGGCCTTGCGGGCGATCGCGACGACTGCGAGCACCGTAAGGGTGAGCGCGTAGGCGGCACCGGCCGCCACCGGCAAGTAGACCCCGAGATGCGCGAGCTGCGCGGCGGCGGTGATGGCGACCGTACCGCCGAGCACCGGCGTGGCCAATGCCACGAGCGTGGTGGGACCGCCACGGGCGGCCCGACCCGCCGTGAGCAACCCGCCCATCCAGGCGACGAAGGTGCCGAGCATCCACCAGACGGGGAGATACCACCAGCTGCTACCGCCGCCCACCGCATCCCAGGTCCACGGATAGGCCTTCACGGGCCGCAGCACAACGATGTCGGTCGCCATGAAGACGATAGTACCCCAGAGACCGATCGCCGCCGCTCCCGCCATCCCCTGCGGGCCCCGCGCCATCGCCCAGCGCGCGGGCAGGAGGCTCGCGGCTACGGCGCCCGTGAGGACGATGAGCGCCTGCAGCACCGCGCGCGCGAGCCCCGCCGGAACCTGCCGCGAGACGAGGAGGTAGGCGATCACGGCGGCGCCGATGGCGGCACCGATCCTGGTCCCACTGACGAGCACGTGCGTGAAATCGGAGCGATCCGTCCCTGCGGAGGGTGAGGCGGTACCGGCCGTCATGTGCTGCGGGCTCCTCGAGAGGGGGTGTGTAGGATGCTCCTCAATCTAGGGCCCGGGCGGGCTCAGGCAAACACCAGCAGCACCACGACATCCGTCACGGCCCAGGCGGTCAAGGCGCGATACATCCCGCGCTGGTGGTCAGCCGGCGTGTAGCGGTCGCGGCCCAAATACCAGGGCACAAGCACTGCCGCCCAGACCCCCAGGGGAAGCGCGAGCGCCAATCCCGTCACGCGCAGCAGCGCCGCCGCCACGCCAAAGAGAACGAATGCCACCGCGGTGCACAGCAGCGCCACGATGAGGCTCGCCCGCATGCCCAGGATCAGCGCCAGGGTGCGGTCTCCACGCCGCCGGTCCTCGTCGAACTGATACAGCTGCGTCAGCGGATACAGCGCGGCGAACAGCGGGCAGAAGGCGAGCAGCAGGATCGCATGTCCGAGGTCGAGTGGCCGTCCGGTCGCGGCCCACGCCGCGTACGGCGTCAGCGTCCCGAACCCCCACATGTTGATCACCCAATCCACACCGGCGACGGCCTTGAACCGGAATGGCGGCACCGAGTAGAGAACCGACATCGCGAAACAAATGGCGTATGCGATGCGGAACCCGGCCGGCAGCATGAACGCGAGGAGCTGGCCGCCGACGAGCAAGGCCATACTGAACGGCAGGAGGTAGCGCGGGAGCGCGGGGGGCGCGTTGAGATAGCCGATGTCCCCTTCGTCTTTGTCGAACACGCTGTTGATCGCGAGCGTGCCGCCGTTCAGGAACACGACCCAAATGACGAGCGCCGCCAATGCCTCGCGCCACCGCTCCCCGCTCCCCACCCCGCGCCATCCCACCGCCAGCACATACCCGAGCGCCGTGTGCGCCGCCATGATCGGCCACTCGGCGGGACGCAGGTGCAACACGTAGGAGAACAGGTCGCCAGGGAGCAGCCGGTAGCCCCAGCGGCGCCACGCGTTGAGGGTGCGGGCGTCCGTCACCACCGGAGGCCGAGCGCGGTCGCCGCCAGCCGTAGCCCCACGAGCGTCAAGTCCGGATGCACCGATTCGATTTCCTGCGACAGCGGCGCGACCAGGGCCGCCAGACCGCCGGTGGCGACGGTCTTCGGGGTCTTGCCATTGGGCCACTCGGCCTTGATGCGGCGCACCAGCCCGTCCACGGCGTCCACGGTGCCCCACAACACGCCCGCCCTGATGCAGTCCTCGGTGCGCCGCCCGATCACGTGGGGGGGCGGGGTCAGCTCCGTGGCGGGGAGCTTGGCGGTCTTGCGTACCAGGTCGTCCGACGCCGTCCGGATCCCCGGCATGATCACGCCGCCGATGAAGCGGCCGTCGCCGGTGATGCAGTCGAATGTGGTTGCGGTGCCGAAGTCCACGACGATCGTGTCCTGCTTGAAGAGCGTCGAGGCGGCCAGCGTGTTCACGATGCGATCCGCGCCGACGGTGAGCGGCTCGTCGACGTCGAGCGTGATGGGAAGGCGCGATCGGGCGTCCACGAGCACCGGGTCCCGCGTGGTGGCCAGCGTGATGCCCTGGCAAACGCTCTGCGTCACCTGCGGAGCCACCGACGCGACAATCGCGGCGCGCACTTCCTGCGTCGAGTGACCCGCTTGCACCAGATACGCCGTCAGCGCCGAGGCCCATTCGTCGGGCGTGCGGAGCGGCGTCGTGTGCAGGCGCCAGTGCCCTTCCAGACGGTCGGCCGCGAAGAGGCCGACGGTGGTTTCGGTGTTGCCGATGTCGAGGGCGAGCAGCATGGGCGGCTAAGATAGCTCGACGTGGCCTTCGCGCACCACGCCCGAGCCGGCCGCGGTATCCACGAGCAACGCGCCGTCGGGCCGCACGCCGGCGGCGCGCCCCAGCAGCGGCGCGCGGATCTGCCGTCCGCGCAGCCAGTCGCGCGTCGCAAACGCCGCAAGCTCCGGTTGCGTGAGCTCCGCGTGCTGTGTGAGGCACGCCACGAGCGCCGGCACCAGACGGTCCAGGACGTCGATCCGGCGAATGTGGGGCTGGACCTCGCTCAGCGCGATGGCGCGGCCGGCGAGCTCGGCCGGGATCGGGTTCGCGACGTTCACGCCGACCCCCACCCCCAACCACTGCAGCGTCTCACCCTGCCAGCGCGCCTCGCACAGGATGCCCGCGAGCTTGCGTTCGTTCACCAGAACGTCGTTGGGCCACTTGAGCTGTGCGCGCGCGCCGCCGAGCAGCTCGTCCGCGACGTCGGACACCACCAACCCGACGCGCAAGGAGAGTGCGCCGAGGACCGGGGCGGGCGGCCGGACCAGCATCCCGAGCCAGACTCCGCCGGCGGGGGACCGCCACGTGCGGCCATCCCGACCGCGCCCCGCCGTCTGCGCTTCGGCCACCACGACGGAGCCGGCCGGCGCGCCCTGCGCGCCGAGGGTATGGATGGCGTCGAGACTGGAGGAGTGACTGCGGAATAGCGTGCACTGCGGAACGCCCCAGCGGCGGGCCAGCGCCGCGCCGGGAATGCCGTCGAGCGTTAGCCGTGCCACAGGGCGTACCCGAGCGTGAACGCGCCCACGACCCAGCAGTAGGGTGCGAACGCATAGAACCGGCCGCGCCGCAGCAACGCGACCAGGAAGCGGATGGACCACACGCCGGCGGCAAACGAGACCACGAAGCTCACCGCCCACGGCACCGCGCCGACCTGCGCCACGTTGACCACCGCGTCGCGCGCCTCGAGGAGACCGGCCCCGGCGATCACGGGGATAGCCATCAAGAAGCTGAATTCCGCCGCGGCCGCGGGCGTGAGACCGCTCCACAGCGCCGCCGCGATCGTCGCGCCCGAGCGCGAAATGGCGGGGAGAATCGCGAACGCCTGCGCGAACCCGATCCCCGCGGCCGCGCCCGCCGACGGCACGGTCCGAGTGCCCTGGGGACCCCGGGTCCACCACAGGATGCCGCCCGTGACGATGAATTGGACGCCCAGCCAGCCCAGCGAATGGAAGCGCTCCTCGATTTGCCGGTGGAACAGCACGCCGATGGCGGCCGCCGGAACCGTCGCGATCGCGAGCAACGCCGCGTACCGCAAACTGGGCGCGTCACCCCGCACCACGCCTCGAATGATTTCCCAGAGGCGCCGTCCGTACACGACGAGCACGGAGCCGAGCGTGGCCACGTGCAGCGACACCTCGACGGTCACGTCCGTGAAGTGCACGCCGGACAGCGCTTCCACCAGCACGAGGTGTCCCGAGCTCGAAACAGGGAGAAACTCGGTGAGGCCCTGGACCAACCCGAGGAGCACGCCCTGCCAGAGCGTCATGCGACCTTGCCGGCGACGAGCGCCACGAGCCCGACGACCATGGCGACCTTGAGCAGGGCGCTCACCCGGTCGACGCGGCCGAGGATGAGCCAGGTTGCGGCGACGAGGACCGCCATCTGGGCGACCAACGCGATGAGGAAGTAGCCAGGTCCGTAGCCCGCCGCCCGCGGCAGGAGCAGGCTCGCCGGCACGAATAACAACCCGACGCCGGCGGCGACCACCTGGGCTGGCCGCGTCCCCAGGACGATGGGCAAGGTGCGCCGGCCGGCGACGCGGTCGCCCGCCTCGTCCTCGACGTCCTTCACGATCTCCCGCACCAGGTGGATCCAGGCGGCGAGCACCCAGGGGACGACCCCCGCCCCGGGCCGGCCGACCGCGAGGGCGCCGTAGAACGGCGGGAGCCCAGCGACCAGGGCGACCGCGAGATTGCCGGCCGCAGGTCGGGGCTTGAGGAGCGGCGAATAGCCGAGCATGACGGCGAGCGCAGCGAGGCCCGCGGCCACCTGCCACCCGCTCACGAGCCCCGCGGCCGCGAGCCCCGTCAGCGCCCCCCCGAACACGACGAGGTCGGCGGTGCCGCGTGTGACCGCGCCCGCGGCGATCGGCCGCTCACCGGGCCGGTTGACCCGGTCCGCCGCCGCGTCACAGATGTCGTTCCAGGCGTTCCCCGCGGCACCGAGCGCCAGCCCCGAGAGCGCGGCGAGCAGCAGCAGTTTGGGGAACGCGACAGCGCCGAGCGCGATCCAGCCCCCGGCCAGGACGCCCGCCGCCGCGATCAACAGGTTCAGGGGACGGACGAGTCGCAGCGCCGGCATCATGCGAGCACGTCCTGGTAGAGGCGCTCATACTGCGGCACGATGCGCTCCGTGCTGAACTCCAAGGCGCGCGCCGCCGCGTTGCGCTTCAGGCGCTCGTGCTCCGCCGCGTCCTGCAGGATGGCGACGGCCCGCGCCGTCATGGCCTCGACGTCGCCCACCGCCGCGAGGGCCCCCGTTTCCCCGTCGACGACCACCTCGGGTACGCCGCCCACGGCGGTGGCGATCACCGGCACGCCGCAGGCCATCGCCTCGAGGGCGGCGAGCCCGAACGATTCGGTCGTGGACGTCAGGAAAAAGAGATCGCCGCCGCGCAACACGTCGGCCACGTTCTCGACCTTGCCGAGAAAGCGCACGTCTTTCTTCAGATGCAGGCGGTCCACCTCTTGCTCCGCGGCGTCGCGGTCGGGCCCGTCGCCGACGAGGACCAGCGTGGCGGGCAGGGTTTGCCGCACGCCCGCGAAGATCCGCACGATGTCGAGGACGCGCTTCACAGGCCGGAAATTCGAGACGTGGACGAGGATGCGGTGATTCGCCGGCGCGAGGGCGCGGCGCGCCGCACTCGCTCCGCCGCCATCCGCCGGATGGTAGTCCGCCGTCGAGATGAAATTCGGAATCACCCGCACATCGCAGCCGACGCATCCGAAGGCGCGCAGCGTCTCGTCCCGCAGGTACGTCGAGACCGCGGTCACCGCGTCCGACTGCTCGATCGAGAATTTCGTGAGCGTGAAGTACGACGGGTCCTGCCCCACCAGCGTAATGTCGGTGCCGTGCAACGTGGTCACGATCTTCAGGTCGCGCTCGCCTTTCAGCATCTGCTTGGCGAGCCACGCGGTGGCGGCGTGGGGGATCGCGTAGTGCACGTGCATCAAATCGAGCCCCTCGCGCTTGGCGACTTCATGCTGTTTGACGGCGAGGGCCAGGGCGTACGGCGACGACTGCTCGAAGAGCGGGTACTCGAACTGCGTGACCTCATGGAATGTGACCCGCTCGGCGAAGCCGCGCAGCCGGAAGGGGCTCGCGTACGAGATGAAGTGGACCTCGTGCCCGCGGCGCGCCAGCTCGAGCCCCAGCTCGGTGGCGACGGCGCCGGAGCCACCGTAGGTCGGGTAGCAAGTGATGCCGATTCTCATCGAGGAGTCGGGAGTTGGGAGCCGGGGGTCAGAGACGACCACCGCTCGTGAATGCGACGCGCCAACCCTTCCGCAGTCTCAGTGGCATCCAGTGTCCACACCCCGGACTCCCGACTCCCGGGTCCTGGCTCCCGAAGTTGGTTCCTAAACCACGTCTCCTGCCGCTTCGCGTACGCCCTCGTCGCGCTCGCGATCGCCTCGCGCACGCGAGCCGCCTCGAGTCGGCCCTGCAGCATCGCCACGACTTCCCGGTATCCGACGCCGTCGAGCCCGGGCGCGTCCGGCGGCACGCCGCGCGCGAGCACGCCGCGCACCTCCTCCACCAGTCCGCCGCCGAGCATCGCGTCCACGCGCTCCGTCACGCGGCGGCGCAGCGCCTCGCGCGGCAGGGTGAGGTGAATGTACCACGCCCGGATCGCACCCGTCTCGCGCGCCTCCCGCTGCCACCACGAAAGCGCCCGGCCCGTCAGCAGGGCGACCTCCACCGCCCGCGCCGACCGCTGGCGCCCGCCTCCCGGGAACCGGGGATCGAGCCGGCCCGCCCACCGCGCCAGATCCGCCCCCGGCAGCACGTCGCTCCACGCGCGCAGCCGAGCTCGGCGGTCGCTGTCGAGCGGCGGCTCCCGAAACAGCCCGTCGGCGAGGGCGCGGACGTAGAACCCCGTCCCCCCGACGACGAGTGGGAGCCGCCCCGCGCTCCGGACATCGTGGAGCCAGCCCACGGCGTCGCGCGCGAACCGGCCTGCGCTGTACCGCTCGCCGGGCTCGACGAGATCGAGTCCCTCGTGCGGCACGCGAGCGCGGGTCGCACGGTCGGGCTTGGCGGTCCCGACGTCGAGGCCGCGATACACCTGGCGAGAATCGGCCGAGATCACCGTGATGGGCGTGAGTGCCGCGAGCGCGACCGCGACGGCGGTCTTGCCGACGGCGGTCGGGCCCACCAGGACAGGTGTCAGGTGCTGAGGGTCAGGTACGCCCAAACCGGCGCTCCAACTCCTCCTTCGGCAGCTGAACCATGCTCGGGCGGCCGTGGACGTCGTGGGCGGGGAGCGTGGCGGTGAGCAGCCGGATCACCAACTGGCGCATCTCGTCCGCGTCGAGTCGGTGACCCGCTTTGATGGCGGCCCGGCACGCATAGGTGGCCGCGAACCGCTCGAGGCGGTTCTGCCATCCGCCGAAGCGGCCGCCCGCCAGGTCGGCGACGAGCTCCTGAAAGCAGCGCGCCGCCTCGAACCGTGGGTGCGGGTTCGGCGCGGTGTGGACGACGATGCTGCGTCCCGAGAACGGCTCGATCTCGAAGCCGACGCGCTCCAGCAGCTCGCGATGCGCGTCGATGGCCTCGAGCTCTGCGGGACCGAAGTCGAGCGTCAACGGCAACAGCAGGCGCTGCGCCGGCGCGCCGTCTCCTGTCAACTGCCGCATCACCTCCTCGTACAGCACCCGCTCGTGCGCCGAGTGTTGGTCCACAATCGCGACGCCGCCGTCGGTCTGGAAGAGGATGTAGGTGTCGAAGACCTGGAGCAGCAGCGGGGACGGGAGTCGGGAGTCGGGAGGCGGGGACTCGCGTTGGAAGAGCTCGAGGGGAACGCCGGCACCGACGCCGGGCCAGCCTGCCCCGACTCCTGCCTCCTGACTCCCGGCTCCGAGAGGGGCGGCGGAAGTGAGGGGGGCAAGCGCCGCCCGCACCGCCTCCTCGACCACTTTCTCGACGAAGAACTTGTCGCGGAAGCGCGCTTCGAGCTTCGCGGGATGCACGTTGACGTCCACGGCGTCGCCCGGCAGCTCCAGAAACAGGAGCAGCGATGGCCGGTCCCCCGGAGCGATCGTCGAGCGGTACCCCGCCTCCGCCGCCCGTAAGATGAAGGGGTCGCGAATCGGCCGGCCGCGCACGAACACGTAGCCCTTGCGGCCCGCGGGACGCGCTTGCGCCGGGCGCTGCGCGAAGCCGCTCACCTCGAGCGGGCCTTCGCGGTAGGAGACCGGCAGCAGCGTGTCGGCGAGCTCGCGGCCCCACAGCGCCCGTACCCGGTCGATCGGGCGGGCGGCGGGCGGACATTCGACCAGCGCGCGCCCGTCGCTCGTGAGAGTGAAGGCGACGTCGGGGCGCGTCAGCGCCAGCACGGTGACCGCCTCGACGGCCGCGCGCGTTTCGGTCGCCGGGGCTCGGAGGAATTTGCGGCGCGCCGGCGTGTTGGAAAACAGGGCGCGCACGGTGACCGTGGTCCCCGGCTGGCGCACGGCATCCTCCACGGCGTCGAGTTTTCCTCCCGTCACGCGGATGCGCGTGCCCGGCCCTCCTTGCCTGAGCGTCTCGAGCTCGAAGCGAGACACCGACGCGATGGCGGGGAGCGCTTCGCCGCGAAACCCGAACGTCCCCACGCCGATCAGCTCGGCGGCCGACCGGATCTTGCTGGTGGCGTGGCGCTGCAGCGCCACGCCCGCGTCCTCGCGGTCCATGCCCTCGCCGTCGTCACTCACGCGGATCAGGGTCTTGCCGCCGTCCTCGAGCTCGATGCGGATGGTGCGCGCGCCGGCGTCGAGCGCGTTCTCCACCAGCTCCTTCACCGCCGAGGCGGGCCGCTCCACCACCTCGCCCGCCGCGATCTGGTCCGCGACCTGCGCCGCCAGCACCTGCACCCGGGGGCTCACAAGCGCACGATATCGGTCGCGAGCACCCACCCGCGCACGCCGTCGCCCCGGCGCACCTCGACCCACCGTCCATAGCGGCGACCGACGAGCACCGCGCCCCCCGCACCCACTCCGGCCGGAGCGCTGGCCGCACCGTAGGGGGCTGCTCGGATGAGGGCCTCCGCCGCCACCACGACCGCCACGGGCCGGGCGCGGCGCTGCCTTTCGCGAAGGCCGGCGGCGCCCGCCGCCAGCGCCGCGGCGGCCAGCAGCACCGCCAACCCGCGCGGCGGCTGGGGCCGCACCAGCGCCACGAGCCAGAGCGCCGCCCAGGCGGCCCCCGCGAGAAAGCCCCATTCGGCCGGCGTCGCCCAGCCAACGGCGACGAGCCCCTCGCTCGACGGGTCGGGCGGCGGCAGGAGCCGGCGCGCGCGCCGAATCACGGGATCGCGCGGGGCTACCCGCGCGGCGATCGTCCAGGCGGCGATCGCTTTCCCGTCGGCACCCGCCCGATACAACGTGGCGCCAAGATTGTACCAGTGCGCAGCGGCGCCCGGATCCGCCGCCGCGCGCGCGGCGAAGGAATCGGCGGCGGCCCGGAGCGCCCCCGCTTCGTACAGCGCTTCGGCGCTCGGCGCCTGCGCGAGCGCGGCGTGCGCGACGCAACAGGTCAGCAGCCCTGTGACGAGAACCCGGCGCCGCCGTCCACGTGCGCCTCCGGAATCGGCGCCCAGCACGAGCAACACTTGCTCCATCTCCGCAGCCAGCTCGGCGGCGTCCCCCAGGCCGCGTGGGCCATAGCGCGCCGCGCGCAGCCGATCGCGCAGCCGCTTCACATGGTCCGCCACGGCGCTGTCGATCCCGGCCGCGCGCAACGCCTGCGCCAAACCGTCCCCGTCCCGGGCGAACGCATCGGGCACATGGCTCGCCAGCACGGCGTGGAATTCCCGCTCCAACCGTCCCAGGCGCGTCGCGCCCGCGCCGCGGCCCGTGCCAGGCGCCGCGGAGGTCTCAGGACGGCGCCGGCGCACCAACCACACGACGAGCGGCGGCACCAGCAGCACCATCCCCCACCCCGAGGCACCCAACCAGCCGCTCGCGCGGTCCACCCACGCCGGGTCCCGGCGTGGGAGCAGGGGCGGGAGCGCGCGGGCCGCCCGGGGCTCCGCACCGGGCGCGACGGCGATCACGCGCGGCGCCGCTGCGGCCAACGCGTAGCGCCCAGCCGCGACGTCGAAATAGGGATAGCGAACCTCCGGCAGCGCGAAGCCGCCGCCTGAATCGGGCACCGCCAGAAAATGGAACGTCTTGGCGCCGGCGATGCGCCCCTGCTCAGGCGTGAGGCGCACTTCGGTCTGCGCGGGATAAGTCCGGAACCCCGCGGGCCAGCGCAGGGCGGGCTCCGGCCAGAGCGCCACGTTCCCGACGCCGGTCACCGTGGCGGCGACGTCGATCGGCTCGCCGACGCGCGTATCCGCCGGGTCGATCCGCAAGGCGAGCGTCACGTCCTGCCCCACGACGCCGCGGTCGTCGACGGATCGCCCCGCCGCCGGCAGCGGCAGCACGGTGAGCGCAACCGAGTCGCTCCGGAGCGAGTAGCGCTCCTCACGGCTGAAGAAGGAGAAGGTGACCGGGACAGCGTAGTCCACCGATGCCGGCGGGACGATGATCCGACCCGCGGCGAGGGGAAAGACGATCTGATGCGCGATGAACAAGTCCATCCAGCGCCCGCCGACGAGCCGCTCTACAGCCGTGCCCGTGGGCGTGGAGGGGGGATACGCCCATACGCCCTCCGGCGTCACTAGGGTGAGCACGGGCAGGCGTCGCATGCGCGTCCGCAGCTCTCGCGGGACCCACGCCGCGGCGATCAAGTCCACCTGCTGCCCGATGAACACGGTGTCGTCTGGCGCGATGACCGTGAGCGCGACCTCGTCGTTACTTCGTGGAGGCGCCGCCGTCTCGAGTAGGTGCCGAGCCAACGGGCTCAGGGTGGCCGCCATGCCCGCCGCGGCGCTGTCCACGGTGATCAGGATCGGCTCGGTGGACACGTCACTCGCGCCCTGGCGCGCGCGCACCGGGCCGATGAGCAGCGCGCCAGGCTGCTCGGCGCGGAGCTGCAGCTCGCGCACCGTCGTCCGGATCGCGCCTGCGGTGCCGCTCATCGAGACTTCGGTCAGGTCGCGCGAGCCGACGATGGCAAATCCGGCGAGCGGCGGGAGCCCGAGCTCGAGCGGCTCGGTCGAGCGCGTACGCGCCCGCACGGTGAGCACGAGCTCCTCCCCCACCGCAAGCCGCGTCCGGTTCACGCTCGCAGTGACCTCGGCGCCGCCCCCGCCCCCGCCCGCCTGCACCAGCGTGGCGAGCGCGCAAAAGAGCGCGACCGTCACCAGTCCTTCACTCCCGACGGCACGGCGCGCCGGTTGCGCCCGGTGCGGTCGCGTCGGGTGCGCAGCTCCTCTTCGCCGATGGAGCGCAGCACCTCGTCGGCCTGCGCCTGCGTGAGCCCGCTCCCCTGCGCGCCCTGTCCGGGCGGCGGGGTGCCGCCCCCCTGCCGCTCTGCAGGAGGCGCGCCGCCCGAGCTGGGGGGCGTCTGCGGATTCTGGCGGCTGGCTCCTCCCCCGCCCCGCATGCGCGTCACCAGCTCGAGGTTCCACTTCGCCGGGAGATCGTGCGGCTTGAGGAGCAAGGCTTCGCGATAGGCGCGCTCCGCATCGGCCAGGTGCGCCTCCCGGCTTGCGCTGTCCCGCTGGGCCAGCGCCAGGCCCAACAGGCCAAGGTTGTAGAGCGCCCGAAACCGCACGTCGGGGTCGAGCGACGATGCGGCCCGCGCGAGGCTGGCGCGCGCCACGTCGGGCGTCCCGGCGGCGAGGGCGGCGGTGCCGGCGTTGTACCACGCCGTGTCGTCGTCCTGGCGTAGCGCCAGCTCCGCCAGATACGCGAGGGCGGCGGCCGCCACGTCACCCCGATCCCACGCCCGCTCCGCTGCCGAGCGTGGGCGCGCCGGGGGGGGCGGGGGCCGGGGGGGGGCCTGCCGCTGCTGCGCCGGGACGGCCTGGAAGGGGATCAGGCACAACGCGAGCGCGACGAGCGCAGCGGTCCGGCGGGTCGCCGTCTGGAGCGTGAGCACGAGGAGCGCGAGGACGAGGGGGATCCAGGCGCGGGGTCGCCCGCGCTGCGTGCGGCTCTCGCTCGCCGTGGCGCGCTTGTAAGAGGCCACGAGATCCCGGACCGCCCCGGCCTGATCGGGCAGCTCCGCGGCGACGATCGTCCCCTGCGCAGCATCGGCCACGGCCCCCAGAATCACGTCGTCCCGTGCGGTCCCGATCACATTTCCAGCATCGTCCTTCTGCCAGGCGACCAGCGCGCCCCGCTCGTCCCGCACCGGGATGCGCGCGGGAGTCCGCCCCCCCTCGGCCACCAAGATCAGATGAACGCCCAGCGCGGTGAGCCGCCGGGCCTCTTCGAAGGTTCGCTGCAGGGAGTCGTGCGCTTCGCCATCGGTGAACACGACGAGCACGCGGTCGGCGATCTCGGGACTGGCGCGCAGCAGGTCGGCGCCCTGCGCGAGCGCCGGGCCGAGGGCGGTGCCCCCTTCGGAGGCGACATCGGGATCGAGGGCGTCGAGGTAGAGCGTCAGCGCCGAGCCGTCCACCGAGAGGGGCGACAGGATGTAGCTCGCTCCGGCGAACGCGACGAGGCCGAGGCGGTCACCATCCAGGTCCTGCACGAGGCGGCGGGCCTCCCGCAGCGCCCGGCCCAGCCGGCTCGGCGCGGCGTCTTCGGCGAGCATCGAGCGGGAGATATCGATGGCCACCACCAGATTCAAGCCCCGCGTCTCGGTCACGATGCGTTCTTCACCCCACCGCGGTCCCGCCAGCGCGATGCTGGCGAATGCGGCGGCGAGGCCGAGGGCGCCCGCACCGAGCCGGCCGGTGGCGCGCGCGGTGCGCCGCGTCTGCTCCGACCACGCGGCCGCGCGCCGCACGCGCACGCGCCGCGCCCACGCGGCCGCGAACCACACCCCGCCGCCCACGAGCGGCGAGACCGCGAGCACGGCGGGCGCGTCGAAGGTCATCACGGCACCGTCATTTATGGCACGCGCACGGCGAACGTCGCCGCGAGAACGAGCTCGAGCGCGAGGGCGAGGAGCCCGGCGCCGAGCGGCCAGCGGTACGCCTCGTCGTAGCGCCGGTATACGAGGTGCTGCACCGGCGTCTTCTCGAGGCGGTTGATCTCACTAAAGATATTGGCCAGGGAGGCCGCGTCGGTGGCGCGGAAATAGCGCCCGCCCGTCGTGCGGGCGACCTCGCCGAGCAGCTGCTCGTCGATCTTCACGGGCATCGTCTGATAGCGCAGGCCCAGCGGACCCTGCCCCGTGGGCACCGGTGCGTCCCCCTGCGTGCCGACGCCGATCGTGTAGATCCGAATGCCGAACGTCGCCGCCGCTTGGGCGGCGGTGCGCGGGTCCACCCGGCCTTGGTTGTTCTCGCCGTCGGTGAGCAGCACGATCACCTTGCTCCGGCCGGGGGCGCGTCGCAGCCGGTTCGCCGAGGTGGCGATCGCGGTGCCGATCGCCGTCCCGTCCTCCAGAATCCCGACGCGCAGCCGCCGGATCGCCTCTTCCACCACGGCATAGTCGGTCGTGATCGGCACCTGCGTCAGCGCTTGCCCCGAGAACGCCACGAGCCCGATCCGGTCGGAGGTCCGGGCGCGCACGAAGTCGATCGCGGTGCGGCGGGCGACGTCGAGGCGGTTCATCGGCGCGAAGTCCTCCGCCAGCATGCTGCTCGAGACGTCGACCGCGAGGGCGATCGAGATGCCCTCGCTGCGCAGCTCGGCCCGGGCCGATCCGACGCGCGGCCCGGCGGCCGCGATGATCCACGCGCCCAGGCACACCGACCGCAGCGTCACGGGCAGCCGGGCGACCCACAGGCGCTCCGCGGGCCCGGCCGCCGGCCGGACGTCGCTCATCGGCGCGCCCGCGAGGCGCGACAGGCGCCGCGCGCGCCACCACCACCACAACGGGAGCGCGGCGAGCAGCAGCAAGAGCAGCGGCCGCCCGAAGCTCACGGGGCCAGCTCCGCGGCGAGCGCCTCGGCGCGCCGGGCAAGCGGCGCGACGTCCACGCCGTGGGCCGTCGCGAACGCCACTTCGTCGAGCGCCCCGAGCAGATCGCGCAGCTCGCGCACCGGGGCGGCGGGGCGGACGCGCTCGACGGTGGCGAGGCACTCGCGGGTGCTCAGCGCCTCGTGCGCCTCCGGCACCGCGCGGGCGAGGGCGCTCCGCAGGGCGTGCGCGGCGCGTGCCGCGACGGCTTTCGGCTCGCCCGCCGTCAACCAGCGCGCGTCGGCAATCTCGGGATCGAGCAGCAGGTCCGGCCCGACCTTGGCGCCGCGCGGCGGGCGGCGGCGCCACGCCACCACCGCGACGAGAAGGCCCGCGGAGAGGAGCACCGCGGCCAGCGCGGGGAGGGCGGTATGCCGCTCGGCGCGCAGCGGCGTGAGCGCCGGTTGCGGCGCGGGGCGGGACACGCTGTCGGGCAGCACACTCGCCACGCGCACCGTCGCCGTCCCCCCGGGCAGCGAGTCGGCGCTCCCGTCGGGGCCGAGGCGCCAGAGCGGCGGCATGGTCACCGTGACGAGGCCGGGCACCCAGGCCACCGCGGCATAGCGCACCCGCCATCCCCCGTCCGACGGAAAGACGACGGGATCGGCGAGCGCCTCCGCCGGCTGCCCCGGTGCGAGTTTGCCGGCCCGCACGCGCCAGCCCGGCGGTGCCGGCACAAAGCGCTCGATCCAGATGGTATCGCCCACGGTGGGGCGGGCCGGGGCGGCGACCCATCCCGCGTCCTGTGCCGCGCCAAGACGCCAGGACGCCAGGACGCCAAGTACGACAGCGCATGCAACGTGGCGTCTTGGCGTCATGGCGTGCTTCACCGGGCGAGCCGCCGCGCGCGCTCGGCGAAGGCACGCCGCAGGGGCGGACCGTAGGGCACCGTGGTCTGGAGCGCGACGCGGTCCACGCCCGCCTGGACCAGCTTGCGCGTCCGTTCCTGCTGCAGCCGCTCCGCGGCGACCCGGATGCGCGTGCGCGTCGGCGCGTGGCTCGTGTCCACCAGCAGGCGCTGCCCCGTCTCCGCATCTTCCATCTCCACCCAACCGGCGTCGGGGAGATTGTACTCCCGCGGGTCGTCGATCGTGATGCCGACCACCTCATGGCGTCCCACGAGCTGCGCGAGCGGATCCTCCCACCCGTCGGCGCGGAAGTCCGACAACACCACGATGATCGCCCGGTGGCGCAGCAGCTTCGCCGCGTAGCGCAATGCACCGGCGAGGTTCGTGCCCCGCCCGCGCGGGGCGAAGGCCACGAGGTCTCGGATGACGCGTAGCGCGTGGGCGCGCCCCTTGGCGGGGCGCACGACGTACTCCGGCGTGTCGGCAAAGAGCAACGCGCCCACGCGGTCGTTGTGCCGGGCGGCGGCGAGGGCCAGGACCGCGGCGACCTCCACGGCCAGGCCCGCCTTGGTGTAGGGACGGCCGAAGTGCAGCGACCCCGACTGGTCCACGATGAGGAGCAGCGTCAGCTCGCGCTCCTCCATGAAGGTCTTGACGAACGGATGGCCCATGCGCGCCGACACGTTCCAATCGATGGCGCGGAAGTCGTCGCCCTGCTGATACTCCCGCACTTCCGCGAACTCGATGCCCTGGCCGCGGAACACGGAGCGGTACTCGCCGGTGAACAGGGTGTTGACGAGGTTGCGGGCCCGCAGCTCGATCCCCTTCACCTGTTTGAGCACGTCGGCGGTCACAGCCCGCCGCCGCGCGCGCACCGGGGACGTTGCCGCGCCCCGGCGCTCTTGTCCCTCGTACGTCACGGCACGCCCACGGCCTCCAGGATCTTCGTGATGACGCGGTCCGTGTCCACGTCCTCGGCCTCCGCCTCGAAGGTCAGCAGGACGCGGTGGCGCAGCACGTCGGAGGCCATCGCCTTGACGTCCTCCGGCACGACGTACGCGCGGCCGCGCAGATAGGCGTGCGCCCGGGCCGCCTGCGCCAGGTAGATGGACGCCCGGGGCGACGCGCCGAACGCGATCAGCGGCTTCAGCTCGGCGAGCCCGACGGCCTGCGGCTCCCGCGTGGCGCGAACCACGTCCACGAGATAGTCCACCACCTTCTGGTCCATGAACAGCTCGGCGATCGCGCTCCGCGCGGCGAGGATGTCCTCGGCTTCCGCCACGCGCTCCACTTCGATCGGCCGGCCGGAGGCCATCCGCCCGACGATCTCCTTTTCCGCGTCGCGCGTCGGATAGCCGACGCGCACCTTGAGCATGAAGCGGTCGAGCTGTGCTTCGGGGAGCGGATAGGTGCCCTCGTGCTCGATCGGGTTCTGCGTGGCGAGGACGAGGAACGGCTCTCCCAGATAAAAAGTCTCGCCGCCGATGGTCACCTGCTTCTCCTGCATCGCCTCGAGCAACGCCGACTGCACCTTGGCGGGGGCGCGGTTGATCTCGTCGGCCAGCACGAGGTTCGCGAAGAGCGGTCCCTTCTTCGGGTAGAACTCTTGCGAGCGCTGGTCGAACACCATCGTGCCGATCACGTCGGCCGGCAGCAGATCGGGGGTGAACTGGATGCGCGAATAGCTGATTCGCAGGCACTCCGCCACCGTGCGCACCGCGAGCGTCTTGGCGAGGCCCGGCACGCCCTCGAGCAGCACGTGCCCGCCGGTGAGCAGTCCGATCAGTAGACGCTCGACCATCACCTCCTGACCTACCACGCGCTTGGCCACCTCGCGCGTGATGTTTTGGGTGAGGATCGCGTCGTGCGCTTTCGCCGCGCGCGTCGTCATCGCAGGGACGCCTCCGCTGCCCGCTTCACCGTCGGCTCCTTGTCTTTGGTGTAGAGCTCCAGCAGGGCCCGCGCTTCGGACCGATCGATCCGCGCCAGCCCCTCGATGGCCGCGGCGCGGACGAAGGGCGACCGCCGCGGCTTGCCTCCAGGCTCGGCGTAGCGGGCCAGCACCTCCAGGGCCTCTTTCGCGCCCAGCTGGCCGATCGCCTGGAGCAACGCTGCCAATACCCCTTCGTCCCCCTCCTGCTCCAGACGCCGGACGAGCACGGTGCTCGACGCGGGGTCGCCCCCTCCCGCCACGACCCGCGCGGCCGCGGCCCGCACCACGACGGACTCGTCCTTGAGCGCGGGGATCGCCGGCCGCACCACGTCGCGGCCCCCCAGCTCCGCGAGCCCGAGCAGTGCCGCCTCGCGCACCCGCTCGTCGGCGTGGCGGATCAGCGGGATCAGGAGCCCCGCCGCCTGGGGACTTCCGGTCCGGCCGAGGAACTCCGCCGCCACGGCCGCGACCTCCGGAACTTTACTCGCGAGACGCTCCTGAAGCACCTCCACCACCCGCTCCCCGGCGAGGCGGATCGCCGCCCGATAGGGCTCGCGCAGGTGTGGCGGCGTGTTGAGGTAGGCATCCACGATCAGTCCGCCGGCCACCGCGGCCAAGGCCCCCACGGCGTTCACCAGGTGCGCCCGCTCGACGGGAGGCACGCGCATCTCTCCCAACCGCGTTACCATCCGCTCGACGACGGCGTCGTCGGCCAACGCCGTGGCGACCTCCCCGATCCCCTCTTGGACCGCCGGCTCTTGCGGATCGGCGAGCGCGCGATCCAGCCCGGCGATCACCTCTGCGATCGCCCCGATGTCGCGCAACTTCAGCAAGTCGGGCGTGAGCTGCCGCAGCCGTGCGACGAGGGCCGCCCGCTCCTCCGCTGTCCCGGCCCGCAGCGCGGTGACCGCCCGCTTTGCTTCCACGTCGGCCGGAAGGACGTCGGGTCGAAAAACGTGCGCGGGTGGCGGGGGTGGCGCCGGAGCCTCTCGGACGGGCGCCGGCGCGGGTGGCGGCGGCGGCGGCGGCGCGACGGAGGACGACGGCCCGGGAACCGGAGGCGGCGCGGGCGGCGGGGGCGGCGGAGGGGGCGGAGGAGCGGGCGCAGGCGGCGCCGGCGCGGATTCGGCCACGCGGATCGCGGACAGGCGCTGGCTCGCCCGCTTGCCGAGGTGCAGGGCTATGCGTCCCAGCGCCGCGTCGTCCGCCTGCAGGCTGCCGACCGCGACGCCGAACAGCGCGAGCAGGTGCTCGGCGGTCGCGCCAGGATTCATTTGAATGGCCCGCACGCCGCGCGCGTACAGCAACCCGGCCAGCTCCGCCACCTGGGTATTGCGCGGCAGCAGGTGCTGCCCGTGCCAGTGCAACCCCGTCGCGCCGATCTTCCATTCGACCGTGCCGAACGCCGCGAGACCGGGGAGCGCGACCGCGATCTGGCGCATGGCCTCCAGCACCGCCGGGTGGCTGGGCGGATAGAGCCGCGTCAAGCGGAAGGTGGTGCCGATGGCGCCGAGCGCCTTGTCGACTCCCGCAGTATCGATGGCCATGCTCTATTTCCCGATCGCCTCGATCTCCCGGGCGGTGAGGGCGCGCCAGCGACCCTCCGCCAGCCGCCCCAGGCGCACTGGCCCGTAGGCGACACGGTGCAGCCACTCGACTTTGAGACCCAGCTCCTCAGCAACGCGGCGCACGATGCGCTGGCGGCCTTCGGCGAGGGTCAGCTCCACTTCGACCGACCGGCCGGCGGGCCGCACGCGGCAGCGCTCGATCCGCACGGCTCGGCCGTCGATCACGATCCGCCCCTCGAGCCCCGCCCGCACGCGGGCAGCGTCGGCGCCGTGCACGGCGAGCCAGTAGCTGCGAGGCACGGCAAAGCGGGGATGCATCAAGCGGTGGGCCGCCGCCCCGTCGGTCGTGAGGAGGAGCAGGCCCGACGTCATAACGTCCAACCTCCCAACGTACGTGAGACCGGGCACGTTGGGGAGGAGGTCGAAGACGGTGCGGCGCCCCTCAGGGTCGGAGCGGCTCACGACGTAGCCGATCGGCTTGTTCAACGCGATCCACGTCGTCTTCGTGGGGGCCCGCACGGCGCGGCCGTCCACCGTGACGCGCTGGGCGTCGGGATCGACGCTCATCCCGATGGTGGCGGGCTGTCCGTCCACGCGCACGCGCCCGGCCCGGATCAAGTCCTCGGCCTTGCGCCGCGACGCCACGCCCGCGCGCGCCAGGGCGCGCTGCAGGCGCATCAACGTCATTCCGGTTCTTCGGCGGGGGTGGGGGGCCGGAGCGCGACCGACAGCTCGTCAAGTCGCGGCAGGTCATCCAGGTCCTTGAGGCCGAGGATTTCGAGGAACTGCGGCGTCGTGCCGTAGAGCAGCGGCCGGCCCAACCCCTCGCCGCGCGTCACGACTTCGACGAGGCCCCGTTCCAGCAGCTTGTCGATCACCGCGCCCGAATCGACGCCGCGGATCTCGTCGACCTCGAGGCGGCCCACGGGTTGGCGATAGGCGATGATCGCCAATGTCTCGAGCGCCGCCGGGGACAGGCGGCGGGGCCGGAGCGCAAACTGCGCCCGTTCGATCGTTTCGGCGTACTCGCGGCGGGTCAGGAACTGCCAGCCCTCCGCGATCTCGAGCAGCTCGACGCCGTGCTCGTCCCGGTACGCGGCCGCGATCTCGCCGAGGGCCGCGCGGACGGCCTTCGAATCCACCTCCGGCTCGAGCGACACCAGCTCCTCGAGCGTCAGGGGACGCGACGCGGCGAACAGCGCCGCTTCAAGCAGCTTCGCGAGGGGACTCACGCCTGATCACCATCGGGGCAAAGGGCTCGGGTTGCGTGAGCGTCAGCGTGCCCCGCTTGGCCAGCTCGAGAAGTGCGATGAACGTCGAGAGGATGTCGACAATCGTGGCCGCCGGGCCGACCAGCTCGTGCCACCCGAACGTGTCGCGCTCGGCGAGCAGGGCGTGGATCCTGGCGGTGGCGCCCTCCACATCGAGCGGGCGCGGCACCACGCGGTGCAGCATCGGCTCGGGGATGAGGGCGATCACCCGCTCCGCCGCTGCCAGCAGGTCGTTGAGGTCGATTTGCAGGGCGGCCGGCGGGGCCTCCGGCGCGGGGGCTTCGTAGCCGCGGCCGAACCGTTCCGCGCGAGACGCCGCAGCACGGCCCAACCAGTCCACCAGCTCTCGAATCTGCTGGTACTCGAGCAGCCGGCGCACCAGCTCGGCGCGCGGGTCCTCCCACTCGTCGTCTCCCAGGCGCCGCGGCAACAGCATCTGCGCCTTGATGCGCAGCAGCCGGGCCGCCATCTCGAGGTAGTCCGCCGCCTGGTTCAACCCCAGATCGCTGATCACCGCCAGGAACTGGTCGGCGATCTTCGCGATGGGGAAGTCCGTGATGTCGACCTCGTCCTCCCGGATGAGGTGCAGCAGGAGGTCGAGAGGGCCGGAGAACTGCTCCAGCTCGATGACGAAGCCGGTGGAGTCGCGCACGACGGGAGTTGGTGAGTTCACAAAGGCCACACGCCGGGGAGCGCCAGCGACCCGACGACGGTGCGCGCCATCCCCATCAGCTGTCCAGCCGGCCACAGGAAGACGTTGACGACCCCGGGAAGGAACCACACGACCAGGAGGATCGGCACGAATCCAAACGCGTACAGTTGCCGGTAGCGCATCCCCGCGCCGGGCGGCAAGAGCTGCTTCAACACGTGACTCCCATCGAGCGGCGGGATGGGAATGACGTTGAAGAACGCGAGCACGAGATTGATGGACATCCCGAACAGGGTCATCTGCTGCAGGACGGCCAGGCTGGGCTGCAGCGCTGGGAGGGCGCGGGCGAGCACGCCCACCAGGGCGAAGCTGATCGCGCTCACCACGAACAGCGCCAGATTGGTCACGATCCCCGCGAGCGAGACGATGATGTCCCCGCGCCGGTACTGCCGGTAGTTCCTGGGGTTCACCGGCACCGGCTTGGCGGCCCCGAACACGAACGGCGCATGCATGAGAATGAGGGCGACCGGGAGCAACACCGTCATGAACGGATCGATATGCTTGAGGGGATTCAATGTCAGCCGCCCGAGCATGTAGGCGGTGGAGTCACCCTGACGGTAGGCCGCCTCGGCGTGCGCGTACTCGTGCGCAACGATCGAGAACAGCAGCACCGGGATCATGACCAGGATCTGATCGAGCGGCACGGCCTAAGATAACGTAGAGCCTTGACCCGACGCAACTTACCGTCTAAGTTCCGCGCCTCACTGAGGAGATTCTGACTCGTGCCGAAGATCAAATCCGCTAAGAAAGCGATGCGCCAGGCGCGCAGTCGCCAGGAGCGCAACCGGACCCAGCGCTCCGCCCTCCGCACCGCGGTGAAGCGCGTACGCGCGGCTACCGCCGCCACCGCCGCCACCGCCTATGTCGTCGCCTCGCGGCTGCTCGACCGCGCCGCCCGCAAAGGCTTGATTCACAAGAACACGGCCGCGCGCCACAAATCGCGGCTCGCGAAGTTGGTGAAGAAGCTCACAAAGTAGCCGTTTACAGCGCCGCAAGCTCCGCCCCGCAGCTCTCGCAGTACCATTCGGTCGCGAGATTCATCGTTCCGCACTCCCTGCACTTCAGCGTCTTCGAGGCCTCGGGCTCGTCATTCAACTGGGCGGCGGGCGTGGTCGGGGCCGACATCGGCGCGCCGCGCGGGGGATCGCCCGGAATCGACGGCTGATACTGCGAGCCGCTGGCCCGCCGGGGCGAAGGCGCCTGCCCCGTGTCGTCCTCGGTCACCGATTTGAGAAACGCCAGCTCGTCGAGCTGCGCGGGCTTCTTCCGGTCGTCGGGCCTGGCCTGCGGTTTGGGCGGCGGACCGACCCGGGGACCGGGCTTGGCCTTCACCATCGCGTCCAGCTCCTCGAGTTTCTCGATGTCCTTCTCGACCTCGACCAACTCGGCGCGCACCGCCAGCAGCTCGGCCAGCGCATCCTTATGAACCTGCGTCCACTGCCCTTCGTCGTACTCGCCCACAGCGTGACGCAGCTCCGTCTCGGCCAACCGTTCGGCAGCTCCTTTTTCCTTCCTTTGTAGCTCGACGTACGCTTCCTTTCGCTGCGCGATCAACTGGCGGGCGGCGTCGGCGTGGGCTTTGAGCTCTTCGGTGACAGCCTGGAGGCGCGCTTCATAGTCGGCACGCACGCGGGTACGCACGTGCTCCGGCGTCGCGTCGGCCGCGGCAGTGATCCGGGCCAACCACGATTCGTACTGACGGCGCTCCTCCAGCAGCCGCTGGATGGCAGCGGTGCTCTTCGATGACCCCTTAGGCATCCTGCTCCCGCCGCGCTAGGGCGCGCAACGCTTCGAGTCTCTCGACCGACGCGGGGTCGAGCGGCCGCGGCCCCCCCCGTCCTACGGTGCGCGCGGCGGCGATAATGCGCGCCGCGTGCTCCAAGCTCTCCATCCGGATCCACGCCTGGTCCAGGGTACGGCCCATCGTGACGGCGCCGTGATTCGCAAGCAACAGCGCGTCGTGCCCTTCCAAGTACGGCGCCACGCGGTCCCCCAGCTCGGGAGTCCCCGGGGCGCCGTAGGGGACGAGCGGCACGCGTCCAACCAGGAAGATAAGCTCCGGCAACACATTAGGGGGAATTTCCTCACCCGCAACGGCAAACCCCGTGGCCGTCGGGGGATGGGCGTGCACTACCGCGCCCACGTCGGAGCGGTGCCGCAGAATCCGCAGATGTAAGTCCAATTCGCTGGTAGGGTTGCGGCGGCCGCGCCGCTTCCGGCCGCGCTCATCGACTTCCACCATATCGGCGGCGCGCACCAGGGCTTTGATCAACCCGCTCGGGGTGACCAGGATACGACCCGGGCCCAGCCGCACCGAGAGATTGCCGTCCCGCCCCGCCACCAATCCCCCCGCCGCGAGCTGGCGGCAGCACAGCGCCATGCGCCCCGCCACCGTCGCGGCCGTCACGTGGCGGCCGGCCGCTCGGTGCTGTGGACGACGTGCCCGTCGACCACCGTCAGCGCGACTCGTCCCGTGAGGGCGCGGCCGCCAAAGGGCGTGTTGCGGCAGCGCGAATGGAAGGCCGCGGCATCCACCGTCCATCGCTCCGCGAGGTCGATCACCGCGACATCCCCCGGCGCGCCGGGGACCAACGTCCCCCCGGACAGATGGAAGATGCGGGCCGGCTCGGTGCTCATGCGTGCGATCAGCTCGGGCACCGTCAGGACGCCGCCCAGCACCAGCTCCGTGTGCGCCACGGCGAACGCGGTCTCGAGGCCGACGATGCCGAACGGAGCGTCGTCGAAGGCGGCCTCCTTTTCATCGTACGCGTGGGGGGCGTGATCCGAGGCGATGCAGTCGATCACTCCCTCCTTGAGCGCCGCGCGCAGCGCCGCGACGTCGCCGGCCTCGCGCAGCGGCGGATTCATCTTGGCGTGCGTGTCGTACCCCTCGCACGCATGGTCGGTGAGGGTGAGGTGATGCGGCGTGACCTCCGCCGTCACCCGCGCGCCGCGCTCCTTGGCGCGCCGGATCAGATCGACCGACCCGCGGGTGGACATGTGGCAGAGGTGCACGTGCCCGCCCGTCAGCTCGGCGAGGAGGCAATCCCGCGCGACCATGATCTCCTCAGCGGCCGGGGGAATGCCCTTCAGGCCGAGCCGGGTCGCGACGAGTCCCTCGTGCATCACGCCACCGGCGGCGAGGCTCGGCTCCTCGCAGTGGTCGGCCACGGGGATCCCGAACGACCGCGCGTACTCCAGGGCGGTGCGCATCAGGTGGCCCGAGACCACCGGCCGGCCGTCGTCCGAGACGGCCACGGCTCCCGCCCCGACCATCTCCCCGAACTCAGCGAGGCGCTCCCCCTTCTGTCCCACCGAGACCGCACCGAGCGGGTAGACGCGCGCGAACCCGGCGCGCATCGATTGGCGGACGATGAACCCGACCGCCGCCTGGTTGTCCGTGACGGGATCGGTGTTGGGCATCGCGCACACGGCCGTGAACCCCCCGGCCGCGGCGGCACGCGCGCCGCTGGCGATCGTTTCCTCATCCTCGTTGCCGGGCTCGCGCAGGTGCACGTGCACGTCCACGAGGCCCGGCACGACGATCTTGCCGGTGACGGCGTGGACCTCCGCGCCGTCGGGTGCGGAGATCCCCGGTCCCACGCCGGCGATCGTGCCCTCCTGCACCAGGACGTCCGCGACCTGATCGAACCCGCGGCTCGGGTCGATCACGCGGCCGCCCGTGAG
>DASXUE010000058.1:0-27282 GCA_036505055.1 Gemmatimonadales bacterium | reverse complement strand
CCGCCAGTGGCTGCACCAACCCGGGTATCCGCAGCTCGAGGTCAGTTGGCAGTACGACTCGACGGCGGGGCGCGTCTTGGTCGGCATCACGCAGCGCCAGAGGGCCGAATGGGGATTGTTTCGCCTCCCAGTGCTCACGCTGGAATTCCGCGGGCCGGACGGCGTGGTGCAGCGGCGCGACGTTGCGGTGATGGGACAACAGACGTTCCCGCGCTTCGACCTGCCCTTCGCACCGGCGGAGGTCCGCGTAGACCCCGACGGCAAGCTCCTGTTGCGATCCACACGCGCGCCCGCTCCGGGGAACTAAGGCCCATGAAGCACGGTACTTCGCTCATGCATCGGCGTGCCGTCTTTGCGGCCCTTGTGGCCCTCGCGTGCAACGACAATTCCGTTGCCAGCCAGAACCAGCCTCTCCGAGTCCCCCCGGGATTCACGGTAACCGTCTTCGCGCAGAATCTGGGCGGCGTCAGAAACCTCGCCCTCGGTCCGGGCGGGGTGGTGTACGCCGCGCTCACGGGCGGCGGATCGGTCGTGAAGCTCCCCGACGCCAACAGCGATGGAGTCGCCGACTCGGTCGTGACGGCGGCGAGCGGCCTCAACCAGCCGTTCGGCATCGCGTTCCGCGGGGACACGATGTACGTCGCCGAGGTCAATGAGGTGGTGCGATTCAATCCCGGCTCGGCGAGCAAGGCCGTCGTCGTTCCCAACCTCCCGAGCGGCGGCCACTCGACGCGGACGGTGGTGTTCGGGACCGACGGCAAGATGTACGTGAGCGTCGGCTCGTCGTGCAACGTTTGTGACGAGAGAGACTCGCTCCGCGCCGCGGTCTCGCAGTTCAATCCCGATGGCACGGGCGGTCGCGTATTCGCGCGCGGCCTGCGGAACTCGGTCGGCCTCGCCGTCCACCCGACGACCGGCGAGCTGTGGGCGACGAACAACGACCGCGACAACCTGGGCGACAACGTGCCGCCCGAGCGGATCAACATCATCAAGGACGGGAAGTACTATGGATGGCCGCAATGCTATCTCCCCGGCCTGCGGAACCCGGAGTACACCAACCCCGACTGCTCGGCCGTCGAGCCGCCGGCGATCACGTTTCAAGCGCATTCGGCGCCCCTCGGCATGGGGTTCTATACGGGCACCGTGTTCCCAGCGGATTACCGGGGCGACGCCTTCGTGGCCTACCACGGCTCGTGGAATCGCTCCGTCCCGACGGGCGCGAAGGTCGTGCGCGTGCAGGTCCAGAACGGGCGCCCCGTGGGTATCGACGATTTCGTCACCGGGTGGCAGCTTTCCGATGGCTCGCGGTGGGGCCGTCCCGTCGGCATCGTCATGGCGGCCGACGGGGCCCTGCTGATCAGCGACGACATGGGCGGAAAGATCTGGAGGGTGGCGTATGGGAACTGAAAACACGGGCGGTAAGAGGCGGTATGGGGCGGTAGGAGGCGGTATCGTTTGCGGCGCGCTCATCTTGCTCGCGGCTGCCTTTTACCGCCCCATACCGCCCCTGACCGCCTCTTCCCGCCCCGACATTCACTCCGAATACGTCAAGTATCCCAGCGGCCGCGACACGATCACCGCCTACCTCGCCTACCCCGAGCGGCCGACACCGGCCCCCGCCGTGATCGTGATTCACGAGATCTTCGGTATGTCGGACTTCGTCCGGCAGACGACCGAGCAGGTGGCGAAGGACGGCTTCGTGGCGATCGCGCCCGATCTCCTATCCCGCCGCGGCGGCACGCCGGCCACCCCCGACTCCGCGCGGAAGGTGATTGTCACGCTGTCGCCCGACACGATCACGCTCGACCTGAACGCGACGCACGCCTTCCTCAAGACGGTGAAGGCGGCGCGGGCCGATGCGGTCGGCGTGATTGGGTTCTGCTGGGGAGGCGGGCAGAGTTTCCGCTACGCCACGAACAACCCCGCGCTCCGCGCCTTCGTGGTGTGCTACGGACCGGCTCCCGATCCGGCGGCGATCGCGCGCATCAAGGCCAAGGGCCTGGGCGTGTATGCCGAGAATGACGCGCGCATCGACGCGGGGCTCGAGGCCGTTGCGGCGGCCGTACGGCAGGCGGGAGTGGATTACCGATACACCGTGTACCCCGGTGTAGGCCACGGCTTCCTGCGTTCGCGCGACAAGCCGGAGGTGGCCGACAGCGCCTGGGGCGCCGTGATCAAGTTCTTCCGCGCGCAGCTGGGCGGCTGACGTGCCGCGTCGGACGCTCGCGGCGGGCGCGGTTCTCCTGATGGCGGCGTGCCTCAATACCAGCGGGCCCACGAACTTCGCCTTCCGATATGGAGTCATCGCCCACCCTTGCAGTACAACGTGCGATACGCCGGGCGACTCCGCGATCACGTCCGCCGCCCGGGGCGACACGGTGTGGGTGAGCCACCTCGTCGAGCTCGTCGACGCGCCCACCAGTGCCACTCCGCAAGCCGCGAGGTTGCGGCCTGAGTGCGCGGAAAACGTGAGGCTCCTGGCGGTCGGCGGTACCGCGGGCAGCCTCCCCGCGCCGGCGACCTGTCCCGACTCGACCTACCTCATGAGCTTCAGCCTGCTGGGCATCGATTATCCTGCGTCGCTCAGCCGGGACACGCGTTGGATCATCGACTCCGCGCTGACGCCGGGGACCTACGGCCTCCGAGGCCGCGTGCTGGTGTCGCCGCGGCTCGAGCCGACGCTCGGATTCACCGTCCAGTAACGACGTCAGCGGCGGGGGGAGGAGGCCAGGTAGCCCCTCGCCCGTTCGAGCACCGCATCCCGTCCCGCCAGTACGTCCTCGACTTTAACCGGCGCAGGCAGCTCCGGCGCGATCCCCGTGCGCACGAACTCGGTGCCGTCCGGGAAGGCGTCGCGGGTCACCGTGACGCGCAGCTGCCACCCGCGCGCGAGTGCCAGGAGCAGCGTCTGTCCGGTGCTCCCCGCCGACGTGTCGCCGACGACCGGACCCCGTGCGCCGTTGCGGAACGCGACGAGCAGGTCCTCCGCCGCGCCGGCCGTGCGCGGCGAGGCGAGGACGGCCACAGGGCCCGAGAAGGCCGGACGATCGCGGCGGGGGCGGATCGTGTCGGAGGGGGCCGCGAGCCACGCGCCCGCCGAATCGGGGGCGTCGGCGCCCCGGTAGGCGGGGCGGTATTGCGGGGTGCGCCAGCGCGAGGTGAGGCACGGCCGGTCGATGAGGCGCGCAAGGATCGCGTAGCCGTTCTCCCGCCCCGGCCCACCGGTCGCTTCGCGAAGATCGAGCACGAGGCCCCCCCCTCCCCCTCCCCCCCGGCGCCGGCCTTCGCCCAGGGCGCGGTCGAATTCGTGTACCACGTCGGGGTCGGCGAGTGAGTTCACCCGTACCCAGACCGCGCCGTCGGGAAGCGTGTCGGCATCGAGCGGGGGGAGCTCGAGAGGCCAGCGCGCGGTGAGCGACACGCTCCGCGTGACGCTGGCGCCGCGCGTCGCCCCCCCAGGCAGCCGGAGCTGGAGGTGCAGGGCGGTCCCCTTCTCGCCCTCCAGCATTCGGGCAACGGCCCGCTCCCAGCGGCTGCGCTCGGTCGCGCCGGATACCTCCGGAAGGATCGAGTCCCGGATCCATTGTTCCGCCGGGATGCCCTGGACGGCCACGACTTCGGCCAGCCGTTCCGGCCGGGCGACCCGCATCTCGTCGTTCGGCGCATAGTCGATGATGAACGGGCGGCGCTCGATGCTGCGCAACGCGATCGGCGGCCGCGCGATCCGGCCCAGCACCCGCGCGGGTGGCACCACCTCCGCCTGTCCGTCGCGCAGCAGGGCCACGAAGCGGCGCAGCCGGCTGACGAACTGGACGTCGGAGGGGCGCGCGGCGGCGAACGCCAGTGTCGACGCGAAGGCGGAGTCCCAGTCGGCGCGGACGGCGTCCCAGTATGCGAAGTTGTAGCGGGCCTCGGCCCAAATGCCGGCCGCAATCACCTGGCGGTCGACGAAGGTCACCTGTTGAGCCGCGAGCGGCACGGCCATACTCACAGCCGCCGGGAACCACCAGAGCGAGCGGGGCGTAGGGGATGGCATGGCGATAATCTATCTGCTCCTCTTCATCGCGCCGCAGGTCTTGATCTATCTCTACCTGCGGGAGCGGCTACCCGACCCAACGCGGCCGCGTCAAGCGCGCGTCGTGCGCTGGAGTCTCGCGGTGGTGTTCGGCGTGATGAACCTCCCGTGGATCATCATCGCCCGCCGCATGCTGTTCGGCAGCTTGTGGGGGATCGGCCGCATTCCCTGGATCGCTCCGTGGGTCGCGTGGCAGATGATGGGGTGGGTGTTCTGTGCCGTGGTGTGCGTGTATATCGTGGGGAAGGGAGTGATGTGGCTTTGGCATAAACGGCGTGGGGACGTGGGGGCGTGGGTCTCACAGGTCCACGCCCCCACTTCCCCACAACCCCACGCAGTCAGTAGAAGGCAGTTTCTGGCGCGCGCGACGTACGCCTACGCGGCCGCCGGCCTCGGACTCTCGGCCTACGGCATCTGGAGCGCGGATCGGCTCCCCGTCATCACGCGCCGCACCTTGTACTTCCCGGACCTGCCGCTCGGGCTCGACGGCCTGCGCATCGCGCACCTCTCCGACGTGCACGCCGGCATCCACATGCAACGCGACAAGATGGAGGCGATCGTCGCGCGGACCAACGCCCTCCGGCCCGATGTCATCGTACAAACGGGCGACATGATCGACATCGCGCCGTCCTTCATCCCGGACTACGTGCGTGCCTTCCGCGACCTCACGGCGCCGCTCGGCGTGGTGACCGTGCTCGGCAACCACGACCGCTACACGGGGGAGGATGCTGTGATCCGCGGCGTGCGCGAAGCGGGGCAGGTGTTCGTGCAGAACGGCGCCCACGTGATCGAGCGCGGCGGCGCCGGGCTCGCGCTCGTCGGAGTGGACGACCCGCGCAACTGGCGCGCCGACGACCCGCAGGACGGGGACCTCGGCGTGGCGCTGCGGCGCACCCCTCCCGAGCTCTTCAAGATCCTGCTCGCGCACCGGCCCGGCGCATTCGACGGCGCGGCGCCGCGCGGCATTCCCCTCACCCTCGCCGGCCACATCCACGGCGGCCAGATCTACCTGCCGGTCATCGGCTGGTCGGCGGGACGCCTGATCACCAAGTACGTGATGGGACACTTCCGGCAGGGGGCGAGCCAGCTGTACGTGAGCCGCGGCATCGGCGTGGTGGGTGTGCCGATTCGGGTGTTCGTGCCGCCGGAGATTGCGCTGTTGGAACTGCGGCGGTCGGGGCGGTCGGCGCCGCCTACCCCCCGATCGCTTCCCACGCTCCTTCGATAACCAGCCCCACCGAGGCATCGCTGGGCTTCCAGTCCTTCGAGACAACCTTCTCCAAGGCGTAGCAGACCACGGCAAGCCACACCCCGGCCCAGATGTCCACCGCGCCGGCGCGCACCGCGGCCTCGGCCTTTCCCTGCGCCACCAGCCGCTCGAGCCCCGCGCGCAAGTCGCGCGCCGACCGGCGGCTCTCCTCGTCCAGCTCCAAATCGAGCCGCTGCAGGAGGCCCAACTTCACGACCGCGGGGTCGCGGGCGGCGCCTTCCACCAGCCCTTGCGCCGCGGCGGCGAGCCTGGCGCGGGCGTCCCCCGTCCCTCCCCCGGCATCGTGGATGACCGTCGCCGCCCAGCGTTGCGCGGCGCGGTACAGCTCGTTGAGGAGCTGCTGCTTGCTCGCGAAGTGACGGTAGATCGTCCCCTCGGCGACCCCCGCCTTCTTGGCGATCTGCGCGGTGGTCGTGTCGTGGTAGCCGCGCGTCGTGAACAGCTCCAGGGCGGCGCGGATCACGCGCTGGCGCGTGAGATCGGCGGCAGGGGGCATCGCGCGCGAATTTAACGTTGTGCAAGGCCTTCCGCTGTCGCTAGCTTTCGCGGCCCTCAACACGAGCGTTGGCGCGATGCGCATGTTGGTGCTGGGCGCGGGGCTGCAAGGGTGTGCCTGCGCGTACGATCTGCTGCAACAGCCGGGCGTGGAGCGCGTCACGCTCGCGGATTTGAATCCCCACCGGCTGCCGGCGTTTCTCAAGGCCAAAGCCGGCAGGCGCCTCGCCCTCGCGCGGCTCGACGTGAAACAACAGACGCGCCTGCGCCGCCTGATGGGCGGCCATGACGCGGTGATGAACGCGCTGCCCTACTACTTCAACTATCCCGTGGCCAAGGCGGCCGTGGCGGCGGGCCGACATTACGCGGATCTCGGCGGCAACACCGAGATCGTGCGGAAGCAGAGGACCTTGCACGGCGCCGCGACCAAGAAGGGTGTCTCCGTCGTTCCGGATTGCGGGCTCGCGCCGGGGATGGTGAACGTCATCGCCGCGGAGGGGATTCGCCGCATCGCCGACGCGGACACGGTAAAGATCTTCGTCGGCGGGCTCCCGCAGCACCCCGAGCCCCCGCTCAACTACCAGATCGTCTATTCGCTCGAAGGCGCTCTCGACTACTACACGACGCCGTCATGGGTGCTGCGCGAGGGCAAGCCTGCGACCGTCGACGCGCTCTCCGAGGTGGAGGAGGTGCGCTTCCCGGCGCCCGTCGGCACCCTCGAGGCGTTCCACACCGCCGGCGGCGTGTCGACGATGCCGTGGACGTACGCGGGACGCGTCCGGTCCATGGAGTACAAGACGCTGCGCTACCCCGGGCACGTCAAGCTCATGCGCGCCATCCGGGACCTGGGACTGCTCGACCTGAAACCCGTGGCCGTGAAAGGGACGAAAGTCGTCCCGCGCGACGTGTTCATCGCGGCGGTCTCGCCCAAGCTCACCAAGCCGAGCGGGCGCGATCTCGTGGCTTTGCGCGTGGAGGTTGGGGCCCGCAACGGAGGCGGGCGCGTCGTCTGGCAGCTGCTCGATCGCTACGACGAGGTGCACGGCATCAGCGCGATGATGCGCACGACCGGCTACTCGCTGGCCATCACCGGCCTGATGCAAGCGGATGGGCGGATCGCTGCGGCCGGCGTGCATACGCCGGATGAGGCGGTGCCGTTTGGGGCGTATGTCGACGAGCTCAAGAAGCGGGGAGTGGAGATAGTGGAGGTTCAGTAGCTCCAGGTCGTCCCGAACAAGAACTGCGTGCCTTCCGAGCTCCTCCCCGCGCCCAGGATGAAGAGGGTGTTGCGCATCAGGGCGATCGCGACCTCGCCGCCGGCGCTGTGGTGGAGGCCGTCGCCCGTGAGGCGCACGGGCTCCCCCGCGTCGAACACGCGTCCCACGTCGTAGAACGCCACCAGCTTTACCTCGAACAGCCGCGGCGCCCACATCAGACCGTAGCGGGCCTCGACGCCCCCGACGAGTTTCCCCGGCCCGAGGAACCGCGCCTCGTAGTAGCCGCGCAGCGAGCGGTAGCCCCCGAGGGCCGTGAAGGCTCCATCGCTCGACTCCATCGTCGTCAGGGCGGCAACGGGCGGCGTGCCCGTCATGCGCTCGGCCCCGAGCCGTGCCGCCAGCATCAGACGGTCGAGGGGGTGGAGGTACAGCCGGGCGGCGCCGGTGGTGCGCGTGTAGCCGCGCCCCCGCGAGACGAGCCCTTCGACGAATATGCCGCGGTGCGGATCGACCTCCTGGTCGCGCCAGTCGAGCACGAGTCCGGCGCGGGCCACCCGGTCGCCGAACGGCACCGTCCCCGAGTCCACGACGCCGGTGGCGTGGTCCCGCCGGAACCGGCTCGCGCCCGGCAGCTCGCGGAAGTCGGTGTGCTCGAGCGTCCCCCCCACGAAGGCGCGCACCGGACCCGCGATCCGGCGCTGCACGGTCAGGCGCGCCGAGCGGGTGGTGCGGCTCACCCGGTAAAAGTAGGGCGACGCAGCGGTGATGCTGTCGGGATCGTACGCTGCGCTGTTGCCCAGCCCGTAATAGCCGAGGCGGTTGGCCCGGACGGCGCTGAGCGTGAGCCCCAATCGCCAACCATCCCAGTAGGCGGGAGCCTGGGCGTCGAGGGTGATCAGGTAGCTCCCCCGCGTGCTCGCGCCGGCTTCGAGCTTGATGCTCGCGAAGTTCGGCTCGGGGCGGTCGGTCATGCCCATTGGGCTGTACCAGCCGTACCGCCCCGAGAGCCAAAGACCGTCGCTCGAGCTATAGAAGGCGTACGGATAGAGCTGGTCCACCCAAGCGTGCTGAGCGGCGAGCGCGGTGGGGAGCAGCGCGGCGAGCGCCGCCAGCCTCAGCGCCGCTCGAGCAGGAAGGCGGTGTCGCGTAGCTTGGCCTCGGTGCCGTCGTGCGCCGCATAGCGCCCCGGGAAGAGCGAGGCGGACCCAAACTCGCCGGCTTTGTTCACGGCGTAGAAGGTCAGGTCGAATTTCGGCCGGCCGCGCGGGTCGAGCAGGCGCGGCTCCGTCGCCGCCACGACGCGCTTCAGCGTCTCGAGGCACGCGTCGGTGGGCTTCATGCCGCGGCGCATGTGCTCCACGGTGAGGAAGCCGCCGCACACCTTGATGTTCGCCTCGCCAAGCCCCGTTGAGCCCGCGGCGCCCACGCCGTTGTCGCAGTACTGGCCCGCTCCGATGATCGGCGAATCGCCCACACGGCCCGGGATCTTCCACGAGAGCCCGCTCGTCGTGGTCACGGACGACAGGTCGCCTCCCGGTGTAACGACGTCGCAGTTGATCGTCCCCGTGGTTGACCGCACGACCATTTGCTCCCCCGCGGGCACATCGAGGTAGTTGTCGTTGGGGCTCAGGTTGGCCCGCCACGTGAGCCACGCCTGGCGCGCGTGCTCCGTCAGGAGGTCTTCGTCCTTGAACCCGTATGACAGGGCGAACCGCTTGGCGCCCTCGCCCACGAGGAAGATGTGGTTCGTGTATTTGAGCACGAGCTTCGCGACTTCCGACGGTGTTTTGATGTTCTCGAGGCAGCCCACAGCGCCCGCCCGCTTCGTGGGGCCGTGCATGCACGAGGCGTCGAGCTGTACCACGCCGTCAGCGTTGGGCAACCCGCCGTAGCCGACGGAGTCGTCGTTCGGGTCGAGCTCCTGGATCTTCACCCCTTCGATCGCGGCGTCGAGCGTGTCGGCGCCCTGCATCAGGAGGTCGAAGGTCTTCTGGACGGCGCGCAGGCCGTTCGCGCTGGCGATCGCGACGGGCTTCGCCGCCCATCGGGTGGAGGGCGGCAGCGGCCGCGGCAGCCGCATGGGGTGGGAGATGTCCAGCGCGCCTGCAGCCGCAACACCGACGGCGGTCGAGCGCAGGAACTCGCGACGCGAGAGAAGCTCGGACACGCTAGGGTTTTAGCGGGTCGTCTCGCGCCTGTCAACTTGCTGCGCGGCGGGCGCTTGCCTACGTTGTCCCATTCGTGACCCCCGTATCGCGCGATCCTGTGCTGCAGCCCGAGCTGTCGCTCGTGATCCCGGTATACAACGAGCGCGAGAATCTGACGCCCCTCGTGGCCGAGATCGGCGCGGCGCTGCGCGGCCGGCGCTACGAGGTGGTCGCCGTGGACGACGGCTCTACCGACGGCTCGCTCGAGCTGTTGAAGGACCTGAAGATGGCCGGCGACCACCCCGAGCTGCACCTCGTGGCGTTGGAGCGGCATGCGGGGCAAACGGCCGCGTTTGCGGCCGGGTTTCGCGCGGCGCGCGGCCGCATCGTCGTGACCCTCGATGCCGATCTCCAGAACGACCCCGCCGACATCCCGGGACTGGTGGATGCGCTGGAGCGAACCGGAGCGACGGCCGTAGCGGGCTACCGTGCCGCCCGGCGCGATACGCCCTGGAAACTGGTCCAAAGCCGGATCGCCAACGGCGTGCGCAACTGGCTCAACGGTGAGACGATCCGCGACACGGGCTGCTCTCTCAAGGCGTTCCGCGCCGACGCCGTGCGAGCCCTCCCGCTGTTCAACGGGATGCACCGCTTCCTGCCCACGCTCATCAAGATGCACGGCGGCACCGTGGCGGAGGTGCCGGTCGGGCACCGCCCGAGGCGGTTCGGTGTGACGAAATACGGCATGTGGAACCGCGTCTTTCGTTCGCTGGCGGACGCGTTCGCGGTGCGTTGGATGCAGCGGCGCGCGCTGCGCTACCGCGTCCGGGAGGAGCAGGAGTGACGGGCAGCCACGACCTCTGGCTGCGCCAGATCGACGCCGAGCTCGACGGCGAGCTGTCGCTCGTCGAACGGGCGGCGCTGGCCAAGCATCTGGCGGGCTGCGCGCACTGCGCCGGCGCCCGCTCCAGCCAGCTGGAAGTGCGCGTCGCGCTGGCGAAGAGCGCCGGGGACCCCCACGCCCGCGTGGTTCCGCGGCCGGCCATCCGCGGCCGCGCGCTCGCCTTCTGGATGGCCCTCGCGCTCGCCGCCGGTGCGGCGGCGGGTTGGCTCGGGCACGGCCGCTGGGGCGGACCGGGCGGATCGCTGGAGGACTCGCGTGCCGCGATCGTGGCCCAGTAGCGCGCTCGCCGCCGCGGCGCTCCTGGCCGTGCTGCAGGGGCCGGGCACCCGGCTGACCTACCGCGTGCGGGTGCTCGAGCAGCTGACCTCGGGCGGTGTATCGTGGGAGCTGGCGACGGGGTCGGTGAGCGGGCCGCTCGATACGGACCTCCGGTTCTCGATGCGGACGGACTCCGCGGAGATCGAAGCCCTGTTCCACGTCGTGGCCGATCCCGACACCGTCTCCCTCGGCGCGGAGTTCTTCACGAAACGGCGGGTGGGCCGGTCGCGCCGGGGGCTGCCGCTCTGGGAGCAGGATGCCTACCGGCGCGGCGTGCGGGTCGCGTGGGGCGACACCGTGCGCGTTTACTTCGCCGGCCGGCCACGCCCGGCGTCCCGCTCGGCGTGGATCGAGCTGTCGCTCGAGCGGGGCTTCGCCGGCGGGGAAGGACGGCCGGGCGAGGAGGTGCGCGTCGCCCCGGACGGGCCCGACGTGCGGCTCGAAGCCGTCGTGCGGCCGCGCCGCGCGCGCGTCGTGTTGAACCTGGTGCGCGGCGACACCATCAGCGGGCCCCGAGGGCTCGATCTCGTCCCCGACGCACCCGCCCGCCGAACGCAGCTCGTCGTCGGGGGGCGCCGGAACGTCTTGGACGTGTCGCTGACGCGCCTCGAGCCGGGCCTCGCGGAGGGGGCACGCGACCGGGCATTAGCCATCGACGCCGACGTCGTCTGCCTTCGCGTCGTGCCGCAGGGCGCGACTGACCCGGTCGGCGTGCTCTGCGGGCGCCTGAACAACGTGGCGCGCCGGCTGCCGCTGCCGAACGGGGACACGCTGGTCGTCACGTTCGCTTGGCCGGCCGGGCGCTGATCGTGCCACGCCAGCAGCGGCTCGATCCCGCGATCTTCCACCTTCCAGTCGAGAAGATGCGGGAGGGCTATTACTCGGACAAATACTTCGTCCGCGCCCGGGACCTGCTGCGCAAGGATCGCCACCGGCCGCGCGTGACGATGCAGGTGTTCGGCAAGTCCCACGCTTCCCTCGGCGGCATCGACGAAGCGATCGCGATCCTCAAGCTGTGCGCCGAGCGCTGGGATGAGCTGGAGGTGCACGCGCTGTACGACGGCGACGCGATCGAGCCGTGGGAGACCGTGATGCTGATCGAAGGTCCGTACGACGCCTTCGCGGTCCTCGAGACGCTGTATCTGGGCGTGCTGGCCCGCCGCACGCGCGTGGGGACGAACACGCGCCGCGTGGTGGAGGCGGCCCGGCCCAAGGAGATCATGTTCTTCCCCGCGCGGCACGACCACTGGCTGGTGCAGACGGGCGACGGGTACGCGGCGCACATCGCGGGAGCGATCGGCGTTTCGACGGACGCGCAGGCGTCGTGGTGGGGCTCGGAGGGGATCGGGACCGTCCCGCACGCTCTGATCGCCGCGTACGCGGGCGATACCGTGCTCGCGTCGCGCAAGTTCGCGGAGTACATGGACCCCGCGATCCGGCTGATCACCCTGGTGGACTTCGACAACGACTGCGTCGGGACCTCGCTCGCCGTGGCTCGCGCGTTGGGCGACCGGCTGTACGGCGTGCGGCTCGACACCTCCGAGACGCTGGTCGACAAGTCGGTCATTCCGCAGTCGGGGACGTTCAAGCCGACGGGCGTCAACCCGCAGCTCGTGTGGAACGTGCGCCGGGCGTTGGACGGGGAAGGATTCAAGCACGTGAGAATCGTCGTGTCGGGTGGCTTCACCGTCGAGAAGATCCGGCAGTTCGAGGAGCAGCGGGTGCCGGTGGACGCCTACGGCGTGGGGTCGAGCCTCTTCCAGGGGCGCTTCGATTTCACCGCCGACGTCGTCATGGTGGACGGGAAGCCCCGCGCCAAGGTCGGCCGGTCGTACCGCCCCAATCCGAGGCTGGAGCGCGTCGAGTAGGCCTTGCGGGGCAGGGCCATCTGTATATTATTCCGTCAGAATGAATAATCATGCATCCATCCCCGTGGGCGTCCTCGGGGCGTCCGGGTATGTGGGCCAGGAGCTGCTGCGGCTCCTCGCGCGGCATCCCGCGGCCTCCGTCGCCTTCGCGACGGCCGAATCGGCCGCCGGCGAGGTGCTGGATGGGCACCGCCTGGTCCGCGCCGACGACGCGCCGCTGGCGCAGGCCGAGATCGTGCTGTCCGCGCTGCCGCACGGCGTCTCCGCGCGCTACGTCCACGAAGCCCGCGCCGCCGGGAAGCGCGCCGTCGACCTCTCGGCCGACTTCCGTCTCTCGCCCGAAGCGGTCTACGGACTCACCGAATTCACGCGGCCGCGGCTCCCGGATGCCGAGCTGGTGGCGAACCCGGGCTGCTATCCGACCGCCGCGCTGCTGGCGCTGATCCCCCTCGCCCAGCGGGGCCTGATCGATCCGTCGCGCGAGGTGATCATCGACGCCGCTTCCGGCGTGACAGGCGCCGGCCGGAATCCGAAACGCGAGCTGCTCTTCGGGGAGGTCGCCGAGGACTTCCGGGCGTATGCCGTCGGCAACAAGCACCGCCACCTGGGCGAGCTGAGGCAGTCGCTCGCGCGGGAAGGCGGGTTCACCGGCGATCTGGTATTCACCCCGCACCTTCTTCCCGTGAAGCGCGGCATCCTCGAGACGATCCATGTCCCGCTCACGGGCGAGCTCGACCAGGCGACCGCCGAGGGGTTGTACGACGCGGCGTACCAGGGCGAGCCGTGCGTCCAGGTGCTGCACGGCGCGCTCCCGTCGCTCAAGGACGTCGTGTATCGCAACCGCGTCGCGCTCGGCGTGACGCAGGTCGCCGACGTGCGCCGGCCCCGCCTCACGGTCATCGCCGCTATCGACAATCTCGTGAAGGGCGCCGCCGGCCAGGCGGTCCAGAACATGAACGTGATGTTGGGTCTGCCGGAAACGGCGGGCCTCGTATGCTGAACGTCCGCGTCGTGAAGCTCGGCGGCAACGCGCTCGATCGGGCGGCGTGGGTCGCCGACTGCGCGCGCGGCTTGAAGGGCCTCGAGCCCCTGATCGTCGTGCACGGCGGCGGGCGGGCCGTGAGCGCTCTGTCGCGCCGGCTGAACCTTCCTGTCGAGCAGCGCGACGGACTGCGCGTGACCACGCTGGAGGTCGCCGAGGTGGTGGAGATGGTGCTCGGCGGCCCCATGAACCGCGTGCTCGTCGCGGCGCTCCGTGCGGCGGGGCTCGACGCCATCGGCCTCTCGGGCGTGGACGGCGGCCTCCTCACCGCCGTGACCGCGGAGGGCGGTCTGGGCCACGTCGGCGAGATCGCCGAGGTGCGCGCCTCGCTGCTCCAGAGCCTGCTCCGCGCCGGCCTCACACCCGTCATCGCGCCGGTTGCGCCGCCCGCGGGTGGCAATGGAGTCCCGTTCAACGTCAACGCCGACCACGCCGCGGCCGCGATCGCCGCCGCCGTCCAAGCCGCGGAGCTGCTGTTCGTCTCCGACGTGGCCGGTGTGCAGATCGACGGCGTCGCCCAGACGACGCTCCCCGTCTCGGACGTCGAAACCCTGATCGAGCGCGGCGTGGCGACCGAAGGTATGGCCGCCAAGCTCCGCGCGGCCGCGCGGGCAGTCGGAGCGGGCGTCCGGGCGGTGCGGATCGGCGACCTCGCCATGCTGGCGAGCCCGACCGCGGGTACCCGCCTCCTCTCCGCCGCTACACAGCTCGCGTGACGGCGCTCCCCGTTCAACAGGACGCCTCGGCGCTCCTGGGCGTGTATGCCCGGGTCGGCCCCGTCTTCGTTGCCGGGGAAGGCTCGGAGCTGATCGCCGAGAACGGCAGCCGCTACCTCGATTTCGTGGCCGGCATCGCCGTCAACGCGCTCGGTTACAACCACCCGACCATTCGGGACGCGGTCACGCGCGCACTCGACACGGGGCTGATCCACGTCTCGAACCTGTACCGCACCGAGCCCGGCGAGCACCTCGCCGCCGAGCTCGCGGGGCGGGCGTTCGATCGCGCGGGCGGCAAGGGGCAGGCCTTCTTCTGCAACTCGGGCGCCGAAGCGAACGAGGGCGCTTTCAAGTTCGCCCGGAAGTGGTCGCGCAAGACCGACATCGTCGCGTTCACCGGGTCGTTCCACGGACGCCTGTTCGCATCGCTCGCGGCCACCGACCGGCCCGACTACCGCCGAGCGTTCGAGCCGCTGCTCGCCGGCGTGCGGATCGTCCCGCTGGGCGACCGCGCGGCGGCGGATCGCGCCATCACGGCCGCTCGGACGGCTGCGGTGATCGTCGAGCCGGTGCAGGGGGAGGGCGGCGTCCAGCCCGTCCCGGCCGACTTCCTGGCGTTCCTGCGGCACCTGTGCGACGAGCGCGGCGCGGCCCTGATCTTCGACGAGGTGCAATGCGGCCTGGGACGGACCGGGACGCTGTTCGCGTGCGAGCAGGCGGGCGTCACGCCCGACCTGCTGACGCTCGCGAAGCCCCTCGCCGGCGGCCTGCCGATGGGCGCCGTGCTGGTGAGCGACCGCGTGGCCGCGGCGCTGGCGCCGGGCGATCACGCCACGACATTCGGCGGCGGTCCGCTGGTCGCGACGGTGGCGCTCGAGGTGCTGCGGACGATCGCCGATCCCGATTTCCTGGCGGACGTGCGGGCCAAGGGCGCGTGGTTGGGCGAGCGCCTGGCCGCGCTCGGCCGCGCCACGCCGCGCGTGCGCCAGGTGCGCGGGCGGGGGTTGATGTGGGGCGTCGAGCTCGCCGAGCCGGCGGCGCCCATCGTGACCGCGGCGCACGAGCGGCGGTTGCTACTGCTCACGGCCGGTCCCAACGTGATCCGGATCGTCCCGCCGCTCACCGTGACGCACGCCGAGCTGGAGCGCGGCGCCGCGATTCTCGAGGAGGTGCTCGCGTGACCGCCCTCCCCATCCGCGCCCCGGAACGTACTGCTCCGTGCTCCGTGTCCAGCGTGCGCGCCGCCGTGCTCGCGGACGTGCCGGGGCTCGAGACACTGATGGCGCCGTTCGTGGCCACGGGCGAGCTGTTGCCGCGGTCCAATTACGACCTCTGTCGCCACATCAAGGAGTACGTCGTCGTCGAGTCGGCCGACGGCGCGATTATCGGTTCCGCGTCGCTCAAGGTCTACAGTCAGGAGCTGGCCGAGCTCGGGGCGCTCGCGGTGCGCGACGATTACCAGGGCCAGGGACTGGGGAAGGCCCTCGTCGAAGCGGTCTTGAGCGACGCGCGCGGGCTGGGGCTGGCGGAGGTCTTCGCCCTGACCCGCAAGCCGGTGTTTTTCCTGCGTCTCGGCTTCCGGTCCGCCGAGAAGGAGCAGTTCCCCCTCAAGGTCTGGGCCGATTGCGCGCGCTGCCCGCGGCAGCACGCCTGCGACGAGGTGGCGGTCGCCCTGAAGTTGTAGTCTCTTCCCTTTGTGCCCCGCTCCACCCACAAGAAGATCCTCCTCGCCGCGTGGGTCTGCGCCGGGTTGCTCGGCGCGCTCATGGCCGTGGGTGTGGCCACCGTCCTGGTACAGGATCCAGACTTCTTCCGCAACGAGTTCGCCACCGAGCCGGGCGCCTACACGGCCGACCGGGCCCGCACCGCTCTCGACTCCCTGCGGCGACTCGATTTTGGCGTGATCGCGCGCCTGCCCGCCGTCGATCGCTACACCCTGCCCGCGCGACGCTCCGGCGACGGCGCCGCCACCGCGGCGCTGGTGTGGACGGACCTGGCATTCGCGCACGAGTTCATCGTGTTCGGCGACACCTTCCCCGACGACGACCGTCGCCGCCGGCGCTGGATGGAAGCGGCGCAATGGGACGTCGTGGATTCGTTGCGCGCCGCCGCGCTCCGGTCCTGGCGGCTCGAAGGCGCCTTCCGCGCGCCCGATTCGATCGGCGGAGACGGGGAGGCGCTCACGCCGCCGCGCGTGCTCTCCGCGACGCGCGCCGTGCTCGCCCGCGCCCGCACCGCCGCCGCGCGCGGGGACGCCGCGGAAGCCGACACGCTGGCGCGGGCCGCTATCACCATCGGCCGCCGCCTGCAACGGGACCACCGGCTCCATCGCGTTCTATTGGGCGCGCGCATCGAGCGCGAGGCGTTCGGCGTGCTCGCGGCCATCGACACCGGGCCGCGGACCGCTGCGGCGCTCGCCCGCGCCGACACGGCCGCCGCCGTCGTCGCCCTCGCCTACCGCTCGCTCGTCGTCGCGGGGGCGCTCGCCGACCACTGCCCCGAGCTCTCGGCCCTGGCGCGCGATCCCGACGTCCCGCTGGCGGTGCGCCACGCGGCGGTGCTGGCCATCGGCTACGGCTGGGTGTTCTCGTTCGCGGAGCAGCAGAAGATCGACGCGCGGCGTGGCAAGGCGCTGGCCGATCTCAGCGGCCCCCCCCCGCTCCCCGCGGAGCTGCGTGAGGCGGTCGACGCGGGCCGACGCGTGCACAACTTGTCACTGTTTCGCCGTCTCGAAGCCGCAGCGTACGTGCGCGCGGCGTGGAGCGCCTGGCGCTGGGCCGGTTGACACCCCCCTCGCCCGCTGGAGAGATTGCAAGCCCTATGGCACGCGTGATCTTCTGGGATGTGGATACCCAGTACGACTTCATGAAAGCGGACGGGAAGTTGTACGTCCCGGACGCCGAGCAAATCATCCCGAACTTGAAGAAGCTCACCGACTACGCCCACGGGCACGGGATCCGCATCGTGGCGAGCGCGGACGACCACGTCGCTGCCCACCCCGAGATCTCGGAGACGCCCGACTGGAAGACCACCTTCCCCCCGCACTGCCTGCGCGGCACGGCGGGCCAGCGAAAGATCCCGGAGACGGCGCTGCGTGACCCCCTGGTGATCGAGCCGGACCCCCAGGATCCCAAGCGGCTCATCGACAAGGTGAAGGGCCACGGCGGGGACATCCTCTTCCACAAGCACCGGTTCGACGTGTTCACGAACCCCAACGTGCTGCCGGCGCTCGACGCCATCGACCCGCACGACGTCGTGCTCTACGGCGTCGCTCTCGACGTGTGCGACAAGTACGCCATCGAGGGACTGCTCGAGCACCGGCCCCAGGCCCGGCTGTTCGCTGTCGTGGACGCCATGAAGCCGATCGACCGCGATGTGGCCGAGCACCTGCTCCGGGAGTGGGGAGACGAGGGTGTGCGCCTCGTGAAGACGAGCGAGGTCGTCGTCGGCGGGCTGGTCGAAGAGCTGGCTCGGACCACGGCATGACCGTGGCCACCGCGGCGCCCCCGCCGCCATTCGGGAAGTTTTTCCTTCCGGGTCCCACCGACGTTCATCCCGATGTCCTCGCGGCGATGCAGCGGCCCATGGTCGGGCACCGCTCGTCCGTCATGGAGCAGCTGCTGCGGGGGATCGCCCCGAAGCTCGGTGCGCTGTGCCGCACCGCGCGGCCGGTGATGGTCGGCACGGCGTCGGCGACGGGGTTCATGGAGATGGCGGTTCGGAACGGCGTCCGCCGGCGCGCGCTGTCCCTCGTCAACGGCGCCTTCAGCGAACGGTTCGCCGCGCTCGTCGGCGCGGCGGGCAAGGAGTGCATCCGGCTCGACGTGCCCCTCGGGTCCGCGGTCGAGCCCGACATGCTGCGGGACGCGCTGCGCCGCACTCCGGTCGACGCCGTCACCTGCGTGCATTCCGAGACGTCCACCGGGGTGCTGCAGGACGTCGCCGCCTACGCCGAGGTGGTGCGCGAGTTCGACGACGTGCTGCTGCTCGTGGACGCCGTCACGTCGATGGCCGGGTCGCCCGTCGAGACCGATGGGTGGGCCCTGGACTTCGTCTTCACGGGCTCGCAGAAGGCGCTGGCCTTGCCGCCGGGGCTCGCGCTCGGCGTGGCGTCGCCACGCATGGTGGAGCGCGCGAAGACGCTCGAGGGCCGCGGTCTCTACTTCGACTTGGTCACCTTCGAGCAGGCGACGGCCAAGTTCCAGCCCACCAACACGCCCGCGATCTCGCTGCTGTACGCGCTCGAGGCGCAGCTGGGGCGGATCGAGCGGGACGGCGGAGTGGAGGAGCGGTGGCGGCGGCACGATGCCATGCGCCGCCGCGTGGAGGCGTGGAGCGCCGAGACGGGCGTGGCCTACCTGCCGCGCCAGGGACGGCGCAGCTGGACCGTGTCGTGCCTCAGACTCCCCGAGGGCAAATCGGCGAAAGAGGTCGTGGGCGCCTTGAAGCGGCAGGGGTGGGTCATCGGGGCAGGGTACGGCGCCCTGAAGGACTCCACCATCCGCATCGGGCACATGGGTGACCACACCGTCGCCGCCCTGGACGAGCTGCTCCCGCTCATCGAAGCGTCGCTCCGGTGACCTGGCGCGTCGTCGTCGCCGACAAGGTGGCGGAGAGCGGGCTGAAGCTGCTCGCCGCGACGCCGGGCATGGAGGTCGTGACCACGGCCGGCAGGCCGCGGGAGGAGCTGGATCGCGCGCTCGCGGGGGCGGACGCGTTGATCGTGCGCAGCGAGACGCGGGTGACCTCCGACCTGCTCGCGCGCGCGCCGCGGTTGCGCGTCGTCGCGCGGGCGGGGACGGGCGTCGATACGATTGACGTGCACGCCGCGACGCGCCGCGGCATCGCCGTGATGAATGCGCCGGGCGCGAACACGGTGAGCGCCGGAGAGCACGCGCTCGGCTTGCTGCTCGCGCTGGTGCGCCGCATCCCGGACGCGGCGGCGGCCATGCGGCGCGGTGACTGGGACCGCAAGCGCTTCGAGGGGACCGAGCTGCGCGGCAAGACGCTGGGCGTGGTGGGGTTGGGGCGCATCGGCGGGCACGTCGCCCAACTGGCCCGCGCCTTCGGGATGAGCGTCGTGGCGCACGATCCCTACCTCCTTCCCGAGCGGGCCGTCGAGCTGGGCGTGAAGCTCCTGTCGCTCGAGGACCTGCTCAAGACGGCGGACGTCGTCAGCCTCCACGTGGCGCTCACCGACCAGACTCACCATCTCATCAACGCCGAGCGCCTGCGGTTGATGAAGCCGACCGCGGTCCTCATCAACACTGCGCGCGGGGAGCTGGTGGACGAAGCGGCGCTGGCCGAGGCGGTGCGCGGGAAGCGCATCGGCGGAGCGGCGATCGACGTCTTCGCCGTCGAGCCGCTGGCCGCCGACTCGCCGCTGCGCGCGCTCGACGGCGTGCTGCTCACGCCCCATCTCGCCGCCTCGACGGCCGAGGCTCAGGAGCGGGTGGCCGTGGAGATCTGTACCGCGGTGCGGGAAGCCTTGGTGGCGGGCGATCTCTCGTTCGCGATCAATGTGCCGGGCATCGGAGGCGACGTGCTGCGCCGGCTCACGCCCCTGCTCGATCTGGCGCGCCGCCTGGGGCGGCTGGCGCTCGCGCTCGCCGACGGGCCTGTGACCGCGGTCGAGGTCGCCTACGGCGGCAAGGATGAGGCGGCGCCCCGGCCCGCGCTCATCTCGGCCCTCGAGGGCCTCCTCTCGGCGATGGACGCCGGCCCCGTCAGCCTCGTGAACGCGCAGATGCTGGCCGACGAGCTGGGCATTCAGCTGGCGCGCAAGACGGGGAAAGCCGAACCGGGGTTCGAGACGTCGATCGGCGTGAAGGTCGACACGGCCCGCGGGCGGGTGCGCGTGGCGGGTGCACTGGTCGGCAACAGCCACGGCCGCGTGGTGCGCGTGGACGACTACCATGTCGACATCGCGCCTGAGGGCTGGATGCTCGTGATCCGGAACCGGGACGTGCCGGGTGTGATCGGGCGCGTGGGGACGGCGCTCGGCAGCGCGGGCATCAACATCGCGAGCTACCACCAGGCCCGGCGCGCGACCCCGGGCCAGGAAGCACTGGCGGCGATCAACGTCGATCAAGCATTGACGAACGGCGTGCTGGGAGAGCTGCAGCGCCTGCCGGACGTGTTGGACGTGCGGTTGGCGTACTTCGGGGACTAGTCCGCCGCCTGCCGCTCCGGCGGCAGCTGCTCGTCCGCGAGCAGTCGGAACGACTTCACCGCGCCCGTCAGCTTGTCGGCCGCGCCGGCGAGCTGGTTCGCCGACGACGCGATCTCCTGCGTCGACGCGCTCTGCTCCTCGCTCGAGGCGGCGAGCTCCTCGGCGGACGCGAGCAGGCCGTCGGTCTGCTGCGACACCGTCCCCAGCCGGCTGGCGACTTCCTCGATCAGCGCCCGCATCTCGCCCGCCGACTGGGCGATCTCGCGGCCCCAGGCGTCGTTGGCGTCGGCTTCGCCCGCGACTGTGGCGAGCCCTTGGGCGGCCGACTGCGCCGCCGCACGCACCGACGCCGCCCCCTCCGCCAGGCGCACTAGACGGTCGCGCGTCTCCTGCACGCGGGTCAGGACGCCGCGCACCGTGTCGGCGGTATCGCCCGCCGCCGCCCCCGCGACCGAGGCGAGTTTGCGCACTTCGTCCGCCACGACGGCGAAGCCGCGGCCCTGCGGCCCCGCGCGCGCCGCCTCGATGGCGGCGTTCAGCGCCAGCATGTTCGTTTGGGTCGCGACGGCCTTGGTTTGCGCGATAAACTTCTGGATCTCGCCCGACGCCTTGGCCAGCGCTTCGGCCTCCGCGGCGCCCTTGGCGACTTCGTCCGCGAGCTTCGCGAGTTGGACCGTGCTCTGATCCAGCACCTCCTTGTGGCGCCGGGCCAGAGCCGCCAGGTCGGCGTTGCGCCGCGCCGACTCTTCGGCACCCTGGGCGAGCCCGACGGCGATCTGCAGGATGCGGGCGGCATCGTCCGCCGCGGCGCGCACCAGCTGCGCTTGCTCCCCGGCCCGCTTCGACAGGTCCTGCGACGTCGCCGCCATCTCCTCGGTCGACGCGCTCATCTGCTGTGTGGACGCCGAGATCTCGGACGCCATCGCGGCCGCTTCGTCCGCCGCCGAGCGGATCGCTCCCACCAGGCGGCGCAGCGCGACGACCATCGAATGCACCGACGACAGCAGCTCGCCCACCTCGGCTGCCTCGGACCGCTGGGTGGAGACCGTGACGGAGAGGTCCCCGCCGGCCACGCGACTCGCGATGGCGCCCGCGGCCCGCACGGGCTCGGTCACCAAGAGGTTCAGTCGCCGCGACAGCCACAGGAGCGCCCCGATGGCCACGCCCGCGACCAGGAAGCCGCCCAGCCACACGGCGCGCTGCGTGGTCCTGGCGGCAGCGAACGCCAGCTCCGTGGGCTGCCGGTACAACACCCACCACTCGCCTTGGTTGGTCGGGGTGGTCACGACCAGCTCATCGCCGCGCGCCGTCTCGATCGTGGCGCTCGCGGGCTCCGCGCCGAGCGGGACGCGCGCCTTGTCGGGCAGCGGCTGAAGCAGGAGGGTGGCATCGGGGGAGAGCAGCACCATACCCCGGCTGTCTACGATCTCGAGGTACGCACCCCCGGCGTCAACCTCGGTCAAAAGCAGTTTGGCCAGTCGGTCCAGGCCGAACACCGCCTTCAGTACGCCGATCGGCCGCTCGATCCGCGGCGTGTGGATCGCGACGTCGAACTCGAGTGACGCTGTCCCGGCTGACGAATCGAACTTCGCGTCACCCTCGAACAGGCCATCCTCCACGGTCCGTTGCCACCACGTCTCGTCGCGTTGCACGAAGTCGGAGGGGCGGTCGGTTGTGAGCACGTTGAGGCCGTGGCTCTCCGTGACGATCAGCTCCGCAAAGTCGGAGAGCGTGGTGTAGGCGCGCAGGTAGTCGCGCAGCTCCGGGTCGCCGCCGAGCTGGCGGGAGGCGGCGAACATGCGCTCGAGGGTGGGAATGTCCGTCTGGTCGAGGTTCCGGGCGACAACCTCCTGGCCTGCCTGCCGCACCGCAGAAATGAGCTGGGGCATGCTGGCCAGGGAGACGATTTCGCGGCGGCGTTCGGTGAGGTACTGCGTGACCATGCTCGCCACGCGGGCGGCCACGTCGCGATCGCGGACCTCGGCCTGGCGCTCGAGGATGCGGGCGGCGCGGCTGCTCGTGAACCACGCGACCGCGATGACCAGGAGGACGGCGGCGCCGCCTCCGGAGATGAGAAAACTCTGGCGCAGTTGCTGGGACTTGGTGGCCATTCGGGTGGTCGGGCGCTAAGGTACCGAGGGTGACAGGGTGGAGCAAGTCCATTTAATTTCAGGCACTTATGAGTAACGTCCCCGCCCCGGCGTACGATCCGGCCGCCCTCGAAGCCAAGTGGCAAAGCCGCTGGGCCGAGCGCCGCACCAACGAACCCGATCTCGATCGCCCGGCGAAGCCGTTTTACAACCTGATGATGTTTCCGTACCCGTCGGCCGAAGGACTGCACGTGGGGAACATGTTCGCGTTCACTGGCGCGGACATCCACGGCCGGTTCAAGCGGCTCCAGGGCTACGATGTGTTCGAGCCGATGGGGTTCGACGCCTTCGGCATCCACTCGGAGAACTACGCGTTGAAGGTGGGGACACACCCCGCCAAGCTGATCCCCCGGAACATCGAGAACTTCCGGCGCCAGCTGCGGCGCTTCGGCGGGATGTTCGATTGGCGGCACGAGCTCTCGACCACCGATCCTGCCTACTACAAATGGACGCAGTGGCTCTTCCTGCAGCTCTTCAAGGCGGGCCTCGCCTACCGCAAGAAGGCGGCGGTGAACTGGTGTCCGGCGTGCAAGACCGTCCTGGCCAACGAACAGGTGATCGCGGGCTATTGCGAGCGCCATCCCGACGTGAAGGTCGAGATGCGCTACCTCGAGCAATGGTTCTTCGCCATCACGAAGTACGCCGAGCGCCTGCTCGCGAACCTCGCCAAAATCGACTGGTCGGACAGCACGGCCACCTTGCAGCAAAACTGGATCGGCCGGAGCGAGGGGGCCGAGCTGGCGTTCGAGACGCCGGGCGGCCAGAAGATCACGGTGTTCACGACGCGCCCCGATACGCTGTTCGGCGCGACGTACATCGTGCTGGCCCCGGAGCACCCCCTCGCAGATGCGCTCACGACCGCCGAGCAGAAGTCGGCCGTGCGCGCCTATCTCCGTGAGGTCCAGGCGAAGGACATCGTGTCCCGCAAGGTGGGCGACCGGCAGAAGACCGGCGTGTTCCTCGGCGCGTACGCCCGCAACCCCGCGACCGGGGAGTCGATTCCCGTCTGGACCGCCGACTACGTGCTGATGGAGTACGGCACCGGCGCGATCATGGCGGTGCCGGCCCACGACAAGCGCGACTTCGAGTTCGCCACCGAGTTTCACTTACCGATCCGTCAGGTCGTGCGCATCGAGGGCGAGCCGCTCCCCACGGTGTCGGAGGACGGCGTGCTCATGAACTCGGGCGAGTTCGACGGACTTGCCTGCGCGGAGGGCGGGCGGAAGATCGTGGCCTGGCTCGCCGGGCGCGGGCTCGCCACCCCGCGCGTCCAGTACCGCATCCACGACTGGTGCATCTCCCGGCAGCGCTACTGGGGTCCGCCGATCCCGATCATCCATTGCGAGCGTTGCGGGCCCGTCGCCGTCCCCGAACAGGACCTCCCGGTCGAGCTGCCGTTCATCGAAGATTTCCGGCCCGACGACAGCGGCGTCAGCCCGCTCGCGCGGCACAAGGAGTGGTATTTCGTGAAGTGCCCGCAGTGCGGGGGCGAGGGACGCCGCGAGACCGACGTCTCCGACACCTTCCTCGATTCGGCGTGGTACTTCCTGCGCTATCCGTCGACCGAGTTTTCGGACCGGCCGTTCGATCCGGCCCGCACCAAAACGTGGCTGCCGGTGACGAGCTATATCGGCGGGAACGAGCACGCCGTACTCCACCTGCTCTACAGCCGGTTCGTGACGATGGTGCTCCACGACCTGGGGCACGTGCATTTCGACACGCCGTTCCCGCGCTTCCGCGCGCACGGCATGATCATCAAGGACGGCGCGAAGATGTCGAAGGCACGCGGCAACGTGGTCGTCCCCGACACCTACATCCAGGAATGGGGCGCCGACACTTTCCGCATGTACCTGATGTTCCTCGGCCCGTTCCAGATGGGCGGAGACTTCCGGGAGACGGGCATCGTCGGGATCCGGCGCTTCTTGGACAAGGTATGGCACCTCGCCCATGAATCACTGACCCCGGGCGCAAGCCCGAGGTTGGACAAGAGCGTCGAGCGCAAGCTGCACCAGACGATCAAGAAAGTCACGGCGGACACCGAGACGCTCGACTACAACACCGCGATCTCGGCCATGATGGAGTACGCGAACGCCCTCCGGGAGGGGGGAGCGGGGAGCAGGGAGCTGGTGGAGCCCCTGGTGGTGATGCTCGCTCCCTACGCCCCGCACTTCGCGGAGGAGCTATGGGAGCACCTGGGACACCAGCGATCAGTGTTCGAGGCACGCTGGCCGAGCTATGACGAGCGTCTGGCGGCCGCCGGGGACGTCGAGATCGCCGTTCAGGTCAACGGCAAGCTTCGCTCGCGCCTTACCGTGCCCCGCGGCATGGCCCAGGACGCCGTCGTCGCGCGCGTCCTCGCGGATGCGTCGGTGAAGAAGTTCGTCGACGGCAAGCCCGTGAAGAAGGTGATCTACGTGCAGGACCGGCTGGTCAACCTCGTGCTCTAAAGCAGGCGGGCTACCAGGTCGCCCATCACGTAGCCCACGACCGCCACGCCCAGGCCGACCACGAACATGTCGATGCCGCTGCGAATGATGCCGCGGCCCGTGAAGATGCTCCGCGCCGCGCCGACTCCGAAGTGGGACAGCATCGACACGGCGAACGACGTCCACACGGCGATCTGGGTGTCGAACAGGAGGAACGGCGCGACGGGGATCAAGGCCCCGACCGCGGTGGCGGAGCCGGTGACCCAGCCCTCCCGGAGCGGCGTCGCGTGCGCTGCGCCGATCTTCAGTTCTTCCCGCACCTGCTCGTCGAGCGCCCGCTCCGGATCGCGCATCACCTCTTCCGCCATGCGGCGGGCGGTGCGCGGATCTACGCCCTTCACCTGATACATCAGCGCCAACTCTTCTTCCTCGACGTCGGGCATCAGGCGGATCTCTTCCTTCTCCATCGCGATCTCGTGCGCGTACACCTCCTGCTCGCTCTTGGCGGCCAGGTACCCGGAGGCGCCCATCGACAGCGCATCGGCGATCATTCCGGCCACGCCGGAGATCATAATGATGTGCGGCTGTACCGCCGCGCCGATGACTCCGGCCACGAGACCGAAGTTCGCCGTGAGGCCGTCATTGAAGCCGTAGACCACGTTTCGCAGGAAGCCGCCTGACTCGGCGCGGTGCCATGGCTCGCTCTTCCGTCCCGCCAACCCCGCCAGGGTCTCGGCGTGCGCCGCCGACTCTTTGGCCAGCGTGAGCGACACCTCCTGCGCGTCCCCCGCCGGCGACTCGCGGTGCAGGTCCATGTAGCCTTTGACCTCACGCCCTTCCTCCCGCAGCAGCATGGGCAGCAGATAGCGGGGGCCGAATCGGCGGCCGACCCACGCCATGGCGCGCGCGTTGAACGACGGCGCGGGGCCGGCGGCCGGCACGGGGTGGCCGTGGTCGCCGAGCAGCTTCGCCCACATTTGCGTGTGGCGCTGCTCGACGGCGGCGAGCTTCTTGTAAACCGCTTGCTTCTTGAGGTCGGGCTCCTGGCCAGCCAGCACGGTGTAGAGGTAGGCCGCGTCAGCCTCGTCCTGCCAGTGGTGCAGCCAGCGGTGGAGGTCGGCGTCGGGCATGCACCCAAGATACCGGGGAATGGGGCAAGTTCCTAGGTCCCAACGCATTACGGGGCACGGAGCACGGAGCAACTGCTCCGTGCTCCCTGCTCCGTGCGACCCTGTAGCCCTATACCGCATCATAACTTTCGGACCAATGACCGTGGCCCTCGCCGTCCCAGACGTTCTCGTCGCCCGCGCGAAAGCCGGAGATGAAGCCGCGCTCGAGGCACTGTTTCGCGCCTTCGAGACGCCGGTCTACAACCTGGTGCGCCGGATGATGCGTACGACTGAGGACGCCGAGGACGTGCTGCAGGAGACCTTCCTTGAGGTCGTGAGGAGCATCCGCCAATACCGGGGCGACGGGCACCTGTGGGGTTGGGTCCGGCGCATCGCCGCCACGAAGGCGTTGATGCGGATCCGCCGGGAGCAGCTCCGGACCGCGGAGCCATTGGACGAAGAGCCGGCGGGGCGGCCCGCGATGCACGTCGGGGCCAACCTCGATCTCGAGAAGGCCTTCGAGCATCTCACGGATACGTCCCGCTCGGTGGTGTGGCTGCACGATGTCGAAGGCTACACGCATGAAGAGATCGCCGAGCTGATGGGGAAGTCGGTCAGTTTTTCGAAGTCGCAGCTGGCCCGGGCGCATACGCGCCTGCGGCGGCTGCTCGGAGAAGGAGCAGGAGCATGATGCACTGTACGATGGAAGATCTGTTGGCCCTGCGCGCCGGCGAGGCGTCGGTGTTCGCGCGCAAGCACATCGAGACCTGCGCGGCCTGCCGCGCGGAGCTCGACGCGCTGTACCAGCGCGTGGCGCAGCTCAAGGCGCTGCCGGTGCGCCGGCCGGCGCGCGATCGCTGGCCTGTGGTGCAGGACGCCGTGCGGGCGGAGCGGACACGCCGGCGCCGGGTGTGGAGCGTGAGCAGTCTCGCCGCCGCCGCGACGATCGCCGGCCTGCTGCTGCTGCGGCCGGTGGGGGGGAATCTGCATGCCGAGCTGTCCCAGGCGAAGCAGGCGTCGGCCACGCTCGAAGACCAGCTGCAGCGCTACGACGTGGAGGGCCGGGTCCTCACCGGCCGCGCGGCCGCGCTCGCGGCGGAGCTGGAAGACAAGATCGCCGATATCGATGGCGTCCTGGCGTCGTCGGCCCAGGACGCCGAACTCGTGAATCTCTGGCAAAAGCGGGTGGACCTGATGCAGCAGCTCGTGACTGTGCGGGTCACCCGGGCTCGTTACGTGGGCCTGTGAGCGGCCCTGGAGGAAGTGGTATGACTCGGATGTGGACGCTGGCGGCCCTGGCCGCCCTGACGCTTGCCCCTGCGGCCCTGCCTGCGCAGGAAACCCCGGCCCCCCGGCCGCGCCCGCGGGCGCGG
>DASXUE010000057.1:0-2401 GCA_036505055.1 Gemmatimonadales bacterium | reverse complement strand
CGCACCAGTTCATAAACCCCCGCCGGGCACATATGGACATAGAATTCCGCGACGTCCGCGGGCACATCCTTCCCGACCACCAGATGCGTGGGGATCGTGTCGCGCGTCGCGTTCCCCGACTTGAACACCGCATCGACCTTACTGAAAGTCAGCTTGCCATCCGGAGGGGTTCTCGGGCCCGGGCTCGGCCGGCGCGGGACGTCAGCGTCGGCATGCATCGCGTACCGCCACCCCGGGAACGCGCCGAAGGTCACCGTCATGAGCGCCGCCTGAATCGCGCCCGGCACGAACCCATGCTTGAACGCCAGACGCATGTTGCGGGTGCGGTACAGATCGCGTGCGATGTACGAGTGATTCACCACGCGGTCGTACTCGCCGAGCTGGCGGATCGAGGGATCGCCCGCCGTGAGCGCGCGGAGGATCGTGCGCGCGGCGTACATCCCCGACTGCATCGCGTAGTGAATCCCCTTGAGCGACGGCACGTCCACGAAGCCGCCGGAATCGCCCACGAGCACCACACCGTCGCCCGAATGGCGGTTCGGCAGTGAGTAGAACCCGCCCTCGGGGATCGTCTTCGCGCCCCACTCGACCATCTCGCCGCCCTCGAGGTACGGGCGGAACAGCGGATGGCGCTTCAGCTGCTGCAGCAGGTCGTGGACGTCGAGCCCCGCGTCGTGGTAATCGAGTCCCACCACGAGGCCCAGCGCCACGAGGTTCGGCTCCAGCGGGTACATGAAGCTGCCGCCGAAGGCGTCGCTCGGCAGCGGCCAGCCCATCGTGTGGATCACGCGATGGAGCGGCCGCTTCGTCTCCCACAGCTCCTTCACGCCCAGCGCGAAGATCTGCGGGTTGGCGGACGTGACGCCTTGCCACTGGCACCAAGCCTGCGCCAGGAGCCCGCGCGTTCCCTCGGCGAGCGCCGTCACCTTCGCCGTGAGGTCGTTCGGGGCCGCGTAGCCGGCGCCGGGGTTGCCGTCGCGATCGAGGCCCGTCGCGGCGGTCCGCACGCCCTTCACCCGCTTCCCTTCCGTGAGCAGACTCGCGGCCGGAAAGCCGGTGAACACGTTCACGCCCAGCTCCTCGGCCTTGGCGCCGAGCCAGCGCACGATCTCGCACAACGACGCGACGTAGTAGCCCTTGTTATGCATCGTGGGGGGCGTGGGGAGGCGCCATTGGCCGTTGGCCGTTAGCAGATACACAGCTTCCTTGGTCACCCGCCCCCGGAAGGGAAAAGCGGCGTCCTTGAGCTCGGGAAACAGCTCTCGGAAGGCGCGCGGATTGACGACCGCGCCGGAGAGGGAGTGCTCGCCCAGGGTCTCGGCCTTCTCGAGAACTCCGATGTTGAGCTCGCGGCCCCCCGTCTTGGCGAGTCTGGCCAGCTCGATCGCGCAGGCGAGACCGGCGGGCCCGGCCCCGACAACCAGGACGTCGAGGTCCATCCGGTCGCCAGCTCCGGGGGCGCCGTCGTGGAGGATGACCTGGTCGAGCGGCAGGGGCGGGTGATACCGGGCAGGGATCAACTCAGCCATGCAGCTTCTTGATCTCTTCCGAGAGCTTAGGCACGATCTCGAACAGGTCGCCCACCACGCCGTAATCCGCGACCTTGAAAATGGGTGCGTCTTTGTCCTTGTTGATCGCCACGATCACCTTCGAGGTCCGCATGCCGGCGAGGTGCTGGATCGCGCCCGAGATGCCGACGGCGATGTAGAGCGTAGGACTCACCGTCTTGCCGGTCTGCCCCACCTGATCGGCGTGCGCGCGCCACCCGGCGTCGACCACCGCGCGCGACGCCCCGACTGCCGCCCGCCCTCCGAACGCCTTCGCCAGGTCCTCGATCACCTTGAAGTTCGCGGGCTCCTTGAGGCCGCGGCCTCCCGAGATGACGATCGACGCTTCGGCGACGTCGAGCGAGCCGGCTTCGGCCGCCTTGATCTCCCGCACCGTGACCCTGCCCGCCGGCACGTTCACCGCGACCGTCTCGGCGGTGCCCGCCTTGGGCCGCTCGACGGGCGTGAACACGTTGGGCCGCAGCGAGAGCACCGCCGGTTTACCGGTGACCTTCACCTTGAGCAGTGCCTTGCCGGCGTACACGGGCCGCGTGGCCACGATGGCGCCGCCGTCCACGCCGATGTCGGTGACGTCCGCGGCGAGCGACACGCCCAGCTTCGCGGCGACGCGCGGGGCGAGGTCCTTTCCGGTCGCACTCGCCGCACAGACCACGGCGCCGTACCCGCCCGCCTTGGCGCGATCGGCGATGGCCTGAGCGTATCCCTCGGGACTGTACTTCGCGAAGCCCGCATTCGCGAGCGTCACGACTCTGTCGGCGCCGAACCTCCCGAGCTGGTCGGCTCCTTGCACTGGGCCCGCGGCGCACACCACAGCTTCCACCGACTCAGCAATC
>DASXUE010000056.1:0-27796 GCA_036505055.1 Gemmatimonadales bacterium | reverse complement strand
GGTGAACGTTCCGATCGACTTCAAGATCCGCGGGGGGCGGTGCTGATGCCGGAAGTCACCTTTCTCGAGGCCCTGCGCCAAGGAATGTGGGAGGAGATGGAGCGCGACGAGCGCGTCTTCATCCTGGGCGAGGACGTGGGCGCCTACGGCGGCGCCTTCAAGGTCACCGACGGCTTCGTGAAGCGCTTCGGGGAGGCGCGCGTGATCGACACGCCGATTTCCGAGGCGGCGATCGTCGGCGCGGCGGCGGGCGCGGCGCACATGGGGCTTCGCCCCGTGGCCGAGATGCAGTTCATCGACTTCATCTCTTGCGCCTACGACATGCTGACGAACTACGTCGCCACGGCGCGCTACCGCGCAGGCCTGTCGACACCGATGGTGGTGCGCGGGCCGTGCGGCGGCTACGTGCGGGGTGGCCCGTTCCACTCGCAGAACCCCGAGGCGGCGTTCCTGCACACGCCGGGGCTCAAGATCGTCTACCCGGCCACCGTCCGCGACGCGAAGGGGCTCATCAAAGCGTCCATCCGCGACGAGGACCCCGTTCTCTACCTCGAGCACAAGTGGCTGTACCGTCGAATCAAGGAGCAGCTCCCCGAGGGCGAGGAGGTGCTGACGCCGATCGGCCAGGCGCGCCTCGCGCGCGAGGGGAAAGATCTCTCCATCATCACGTACGGGGCGACGGTGTGGAAGGCGCTCGAGGCCGCCGAGCTGCTGCAGAAGGAGGACGGCCTGTCGGTCGAGGTACTGGATCTGCGCACGCTGCTGCCCCTCGACGACGCCGCGATCGTCCGCACGGTCCAGAAGACGAACAAAGTGCTGATCGTGCACGAGGACACCCGCACGGGCGGCATCGCCGGCGAGATCACCGCGCGGATCAACGAAAAGGCGTTCGAGTGGCTCGACGGACCGATCATGCGCGTGACTGCGCACGACGTGCCGTTGCCGTATGCCCCGACGCTCGAGGACTTCGTTCTGCCGCAGACGGAGGATATCGTCAAGGCGGCGAGATGGCTGGCAGCGTACTGACGGAGAGATAATGGCCCGCGTAGACGTGTTGATGCCCCAGATGGGCGAGTCCATCGCCGAAGGCACCTTGAGCAAGTGGCTCAAGAAGGTCGGCGATGCCGTGAAGCGCGACGAGCCCCTATTCGAGATCTCGACCGACAAGGTGGACGCGGAGATTCCGGCGCCCTCGGCCGGCGTATTGGCCGAGATCAAGGTCCAGGAGGGGCAAACGGTGCCGGTGCAGACGCTCGTCGCGGTGATCGAGACGGAGAAGGGTGCCGCGGTACCTAAGCCTGAGCCCAAACCCGAACCCAAGGCCGCGCCGCCGCCCGCTCCGAAGTCGGCCCCCGCACCTACCGCCCCGTCCCGCCCCTTACCGCCCCCTCCCGCCCCGGTGGTAGGGAAGAGTGGGGATGGGCAGGAGACCGCCGAGGATCGCCTGCGCAAGAAGTCCACGCCGCTAGTGCGCAAGATCGCCGCCGAGCATCAGGTCGACATCTCGACGATTCCGGGCTCCGGCTTCGCCGGCAGGGTCACGAAACAGGACATCCTGGGGTTTATCGAGCGTGGTCCGGTAAGCGTCGCCCCAGCTCCTAGCCCCCAGCTCCCAGCTCCTAGCGTCGAGCCGTGGCCGGGCGACCGCGTCGAGCCATGGTCCAAGATCCGCAAGATCACCGCGGATCACATGATCATGTCGCGGCGCGTCTCGGCGCACGTGGCGAGCTTCTTCGAAGTCGATTTCACGCGGGTCGCGCAGCTCCGGGCCAATGCGAAGCAGAGCTACGCCGAGCGGGGGGCCAACCTGACGTTCCTCGCCTTCATCGTGAAGGCCTGCGCCGACAATCTGAAGAAGCACTCGGTCGTCAACGCCGCCGTGTCGGGCGACAGCACGATCTACCGCCGCGATGTGAACATCGGCATTGCGGTCGCTCTCGACTGGGGCCTCATCGTCCCCGTCATCAAGCACGCCGACGAGCTGTCGCTGATGGGCATCGCGCGTGCGCTGAACGATCTGGGCGAGCGCGCGCGGACCAAGAAGCTGTCGCCCGACGACATTCAGCGGGGGACCTTCACGATCACGAACCCGGGCGGCTTCGGCCCGTACGCGGGCATCCCGATCATCAATCAGCCGCAGGTGGCCATCCTCGGCGTCGGGGCGATCGAGAAGCGGCCCAAGGTGATCGCACAGGACGACAGTGACGCGATCGCGATCCGCACGATGGGAATGCTCACCATGTCGTACGACCATCGCGTTGTGGACGGCGCCGACGCCGACAAATTCCTCGCCGACGTCAAGCGGATGCTGCAGGAGTTCCCGGAAGAGGCCGTCTGACCATGCCGAAAGTCCTCACCGCCGCCCGCGTGCGCGTCCCCGCGCCGAACGAGACGGAGTACTTGAGCACGCTGCGCGAGCTGTGCCAGTTCGCCGACGCACGCGGCCAGCGGATCTGGGTGTTCCGCAATGCCAAGGACCCGCGCCTGTTCATCGAGTTCTCGGAGAGCCCCACGGAGATGTCGCACCGCGCCCAGGCCTCGCGCCTGCCCGAAGAGATCAAGTTGGAGCGGCGGCTCCAGAGTCTCGCGACGTATGCCCCCGACGCCTGGGAGCTGTGGAGCGAAGTCTCCCTCGGGGCCCCTGCCCAATGAGATGCACCATCGTGGTCGATGGCGAGACGTGGGAGGTCTTTCCGGCGGGCCGCATCACGGTCTACGGGCGGGACCAGTTTAGCCTGATGTTCCAGCTCGGCACCGGGCCGCAGCGCAAACGCCGGTTCACGCGTTTCGCGCCGGTCGGCCACCGGTCCCCCGATGCGGCGCTCGCCGAGCTCTCGGAGCGGCAGCTGCGCGACCTGTTCCTCCAGTCCCAACCCGCGTGGACCGCGCCGGAGGCGGCGTACGGCGCACGTTGATCTGCATTGCCACTCCACCGCTTCCGACGGGGAGTGCGAGCCGGTGGATGTGGCGCGGCGGGCCCGCGCGGCCGGTCTAGCGGCCATCGCGCTGACCGACCACGATACCACCGACGGAGTCGCTCCCGCGGCCCGCGAGGGTGAAGCGCTCGGCGTGCGGGTCATCTCGGGGTGCGAGTTCAGCGTCAAGGCGCCGTGGGGGGAACTGCACCTGCTGGCGTATTTCCTGCCGCCCGGCGATGAGCAGCTCCAGACGTTTCTGCGCGGGAGCCGTGCCGCCCGCGCTCGGCGCGGCGAGCAGATCGTCGCCAAGCTGCAGCAGCTCGGTGTGGGGATCGGGCTCGCGGACGTGCATGCGCAGGCCGGCGCCGGGGCGGTGGGGCGTCCGCACGTCGCCCGCGCCCTCGTCGAGCGCGGGGCGTCTGACGACATCAGCGACGCCTTCTCCCGCTACCTCGGCCGCGGCCGCCCCGCCTACGTCGAGAAGCCGTTACCCACGCTGGCGGAGGTGACGGCCCTGGTGCACGCGGTGGGCGGCGTCGCGGTCGCCGCGCATCTCGGGGATCGCGGGACCGAGGGACAGATCCGCCGCTTCAAGGAGGACGGCCTCGACGGGCTGGAAGTGCGGCACCCCAGCCACTCCCCGTCGGTCGAGCAACGGCTCACCCGCATCGCGGAGCGTCTCAGCCTGGGGATCAGCGGCGGCTCCGACTGGCACGGCGACACCGAGTTCGGCGATGCGCACGCCCCCCTCGGCGGCATGCATATCCCTGCAGAATGGCTCGAGCAGCTCGAGCTGCGGCGCGGACCAACAGCGAGGATGAGCTCATGAGCGACCCGTTGGCGGTGGACAGCAAGGCGCCGCCCTTCAAAGCCGAGGCGTCGGACGGCAAGACGTACGCGCTGGCCGACGTGCTCAAGGCCAAACATGTGGCGCTGGTGTTCTATCCGGGCAATAACACGCCCGGCTGAAACCGCCAACTCTCCGCCGTGCGCGACGAGATGACCAAGTTCCAGCAGGCAGGCATCCAGCCGTTTGGGGTCAACCCGGCGGGCGTGGAGGCTCATCGCGGCTACGTCGAGAAAATGCGGTTCACCTTCCCCCTGCTGTCCGACCCCGATCGGGCGATCGCACGGGCCTATCACGCCCTCAAGGACGACGACCGCGGCATTCAGCGGACCGTGTACGTGATCGGCCGCGACGGCACGGTGCGATTCGCGCAGCGGGGCGCGCCCTCGGTGGACGACATCGTCGCCACGGTGGACCGTGGCCGCTGACTTCAGCGGCAAGGTCGCCCTCGTCACCGGGGTGGGACGCGTGGGGCAAATCGGCCACGCGGTGGCACGGGGACTGGGGCGGGCGGGTGCGAAACTGCTGCTCGCGGACGTGAACGCCGTCGGGCTCGCGGACCGGCTCAAGGAGTTCGCCGGGGAAGGAATCCAGGCGAAGACGTTCGCGGGCGATCTCACGCAGCCGGAGGTGGGGCAGGGTGCCGTGGCGCTGGCCCAGGAGAAGTTCGGGGGCCTCGACGTCGTCGTGAACGTAGCCGGCGGCTTCTTCAGCTTCGGGCCGTTTACGGAAGTGAAGCCCGAGGCGCTCGACCGCGAGCTGACCGTCAACCTCAAGACCGCGTTCTTCGTGTGTCAGGCCGCCGTGCCGGCGCTGCTCGCGCGTGGCGGGGGCGCGATCGTCAACTTCGCGTCCATCGCCGTCGTGCGGTCGTTGATGCACATGGCCGGCTACAGTGCCGCGAAGTCGGCCGTCGCAGGCCTCACGCGGGCGCTCGCCCGCGAGTACCGCGACGCCGGGATCCGCGTGAACGCGGTCGCGCCCGCTACGGTGCGCACCGCCGACAACGTCGCGCAGATGCAGTCGGATCCGAAGACGCCGTTCGTCGAGCTCGAAGAGGTCGTGAACACGGTCCTATTCCTCGCGAGCGGCGAGGCGAGCGCGATCACCGGTCAGATCGTGCCGATCACCGGAAAGGCGTACTGACGTGGACCTCGCGGGACGCGTGGCGCTGGTGACGGGCGCCGGGGTGCGCGTCGGCCGCGCGATCGCCGTCGGCCTGGCCGGGGCGGGCTGTGACGTCGCCGTCCACTACCACGGCTCCAAGACGGGCGCCGAGGCGACGGCGGGCGAGGTGCGCGCCGCCGGACGCCGCGCCGAGTTGCTCGGTGCCGACCTGTACGACGCGACGGCGGCGCGCGGGCTCGCCGATCGCGCCGCCAAGGCTCTCGGGCGCCTGGACATCGTGGTGAACTCGGCGGCGATCATGGTGAAGCAGCCCGTCGAGACGGTGACGCCGGAAAGCTGGGATGATACGCTCGACCTAAACCTGCGCGCGGTGTTCTTCGTTGCGCAGGGCGCCATTCCGCACTTGCGCCGCGCGAAGGGCAAGATCGTGAACCTCGCCGACGTCGCCGGCTTCGAGCCCTGGCCCACGTACGTGCCGCATTGCGTGAGCAAAGCGGGCGTGGTTATGCTCACCAAGGCCCTCGCGCGCGCCCTCGCGCCTGTCGTCACCGTCAACGCCGTCGCGCCCGGCCCGGTGCTGCTTCCCGACGGCTGGGATGCGGAGACCCGCGAACAGATCCGCAACACCACACCCCTCGGTCGCCTCGGCGACCCTAGTGACGTCGTGGCCGCGGTGCGGTTCCTCCTCGAGGGTTCGGACTTCGTCACCGGCACCGTGCTCGTCGTGGACGGCGGGAGGCTCATCCGCTGAGGGACGTCGTCGTCGTGGGGGGCGGGTGCTACGGGACCTTCTACGCCGGCCAGCTCGCCAAGGCCAAGGCCCGCGGCAAGGTCGACTTCCGGTCCGTCATCGTGGTCGACCGCGACGCCGACTGCCGCGCCCGGCGGGAGCTCGGCGCAGCGCCGGACCGGCGGTTCGTCACGCAGGATTGGACGGGGTTCTTCGACGGTTTTTTCGCCGACGCCGTCGATGATCAGATCGTTCCCTCACCTCACATGCCGCACTTGATGTTCGAGTGGGTGCTCGCGCGCGCGCGCCGGCGCTGGCCCGGACGGGCCGTGACCGTCGACCCCGTGCCGGGGGCGCTCGGCACCCCCTACGACCGGACCGCGGCGGACGGCACGCGCTACGTGTCGTTTGCCGACTGGATCTGTCCCACGCACTGCATCGAGCCGGCGCTGTGTCCCGCGATCGGCGCGCCCCGGACGTGGGAAATGGGAGATGCCGTTGGGGCGCTCGCCGAGCGCCTGCGCAGCGAGGGACGACCCGTCGCCGGCCCGGCCCTGTTCGTGTGCCGGCACCATGTCTTCGGCGTGGGCACCTTCGCCGCGGACGCGGTGCTCGCCGGCGACCGCCTGGTGGCGGAGGCGGGGGCGAGCGGGGAGGCGGTCGCGGTGCTGCTGGGGACGATCAGCTCATGCCACGGCGCGGTGAACCTGCTCACCTTAGGACGGTCAACGACGGGCCAAGATGGCTAGGACGGTCCAGGTGAGGTGTCTGCCTCGACCGTCTTGGGCCGTCCTTGACCGTCGTTGACCGTCTTGGATTGTCATGAGTCCTGAGGATCGCACCCGGTACCTGACAAGTGCCCGCGACCTCTTCAACGCCGGCGAGTATTGGCTCGCCCACGAGGCGTTGGAAACCGTCTGGCGTTCTATTATTAGGCAGGACGAAGCGCGGGTGTTTCAGGGCCTGATCCAGGCCGCCGCGGCGCTCCTGCATCGGGCCCGCGGCAACCGCCACGGCACCGTGGTGGTGGCCGCGGCCGCCCTCGAGAAGCTCGCGGGACCGGAGCAGCCCGAGGTGGAGTTCGAGACGATTCATTTCCGCGCGCAGCTGGCGCGGGCCTTGGCGGGGGAGGGAGATCCCCCGCGACTGGAATTCCGAGCGAATGGCTGAGAACAAGAAGCACGAATACGACGTCGTCATCATCGGCGCGGGCCCCGCGGGCCTGTGCGCCGCGATGTACGCCGGGCGGGGGATGCTGAAGGCCGTCACGATCGAGCGCGGGGCGCCGGGCGGCGAGCTCCTCAACACCGACCTGATCGAAGACTACATCGGGTTCGAGAGCATCAAGGGGTGGGATCTGGCGCAGAAGATGGCCGAGCACGCCAAGAAGTTCGGCGCGCACCTCGTCACCGACACGGTGGAGCGCGTGCGCAAGGGGTCCGACGGCTGGTTCAGCGTCGAGACGGCCCACGGCGCCACCTACCGCGCCCAGGCGGTGATCCTCACCGCGGGCGGCACGCCGGTGAAGCTCGGCATCCCGGGCGAGCAGGAGTACGCCGGCAAGGGCGTCTCCTACTGCGCGGTGTGCGACGGCGCGTTCTTCAAAGGGGAGCGGCTCGCGGTCGTCGGTGGCGGGGACGCGGCGGTGGAAGAAGCGGACTACCTGACCCGCTATGCGAGCAAGGTGCACCTCGTGCACCGGCGCGACGACTTCCGCGCCTCGCAGATCCTCCAGGACCGCGCCTTCGCCAACCCCAAGATCGAGGTGATCCGCAACACGACGGTGCCGGAGATCGTGGGCAACGACAAGGGCGTCAAGCACATCGTGCTGCAGGACGGCGGCACGGGCGAGCGCTCCAACCTGGACGTCGGCGGCGTCTTCGTTTTCGTCGGGTTCAAGCCCAATACGCACCTCATCGAGGGGCATCCGAAGCACGACGCCGGCGGGTACCTGATCACCGACGAGCGGATGATGACGTCCATTCCCGGCCTCTTTGCGGCCGGGGACGTCCGCAGCCAGCTCACCCGTCAAATCACGACGGCCGTGGGCGACGCGACCACCGCGGCGATTGCCGTCGAGAAGTACCTGAAGGCGCTGCGCAAGGGAGATTGATGCAGATCGTCCAGATTCCCAACGGCCAGTTCGTGGAGAACTGCTACCTCGTCGTGGACGAGGCGGCGCGTGAGTGCGCGATCGTCGATCCGGGCGAGGAGGCGGGCCTCATCCTCCAGAAGGTGGCGGCCACCGGCGCAACGCCGGTCGCCATCTGGCTGACGCACGCTCACATCGACCACGTCCTCGGCGTGCCCCGCGTCGTGGCCGAGACCGGGGCGCCGGTGTGGCTCCATCCCGCCGACCGGCCGCTGTACGACGCCGTGCCCCAGCAGGCGGCGTGGTTCGGGCTCGCCGCAGCGCCGCTCCCGCCCCCTGACCGCTCGTTCGCGCATGGGGAAACGGTGCGCGTCGGCGAGCTCGAGTTCGCGGTGCGACACACCCCCGGGCATTCCCCCGGCAGCATCTGCCTGGTGGGGCCGGAAGGGGGCGTGGTGCTCGGCGGCGATGTCCTGTTCGCGGGCTCGATCGGGCGCACCGACCTTCCCGGAGGCGACTTCGACACGCTGACGGCCAGCATCGAGCGCGAGTTGCTCTCCTTGCCCGATGCGACCATCGTGTACACCGGCCATGGACCCGAAACCACCGTCGGACGCGAGCGCCGGTCGAACCCCTTCCTCACGGGGGCCCACCGCCTCTCCTGAGTCGCGCCCCCGGCCCACGTGCCTGCGCTGCGGCGCCGAGGTCCGGCCCAAGCCCTGGGGATGCAAGAACCCCTGCGCCAACTGCGGCTACATCTATCCCCTGGGCGACTGCTCTGACTGAGATTCGCCTCACGCTCCTCCCCGCCGGCGGCCGCACCGTGCTGGAGCTCGCCGAGCGCGCGGGAGCTCCCCTGAAAATGGTGTGCGGTGGGATGGGCAACTGCACCACCTGTCGCGTCCGCGTCGTGGAGGGCGACTGGCCGCCCGGCAAGACCGACCGGACCCGCCTCGGCCCCCTCGTGCCGCAGGGCTGGCGGCTCGCCTGCCAGTACATTCCGCGCGGTCCCGTCGTCGTGGAGCGGCCGCCGGCTGGGGAAGAATGAATCACGTCCTGGCGCTGCTCCTGTTGACGATCGACTGCGTGACCCGCGCCTGGCGCATCCAGCTCGCCACGTGGGCTGCGGGCGGCCGTCTGTCCTTCCGCGACGCCCTGCGTCTGAATCTCTACGGCGAAGCCGCGTCCACGCTGACGCCCAATCGATTGGGGGGAGAGCCGGCGCGCTTCCTCGGGATGACCTGGTCCGGCGTACGGCCGGTGACCGCGCTCGTCGCGCTTGGCGTCGAAGTCGCCGCCGAGTGGCCCGTCTTCGGCCTGGTGGTCGCCGCCCTCGCCGTCCATTACATACCGGACTGGGGCTACCTCGCGTCGCGCTGGCTGGGCCGCAATCTGGCCCGGGACCTCCTGGCGATCGAGGTCGTGGTGCTGGCCGTGCTCTTACTCATTTACGTGCTGCAGCGCTTTGTCCGGGCGGGGATGATCCGGCACCGGGTGCGGCGCCAGTGGCGGGTCGCGATCGCGCACGTGCGCCGGGCCCCGGGGTGGGTGCTGGTCGTCGGGGCCCTGCTCACGGTCGCCAGCTTCGCCGCGCGGGCGCTGATCCTTCCGGCGCTCGTGTGGGGCCACCCCGGTGCGCCGCCGCTGGGCGTGATGTTCTTCGGCGCACTGGCCCTGCTGCACGCCGCACTCGTCGTTCCGCTCCCGTCCGGAGGCGGAGGCATCGAGCTCGCGTTTCTGTCGGGGTTCGCGGGATGGTTCGGCGCGGGACAGCAGGTGATCATGCTGCTGATGTGGCGGTTCTACACGGCGGTGTTGCTCACAACGCTCGGCGTCTACCTCCTCGTCCGGACCCATGGGGCCCAGGCGGCCAAGGAATTGTTCACCATCGGCTGGTTCCGGCGCCGGCCTAAGCCGCCGGCGGCGGCGCCATAGCGACGAGAACGACGGCGCGTTCGGTGGCGCGCTCGACGCCGTGCGGGATGTCGGCGGGCGCCAGGACCAGGTCGCCCGGGCCAGCCGCCACGACCCGGTCGCCAACGACGAAATTCGCCTTTCCGGAGAGAACCAAATAGAATTTGTCGGCGCCCGCATGCGCGTGGATGGGTTGCGACTGGCCCGGCTCGAAACAGTTCAGCCCCACCAGCAGGCGCTCGGAGCGGAAGCAGTCGACCTTCGCCATCTTGTCGGCGCGGAAGGCGGCACGGCCGGGGAGGTGTTGGACCAGCTCTCGGAGCTCCATGGGTGATTCCTGGCTCGAGACGGACGGCAATGTGATGCAACGGAACGAGGCGATGAGCGCGACGCGCATCGAACGCGATCCCCTGGGTGAGTTGCCCGTGCCCGCCGAAGCCCTCTACGGCATCCAGACCGAGCGGGCGCGGCACAACTTCCCCATCTCCAATCTGCGCCCCCTCGCCCCCTTCGTCGACGCGGTCATCCGGATCAAGAAAGCGGCGGCCCTCACCAACAAGGCCACCGGCCGGCTCGACGGCAAACTCGCCGACGCCATCGTCCGTGCGGCCGACGAGATTCTCGGCGGCGCGCACCGCGAGCAGTTCGTGGTCGACCCCTATCAGGCCGGGGCCGGCACTTCGCACAACATGAATTGCAACGAGGTCCTGGCGAACCGCGCCAACGAGCTGCTCGGGGGCGCGCGCGGCGCGTACAAGCCCGTGCATCCGAACGACCACGTCAACATGGCGCAGTCCACGAACGACGTGATCCCCACGGCCATCCGGCTCGCGGCCCTGGCCCAGCTCCCCGGGCTGCTCGAGGCGTTGGACCGGCTGGCCCGCGCGTTCCTCGCCAAAGGCAAGGCCTTCGACGGCATCGTGAAGTCGGGGCGGACCCATCTCCAGGACGCCACGCCGATACGGTTGGGTCAGGAGTTCACGGCCTACGGGCGCACCATCGAGCGCAACCGCGACCGCCTCGCCCAGTCGGCCGACGGTCTCCGCGACCTCGGCATCGGTGGCACCGCAGTCGGGACGGGTCTGAATGCCGTTCCCGAGTATCCGGGCCTGATGGTCAAGCACCTGCGCACGATGACGGGACTCGAGCTGCGGGAAGGGAAGGACCGCGTCCAGCTCATGCAATCCATGGGCGACGCGGCGGCGTTCTCCGGGGCGCTCCGCACGTACGCCGTGGATCTCGGGAAGATCGCCAGCGATCTCCGCCTGCTGGCGTCGGGGCCACGCACCGGCCTCGCCGAGATCGTGCTCCCGGCCGTGCAACCCGGATCGAGCATCATGCCCGGAAAGGTGAACCCGTCGATCCCGGAGATGGTGAACATGGTGTGCTTCCAGGCCATGGGGAACGACGCGACGGTCGCGGTGTCGGCGGAGGCCGGCCAGCTCGAGCTGAACGTGATGATGCCGGTCATCGCGCACAACGTGTTGTTCTCGATGACCATCCTGACGAGCGCCAGCCGCGTGCTGGCCGAGCGGTGCGTGGAGGGCATCGAGGCGGACGCGACGCAGTGCGCGCATTGGCTCGAGCGGAGTCCCGCGCTCGTGACGGCGCTCGCGCCGAAGATCGGTTATGCCGAAGCCGCCAAACTGGCCAAGGAGGCGGTGGCGAAGAACGTCACGGTGCGCCAACTGGTAATCGAGAAGGGGCTGCTGAAGGGGAAGGAGCTCGACGAGGTGCTGGACCTGCGGGCCATGACCGAGTTGGGGGTGCCCGGAGAGCGGAAATAGTCTCGGAGACGAGCCGTCTGCTGTGCACACTCTTCAATGAGGAGGAGCACGTATGAGTTGGATCGTCGCTGGACTGGTCGCCGGCGTGGTCGCGTACCTCGTCGACTACGTGATGTGGGGCAAGGTCTTCACGAAGGGGATGGAAGGGTTCGCCACACCTCCGCCCGCGGGTCAACCCGTCAACATGGGGCCGATGCTCGCCAAGTCGGCGGTGTTGTCCCTCGTGTTCGGCTTGTTATTCGCCTACCTGTACGCCCACTTCGTGGGGAGCCTGTGGGTGCAGGGCGGGGGACCGCTGGCGGGAATGGAGTTCGCGGGTGTCTTGTGGCTACCCACGATCGCCCTTTCGAGCATCGGGAGTGGCGTATGGTGGGACAAGGTCCGGCCGCTACACAACGCGACGATGTGGGCCTGGCTCGCCCGGATGTTGGCCGCCGGGATCGTCGTCGGCCTCCTGATCAAGTAGGGCGCCGCCGCCACAGGGGCCGGTGACCACTGTCACGGCACCGGCTCCTCCGGCGCAGTAGAAGTCTCCTCATGCGAACCTTGTTGTGGTGCGTGACCGCGGTCACGCTGGTCGGCAGCGCCGCGGCCCAGGGCCGCGTCCGGCTCGGTCCCACGGTCTCGACGATGTCGATCGAAAACGATTCCGGCACCGGGCATTCGTATCCGTCGTTCGGCGGCACCCTCGCGTTCCTCTCCGGGGAAGACGGCGAGATCGGCCTCACCGCGTCCCGCTACAAGGATCTCTCCTCCGACGCCTGCACCCGCGCGCTGACGTTCTATGGCGTCGAGTCGAACTACTATCCCGTCGGGCCGAAAGGAATCGCCCCCTTCGCCTCGACCCAGATCGGCCTGGCGCGGGTGACCGAGTCGAGTCCCCGGTTCGCCTGCGGCCTCCTTGCGACCTCGGCGACGACGAGCGAAATCGGCCTCGCGTACGGGCTGGGCGTGCGGGTGAGCCTCGGGAACCGAGCGGCCGCGCTGGTCGAGGGCCGGTTTTTCCAGGTGCCGAACAGCGCGATCCAGGCGCTGGAAGCGCGGGCCAACGTCTCGGTGACGTTCGGAAAGCCGCCAAAGACGCAGCTCACGAACGGGACGCTCGGGCCGGTGGCCGGCATGCTCGTCGCGCTCAGCGGGCCGATGGAAGGACGCGGCCCCACCCTGGGCGTCCGTTTCCGGCGTGACACGAAGAAGGCCGGGGTCATGGGCCTGCAGATCGACTACGCTCCGTTGCGCGTGACCCAGGGGTGCCCGGGCAACTGCGAGCCCTTCGCGATCCTCTTCGCCCCGGGCTACGAGGCGTCGATCCATCCTGTGTGGGGCCGGTTCTACGGCGAGCTGGGCCTCCTCGTCGCCGGTTTCCCATCGCCAGGCATCGATCGTGGTGTCGCGCAGGGAGCGCAGGGCGGGCTGGGTGCCGACGTCTTCAGCGGGGCTTCCCTGATGTGGAACCTCAGTGGGCGAGTGCTCTGGCTGCAGCGCAACACGCGCGAGAACGTCTTCTTGATGCAGGTCGGCGTGAGTCTCAGCCCCAGGTTGGAGCACGCCGCGGGCCCGTAGGCCCATTGAATCCCGACAGGCCTTCTCCCATATTCCGGCATGCGCGTCACCACGTGGGGAGAGTATGGGCTGATCGTTTCCCTCCACCTCGCCAAGCGTGCGGGGGAGGGTCCGGTCGCGGCGCGCGAGCTGTCGGAGCACGAGCGCTTGCCCCACGACTACGTGGAGCAGATCCTGCTGCGCCTGCGGCGCGCGGGGCTCGTCGAGTCGGCCCGCGGGGCGAAGGGCGGCTACTCCCTCGCCCGCGAACCGCAGAGCGTCACGGTGAAAGACGTGCTCGAAGCCTCCGAGCACGTGACCTTCGAAGTCAACTGCGACTTGCACCCCGTAGACCCCACCCGTTGCAGCCCGGACGCCTCGTGCAGCATCCGGCCGGTGTGGCGGATGCTGGAGCGGCGCATCAACGAGCTGCTGTCCGGCATCTCCCTGGCCGATCTGATGCATCAGGAGGCGCAGCTGTACCAGATCGTCGGAGTCGCCGCCGAGACCTAGTCGGGCACCATGGCCGTTCCCACACAGCCGCTGTCGCACGAGGAAGTGCTGCGCTACTCAAGGCACCTCCTGTTGCCGGACGTCGGCGTCGAGGGTCAGCGCAAGCTCAAAGCGGCGCGCGTTCTGCTCGTAGGCGCCGGCGGGCTGGGCTCCCCCGCCGCGCTGTACCTGGCCGCCGCGGGCGTCGGCACGCTCGGGATCGTCGATTTCGACGTCGTCGACCAGACCAACCTGCAGCGTCAGATCCTCCATGGTACCTCGAAAGTCGGGACGTCGAAGCTCGAATCGGCGCGCGAGCGCATCGGCGACATCAACCCGCATGTCCGGGTGGAGCCGTTCGAGACGCGCCTCACGTCCCAAAACGCCCTCGACATCATTCGCGAGTTCGACGTCGTCGCCGATGGGACCGACAACTTCCCGACGCGCTATCTCGTGAACGACGCCTGCGTGCTCTTGGGCAAGCCGAACGTCTACGGCTCGATCTTCCGCTTTGAGGGGCAGGCGTCGGTGTTCTACGCCAAGGAGGGGCCCTGCTATCGCTGCCTCTACGCTGAGCCCCCGCCGCCGGGACTCGTGCCGAGCTGCGCCGAAGGCGGCGTGCTCGGCGTGCTGCCGGGCATCATTGGGTCGCTCCAGGCGCTCGAGACGATCAAGCTGATTCTCGGTCGTGGCGATTCCCTCATCGGGCGGCTCGTGCTGTTCGACGCCCTGAAATTGCAATTCCGCGAGCTGCGGCTCGAGAAGGACCCCGATTGCCCGGTCTGCGGCTCGCATCCGACGGTCACGCGCCTGATCGACTACGAGGCCTTCTGCGGCATCGGTGCCGAGCCGGCGTACGCCGGCCCCGAGATCACGGCGGCGCAGCTCGACGCGGAGCGCCGGCGCAATCCCGGTCTGGTGATTGTGGACGTGCGTGAGCCGCACGAGTACGCCATCGCGCGCATCGACGGCACGACGCTCATTCCCCTCAGCGAGTTACCGCAGCGGCTGAACGAGCTGGACGGACACGCGGAGATCGTGACGCACTGCCACCGTGGGGTGCGGTCCATGAAGGCGCTAGAGATCCTGAAGGGGGCGGGCTTTGCGAAAGTGCGAAGCTTGAGGGGGGGCATCGACGCGTGGAGCGTCGACGTGGATCGCGCGGTGCCTCGATATTGAGTGCCGAAGGTGGGACTCGAACCCACACGGGCTTGCGCCCACTGGCTCCTGAAGCCAGCGCGTCTACCAGTTCCACCACTTCGGCGTAGTGCTGCGGAACGGCGAATATAGACCGTTGTATAACCTCAAGTCAACGCGTATTTTGGCAGCGACCCTTGGACAAAGTATCCATCGCCCGGAATCCTCGCGCGCGACACGACTACCACCTTCTGGAGACGTGGGAGGCGGGCCTCGTCCTGACCGGTACGGAAGTCAAATCGCTCCGCGACCGGAAGGCGAGCCTCGGCGAAGCGTATGCGCACGTCCGAGGCGGTGAAGTCTGGCTCGAAGGGATGACTATCTCCCACTACGGTCCGGGCAGTTACAACAATCCTCCTCCCGCCCGCTCCCGCAAGCTGCTGCTCCACAAACGCGAAATCCGGAAACTGATCGGCGCCACGACGCAGAAGGGCCTCACGCTCGTGCCCCTCGAACTGTACTTCAAGGACGGCCTCGCAAAAGTCGCGATCGCGCTCGCGAAGGCGAAAAAGGCGCACGACAAGCGCGAGGATCTGAAGCGGCGCGTCGCCGAGCGGGAAATGGCGCGCGTCGTGAAGGGGCGGCGCACGTGATCGCGTGGCTCCTGCTCGGGGTGCTCCTCCCTCAGGCGGTGCAGATCGCCACGCCGCGCGGCCGGGTCCTCGTCCCCGTCTCGACCGAGCGGGGCGCCGCCGCGGTGGCGGCGCCGCTGCTCGTGCAGCCGCTGGGATTGGCAACCGTCCTCGACGGCTCCGCGGTCCGAGTCTCGCTCGGCGGCCGCTCGTTCGAGTTCGATCTCGGTGCGCCCTTCATGCGCACCGGAGACACCGCGTACCCGCTCGTCAGCTCGCCCTACGTCGCGCGCGACACGCTGTTCCTCCCGCTCCACTGGCTCGCCGGATACGTGCCGCGGCTGCTAGGCGCGCGCTACCGTTGGGATCCGCTCCTCTCCCGGCTGGAGGAGCGGCCGCAGCCGTTCGCCGCCGCTCCGCAGCCGCGCCCGACCGCGGTCACGCCCGCGGCGTCGCTGCCGGCCGGCGGCGGGCCCCGTGCCACGACGGGACTGCGCCTGCAGCACACCGTCGTCGTCGACCCCGGCCACGGGGGCGTGGATCCGGGCAATCCCGGTCAGTACCTGCCGGGCGGCCTCGCCGAGAAAGACATCACCCTGTCGATCGGACGGATGCTCCGCGCGGAGCTGGTGCGGCGCGGCCTGACGGTCGTGCTGACGCGGGCGAGCGACACCCTGATCGCCTTGGCGGATCGCCCGCGCTTCTGCCGCGCCGAGTGCGATCTGTTCGTGAGCATCCACGTCAACGCGATGCCCCCCGGTCCGCGCCAAGGCCGCGTGAGCGGGGTGGAGACCTACTTCCTCTCGGACGCGAAGACCGAGGATCAGAAGCGCGTGGCGCAGACCGAGAACGACGCCCTGCGGTTCGAGACCGAAGCGTCGACGACCGACGGCCCGCTGGCCTTCATTCTCCGGGACCTGCAGCTGAACGAATACCTGCGGGAGTCGGCGCGGCTGGCGGCGCTGGTTCAGGGGCGCGTGTCGGCGATCCATCCCGGCGAAGATCGCGGCGTGCAGCAGGGGCCCTTCATGGTGCTGGCGGCCGCGCGCCGCCCGGCGATCCTGGTCGAGACGGGGTTCGCGACGCGGCGCGAGGACGGCGCGTTTCTCGCCTCCGCCCTGGGCCAGCACCGAATCGCCAACGCCATGGCCGACGGCATCGTCGCCTACCTGCTAGAGTTCGAGCGCAAACTCGCCGTGGGAGGATCCGGACAGTGAGGCGTGCCCTGCCGCTCCTCGCGCTCGTCGCGGGCTGCACCTATTACAACGCGATGTGGAGTGCGGAGCGCTTCGCCAAGGACGCGCGGCGCCTCGAGGCGGATGGCCGCGAGCCGGAAGCGCGCGCCCAGTGGGCCCGCGCGGCGGTGAAGGCGGAATCGGCGCTGGCGCGGCATCCGGGAAGCCGGTGGGCGGACGACGCGCTCGTCCTGCGGGGCGAAGGAATGGCCCGCGCCGGGATGTGCGTGCTCGCCGCCGCGCCCATCGCGAAAGCGCTCGCCACCGTGAGCGACGCGCCGCTGCGCGAGCGCGCAGCCCTCGCGGCCGCGGACTGCGCCCTGGCGGGGGGGCGGCCGGTCGAGGCGGAACAAGCGCTCACGGGGCCGCTCGCGTCGAACGACGCGCGCCGCCGCTCCCGCGCCGAGTACCTGGCGGGCCGGGCGGCCGCGGTGCGCCTCGAGTACGAGACCGCCGTGCTGCACTTTCGCGCGTCGCGCGAGCCGGGCGCCCTGCGGGCTCGGGCGGACGCCCTGATCGCCGCGGGCCGGATCGTCGAGGCGAGCGCCATGCTGGATACGATCGCTGCCGCGACCGCAACGGAGACGGAGTGGGCCGAATTGCTCGCGGCCCTCGCCGACGAGGGTGGCGCGCCGGCGGCGTCCGCGGCCCTCGACCGGATGCTCACCCGCGGGCGCCTGCCGTTCGCCGCCGGCGCGCGCCTGATGATTGCCGACGGTGATCGGCTGCTTGTCGCCGGCGCGCCGGAGCCCGCAGCGGCGCGCTACCAGGCGGCCATCGCGGCGGCACCGGGGTCGGTCGAGGCGGGAACCGCCCGGCTGCGCGTGCAGCGGGCCGCCGCCGCACGCGCCACGTCCCGCGCCGAGCTGGCGCTGGTGGTCGCCGAGCTGCGGCGCGTCACCCAGCTCGACCCTCGGGTGGGGACGGGCGGCGGGGCGCGCGGCGTCCTCGCCCTGCTCACCCAGATCGCGGACACCCCCACGACACCCGGCGCGGGCTTCCGCGCCGCCGAGCTCGCGCGCGATTCGCTCGCGGCGCTCCGGCTCGCGGGCCGCCTCTTTCTCGACCTCGCGGCGGCGGACCCGGGATCGTTGTTCGCCCCCAAAGCGCTGCTCGCGGCGCTGACCCTGTTGCCCGATCGGCACGACTCGATTGTCGGTGTGCTCGAGACCACCTACGCGGGATCGCCCTACACCCGCGCGCTCCATGGCGAAGCGCCCCTCGCCTACGCTGCGGCGGAGGATTCGTTGGCACGGGAGCTCGGCCTCCGGCTCACGGTCACGTCGTTGCGGGGCGACGCCCGCGACGCCACGCTCCCGCTGCGCACCGGCCCGCGGGGGCCGTGGCTCGAGGAGGCGCCGGAGCCCGCGCGGCCGCGCGCCGCCAAGCCCTCCGCCGCCGCCGAGCGGCGCGAGCGGCAGTGAGCGCCGTCCGCCTCTTCGGCGTCACCTTCCAGAACCCCGTCCTGCTGGCCGCCGGCACCGCCGGGTTCGGCCGGGAGGTGGACGGCGTCATCGACCTCGATGCCTTGGGCGGCATCGTCACCAAGGCCGTGACCCCCGAGGCCCGGCAGGGCCACCCGGCGCCGCGCGTCGCGGAGTTCTCAGGTGGAATGCTCAACGCCGTGGGGCTGGCCAACCCCGGTCTCGAGGCCGTCGCGACGCATGAGGTCCCGTGGCTGGCGGCGCGCCTGCGCTACGCCCGGATCCTCGTCAACGTCGCCGGGGCCGACCTTGCGGACTACGTCCGCGTGATCGAGCGCCTCACGACACTCGGCGCGATCGCCGCCTTCGAGATCAACGCGTCATGTCCCAACACGAGCACCGGCGGCCTCGAGTTCGGGGCCGAGCCGCGCGGCCTGGCGGAGCTCGTGCGCGCCTGCCGGCGCGCCGCCACGCGGCCGCTCAGCGTGAAGCTCTCCCCCGTGCTCCCCGATCTGGCGACGATGGCACGGGTGGCCCAGGAAGAGGGTGCCGACGCCGTGAGCCTCGTGAACACGATCCCCGGCCTGCTCGACGCGCGCCTCGGCAACGGCAGCGGCGGCGTCTCCGGGCCCGCGCTCCTCCCGATCGGCGTGCTGGCGACGCGACGGGTGACGGAGCGCGTCGGGATCCCTGTGATCGGCGTCGGCGGGATCAGGACGGCGGCCGACGCCCGCGCTTATCTCGAAGCCGGGGCCTCGCTCGTCGCCATCGGTACGGCGGCGCTCGCCGACCCCCGCGTGCCCGAGCGCGTCGCCCGGGAGCTGGCGCATGGCTGAGCTCATCGTCGCGCTCGATCTCCCGGACGCACGCGCCGCGGCCGCCCTCGCCTCCCGGCTCCCCGACCTCCGCTGCGTGAAGCTCGGACCCGTGCTCTACGTGCGCGAAGGCCCGGCGCTGGTCCGGGAGTTCGCCGCTCGCGGCGTGAAGGTGTTTCTCGACCTCAAGTGGCACGACATTCCCACCACGGTCGCGGGTGCGGTCACGGCCGCGAGGGAGCTCGGTGTCGCGATGGCCACGGTGCACTGCCTCGGCGGCCGCGCCATGCTCGAGGCGGCGGCGGCCGCCGCCGGGCCGGACCTGGCGCTCGTCGGCGTGACCGTCCTCACCTCCCACGATGCCGCCGGGTTCGAAGCGGTGCTGGGTCGCGGAGTGCCCGATCTTGCCTTCGAGGCCGAGCGACTCGCGCGCCCCGCGCTGCAGGCGGGACTGCGGGGAGTGGTCGCTTCGGGGCACGAGCTGGGCCTTCTGCGCGAAGCGCTCGGCCCCGAACCGTGGATTGTCGTGCCCGGAATCCGGCTCTCGGGGGACGGGGCGGCCGACCAGGCACGCACCATGACGCCCGGCGAAGCGGTGCGCCGCGGGGCCAGCCACCTCGTCGTCGGACGCTCCATCACGGGAGCGGCCGACCCCGTCGAGGCCTATCGACGCATCATGCGGGGTATACAGAGCCCATGACGCGAATGTGGTGGCTGCTGCCGGCGATCCTCCCCCTCCCGGTGCACTCTTGGGCCCAGGCGACTTTGCCCGAGGCGGCCGAGCAGGCACGGCGGGCTTGGCTGGCCCACGATCCCCAGGGGCTGGTCGGCCAGAGCTCGAGCCTCGTGTTGCAGATCCCCGGTGCCGATCCCTCGTCGCCGCTGGGGCGTGCCCAGGCGGTGGAGCTGCTGCGCCGCTATCTCGGGCCCGCCGAGGAGCGTGGGCTCGACGTCACGCGCACACAGGAAGTGGTTCCCGGGAGAGAAGGGTTCGTGGAGTTGGCGCGGCGGTACGTCGTGGCGGGGACGAGCGACCTGCGCAGCGAGACGTTGTTTCTCGGATTCCGGCTGCGGGGGGGGCGGTGGGTGTTGGCCGAGTTGCGCAGTGCCCCGTAATTTGGCCCCTTGCGTAGACTTACAGGCCCGTCTATTGTTCAAGACTCAACCAGATAATTTCCCGGAGACGTCCGTTGAAGGTACGCTCGAGTGTCCGCCCGATTTGCGAGCACTGCAAGGTCGTCACGCGTCGAGGTGTCATCCGCGTGATCTGTAAGCGCAACCCGAAGCACAAGCAGCGGCAGGGTTAGCGCATGGCCCGTATTGCAGGCGTGGATCTGCCGCGCGACAAAAAGATTCAGTACGCCCTTCCGTACATTTTCGGCATCGGCCCGAGCAACGCGAAAAAGATCCTCGCGGAGACCGGCGTGAGTCCGGACGCGCGGGTGCGGGATCTGCGCGATGCCGAGGTGGCGCGGCTGCGGCAGGTGATCGAGCGAGACTACAAGGTCGAAGGGGCGCTGCGCACCGAAGTCGCGATGAACATCAAGCGCTTGATGGACATCGGGACGTACCGCGGGACGCGGCATCGCAAGAATCTGCCGGTGCGCGGCCAGCGCACGCACACGAATGCGCGCACCAAGAAGGGGCCGCGGCGCGCGATCGCGGGCAAGAAGAAGCCCGCGCTGAAAAAGTAGCGTAAATGGCACAGGCGAAGGCAACGGGCGCCAAGCGCGCCAAGAAAGTCGTCGAGGCGGAGGGCATTGCCCACATCACGGCGACGTTCAACAACACCCTGATCACGATCACCGACCTGCAGGGGAATGCCATCACGTGGGGATCCTCGGGCAAGGCGGGGTTCAAGGGCTCCAAGAAGTCGACGCCGTTTGCGGCGACTGTGGCGGCCGAGCAGGCGGCGCGCGAAGCGTTGAATCTCGGCGTGAAGCGCGTGCATGTACGCGTCCAGGGCCCCGGTTCGGGGCGTGAGTCCGCGATCCAGGCGCTCGCGAGCGCCGGACTGCAGATCCGCTCGATCCGCGACGTGACCCCGATTCCGCACAACGGGTGCCGCCCGCCCAAGAAACGGCGGGTCTAAGCCATGGCTCGATACACGGGTCCCGTTTGCCGGCTGTGCCGCCGCGAAGGCACGAAGCTGTTCCTCAAGGGGACGCGCTGCCTCACGGAAAAGTGCGCCGTCGAGCGCCGGGCATACGCGCCGGGCCAGCACGGGCAATCCACCGGCCGGCGGCGCAAGGCGTCCGAGTACGCGAAGCAGCTGCGTGAGAAACAGAAGGTCAAGCGGATCTACGGCCTCTCGGAGCGCCAGTTCCGCAACATCTTCGAGCGTGCCACCAAGGAGCCGGGCGTGACGGGTGAAGCACTGCTCGTCGCTCTCGAGAGCCGCCTCGACAACCTCGTGTATCGGATGGGCTTCGCCACGTCGCGCAAGCAGGCGCGCCAGCTGGTCCGGCACCGCCACATTCTGGTGAACGGCCGTACGGTGGACATCCCGTCCTACCGCGGGCGTCCAGGCGACGAAGTGAAAGTGGCCGATGCGAGCCGCGAGCTCGTGCAGGTGAAGGCCGCGCTGGAGCAGTTCACGCGCGGGCAGCCGGTTTCATGGATCCAGGTGGACACCGACAAAGCGCTGGGCAGGATGACGGAGCGGCCGACCCGCGATGCCATCCCGATCGCCGCGCAAGAACAGTTAATCGTCGAGCTCTATTCCAAGTGATGACGACTCTTGATGTGACCGGGTTGGTCCGCCCGCATCTGGTCGAGATGACCAAGCGCGAGGACAACCCCAATGCCGCCGAATTCCGCCTCCAGCCGCTCGAGCGCGGGTACGGGTATACGCTGGGTAACTCCCTGCGCCGCCTCCTCCTGTCGTCGCTGCGCGGCGCCGCCGTGTGGGCGTTCCGGATCGACGGCGTGGTGCACGAGCACCAGACCATCCCGGGCGTCGTCGAAGACGTGCACCAGATCATCCAGCGCTTGAAGCAGCTGACCCTGGTCCTCGTCCCCGACGTCGACGAGGCGGTGCTGCGGCTCAAGGTCGAGAAAGCGGGGCCCGTGTACGCCCGCGACCTCGAGGCGCACGGCTCGGTCAGCATCGTCAACGCCGACCAGCTGCTGTTCACCGTGCAGGACGACCGCGAGCTGTCGGCCGAGCTGTACGTGAACAAGGGCCGCGGCTACGTCGAGGCGGAGCAGCACCCGGTGGACCGGACGATGCCGGTGGACGTCGTGCGCATCGACTCGATCTACAATCCGGTGCGCCGCGCCAACTTCACGGTCGCCGAGACGCGCGTCGGCCAGCGCACCGACTATGACCGGCTGACGCTGACCGTCGAGACGAACGGCACGATTTCCCCCGAGGATGCCGTCGCCTACGCCGCGGCGCTGGCGCAGGAGCACTTCCGCTTCTTCGTGGACTTCGGCAAGGTCCCGATGGTGGCCGCCGAGCCCGCCGGCAACGGCGGGCAGCAGGCGAGCCGGCTGCGGGAGGTCCTCGGCCGCGCCATCGACGACGCCGGGCTCTCCGTGCGGTCCATCAATTCGCTCAAGAATTCGAACATCCGGACCCTGGGCGACCTGGTCCAGTTCCGCGAAGAGGACCTGCTCAAGGTCAAGAACGTCGGCGAGAAGGCGCTGGGCGAGATCGCCGAGCTGCTGCGCCGCGAAGGGCTGAACTTCGGCATGCGGTTCGAGGAGGGCGAGGCGGGGGACATCCGCATCCTCGACCCCGGTGTCGCGCCGCTCGCGCAGCTCACGGGCGGTGAGGAGGAGTAATGCGGCATCGCGCCAAGGGCCGCCAGCTGTCGCGGACGTCGAGTCACAAAAAGGCGACGCTGAACAACATGGCCACGAGCCTGTTTCTGCACGGAGGCATCAAGACGACCGTGGCGAAGGCGAAAGAGCTGCGGCCGTTTGCCGAGCGGCTCATCACCTTGGCGCGGCGCGGCGACCTTCACGCGCGGCGGCTGGTCGAGCGGCGGCTCAAGGACAAGGGCGTCACGCACAAGCTCTTCGGCGAGATCGGGAAGCGCTTCGCCGCCCGCCCCGGCGGCTATACGCGCATCATCAAGCTGGGCCACCGTCCCGGTGACGGCGCCGACGTGGCACGGATCGAGCTGCTGAGTGAGTGAAGGAGCGGCGGGGGTGAGAAACGACAGGGGGACCCCGGCGGGTCCCCTTTTTCGTACGCGTCAGGACGCCTTCGCCACTTTGTTCGATTTGAGGCAGCGGGTACACACCCGCAGGCGCCGCACGGAGCCGTTCACGAGCGCCCGCACCCGCTGCAGGTTCGGGTACCAGCGCCGGTTCGTCTTGTTGTTCGCGTGGCTGACGTTGTGCCCCGTGATGGGGCCCTTGCCACAGATTTCACACACTCGAGCCATCGGAGCCTGACCTGCGGTAATGAGTCCTAAAACGGGAATCCGGGAACGGCGTCACCGGGTCGCGGACCGGGCGGAAACTAAGCAGGCGGTTGCCGAGCGGCAACCCCGCCGGACGGCCGTCGTCACCGGCGTCACCGGCCAGGATGGGTCGTACCTCGCCGAGCTGCTGCTCGAGAAGGGCTACGAGGTGATCGGCGTCGTGCGCCGCACCTCGCACGACTCCTACGAGCGGATCGGGCACCTCCTCGACCGCCTCCACGTCGTCCCCGCCGACCTCCTCGATCAGCACTCGCTGACCGCGGTGATCCGGGATGTGAAGCCGCACGAGGTCTACAACCTCGCCGCCCAGAGCTTCGTCCCGACGTCCTGGACCCAACCGGTCCTGACGGGCGAGTTCACGGCGCTCGGGGTCACGCGCCTCCTCGAAGCGATTCGGCTGGCGCACCCCGAGGCGCGCTTCTATCAGGCCAGCTCCTCCGAGATGTTCGGCAAGGCCGTCGAGACGCCGCAGCGGGAGACGACTCCCTTCTATCCGCGCTCCCCCTACGGCGTCGCCAAGGTCTACGGGCACTGGATCACGGTGAACTACCGCGAGTCGTACGGGATGTACGCCGTCAGCGGCATCCTCTTCAACCACGAATCGCCGCGGCGCGGGCTCGAGTTCGTCACGCGCAAAGTGACCGACGCCGTCGCCCGCATCGTGAAGGGGAAGGCGACCGAGCTGCGCCTGGGAAACATCGAAGCGGGGCGCGACTGGGGCTTCGCCGGCGACTACGTCGACGCCATGTGGCGGATGCTGCAGCGTGACGACCCGCAGGATTACGTCGTCGGCTCGGGCGAGACGCATACGGTGCGCGAGCTGTGCGAAGTGGCGTTCCGGCACGTCGGGCTCGACTGGAAGCAGTACGTGAAGGTGGATCCCCGGTTCGTGCGCCCGGCGGAAGTCGATGTCCTGCTCGCCGACGCCGGGAAGGCTCGGCGCGAGCTGGGCTGGGCCCCCAAGGTCGGCTTCGAGCGCCTCGTGACGATGATGGTCGACGCGGACCTGGAGCGGCAGGGATGAAGGTGTTGGTGACGGGCGCCAACGGATTCGTGGGGCGGGCCGCGGTCGCCCGCCTCGCCGCGGATGGCCACACTGTCGTCGCGGCGCACGGCCCCGGGGCGAACGGCGGGATGTCGCTCGATGTCACGAGCGACGCGTCGGTGCGCGGCGCCTTCGGCGCGCCCGTCGATGCGGTGATTCACCTCGCCGCCGTCGCGTCGACCAAGGACGCGCGCGAGCGCCCCGCGCTGGCGTGGGCCGTGAACGCCGAGGGGACGGCGCGCGTCGCGCGGCTGCTCGCCGAGGCCGCCGCGCGGTGGCGCACCGCGCCGCGGCTGCTCGTTGTTTCGAGCGCCGAAGTGTACGCCCCCAGCACGACGCCTCACCGGGAAGACGATGCGGTAGGCCCTACGGCACCGTACAACGCCAGCAAGCTCGGGGGAGAGTTGGCCGCACTGCACACGTTTCGCAGCCAGGGGCTGTCCGTCGTCGTGGCCCGGCCCTTCCCGCACATCGGCCCCGGGCAAGACCCGCGCTACTGGGTCGCCGGCAAGTGCCGCATCCTCCGGGACGCGAAGCGGCACGGGTGGCCGGTCGTGCCCGTGGGCGATCTCACGGCCGTGCGCGACTTCCTGCACGTCGCGGACGTCGTGGACGCGTACGTCCGGCTGCTCGAGCGTGGCGCACCGGGCGAGGTGTACAACGTCGCCTCCGGGCAGGCGGTGTCGCTCGAGGAGGTGCAGACCTGCGTGGAACGCCTGCTCGAGTTCCACCCGAAACGCGAGCACGACGCGAGCCACGCGCGCCCCGACGCCCGGCCGGTGCTCGTGGGGGACGCGACGAGGCTGCGCGCGGCCACGGGGTGGAGCCCCCGCCACTCGCTCGAAGACACCCTGCGGGAAGTGCTCGATGCCCAAACGGACTGACCTGCACCGCATCCTCCTGCTCGGCTCCGGCCCGATCGTCATCGGGCAGGGAGCCGAGTTCGACTACTCGGGCACGCAGGCGATCAAGGCCCTCAAGGAAGAAGGGTATGCGGTCGTGCTGGTGAACTCGAACCCGGCCACGATCATGACTGATCCGGAGCTGGCGGATCGCACCTACATCGAGCCGGTGACGCCCGAGTGGGTCCGGCGCGTGATCGAGCGGGAGCGTCCCGACGCGCTGCTGCCGACGATGGGCGGCCAAACGGCGCTCAACGTGGCGATGGCGCTGGCGAACGACGGCACGCTGGAGCGGTACGGCGTCGAGCTGATCGGTGCCAATGCGCGCGCCATCCGGATGGCCGAGGACCGGGCGGAGTTCGCCGCCGCGATGCGCCGCATCGGCCTCGAGACGCCGGTGGGCCATACGGTGACCTCGGTCGATGCGGCGTTGGAAGCCGTGACGCAGGTCGGCTACCCCGCGATCATCCGGCCCTCCTTCACGCTCGGCGGCACGGGCGGCGGGGTGGCCTTCAACCGTGCGGAGTTCGAGGAGGCCGTCGAGCGGGCGCTCGAGCTGTCGCCCGTCCATTCGACGCTCATCGAGCGCAGCGTGCTGGGGTGGAAAGAATTCGAGCTGGAGGTGATGCGCGACGGGCGCGACAACGTCGTGATCGTCTGCTCGATCGAGAACCTCGACCCGATGGGTGTGCACACCGGCGACTCGATCACCGTCGCCCCGGCGATGACGCTCACCGACCGGGAGTACCAGCGGATGCGCGACGCCGCGATCGCGATCATCCGCGAGATCGGCGTCGAAGCGGGCGGCTGCAACATCCAGTTCGCCGTGAATCCGGCGGACGGCGAGATGCTCGTGATCGAGATGAACCCCCGCGTCTCCCGGTCCTCGGCACTCGCCTCGAAGGCCACGGGATTCCCGATCGCGCGCATCGGGACCAAGCTCGCCGTGGGGTACACGCTCGACGAGCTGCCCAACGACATCACGAAGACGACGCCTGCCTCGTTCGAGCCGGTGCTCGACTACGTGGTCGTGAAGGTCCCGCGCTTCGCGTTCGAGAAATTTCCCAAGGCCGATTTCCGCCTCACCACCCAAATGAAATCCGTGGGCGAGGCGATGGCGATCGGCCGCACGTTCAAAGAAGCATTCCAGAAGGGCCTCCGCGCCCTCGAGATCGGGCGGCCCGGGTGGGTGACGGGCGCCACTCTGGCCGACGACCGGCTCACGAGCGACTCGGCCGAGGATCTGCGCGTCGCGCTGCACACGCCGACGCCGGAGCGGATCTTCCAGATCAAGCGCGCGCTCGGCGCCGGCCTCGCGGTGGACGACATCGCGCGGGCGTCGGGAATCGATCCCTGGTTTCTCCACCAGCTGACGGAGCTCGTCGACGCCGAGCGCTGGTTCGCCGGGCTCGCGGAGCCGGGGGCCGGGGAGCTGCGGCGCATGAAGCGCCTCGGCTTCTCGGACCGCCAGCTCGGCGCGCTGCGCGGCACCACCGAAACGGCGGTGCGCGAGCGCCGCTGGGCGCTCGGAATCCATCCCGCCTACAAGACGGTGGACACGTGCGCCGGCGAGTTCCCGTCGTCCACACCCTACCTCTATTCGTCCTACGACACGGAGAACGAATCAGAGCCGCTTGGCGCGCAAGGCGTGGTGATCCTCGGGAGCGGCCCGAACCGCATCGGCCAGGGCGTCGAGTTCGACTACTGCTGCGTGCGGGCCGGGCTCGCCTTCCGCGAGCTGGGATTCAAGACGATCATGATCAACTCGAATCCCGAGACCGTCTCGACCGACTTCGACATCTCGGACAAGCTGTACTTCGAGCCGCTCACGTTCGAGGATGTGATCGAGATCGTGCGCTGGGAGCGGCCCAAGGGCGTCGTGGTGCAGCTCGGCGGGCAGACGCCCCTGCAGCTTACCAAACCGCTCGAGGCCGCCGGCGTCCCGATCCTCGGCACGTCGCCCGACGCCATCGACATCGCGGAAGACCGCAAGCGCTTCGAGGAGCTGGCCCGCCGCCTCGACATCCGCCAGCCGCCGAACGGCACGGCGCGGTCGGTCGAGGAGGCGGTGGCCGTGGCGCAGCGCATCGGCTATCCCGTGCTCGTTCGCCCGTCGTACGTCCTGGGCGGCCGGGCCATGGAAATCGTGTACGACGACGGGACGCTGCGGGACTTCTTCGTGAAGGCCGCCCGCGTCGCCCCGGAACATCCGGTGCTGATCGATCGGTTCCTGGAGGACGCGTTCGAGGCCGACGTCGACGCCATCGCGGACGGCACCCGCTGCGTGATCGGGGGGGTGATGCAGCACATCGAGGATGCCGGGGTACACTCGGGCGACTCGGCGTGCGTCCTCCCCCCCTACCTGATCGGGGACGCGCAGGTGGAGGAGATGCGCCGCTCGACCCAGGCCTTTGCCCGGGCGCTGGGCGTGGTCGGGCTGATCAACGTCCAATTCGCGGTGAAGGGTGGGGTGGTGTACGTACTGGAGGTCAATCCCAGGGCCTCCCGGACCATCCCCTTCGTCAGCAAGGCCACGGGGGTCCCCCTGGCCAAGCTTGCGGCGGCGGTCATGGCGGGGCGGACCCTGGACGAGTTGGGCCTTCCCGATGAGCTTCCCGTCGCCGGGGTGGCGGTCAAGGAGGCTGTCTTCCCCTTCACGAAGCTCCCCGGAGTGGATACCGTGTTGGGGCCGGAAATGCGCTCCACCGGGGAGGCGATGG
>DASXUE010000055.1:0-25556 GCA_036505055.1 Gemmatimonadales bacterium | reverse complement strand
GGCGAGGCGCGTCGCCGCGTAGGCGTCGAGCACGTTGTTGCCGTCGAACTGCGCGCCCCAGGTCCCGTAGCTCGCGGCCCATTCCTTGAAGTCGCCGGGCACGTGGTGCTGGTCGAGCCGCGTCCCCAAAGCCACCTGATTGTTCTCCACGATGAAGATGGCGGGCACCTTCTGGACCGCGGCGAAGTTCGTCCCCTCGTGCGCCGCGGCGGTCTTGGTCGAGCCGTCGCCCACCCAGGTCAGCGCGATCCGGCGCTCGCCCTTGATCTTGAACGTCAGCGCGATGCCCGCGATCACGGGCACCATGTCGCCCACGTGCGAGATGGGTTGGAGCACGCCGTGGGTGAACGATCCGACGTGCAGGTCACGGCCGCGGGAGGGCGAGTCGTCGGTGGCGAGGTAGGCGCGCAGCATGTCCGCGAGGGGCATACCCATCTCGCGGCACGCCGCGGCGTTGCGGATCATGGGCGCGACGATGTCGCCGGCCGCCCCCCGTTCGAGAGCATGCACGGGGCCCACCGTGGACGCTTCTTCCCCCGTGCCGAGCCACGCTTTGGAGATCACGCCGCCGCGCACCCAGCGCTGCAGCTGGATGTCGTGCAGCCGCGCGCGGAGCAACGCGGCGTACAGCTCGAGCTTCGCTTCCGGCGTGAGCGCACCGACGACGCCCGAGCGCGCGGGGTCGCGCTCGACGGTGGCGCGGAAGGTGTTGACGAGCTTCGGGTCCGGCTTCCAGTCGAGGTACTCGGGGGGATCGAAGGCGGGAAAGCGCTTCACGGAATCCCGGCGGCACTCCGTCCCACGACTTGGCCGTCGCGCTTGAAGACGCGGCCGTCCTTCATCACGAAGTCCGCGCGCTCGAGCAGGGCGATGTTCTGCAACGGGTCGCCGCGCACGGCGACGAGGTCGGCGCGTTTGCCGGCGGCCACGGTCCCGATGTCGCGCTCGAGCCCGAGCAGCGTGGCGCCGTTCAAGGTGCCCGCCACGATCGCCTGCATCGGGGTCATGCCGTATTTCACCATGAGCCCGAACTCGCGGCCGTTCGTGCCGTGGCGCATCACGCCGGCGTCGGTGCCGAGGGCGATCCGCACGCCGCCGTCGACCGCCAGCTTGAACGACGCGTGCATCCGGGGCGCGATGGCGAGCGCCTTCGCCGCGATCGCGGGCGGCAGGCGGCCCGCGGTGGCGAGCGACTCGACGGTGAACCCCGCGAGCAGCGTGGGCACGAGCCAGGTGCCGTGCTGCTTCATCAGCGTCACCGCCTCCGCGTCCAGAATCGAGCCGTGCTCGATGGACGTGACGCCGGCGCGCACGGCGGCCTTGATCCCCTCCGTGCCGTGGGCGTGCGCCGCGACGCGGCGCTCCACCATCCGCGCCGCTTCGACGACGGCGCGCATTTCCTCTTCGGTGTACTGCTGGACGCCGACCGAGTCGGTGGGCGAGAGGACGCCGCCCGTCGCGCAGATCTTGATGACGTCGGCGCCGTTCTTCACATCATAGCGGACCATCGCGCGGACGGCCTCGACGCCGTCGGCGGCGCCGGTCTCGAACCCGCCCCGGCTGGCCGGGCTCGCCGGCTGAAACCCGGACGAGCCGTCGCAGTGGCCCCCGCTGATCCCGAATGAGATCCCGGCGCCGAGGATGCGCGGACCCGGTACCCACCCCGCGTTGATCGCGTTGCGCAGCGCGATGTCCGTGAATTCCGCGGCGCCGACGTTTCGCACCGTGGTGAATCCCGCCTCGAGCGTCTGCTGGGCGTGCGCGGCGCCGAGCAAGGTGCGCTGCGACGCGCTCTCGACGAGCGCCGCGTGCTGCCAGTCGCCGTCGCCGATCGTGTGCCCCGTGAGGTGGACGTGCGCGTCGATGAATCCCGGCAGCACGGTCCATCCCGACAGGTCGACCACGGTGGCGCCGGCGGGCACCTGGACGTTCGCTCCGACCGCCGTGATGCGGTCGCCCTGCACCAGGATCACCGCGTTCTTGACCGGCGCCCCGCCCGTTCCGTCGACCAGGGTCCCCGCCCGGATGGCTGTGACCATGTCCTTTAGGGCAGGCGCCGGTTGCTGGAGGGCGAGGAGGGCGAGCAGCGCGAGCGCGGTCACGTGAACTTCTCCTTGAGCTTACCGAACAATCCTCCCCCACCGGGCGACTCCCCGGACCCGGTCAGCGCGTCGCCGAACTCCAGCGCCGTGCCGTAGCGGTCCTCGGGATTGGTCTGGAGCGCTTTGGTCAGCGCCTTCTCGACGCCGGACGGGATGTCGGGGCGCAGCTGCCGAATCGGAATGGGCTGGCCGCGCAGCCGCGCGATCATCATTTCCTGAGCATTGCGTCCCTGGAACGGCAGCTTGCCGGTGAACATCTCGAAGGCGACGATGCCGAGGGCGTAGACGTCGCTGCGCGCGTCGAGCGCCTTGCCGCGGATCTGCTCCGGGCTCATGAACTCGGGCGTGCCCAGGATGATGCCCGTCGCGGTGAGCTTGGCGATCGACGGATCGGCGCGCCGCTCCTTGGCGAGGCCGAAGTCCATCACCACCGCGCGGTCGCCCTCATCCGGTCCCCCGTCTTCGGGAACGAGCATGATGTTCTCGGGCTTCAGGTCGCGGTGGATGATCTGCAACTCGTGCGCGTGGTGCAGACCCGCCGACACCTGGCGCAGCAGCTTGATGCCCAGGGGGACGTCCATGGGGCCGCCGCGGACTTCGCGGTCGGAGAGCAGCTCGCCCTTGAGGTAGGGCATCACCAGATAGATGAGGCCGTCCTCCGATTCGCCCAGCCGCATGATGCGGCAGACGTTGGGGTGGTCGAGGCGCATGGCGAGGCCCGCTTCGCGGCGCAACCGTTCGACCGAGCTCTTGTCCGACGCGAGGCGCGGTGACAGCACCTTGATCGCGACGATGTCGCCCGACGAGATCTCCTTGGCCAGATAGACGTACGACATGCCGCCCTCGCCCAGCTTCTTCATCACCTGGTAGCGGGCGTCGAGGATCTGGTTCGACAGGCTGGACGCGCGGTCGAGGCCCGGGGCCTTGGCCCCGCCGGCGTGGCCGCGCACCGCGGTGCTGCTGCCGGAGGACGAGGGAGGGGGCGGAGCCTTGGGCTGCACGTCGACGAGCATCATGCCGTCTTTGGGGCAGAACCGGGCGGCGTCGGTGTACACCGACCCGCACTTGGGACAGCGGCGCTCGCTCATTGCCGCACCAAGTTGCGCCCTTCGTTCTTGGCGCGGTAGAGGGCCTGGTCGGCGAGCGAAACGAATCCGTCGGAGCTCTGCACGCGCTCGTCGGGGAAGGACGCGAGGCCGATGCTCACGGTCATGTGCAGCGGATCCTCGCCCGGATCGGCAAAGTCCCGCGCCATCACCCGCCGCCGCAGGCGCTCGGCGAAGATCGCCGCTCCGTGCAGCGCCGTCTCCGGCATCACCACCACGAACTCCTCGCCGCCGTAGCGGGCCACGATGTCCACCGAGCGCGCCTCGCGGCGCAGGAGCTCTCCAACTTGGCGGAGCACCGAGTCGCCCGCAATGTGGCCGCGGCTGTCGTTGATCGACTTGAAGCGGTCGATGTCCGCGAGGATAATCGTGAGCGCCAGGTTGTAGCGCCGCGCCCGGTCCAGCTCCTGGTCTAGCGCTTCCGACAGGGCCCGCCGGTTCATGCAGCCCGTGAGCGCGTCCGTCGAGGCGAGCTTCTCGAGCCGCTGCTTGTCCGACACCGCCGTCTCGAAGTCGTACGCCTTCTCGATCGCCGACACGGCGGTCTTGATGACGGTTTCGGCGAACTGGGCGTCGGCGCGCGTCAGCGGCGGGTCGTCCCCCGTGGTCCGCAGGAAGAACACGCCCATCTGCTGGTCCTTCATCCAGAACGGCAGCGCCACCGCCGAGCGGGTCGGCACCTTGATCCCCTCGCGGTCCCAGCGCTGCCGCTCTTCGGCGTACAGCGGATCGCTGGACACGTCCTCAACCAGGACCAGACGCGCCGAGGTCAGCGCCTTCTGGATCTCGGGATAGCGCCCGAGGTCGATCTCGAGGTTCCGGAGCATGGGGTTCTCGTACGCCGCCACGACGAGCCCTTGCTGGTCGCCCGCCTTCGCCAGGACCATCGAGCACTTCGAGATGTTCAGCACGCGCGCGACCCGGCGCGCGAGGATGTGGTAGATCTCGTCGGGCTTGAGGGAGTCCGTCACCTCGTGGAGGATGTCCACCATCGCTGCACGGCTGCGGGCCTCCTCGCGCGCCTGGGCGAGCGCCTGGCCGACGCGGATGTGCGCTTCGACGCGGGCCAAGAGCTCGCGGACGCGGAACGGCTTGGAGATGAAGTCCGAGGCGCCGAGGCCGAGGGCGCGCACCGTCGCCTCCTCCGGCGGCATCGACGAGACCATCAGCACCGGCAGGTCGCGATAGCGGTCGTCCTGCTTCAGGCGCTGGAGCAGCTGCAGCCCGTCCACCTTGGGCATCATGATGTCGAGGAGAAGGAGTGTGGGCTTCGTCTCGTCGATCTTGGCGAACAGGCCCTCGCCGCCGGGGCAGACGGCGACCTCGTAGCCGTTCTCCTTGAGGATCCACGTCAGCGTCTTGACGAGCGATTCGTCGTCGTCGGCGACGAGGATGCGCGAGCCCGCGGTGGTAGCCATCGTCCTCGTCAGTCCTCGAGCAGCGCGCGGTCGACGTTGCCCCCACTCACGATCAACACCATAGGACCGCTGGGGGGCGGGGGGGGCCGGACGGCGCCGGTGCGCACGGCGGCCGTGGTGGCGGCGCCCGACGGCTCGACCGCGAGCCGGCAGGTGCGCCAGAGAAAATGCACCGCGTCCCGGATGCTGTCATCATCCACCAGCACGACGCCGCGCAGCCGGTCGCGGTGCCGCGCCAGCTCGGCGAACGGGATGTCCCCGACCGTGAGCGTGATCAGGCCGTCGGCCACGCTCGCTGTGCGCTCGAGGCGGACGGGCGCGCCCGCCTCGAGCGACCGCTTGAGCTTCGGCGCGCCCGCGGGCTCGACGCCCCACACGGCGGCTCGGCTCTTCGCCGCCGCGAGACCCGTCACGACGCCCGAGATCAAGCCGCCGCCGCCCACCGGCACGACGACCGTTTCCACGTCGGGCAGCTGCTCGATGATCTCGAGGGCCAGGGTCGCCTGCCCCGCGACGATGTCGGGGTGGTCGAAGGGCGGCACGACGGCCAGCCCGTCCTGAGACGCGAGCTCCTCGGCCTTGCGCTGCCGGTCCTCGGAGGTGCGGCCGGCGAACACCACTTCCCCACCCCAGCGCTTCACGCCGTCGACTTTGACGGCGGGCGCGGTCTCGGGCATCACGATCACCGCGCGGACGCCGAACTGCTTGGCGGCATACGCCACGGCCTGCCCATGGTTGCCGCTTGAGTACGTAATGACGCCGCGCTGTCGTACGTCGTACGGCATACGACGTATGGCGTTATACGCGCCGCGGATCTTGAAGGCGCCGATCGGCTGCTCGTTCTCGAGCTTCAGATGGGCGCCCAGGGCTGCGACGTAGCGCAGGGGCGTGCGGCGCGCGATGCCCTGGAGCGCCCGCGCGGCCTCCTGCACGTCCGGGAGCGTCACCACCTAGGACTTCTTCTTTTTCTTCGGCGTGGGTTTGGGCGTCTCGGCGTCGTCGTCGTCCTCGCCGTTCTCGTCGCCCTCTTCCTTGACGACGCGCGCCACGTCCACGACCAGGTCGCCGGGGGTGAGGTTCATGACCTTCACGCCCTGGGTGTTGCGTCCCGAGATGCGGATCCCCTCGACCGGTACACGGATCATGATCCCTTTCTTGGTGATCATCATCAGCTCGTCGTCGGGGAGCACTTCCTTGAGGGCGACGATGTCGCCGGTCTTCGCGTTGCGCTTCAAGGTGATGATGCCGCGGCCGCCGCGGTGCTGGACGCGGTACTCGTCCAGCTCGGAGCGCTTCCCCATGCCCTTCTCGGTGACCACCAGCAGCGTGGACTTGCGGCGGACGATCACCACGTCGATCACACGGTCTTTCTTGTCGAGCTCGATCCCCTTCACCCCGGTGGCCGTGCGGCCCATGTCACGCACATCCTTCTCGTGGAACCGAATGCTCATGCCGTGGCGGGTGGCGAGGACGATGTCGTTCGACCCATCGGTCACCTGGACGTCGATCAGCTCGTCGCCCTTCTCGATGTTGATGGCGCGGATGCCGCTCGAGCGCGGGTTCCCGAACTCCGAGAGGACGGTCTTCTTCACGACGCCCTTGGAGGTGACGAACAAGAGGAACTTGTCCTCGGCGAATTCGCGCACCGGCACCAGCGCCGCGATGCGCTCGTCGGGCTTCAAGGCGATGCAGCTGAGGATCGGCTTCCCCCGGGCGGCCCGCGCGGCCTGCGGGATCTCGTGCACCTTGAGCCAGTAGCACTGTCCCTGCTGGGTGAAGAACATCACATAGTCGTGGGTGGACGCGATGAACAGATGCTCCACCCAATCGTCGTCCTTCGCGTGGGCGCCGATGACGCCCTTCCCCCCGCGCCGCTGGCGGCGGTACGCCGAAACGGGCAGCCGCTTGATGTAGCCCGAGTGGGACACGGTGATGACCATGTCCTCCTCGGCGATGAGGTCTTCGATCGAGAAGTCGCCTTGATCCGCGACGATTTCGGTGCGCCGGTCGTCACCGAACCCGTGCGCCAGCTCGGACAGCTCCTCCTTGAGGATCTTCATGCGGCGGGGCTTTGAGCCGAGGATCTCCTTGCAGTCCTTGATGAAGCGGCGGACGTCCTTCAGCTCCTCCTCGAGCTTGTTGATCTCGAGGGCAGTGAGGCGCGCCAGCCGCATGTTGAGAATTTCGGCCGACTGCTTTTCGGAGAGCTTGAAGCGTTTGCGAAGGGCTTCGTCCGCCGCAGGAGTGTCCTTCGACTTCTTGATGATCTTGATCACTTCGTCGATGTGGTCGACCGCGATCTTCAATCCTTCGAGGATGTGCTCGCGATCCTGCGCACGCTGCAGCTCGAACTGCGTGCGCCGCGTGATCACCGTATGCCGGTGCTCGATGAAGTGGGACAGCAGCTCCTTGAGGTCCATCTCCTTCGGCGCGCCGTCCACCAGCGCCAGCATGATCGCGCCGAAGGTCGTTTGCATCTGGGTCTTCTGGTACAGCTGATTGAGGACCACCATCGGCACGGCGTCCCGCTTCAGCTCGATGACGACCCGGGTCCCTTCCTTGTCGGATTCGTTCCGGAGATCGGAGATACCCTCGAGCTTCTTGTCCACCACCAGGTCGCGGATCTGGCGGATGACGCTCTCGGGGCTGACCTGGTAGGGGAATTCGGCGACGATGATCTGCTGGCGGCCGGTCGATTCCTTTTCTTCGAAGATCGCCCGGGCGCGGAGCACGATGCGCCCGCGGCCTTTCTCGTAACAGTCCTTGATGCCCTGCTTCCCATAGATGATCCCGCCCGTCGGGAAGTCGGGGCCCTTGATAAACTTCCGGAGATCCTTTAGCCCTGAGTCGGGGTGGTCGACGAGATGCGTGATCGCCTGGATCGTCTCGCCGAGGTTGTGGGGCGGGATGTTGGTCGCCATGCCGACCGCGATGCCCGCCGAGCCGTTCACGATGAGGTTCGGCAGCCGCGCCGGGAGGACCGTCGGCTCCTGCAGCCGGTCGTCGAAGTTGGGGACGAAGTCGACGGTGTTCTTGTCGATGTCCTCGAGCATCGCCATCGCGATGCGGGTGAGCCGGGCCTCGGTGTAGCGGTAAGCGGCAGCCGAATCCCCGTCCACCGACCCGAAATTCCCCTGTCCATCGACGAGCGGATAGCGCAGCGAGAAGTCCTGCACCATGCGCACCAGCGAGTCGTACAATGCGACGTCGCCGTGCGGGTGGTACTTGCCGAGCACGTCGCCGACGACCGTCGCGCTCTTCTTGTACGGCCGGCCCGGGACGAGCCCCAGCTCGTGCATCGCGTACAGGATCCGCCGGTGCACCGGCTTCAACCCATCGCGCACATCGGGCAGCGCGCGCTGCACGATGACGCTCATCGAGTAGTCGAGGAACGATTCCTTCAGCTCGTCTTCGATGAGCCGGGGAAGGATGCGCTCGCGGACGTTCGGACCGGTCATGTCGTCGGGTTGTCGGGTATCGGGTATCGGGCGGGCCGCGGAAGCGGCCTAAGTTGATAAAAGCTAAACACTTAGGTGGGGAAAAGCAACGGAAAACAGACGGCTAAGTCGGGGCGACCAAGAGAGTTAGAAAAAGGGTTTGCATCGAGGTTGATCAACCCCGTGGATAGTTGATTCACACGCTAGAAGCGTGTGGAAATCAACATCCACAAGACTCGACACTCACCCATGTCCATTCACCAGCTCTACGTCCACCTCGTCTGGACCACCCTCGATCGCCTCCCGATGATCGACAGCGCGACACGCGCGTTTCTCGACGAGTTTTTCAAAAAGACGGCGGCACGACACGACTCCGAGATCATTGCGCTAGCGATTCTTCGCACCCACGTGCACATGATCGTGCGCACGCCACCACGAATCGATCTGCCGCGACTCGTACAGTTCTTCAAAGGGGGAAGTAGCTACGCGGCGAGCCGCCTACCCGGCAACGTCCTGGGACTCAGGTGGGCAAAGGAGTACTCAGCGACCAGCGTCAGTCCGCGCCAGCTGAAACAGGCGATCCAGTACCTGGAGAACCAAGATCGTCACCACCCCGGTGAGGCGATCACACGCTAGAAGCGTGTGCTCGGCAGACGCTGTCCTTAAGGACAGTGCCGGCCGAGCACACCCTTCAGGGTGTGGGAATCTCGACGACCACCTTTCCGAGCTGTTCGCCCCTCGCCAGGCGCTCGTACGCCTCTTTGGCCTGCGCGAGGGGATACACCCGATCCACGATCGGCCGCAGCTCGCCCTGTCCTAGACGTCTCAGAATCTCCGCGTACTCCGCGGCGCTCCCCATCGTCGAGCCCAAGATCGACCAGTGATGCCAGAACAGGCGGCGCAGATCGAGACTCACCTTCGGGCCTGATGTCGCTCCGCAGATCACGAGCCGGCCGCCGCGCGCCAGGCAGCGCAACGAATCGTCCCAGGTCGCTTCTCCGACGTTGTCGATGACGAGGTCGACGCCGCGGCGTTGGGTGCGCGCGCGGACCTCCTGACCGATCTTCTGGGTGCGGTGATTGAGCGTGACGTCGGCGCCGAGCTTCCGCGCCTCCTCGAGTTTGGCATCGCTCGAGCTCGTCACGAACACCGTGGCACCGAGGAGCTTCGCGATGCGGAGCGCGGTGAGCGAGACCCCGCCGCCGATGCCCCAGATCAGGACCGTCTCCCCGGCCTTGAGGCGCGCGCGTGTCACCACCATGCGCCATGCGGTCAGGGTCACGAGCGAGAACGACGCCGCCTCGGCCCAGGAAAGGGCCGGGTCGGGCGTGGGGAGCGGGGCGCAGTTACGCGCCGGCAAGGTGACCAGCTCGGCGATCGTGCCGGCGCGATGTTCGCCGAGGATCCCGTAGCTCACGCACAGGGAATCCTCCCCGGCGCGGCAGAACTCACAGGTGCCGTCCGAGACGCCGGGGTTCAGGAGGACGCGGTCGCCGGGCCGGACGCCCGTCGCACCGGGGCCGACGGACTCGACGACGCCGGCGGCGTCCGCGCCCACGACGTGGGGAAAGCGGAGATCGATCCCCGGCATCCCTTCCACCACGAAGAGATCCAGGTGGTTCAGCGCCGCAGCGCGAACCGCGACGCGCACCTCCCCCGCGCCTGGCGCGGGGGCGTCGGGAACGTCGCTGACTTGCAGGTGCTGGAGCCCGCCGGAGGCGGTGAGAACGCAGGCGCGCACGCGCGCAGCCTACGGCCGGAAGGCTGGCGTAGTCATCTGCTCGGTGCCGGTCGTGGGCATCGGCACCGGCGTGCCGGACCCGACGGGCTGGATGTAAACCTTGTAGATGGGGTTGCGCCGGTTCTCGGGCTGCGCGTTGACGACCAGCGCGAGCAGGTCACCGGCGGGCGAGACGGCGAAACCGGTGATCGCCAGGTCGGTCCCCGTCAGCGGCGTGACGCTTCCTGTCGTCAGGTCGGCGCGCATCACCTGCTGCACGGTGCGGTTCGCGACGCGCTTCTCGACCAGGTAGGCGAGCGTGCCGTCGCGCAGGAACCGCGGCTCCCACTCGCGTTCTTGCGGCGTGCGCGTGAACTGCCGCTGATTCGTGCCGTCCCGCCCCATCAGCCAGATGTCGTACGTCTTGTTGCGGAGACTCACGTAGGCGATGATCTGGCCGTCCGGCGAGACGGCGGGCGACGAGTTGGCCGAGTCTTTCGTCAGTTGCGTCAGCCCCGAGCCGTCCACGTTGACGGCCCAGATCTGCTGCAGCTTTCCGGCCGGTCGCGCCGAATGGAAGACCACCGTCTGCCCGTCGGCCGTGAACGCCGGCCGGCCGTCGGCCTGGGGATCGTTCGTGAGGCGCGTCGGGCTCGTGCCGTCCGCGTTCATCACGAAGATCTCGGCGTTGCCGCCCACGGTCGAGACGTACGCGATGCGCGAGCCGTCGGGCGAGAAGGCGGGATCGCTCGCGTTGGTCGTATCGCTCGCGACCTTGCGCAGCTGGGCCAGGTTCGACCGCTCGACGGAGTAGAGCTGGAACTTCCCGCCGCGTGAGCTCGCCACCACGATCTCGCCGACCACGAACACATCCGCCACGGCGGTCTTGCCCCCGGGGGCGGCGGCCGTGATCCGGGCGCGGCCGTAGCCCACTCCGGTGACGGTGCCGTCCTCGCCGACCGTCGCCACCTGCGGGTTATCGGTGCTCCAGGCGAGGTTCGCCGCGGGGCCGATCACCGCTCCCTGGTCGTCAGCGTAGTTCGCGCGCAGCGTGCGGCGCTGATTCAGCCCGATCCCCACGCGCGGCTCGGTGAGCTTCACCGATCCGGCGATGACGCTCACGTTCCATGTGACCGCGAGTCCCGACCCCGGCCCGCGCACCGTGAGCTGCGTCTTGCCGACCGCCCTGCCGGTAAGGACCCCCGTCCGCGGATCGAAGCTCGCGATGCTCGGATCCGCCACGCTCCAACGGAGCGGGGCCTCGGGGATGGGCGTGTCGTCGTCGGCGAGGGCTTGAGCTTCGAACTTGAGGGTCGCCGTGAGGGGAACCTGGGCATCGACGGAGGAACGCGGCCGAACGGTCATTTTCGCCGCGACGCGGTGCACCGCCACCTCGATGCTCTTGTTCTGCAACAGCCCGGAGACGACGAGCGTCGCCTTCCCCGGCCCCGCGGCCGTCACGACACCCGCCAAACTGACCCGCACGACGCTCTGGTCGCTCGACGCCCACTGCAGTGCCAGCGGATTCACCGCCCGGCTGTTTTGGGACGGCACGATCACGTGCAGGGTGTCGAGTTCGCCGGGCGACAGCATCAACGGCGACGTCTCCCGGATGGCGAATTCCGCCGGCGCCACGACGACCGGCGCGGTCGCCGTGAGACCCCCCGCGGCCGATGCTTGGATCGTGCCCTGACCGGGCCCGAGCGCCACCACGTTCCCGCTCTGGTCGACGCTCGCGACGTCGGAGCGGAGCGAGCTCCAGGTCACGGGGAGCGGCGCCGCCGGGGAGCCGTCGTCGCGCAGCGCGCGGGGGGATACCCGAGTGTTTTCCGACGGCAGGAGATAGATGGCGGGCGGCTCGAGCCGCAGCGCTACGGCTGGGCCGCTCCCCGGGGGCTGGCCGGCCAGGGGATCTGGGCCGGCAGGTGGCGTGTTGGCCGGGGGCGGGGCCTGCTGGGGCGGCTGTTGGGGTGGGGGGGGGGTGGCGCCGCCCACCACCTGGACCGCCGCGGAGCCCTTCCGCGTGCCGACGCGCGCCTCGATGATCGCGACCCCGTTTCCCACGCCCGTGACCGTGCCGTTGTTGTCCACGCGGGCCACGTTCACGTTGTTCGACGACCAGATGATCCGTACCGTGGGGATGACGTTGCCGATGCGGTCGAAGGCCGTGGCCAAGAGGCCGCTGCGCTCCCCGACCCGGACCGTGAGCGAGGGAGGCGCCACCTGGACTTCGGCGACGTTTTGGGCCCGCGCGGCACCCGGCAGGGCCAGCGCAAGCGCTGTAATGAGACCGCGCTGCGTCATAGGGAGGCGAACCTACGCCCGGCTAACTGCCGTTGTCAAGCCAACTTGTCACGGCGCGCCGGTGATGCACCGTTCCCGCCTCACGCGGTGGTGCGCTGGGTCGTCCTTAGGGGGGACGGGCGAGCACTTTCGCGAGGTACGTGCGGTCGCCATGTCGCTCGCGTGCCGCAGAATGGGCTCTTCAAGTCTCTTGCGTGGTCGGGTTAGCTGGGTAAGCTATAGGCCACGCCCAGCCACTATCAGCATAGGAGAGATCCGATGCTTGAGCAGACGGAGTACACGGAGAGCAGTTGGCCGGGGCCGGGATTCACGGAGCCGACGTTCCCGTCGATGCCGTCGCCCGCGCCCACTCCCGCGCCGTCGCCCTTTAGGGAGCCGATGGCGCCGGCGCCGAAGCCGAAAGCCAAGAAGGCGACCAAGAAGAAAAAGAAGAAGGCCGCGAAGAAGTCTCGGCCGAAGGCCAAGAAGAAAAGCGGGAAGAAGAAGAAAGCCGCGAAGAAGAAACGCCGCCGCTAGAAGACGTCGACACGACACCGCGGGAGCGCGCTCCGGATGGCAAGAGCCATCTGCTCGAGGCGCTCCCGCGGTACGTTTTGGACGGTCGCGTCGGCGGGCGGGCGGGCGATCGAGTACAGGTGAACCACATCGGGCGCCGCCCGCGCCGCGAGCGGCAGCCACGCCGCCAAGCTCGCCTCGCTCGAGCCGTCCCACTCCCGCCCCCGCGCCACCATCGCCTGGATCGTGAGCGGCTTCAAAGCTTGGTAGTCCGCGACTAGACGGTCCGCGTCGTAGCGCACCCCATTCACCTGCTCCATTGGCCCGGGATCGAGCTTCATCATCCGTGCGTCGAGTCGCAACAGCGCGGCACGGACCGCCGGCTGGCCGGCGGTGAGGCCGTTCGAGAGGACGGCGACGCGCGTGCCCGTCGCGACGGCCGCGCGCACGGCGAGAACGCGGTCCACCACGCCGCTGAAGCGGGGATGAAGCGTCGGCTCACCGTTCCCGGAGATGGTGATCCACTCGGGCACGGCCGGGGAGCGCGCCAACGCGCGTGTCAGGCTGTGCGCCACCTCGTCGGGCGAGGGCCAGCGGGATCCATCGGCCTTGAGCGTGTTGCGCCCGCACTGGCAATAGGGGCAGTCGAACGTGCACAGCTTCGAGTGCAACGGCGTCAGGTTCACGCCGAGGCTCGTGCCGAGGCGGCGCGAGCGCACCGGCCCGTACACGATCGTTGTCCACAGCGGGGTTGCGTCGGCCATGATGGAAGGTACGTTGGGGCGGAATCCAAACTGAAGAGGTGCGTCGTGCGCCCTAAAGGACTTCGTGGCGCGTGGTCCGTGGTGCTCGTGGTGATGGCCTGCTCGGCGCCACCCGCGCAGGGCGGCAACCCTCCCGAAGAAATCGCCGCGATGCTGCGGCGGTCCGCCGACGACTGGAATCGCGGCGACCTCGGCGGCTTCATGAGCGACTACGCGCGCGACTCGCTCACCAGCTACGTGACGGGCGCGCACGTGCAGTATGGCTGGCAGGCGCTCTACGACCGGTACCAAGCCGCCTATTTCGCCCCGGGCAAGTCGCGGGATTCCCTCGCGTTCGAGGAGCTGCGCGTGCGGACGCTCACGCCCGACTTCGCCTACGCCACCGCGCGGTTCAAGCTCGTCCGTGGTGATTCCGTCGTCGCGAGCGGCCCCTTCACCCTCGTGCTGCAGAAGCAGGGCGACCGCTGGCGCATTCTCCACGACCACACGTCGAGTGACCCGAAGTGACCGCCCGACCGCCGCTGTGCCTCTTGACCGCCGCCGTTCTGACCGGTGCCTTGGCGGGCTGCGGCAAGCCCGGCGAGGGTGTCATCGCGCTCGAGGGCGCGAGGTTGATCGACGGCGCTGGCGGGGCGCCCAAGGACGACGCGGTCATCCTGATCCGCAACGGCCACATCGCGGCGGTGGCCCGCGTCAACGAAATCGAGATTCCCAAGGGCGCGCAGCGCATCGATCTGGTCGGAAAGACGATCATCCCGGGTCTGATCGACGCGCATGCGCATGTGGAGCGCTGGGCCGTCCCCCGCTACCTCGCCTGGGGCGTCACCACGGTCCGCGACCTCCACAACCAGACCGATTCCGCGGTCGCGCTCAAGAACGATTGCAACCTCGGCGCCGTGTTGGGACCGCGCATGTTCACGGCGGGGGCCATGATCGACGGCAGCCCCGCCACCTACCCCAACGCCACCAGTGTGGCCACGGCGGTCGAGGCACGGCGGGCCGTGGACCAGCGCGCCGTCGCCGGTGTGGATTACGTGAAGATCTACACGAAGATCACCCCCGACCTGCTGCGTGCGGTGCTCAGCGAGGCGAAGACGCTGCGTCTTCCCGTCGCGGCGCATCTGGGCAAGACCGACGCGCTCACCGCCGCGCGGGCCGGCGTCGCGTCGATCGAGCACATGGCGGGCGTCGTGCAGGCGGCCGCGAGGAGCCCGGTGCCCTACTACCGCGCGCATGGGTTGTTTCTCGCGGGCTGGACGTTGGAGGAGCAGGGCTGGGCGGCGCTCGATGCCGCGCGGCTCACGCGGACGGCGCGGGCTCTGGCGCAGACGCACGTCGCGATCGTCCCGACGCTCGTGATTCACGAAATGCTCTCGCGCTTGGACGACCCGGCGCTCCTCAAGCGGCCGGGCATGGCCGACGTGCCCGCCGATGCCGCCAGCGTTCGGGATGTGGCGGGGCTACTGCGCCGCACCGGTTGGCGGCCGCGCGATTTCGCCGCGTTCCGGCGCTCCCGGGCCCGGCAGGACCAGTTCGTGCTCGAGTTCAAGCGAGCCGGCGGCGTCATCGCGGCCGGCTCGGACGCCGCGAATCAATTGCTCGTCCCGGGGTTCTCGCTGCACGAGGAGATGGCCTTGCTGGTCCACGCCGGGCTCACCCCGCTCGAGGCGATCAGCGCCGCGACACGGCGCGGGGCGCAGCTGCTGGAGGCGGATTCACTCGGCCTCATCACGGTGGGCAAAGTCGCCGACTTGGTCGTCCTGGACGACAACCCGGCCAAGGACATCGCCGCGACGCGGCGCATCGCCTGGGTCATGATCCGCGGCCGGTTGATTCGTCCCGATTCATTGAGAGGAGCCTGGCAAAAGTGAGCGCTCGCTCGCGGGTTGCAGCCGTCCTCCTGCTCGTTCTCGCCGGCTGCGTCCGTCTCATGGGGCGCGACGCTGGCCCCTATGACGTGATTCTCCGCGGCGGGTGGATCGTGGACGGCAGCGGCAACCCGCGCTTCCGCGGGGACGTCGCGCTCGTGGGCGACCGCATCGCGGACGTCGGCGCCCTCGGCGGCGCCGCCGCCCGCGAGACGCTCGACGTCTCCGGCCTGGTCGTCGCACCGGGCTTCATCGACATGCTGGGGCAGTCCGAGGCGAACGTGCTGATCGATAACCGGGTGCTCAGCAAGGTGACGCAAGGCATCACGACCGAAGTGACCGGCGAGGGAGGGTCAGTCGCACCGCTCACCGACGCCCTCGTGGTCGACGACTCCGTGTGGATGAAGAAGTACGGCGTCCAAGAGGATTGGCGCGACCTGAACGGCTACTTCGCGCACCTGGCGCGCACCAAGAGCGCCGTGAACATCGCCACGTTCGTCGGGGCCACCCAGGTCCGCATGGCCGTCGTGGGCAAGCAGGACCGCCACGCGACGCCGGACGAGCTGGCACACATGGTCGCCCTGGTCGATACGGCGATGGAGCAGGGCGCCCTCGGCCTCTCCACGTCGATCGAGTACGCCCCCGCCTTCTACGCCCCGACCGAGGAGATCATCGCGCTCGCGAAAGCGGCCCGCCGTCACGGCGGCGTGTACGCGACCCACATGCGCAACGAGGGCGGGCAGATCGACCAGGCGCTGGACGAGACATTCCGCATTGCCCGGGAGGCCGACATCCCGGCGGAGATCTGGCACCTCAAGGTCTCCGGGCGGCGTAATTGGGGCCGCATGCCTCACGTGCTGGCGCGCATCGACTCGGCGCGGGCGGCGGGGCTCGACGTCACCGCCGACCAGTACCCCTATCTCGCCGGGGCGACGTCGCTCGACGCGTCTGTTCCGGCATGGGCCCACTCGGGGGGCAATGATTCGCTCATCGCGCGGCTGCGCGACCCCGCGATCCGGGCGCGGCTCCGGGCCGAGCTGCTTGCGCCCCCGCAGGCGACCGACCGCTTCTACCGCGCGACCGAAGGGCCGCAGGGCGTCATCGTGTTCCCGTTCGAGGATTCGCTGCATTACCTGCAGGGGAAGCGCCTCTCCCAGATCGCGGCCGAACGCAAGCAAGACCCGATCGAGACGTTGTTCGATCTGGTCATCGCAGACCACGCTCGCAGCGGCGCCATCTACTTCCTGATGAGCGAGCCCGACGTGCGGGCCGCGATGCAGCAGTGGTGGGTGGCCGTGAACACCGACGCGGGCGGCGTCGCCCCCGACGGGGCGTTCGGCAAGGAGGGGACGCATCCGCGGGCCTACGGGTCCTTCACGCGCATCCTGGGGCGGTACGTGCGCGAGCAGCATCTGATGACCCTTGAGTACGCCGTGCGCAAGATGACGTCGCTCGCCGCGCAGCGCGTGGGCCTCGAGGACCGCGGCTTGGTACGGCCCGGGATGTACGCCGACATCACCGTGTTCGACCCCCAAACGGTGATCGACCGCGCGACCTTCGAGCAGCCGCACCAGCCCTCGGTGGGCATCGAGTACGTCCTGGTCAACGGGCAGGTCGTGCTGCGACACGGGAAGATGACCGAGGCGCGGCCCGGTCGCGGCCTGCGCGGTCCCGGCTACACTCGCCGAGCGCGCCGCTAGCGTGACGTTGGGCCGGCTGCTCCTCGCGTGGCTGCCGGTGGCCGTGCTGTTCGTCCTCACGCCGCCCGTCGGCTACCCCTGGAACGCCGCCGGCTCGGACCGGCCGCTCGTCTGGTCCGTCAATCGGTGGGAGCTGGGTTGGCGCCTGGCCGAGGCCGGCGTCGTCACGCTGTTCGCCTCGCTGTGGTTCGACTCGTTAGGGGCGGGTGGCTGGTGGCTGCTGTTTTTCCTCGTCGGTCTGCTCGCCGCGTTTCCTCGCCGGCTGGTGATGTGGCAACACGTCGAGCCGCTGCGGCAGCGGCACCTCCTCGTGCACGCCTGGCTGGACGTGGGGCGTTACGTCGCCGCCGGCGGCCTCCTCGCCTGGCGCCTTTCGTAGAGGGAACCTTTTATTCTGAAGCAGCCTCGGAGGTGACGTCATGAAGTCGATCAAGAAGGCGATCGGGAAGCTCGACGCGTTTTTCCAGGATCGGCCCAGCCGGCAGGGTGTGTTGGCCCGCCAGAGCATCGGCAAAGAGAAGGCGGGCGACAAGGAGCTGACGGAGCTGCTCTGCAGCGCGGGCGGGGCTCGCACGCGCATGGACGGCTCCATCGGGGACTCCCTCATCGACACGGCGTGGGCGGCCTGGGAGCTGATGGACCTGGGGATCGACTCCCTGAACGGCGGCCTGTCCCGCCTGATCGCGTGGGTGCTCACCAAGGTCGAGGCGGCGCAGCCGTTCGTCGTCCCGGTGCCGCTCACGCTGCCGAGCGGGGTCGTGTTCCCGGTCGCCGACGATGCGACGCTGGCGGCACGCTGTCTCGGCGTCCGCGTCCTCGTGCGGGCGCACCAGGGAGAGCGCCCCGCGGTGGCGCGGGAGATCGAGGCCATCGCCACCGCGCCCCAGCCGGCCACCCTGAACCTCAGCGCGTCGGTGTTGTCGGCGCTGGCCCTGGCGCCGCCTGCCCACCGCCATCACTTGGACGGGCTCGTGAACCGGCTCGGCGGCGCGCAGAACGCCGACGGCGGATGGACCGGGGCCGATCTCTTCCACATGCTCGAGGCGCTGGTGCTGGCCGGGATCCGGCCGGCGCGCGCCGTCGTGGCCCGGGCCGCGCCTGCGCTCCTGGCGTTGCAGCACGACAGTGGGGCCTTCGACGAGCCGGCGAACGAGGAGCGCGCGTTGATCGGCATGCGGGCGCTGCTCGTCGCCGCGGAGGACTGACCCGCAGTATCTTCGGTGGACCATGTCCACCGTTCGCCTGACAGCACTGTCGCACGGCGCGGGCTGAGCCTGCAAACTCGGCCCAGCCGAGTTGGCGCAGGTCTTGCGCCACGTGCCGCACCTCACGGATCCCCGGATCCTGGTCGACGCCTCGACCCGGGACGACGCCGCCGTGTACCGGTTGGCGCCGGACCGCGCGCTGGTCGCGACGGTGGACTTCTTCACGCCCATCGTGGACGACGCCTACGATTTCGGCCGGATCGCGGCGGCGAACGCCTTCTCCGATGTGTACGCGATGGGCGGCACGCCGCTCCTCGCCCTGAACCTCGTGGGATGGCCCCGCGGCAAGCTGCCGCTCGAATTGCTCGGCGACGTGCTGCGCGGCGGTCAGGACGTGGCGCGCGAGGCCGGCGCATTCGTGCTGGGCGGCCACTCGGTCGACGACCCGGAGCCGAAATACGGCATGGTCGCGATCGGCGAGGTGCACCCCGACCGCATCGTGACGCTCGCCGGGGCGCGGCCCGGCGACGTCCTCGTGCTCACGAAGCCGATCGGCACCGGGGTGCTCACGACGGCGCTGAAGCGCGACCTCGCCACCGCGGCCGATCTCGCGCCCGCGGTCGCCTCCATGACGACGCTCAATGCGGCCGGGGCGCGCGCGATGCTCGCCGTGGGAGTGCACGCCGCCACGGACGTCACGGGCTTCGGCCTGTTGGGCCACCTGCACAACATGCTGGCGGCGAGCGGCGCGGCGGCGGAGATAGAGGCGTCGACGGTGCCCCTGTTTGCGGGAGCGGCCGAGCTCGCCGCCCGGGGAGCAGTGCCCGGCGGCACGCAACGGAACCGCGACGCACTCGCCGCCGACGTGACCTTCGCGCCGCGGGTGGACGAGGCGACGCGCGTCCTGCTGTGCGACGCACAGACCTCGGGCGGTCTTCTCGTGGCCGTGGCGGCCGATCGGGCGGATGCCCTCGCCCGAGCCCTGAAGAAGGAAGGCACCCCAGCCGCGGCCAAGATCGGGCGCGTGACCGCGGGCCCCGCCGGGACGATCGCCGTCTCCTGAGCATCGTGACCAAGATCCCCGAGTACCGGACCCTCAGCCCCGATGCACTGGACGCACTGGAGCGCGCGGTGCGCGAGCGGCGGCGGGTAGCGCTCCGGCGCCGAGGTACCGAATATGTGGTGGTGGCCGAACGACTCGAGACGAACGGGCGCGACGAGGTGCTCGCCGGGCGCCTGCCGATGACCGGCGAAGTCCTCGCGTTCCGCCTGCGCGATCTCGAAAGGTTCGCGGTCCTCCCCTGACGCCCTCATGTTCACACGCCTGCTGATCGGCCTGGACGGCAGCGCAGACGCCGACGCGGCGCTCGAGCAAGCGCTCGTGCTCGGCCACCGGTTCGGGGCGAAGTTGGTGGTCGCGCACGTGCAAGAGCACGGAGCATGGAACGGGGAGCAGGACAGCCCGATCCTCGCGCGGGCCCGCGAGCGCGTGACTGGGGCCGGGCTCGAGGCGGAGATGGCGCTGCGCCGCGGAGATCCCGACACGGAGCTCGCCGCGCTCGCCACGGAGGCGGACGCCGTCCTCGTGGGCCGCCGCGGCGGGACGTCGCGCGAGGGAGAGCTCGGCGGCACCGTCTCGTCGCTGATCAAGATCGCCGAGCGGTGCGTCATCGTGTGCGGCGCGACCCCATCCCCGATGAGCGCGTGCGCCATCGCGTTCGACGGCCGCGAGACCAGCCGGCGGGCCCTCGACCTGGTGATGCGCTTCGCCAGCATCGCGCAAAGCACCGTGCACGTGATCCACGCCAGCGCCGACCGCACCACGGGGCTGCAAGTGGTGGGTGAGGCCGAAGCCGTACTCTCGCTCCAGGGGGTCGTGTTCGTGACGCACATCGAAGCGGGGTCGCCCGGAGAGGTCGTGGCGCGGGTGGTGGCGCGCACCAAATGCGACGCCTTGTTCGCCGGTGCGCACATCGCGCCCGGCCGCACGAGCAAAGTCACCGTATCTCACGCGGAGGAGATCCTGCGGCATACCGACATCCCCGTGGTGATCCAGCCGTGACGCCGGGGGGGGCGCCCACGTTCGTCCTGGTGCACGCCGACGAAAGCTGTCTCGGCAACGATGCCACGAAGCCCAGCCCCGGCGGGAACGCGGCGTTGGTCGAGGCCCCGGCGGGGGACAGCGTGGCGCGCTGGGACTTCTTCGAGTGCGCGCCGCAGACCACCAACAACAAGATGGCGCTCGCGGGCGCCATCGCGGCGCTCGAATGGATCCGCCGCCAGTGGAAGCACGCCCGCGTGCGCTACGTGTCCGACTCCGAGTACCTGGTGAAGGGGATCACCGAGTGGATCGAGGATTGGAAGGCCCGCGGCTGGCGCCGCAAGGGCGGCGCGATCGAGAACCTCGAGCTGTGGCAGAAGCTCGAGCAGGCCGCCGCGGCGCACGATGTGGAGTGGGGCTGGGTGCGGGGGCACGCCGACCATCCCAAGAACGAGTACGCCGATTTCCTGGCGACCCGGGCGGCGGAGCACCAGGAGCGCTCCAACGGCCTCGTCCCGTCGGGATTTGACACCTGGCTCGACCAGCAGCGCGCCCGCGGCAAGTACACGGGCTACGATCCCGATAAGGAGCTGCATGAGCGTGTTTAAGGACGGCGTTCCCGCCAACACGCACGCCCTGAACGTGTTGCCCAACGGGGCGTCCGCTCCGCCGGTGGAGCGAATCCCGCTGTACGAAGTGTATATGCGCATGGCGGAGGAGCTGGCCAAGCGCTCCACCTGCGCCCGGCTGCAGGTCGGGACCGTGATCACCGACCAGCGGCTGGAGAACGTCCTCGCCATCGGCTACAACGGGAACGCGCGCGGGCTCCCCAACAAGTGTGACTCGGCGGTGCCCGGGAACTGCGGCTGTATCCACTCGGAGATGAACGCCCTCGTGAAGGCCCCCGGCGGCCCACGGGACAAAGTGGCGTTCGTGAGCGCCTCGCCGTGCGTCATGTGTGCCAAGCTGATTATCAACTCCGGCGTCTCGCACGTCTTCTACCGGAAGACGTACCGCGATCCCTCCGGCGTCGAGGTGCTGCAGCAGGGCGGTGTCACGCCGGTCCTGTACGACCGCTGGGTCACGGAATGGCGGTAACCCATCTTGATCGAGGAGGCTTCGTTATGCGGTCTGTGGCTGGTCTGTTCGCGTTCGCGTGGCTCTGCGCCGCGCCGGCGTCCCTCGCAGGGCAATCCCTGCTCTACCGATCCCCGAATCTCGGCGGCACCTGGGTGCCCGCCGGCGGCGTGGTGCAGTTCAACTTCGCCCATCGATTCTACGTGAGTCCTGGGCCCGCGTACGGCGTCACGAACTTCCCGACGTTCACCACCGCCGTCGGGCTCGGGAAGCGCGCCGCGCTCGGGTCGCACTTCAGCACCAAGAGCATCATGCAGACGGGGTCGGTCTCGTTGAACGAGCTCGAGCTATACGCCCGCTATCGAATCGTCGGCGCCGAGGGCCGGGACGGCCTGTCGGTCGCCGTAACGCCGGCGTACAACCGCCGGGCGAAGAGCGCCGACGGCGAGCTGGGAGCGGACTGGACGCGCGGCCGGCTCACGCTGTCGGGCGCGGCGCGGTTCACGAGCAAGGCCTTCGGCGGATCCAGTGCGGGGACCGCGCTCGGCGCCGGGGTCGTGGCGCGCCTGAACGACTACGTCGCGGTGAGCGCGGACTACGCGAAGTCGCTCGACCCCGACACGACCGCCACGTGGAGCGCCGGGCTGTCGTTCGCGATCCCCGGCTCGCCCCACACCTTCTCGCTGCACGCGAGCAAGGCGGCGGTCAACACGATTCAGAGCAGCTCGCTCGCCGGGGCCAATGTGCTGTACGGGTTCGAGTTCACCATCCCGCTGCAACTCGCCCGCTTCCGTCCCTGGTTCGGCGGAGGCGCGCCGAAACCGGACCGGGTCTCGCCCGCGGTTGATGCGGGCGTGGCTGCGGAGATCCGCGTTTCCGACTCCAAGTTCCAAGGGGATAGCATCACGATCGCCGCCGGCCAGGCGGTGCGCTGGACCAACGCCGACCCGGTCCCCCACACGATCACGTTCGAGAGCGGCGCCACCAGCTCCGACGCGCTCGCGCAGGGTGCGACGTTCGTCGTGCGGTTCGATACGCCCGGCCGATTCGCGTACCACTGCACGCCGCACCCGTTCATGAAGGGCGTTGTCATCGTCAAATGAGAAGCACGCATGGCCGATGAGCTCGACCGGCTGTTCGCGCTGCTCGTCGCCGCGCTCCGCAAGCACGCGCGGCTCGCCGTGCCGTTTCCCGCCGCGGACGTCTACGAGCGGCTCGTGCCCTACCGCTCGAACCGCACGCGGCTCAACGTCGCGACGCACCAGGACTACGAGATGGCGGTGCTGCGCCTCCTCGCCGGGGAGCGCGCCTACGTGCACCTCGAGCCGGACGACGTGCGCACCGCCATGCAGCGCGAGGTGGCGGAGGCGAATCCCGACACCGCCTACTTCCGCAGCTTCCCCGACGCGCGGGTGATGGTGAACGGCCTCGCGGCGGAGCGGGTGCTGCGGGCGGACGAAGCGTACGCGCCCCCCCCACCCGGTCCCCACGAGCCGGTCGACTTCGTTCTCGAGAGCGCGGCGCAGCCGGTCGTCATCCCCCTCCCCGCGCGCGCCGATGTGCCGAGGGGCGATCAGTGCCAGTACTGCGGCGCGGTGCTCCCGTCCAACCGCAAGGTCAACTTCTGCCCGGAGTGCGGGCAGCCGCCCTCCGGCGACTTGAAGTGCCCCGCCTGCGGCAGCGAGGTGGACGTGGGTTGGGGATACTGCATCTCCTGTGGCCGGGCGACGGGTTTCGAGTGAAGCGGCACGACATCGCAGTAATCGCAGGCGACGGGATCGGGCCCGAGGTTATCGAGGCGGCGATTCCGGTGCTCGACGCGGCGGCCGCCAAGCATGGCTTCGCGCTCGCGTGGGAACGGCTCCCTTACTCGGCGGATCACTATCTCAAAACCAAGGAAACCCTGCCCGACGCCGCGTTCCGGCACCTGCGGGACGACGTCGACGCGATTTTCCTCGGTGCCCTGGGCGATCCGCGGGTGCCGGGGATGGAGCACATCCGGGACATTCTGCTCGGCTTGCGGTTCCGGTTGGACCTGTACGTCAACTTCCGCCCCGTTCAGCTATTGCATCCCGACCTCACCCCGCTCCGGGCGGTCAAGGGCGGTCAGGGGCGGTCAGGGGCGGTCGATTTCGTGATCTTCCGAGAGAACACGGAGGGGATCTACACGGGGAAGGGGCGCATCGACGGCGACACCTACGTCGCCGAGGACGTGAACACGGCGACCGGAGTCGCCCGGATCATTCGCGCGGCATTCGAGTGGGCCCAGGCGCACGGCAAGACGCGCGTCACGATGAGCGACAAATCCAACGCCATCCCGGCGCACGCGATCTGGCAGCGGCAGTTCAAGGCCCTCGCCGCCGAATTCCCGGGGATCGAGGCGGAGCATCGCTACGTGGACGCGCTCGCGTTGGAGCTGGTGCGCGAGCCCGAGCGCTTCCAGGTGATCGTCACGAACAACATGTTCGGCGACATCCTGTCGGACCTCGGGGCGGGGCTCGTGGGCGGGCTCGGCCTGGCGGCGAGCGCCAATCTTCATCCCGGACGGCCGGGGCTCTTCGAGCCGGTGCACGGCTCCGCGCCCCCCCTCGCTGGGAAGGGCGTCGCGAACCCGATGGCGGCAGTGCTGACCGGCGCGCTGATGTTCGAGCAGCTCGGCCATCCGGAAGCGGCTCGCGATCTCGAGCGGGCGGTGAAGGAGACGCTTGCGGCGGGGGTGCGGACGCCGGATATCGGTGGAAACGCCAAAACAAAGGACGCTGTGGCGGCCATGCTATATTCCCCGAGTCTCGCTGTGGAGCGTTCAAGATGAAGAGTGTTGTGTTCTTGTCCGGCGTTCGGACGGGGTTTGGAGCCTTCGGCGGCTCCCTCAAGGACCTATCGGCCATCGACTTGGGCGCCCACGCCGCGCGCCATGCGCTCGAGCGCTCGGGCGTTCCCGCGCCGGACATCGGCCACGCCGTCGTCGGCAACGCCCTCCAGACCTCCGCCGATGCCATCTACTGCGCGCGCCACGTCGCCCTGAAGGCCGGCCTCCCTATCGAAGTCCCAGCGGTCACCGTGAACCGGCTGTGCGGCTCTGGGTTCGAGGCGATCACGCAGGGAGCGCAGCTCATCCTGCTGGGGGAAGCCGATGCCGTGCTCGCCGGCGGCACCGAGTCGATGAGCCAGGCTCCCCACGTCGTGCGCGGCGCCCGCTGGGGCCTGCGCCTCGGCCCTTCCGCGCCGCTCGAGGACCTGCTGTGGGAATCGCTCAAGGATCCGCAGTGCGGCCTCTCGATGGCCGAGACCGCCGAAGGGCTGGCGGAGAAGTACAAGCTCACCCGCAAGGACGTGGACGAGGTCGCGCTCGCGTCGCAGCAGCGTGCCAAGCAGGCGTGGGACGCGTGCGTCTTCCAGGATGAGGTGGTGGGCATCACGATCAAGAAGAAAGGAAAGGACGTCGAGTTCCGCGCCGACGAGCACATGCGACCCGACACAACGCTCGACGTACTGCTCGGCCTGAAGCCCTACTTCAAGAAGGACGGTCTCGTGACCGCCGGCAACGCGTCCGGGATCTGCGACGGCGCCGCGGCGACGGTGATCGCCAGCGAGGAGTACGCCAAGGCCCACGGCCTGAAGCCGCTCGGCCGACTGGTGGCGTGGGCAGTCGCGGGCGTCGAGCCCAAGTACATGGGCATCGGGCCCGCACCCGCGGCCCGCAAGGCCCTCGCCAAGGCGGGGATGAAACTGGAGCAGATGGATTTCGTCGAAGTGAACGAGGCGTTCGCGCCGCAGTACCTGGCCGTGGAGAGGGAGCTGGGACTCGACCGCTCCAAGACGAACGTCCACGGCGGCGCGATCGCCATCGGCCACCCGCTCGCCGCCAGCGGCACGCGGATCACGATCCACCTGTTGCACGCGCTGCGCCAGGAGAAGAAGCGGTTCGGCCTGGGCTCCGCGTGCATCGGCGGGGGCCAGGGCGCCGCAGTGATCGTGGAAGCGTACCCGGCCTGAGGGAGACGTCATCATGGGCGAGCTCATCCTGCTGGGTCTCGGGGCGGTCGCGCTCTACCTCTTTTCGGGGCTGCGCGTGCTGCGCGAGTACGAGCGCGGGGTCTACTTCCTGCTGGGCCGGTCCTGGGGCGCGCGCGGGCCCGGTCTCATTTTCCTGCCCCCGGTCGTGGCCAAGATGCAGAAGGTGTCGCTCCGGGTGATGGCGATCGACGTCCCCCCCCAAGACGTGATCACGCGCGACAACATCTCGATCAAGGTGAACGCCGTCCTCTACATGCGGGTGAAGGATCCGGTGAAGGCGGTGATCGGCGTGGAGAACTATC
>DASXUE010000054.1:0-17093 GCA_036505055.1 Gemmatimonadales bacterium | reverse complement strand
CCGGCGGAAGGGCGGCAGGCCCCAGTGCGCCGCGACCGCGTCGGCCAGCCAGAAGCCAGCGTTGTGGCGCGTCGCCGCGTACTCCGGACCGGGATTCCCGAGACCGACGACAGCGCGCAGGGGTTAGCCCTTCGGCTTCTCGGTCTTCTCGCCCTTGTCGGCCTTGGGCGCCTTGCCCTTTTCCTCGGCCGGCGGCGCGCCTTCGGCCTCGCCTTCCTCGCCCTCTTCGCCTTCACGGACCTTGCGGATCAGCTCGGGCTCGGCGACTTCGGCGACAGCCTCGGGCGTCGGCGCGGCCACTTCCTCCGCGCGCGGCGGCACGACCGTCGCGATCGTCAGGTCGGGACCGAGCAGGATCGTCGCGTTGGGGATGGTGAGGTCCCGCACGTGCAGCGAGTCACCGATCTTGAGAGCTGTGACGTCCAGCTCGACGCGGTCGGGGATGTGCTCGGGGAGCACCTCGATCTCGACTTCGCGGGTCACCTGGTCGAGCACGCCGCCGGCGTTGCGCACGCCGTCCGGCGCGCCCACGAGATGCACCGGGACTTTGAGCTTGACCTTCTCGCCCGAATGGATCTCGTAGAAATCGACATGGATGATGTCGGGGCGGATGGGGTGGCGCTGGATCTCGCGGATCAGCGCGCGCGTCTGCTTGCCGTCCACCGTCAGGTCGATCAGGGTGCTCGCCGGCTCGACGCCCGTCAGCGCCTTCTCGAGCGCCTTCGCGTCGAGCATGAGCGACTGCGTGGGGCGCCCGTGGCCGTAGATCACCGCCGGGACCTTGTGTTGGAAGCGGGCCTGGCGCGCCGCGCCTTTGCCCGTCTCCGCCCGCGGCGTCGCCGCGAGGCTCACGATCTGTGCCATAGGGACCCGTTACACGTTACAGGTTGCAGGTCAGTCGAACAGCGCACTCACCGATTGATTCGAATGCTCGTATCCGATCGCTTTGGCGATCAGCCCCGCGATGGACAGCACCTTCAGCTTCTCGAACTTCCGCTCGTCGGGCAGGCGGATCGTGTTCGTGACCGTCACCTCTTCGATCGGTGACGCCCGGAGCCGCTCCACCGCCGGACCGGAGAGCAGCGCATGCGTGGCGAAGGCGAAGATGCGCCGCGCGCCGAGGCGCTTCAGCGCCACCCCCGCCTCCGTGATCGTCCCCCCGGTGTCGATCATGTCGTCGGGGATGAGGCAGTCCTTGCCCTCGACCTCCCCGACGACGTTCACCACTTCGGCCACGTTGGCCGACGGGCGCCGCTTGTCGATGATCGCCAGCGAGGCATTCAGCCGCTTGGCGAACCCGCGGGCCATCTTGGCCGAGCCGACGTCCGGCGCCACGACCACCGGATCGTGCAGCGCCTTGGTCCGGTAGTGGTTCACGAACGCGGGCGCGGCGTACAGGTGATCCACCGGGATGTCGAAGAATCCCTGGACCTGGTGGGAATGGAAATCCATTCCCAGCACCCGGTCCGCGCCCGCGTGCGTGATCAGGTTCGCCATCAGCTTGGCGCTGATCGCCACGCGCGGCTGATCCTTGCGGTCCTGGCGCGCGTACCCGAAGTAGGGGAGGCACGCCGTGATCCGGGCCGCGCTGGCGCGCCGGGCTGCGTCGATCAGCAACAGCAGCTCCAGGTAATTCTCCGCCGGCGGATTCGTGGGCTGGATGATGAACACGTCCCGCCCCCGCACGTTCTCGTCGATCTTGACGAAGATCTCGCCGTCGGCGAACCGCCGGATCGTCACCGCGCACAGCGGCTGTCCCAAATGCTGGGCCATCTCCTCGGCGAGCGGCCGGTTGGCCGTTCCGGCGAGGAGCAACAGCTGGCTGCGCGACAGCGACAAGTCCCCCATCGGAGCCCCGGAAAGTAGTCGGCAAAGCGCTCATAGCCAAGGCTCTGACAGGGGCCTATAGTAGAAGAGCGTCGCGATGACCGCCGCACTGCGTGAGCGCCTGCAGGCCGAGCTGGCCGACCGCTACCGTCTGGACCGGGAGCTGGGCCGCGGGGGCATGGCCATCGTTTTCCTGGCCCACGATCTCAAGCACGATCGGGCGGTGGCCCTCAAGGTGCTGCGACCGGAGCTGTTCGCCTCCCTCGGCACCGGCCGGTTCCTGCGGGAGATCAAGCTCGCCGCGAGTCTTGCCCACCCGCACATCGTGCCCCTCTACGACTCGGGCGCCGCGGGGGGTGTCCTCTACTACGTGATGCCGTATCTCACCGGCGAATCCCTGCGCGACCGCCTGACCCGCGAGGGGAAGGTGCCGCTGGCGGACGCCGTGCAGATCGCCCGCGAAGTGGCGGACGCCCTCGACTACGCGCACCGCAGCAACATCTTGCACCGGGACGTGAAGCCCGAGAACATCCTGATCCAGGACGACCACGCGATGGTCGCGGACTTCGGCGTGGCCCGGGCCATCAGCGTGGCGGCCGGCTCCGGGGACCGCGCCAGCGGTACGGGACTCGGCATCGCCGTCGGCACCCCCGACTACATGAGCCCGGAGCAGGCGAGTGCCTCCGCCGACATCGACGGCCGCTCGGACATCTACAGTCTCGGCTGCGTGCTGTTCGAGATGCTGTCGGGGCGTCCGCCCTTCGCCGGGGGGACGCCGGTGGAGCAGATGGAGGCGCACGTGGGGGAGCACGCGCCCTCGATGGCGACCGGGCTCCGCGCGATTCCACTGGAGGTCGAGCTCGCCGTGGCTACGGCGCTCGCGAAGCGACCCGAGGACCGGTTCCAAACGGCGGCGGCGTTCGCGTCCGCGCTCGGCGACGCCGCGGTGACGCCGTCGGGGCGCTGGCCCGGTTGGCTCAGGCGACGCTGGTGGGCGGGGCTCGCCGGGGCCGCCGCCCTCGGGGCGCTCGCGGTGGCCGTGCTGCCGCACGTCCTCGGCGCGGGCCTCGACCGGTCGCGCTACGTCGTCGTGCCGTTCGGGCACCGCGCCGGCGCGGCGCCCGCCTTGTTGAACGGCGACAACTGCGAGCTGCTGTTGTATGAGGCGTTCCGCCGCTGGCGCGACGTTCGCGTGAGCGACGACTTCCAAGTTCATGACGCGCTCCAACGCCTGGGCCGGCCTCCCGCGACGCTGGACGACGCGCGCGCGGTCGCCCGGCGCGTCGGGGCGGGGTTGCTCGTTTGGGGCGAGGTGGCCCAGGTGGGCGACTCGGTGCTCGTGAGTGCCGCCGTGTACGACGTCCCGGGCGGCGGCGTCCTGCGCAAACAATCCGTCCGGCTGGGCGCGGAGCAGCACGATTTCGGGGCGCAGTTCGATGCGCTCGCCGACTCGCTGCTCCTGGGCGAGCGGGGTGCGCTCGCCGCGGCAGGCGGAGTGCGCACGCCCTGGTTGGCGGCCTGGCGCGCCTACGCGGACGGTCGCGCGGCGTTGGGCGAGTGGGACCTGCCGCGGGCCGAGCGCGCATTCCACGAGGCGATCGACATCGACTCCGCGTTCCCCGACCCGCGGCTGTGGCTCGCGCAGGTGCGGGAATGGGCGGGCGCGTCCCCCGCCGAGTGGGGCGGACTGCCCGCGGCGGCCCTCGCCTCTGCCGCCCTCCCGGCGCGGGACCGCGCCCGCGGGCGCGCGCTCCTCGCGCTCGCTGACGGGCGAGAGCCCGAGGCGTGCGCCGAGTACGACCGCTTGCTGGTCGCGGACTCGCTCGACTTCTCGGCGTGGTATGGCTTGGCGGAGTGCCATCGCCGCGACCGCGCCGTCGTGCGCGACTCCGGCAGCCCCTCCGGCTGGCGGTTCCGAGCCAGCCTCGAGACGGCGATCTCGGCCTACAGCCGCGCGCTGCGGCTCAATCCTTCGGTACACCGCGCCTTCTTCACGCGGCTCCCCGATCTGATTTTCATCGAGCCGAGCTACCTGCGCTCGGGGCGCGCGGCCGCGCCCGACACCGGCCGGTTCGGCGCGTGGCCCATGCTCGCCGGCGACACGCTGGCGTTCGTGCCGTATCCGCTCGCCGCGTTGCTAAGCGGCACGGCGGGCGCGGGAGAGGTGGGCTCCCCGGCGAACGTGGCGGCGGTCGCCCGGAATCGAGAAACGTTGAGTGAAATCGGACGGACCTGGGTGCGCGCATTCCCGAACAGCGCCGATGCGCATGAGGCGATGGGTCTCATCTTGGAAGCCGGGCAGGCGATCGCCCCCGCGCGGGACGAGGACGGGTCGGCCCTCGCGCAGGTGCGACGCGGCCGCGCCGTGGCGACGATGCCGCTGCAGCGCCTGCGGCTGGCCGCCGCGGAGGCGCGGCTGCTCCTCAAACTCGAGGACTTCACCGCGGCTCGGGCGCTGGCCGACTCCCTGCTGCGCGCCGGCAGGCGTGCCGCGCCCGCACCCGCGGAGGCCGCGCTGCTCGCCCCCCTCGCCGCCCTCACCGGCCGCGCGAGCGAGACGGCTGAGCTGTTGCAACGCGCCGCTCCCGTCACGCCGCTGGTCGCGCCCGGGGGCGAACGCATCGATGCGGGCCTGCCGGTCGCCGCGGCCGGGCTGACGCTGCTGGCGCACGCGGCCCTCGGCGCGCCCCGCGACACCATCGAACGGCTCGAGCGGAACGTGGAACGCCTGGTGGAGGCGAGCGTGCGGCCCGAGCGGCGCGCGCCCGTCCGTGCCGCCCTCCTCAGCGTGCCGGCGGTGCTCGCCTTTCCGGCGGCCGGTCCTCGCCCCGCGCTGCGCGCGGCGCGCGACGGCAGCTATCTCGCCGATCTCCAATGGCGGCTGGCCCAGGGCGACACGGGAGTGGTCCGGCAACGCCTCGCGGCCGTCGCCGCGGCGCGCCGCTTTGTGGCGCCCGGCGCCGTGGCGATCGACGCCACGTACAACGAGGCGTGGCTCGCGCTCAGCCTGGGCGACACCGCCGGCGCGCGTAAGCGCCTCGACGCGCCCCTCGCCGCCCTGCCGACGCTCGGCAGCGCGCTGCTCAGCGAGGTGCCCCAGGCGGCGGCGCTCGTGCGTGCCATGGGCCTCCGCGCCGAGCTCGCGGCCGGCGCCGGCGACCGCGAGCGGGCACAGTGGTGGGGCCGCGCGGTGGTCACGCTGTGGTCCGGCGCCGACCCCTCCTTGCAGCCGTTCGTTCACCGAATGGAGATTCTCTCGCCATGAGCCTTCGCTTCCCGATGATTCCGGCGGCGGCCGCGCTCGCCGCCGCCGCACTCCTGCAGGCCTGTCGCGTCGAGCGGGACGAGTATGCCGGCTCGTTGGCGCCGCCCCCCGAGTCGGTTCGGGCGGCCGCGGCCCACGGCGACTTCGCCGGGGTCGTGGCGTACGCGCGGACGCTGCCGTACGACACGCTGCACGGCTCCGGGGACCGGCAACGCCTGATGGTGGGCACGCGCTGCGCCCCCTGGAGCAAGGACAGCGATTGCCGGTACGGGCCGCTCGTGACGATCCAGCCGGAGCGCGACGCGTGGCGCATTCCTGACACGCTGGACCTCGCCCGCGGCCGAGTGGTCGCCCGGCTGACTACCGCCGATTCGAGCTATGCCAAGCTCAACGTGTGGCCGAGCGACACGACCTATTGGTGGGTGGACCGGTCACGCGAGAGTGGACAATGGCGCGCGGTCCTCCTCTCGTCCCGGCCGGAGCGGCCCCCCGTCTTCCGTAAGGCCCTGTGGCACCCCAGCGAGCGCGGCGGCCCGCGCGTGTGGCGCCAGGCGATCGCGCGGTTCGAGTGGAGCGACAAAGACGAGGAGCTGTGGGTGACATGCCTCATCTTGGGATGCTGCCGCCTGGGCGATCCGGGCGAGGTCCAGTGAACGCCGCCCCCCGGGCAGGCGTATAACGTACGTCCACTCGACTCGGAGTCTTTCGATGCGATCGCTTGCCGCCGTTGCGTTGTGCACCCTCGTCGCCGTCAGCCCCGCTTTCGCGCAAGCCGACCCTCCGCGGAACTTTTTCCAGGCGCCGCCGGATCACTGGATGACCGCCGATTCCCTGGCTCAGGCTGTGGGGCTCAGCGCCGATCAGAAGGCCAAAGTCACGCCGTCGTACAACGCGCTGAACGGTGTGATGAAAGACGCCGCCGCGCGGCGTCAGGCTATCCGGCAGCAGATGCAGGGCAGCTTTCAGCCTGGCTCGGCGCCGAGCCCTGAGATGCGCGCGCGGATGGACAGCGTGCGGGCGGAGATGGCGGGGTTCCAGGCGGAAGCGGATCAATACCTCGCCGCCATCCGGGACCTGCTCAAGCCGGAACAACAGGCCAAATTCGACGCGCTGCCCAAACCCCAGCTCGCCCGCCGGGGTCCGCCACGCCAATGACACACCGCATCCTCTTCACCAGCGCCTGGGTGCTGATGCTGGGTGGCGCCGCTGCCGCTCAGCGTTCCGCGCCGGCCGATTCCACGCTTCTCACGGTCGATCGCATTTACGCGTCGGCCGAATTCCGCGGGGGCTCGTTCGGGCCGCTCGCATGGCTCAGCGACGGCAGCGCGTATACGACCCTCGAGCGCAGCACGGAGACCAAGGATGGGCGCGACATCGTGCGCTACGATGCCCAGACCGGCGCGCGCACGATCCTCGTGCCCGCCGCGCGCCTCGTCCCGCCCGGCGATTCGAGCGCGCTCGACGTCGAGGACTACGATTGGTCCGCGGACGGCAAGCGCCTGCTCGTCTTCACGAACACGGCCCAGGTGTGGCGCACCAACACGCGCGGCGACTATTGGGTGCTGGATCTCACCACCTGGCGCCTGCAGCAGCTCGGGGGCACCGGTCCGGCCTCGACGCTCATGTTCGCCAAGTTCTCTCCCGACGGCGGGCGCGTGGGGTGGGTGCGGTACGGCGAGTACAACCTGTACGTCGAAGACCTCGCCTCGGGCGCGATCACGAAGCTCACGAACGACGGCTCGCGCACCACGATCAACGGGACGTTCGACTGGGTGTACGAGGAGGAGTTGGGACTGCAGGACGGCTGGCGCTGGAGCCCGGACGGGCAGTCGATCGCCTACTGGCAGCTCGACGCGTCGGGCGTGCGCGACTTTCCCTTGTACAACACCACCGATTCGCTCTACGCCTACGACTTCGAGGTCCAGTATCCCAAGGCGGGCGAAACGAACTCCGCCTCCCGGGTGGGCGTCGTGAGCGCGGCGGGCGGTGCGACCCGGTGGATGAACGTGCCGGGCGATGCGCGCAACAATTACATCGCGCGCATGGAGTGGGCGCCGCCGGTGGGGACGGGAGCCGGGAGCCGGGAGCTGGTCATCCAGCATATGAATCGGTTACAGAACACCCTCCACGTCATGCTCGCTGACGCGCAGACGGGCGCCGTGCGGACGGTGTTCACGGAGCAGGACTCGACCTGGGTCGAGCAGTTCGACCCGCTCACGTTCGTGAACGGCGGCCGCGACATCCTGTGGGAGTCGGAACGCAACGGCTGGAGCCATCTGTATCTCTTCCCACGCACCAGCCGGAAGGGCGATCGCGCGGCGCCGCGGCCGCTCACGAGCGGGGCATTCGACGTGCTCGGCGTGTCCCGGGTGGACACGGCCGGCGGCTGGGTCTACTACACCGCGTCGCCCGACAATCCCACGCAGCGCTACCTCTACCGCGTGAGCTTCACGCGGCGCGGTGCGCCGCAGCGGATCAGCCCCGTTGCCGAGCCCGGCGTGCACGTCTACAACGTGGCGCCGAACGGCCGCTACGCGGTGCACACCTACACCCGGTTCGGCGTTCCGCCCACCACGACGGTCGTCAGCCTCCCCGAGCATCGCTCGCTGCGCTCGCTGGTGGATAACGCCGCGCTGAAGGCGAAGGTCGGGTCGCTGCGCCTCGGGGCGACGGAGTTCACGCAGGTGGACATCGGCGACGGCATCAAGCTCAACGCCTATCTCATCAAGCCGCCGGACTTCGACGCGACCAAGCGCTATCCCGTGTTCTTCACCGTGTACGGGGGACCAGGCTCCCAGACGGTCATCGACTCGTGGGGCGGGTCGAATTATCTGTGGCATCAGATGCTCGCGCAGCAGGGATACATCGTCGCGAGCGTCGACAACCGGGGGACGGGCGCGCGCGGCCGCGCATGGCGCAAGCTCATCTACCGGCAGATGGGCGTGGTGGAGACGCGGGACCAGGCGGCAGCGGCGCGCGCCATTGGACGCCTGCCGTACGTCGACTCGACGCGCATCGGCATCTGGGGATGGAGTTACGGCGGATTCATGGCGCTCAACACGATCACACAGGCGCCCGACGTCTACAAGATGGCGATCGCGGTCGCGCCCGTGACGCACTGGAAGTACTACGACTCCATCTACACGGAGCGCTACAACGGCCTGCCGCAGGACAACGCTGCGGGCTACGACCGCGGCTCGCCGCTCACCTACGCGAAGAACCTGCGCGGCAAGCTGCTGATCGTGCACGGCTCGGGAGACGACAACGTGCACTTCCAGAACACCGAGGCGATGGTCAACGCGCTCGTGGCGGCGAATCGGCCGTTCCAGCTCATGGAGTACCCGAACCGGAACCACTCGATTTCGGGGGGCACGACGCGCCAGCACCTGTTTACCCTGCTGACGTATTTCGTGGAGCAGAACCTGGAGCCGGGTGGACGGCCGCGGCCGACGCTCGCCCCCTAGGAGGACCGGCGCGAGTCAGAAGCCGTATCGCGCCCCGAGCTGGATCTGCCACCGCGAGGCGGCGTCTTCCACGACGCCGCGCCGCGGCAGTTCGAGCTTGTATACCCCCCGGTCGTTCGAGGTGTCCCAGCCCAGGAGCCCGAGTAGGGGCACTGACGGGCCCGTGGTCGCATCGCGGTATCGCCCCCACCGCGAGTTGATCAGGTTCGGCAGATTGACGACATCAGCCGTGACCTCGAAGTACTGTCCTCCCGTCAACGCGACGGTCGTGGTGAGCCGGGCGTTCAGGGAGGCGAGCCACCCGTTTCGGCAGCTGTCGCGCTCCATGATCCGCCCCCGCTGCCTGCTCAAACACGGTTGTGCTTCGATGAACGCCTCCAGACGGTCGTACTCCGAGGCGGGTGCTGCCACAAAGCCGCCGAGGCCGTCCGGAAGCCCCAGCGTAATGTCTCCGGGGTTCCGCGGCACGTACACGATGTCGTTGAAGAGCGAGCCCGCGACGCCGATCCGGTCGGCGTTCGCGTCGCCGTCGATGACGTAGGAGTAGGGCGGCTGCGAGGCGCCCTGATACAGTATCGAAAGCCGCAGGCGGTGGGGCAGGTTCAGGGGTCCGCCCACCGAGAATCATCTTGTGGTCGGGATCCGCGCGAACCTCGCGGCGCTCGACCTGCAGCTGTTCGGCGATCCCGTCATGGCGGAGCTGAACGAGCCGCCGTACGGGGGGACGCACATCGTCTACACCGACTTGCGGCCCACGTTGGGATATGAATCCCCCAACGCGCCGCACCAGAGCACCGCGCGGGACAACAACACCCCGCTCGGCCCGGACGGCACGCCGCTGCTGCGCGATGCGTGGCGCTACCTGTTGGGGGAGCCCCCCGCGGGGGGCGCTGGGAAGGTGATCACGCTCGCGACTCCGTAGCGCCGAGTCGCAGGACATACGCCGGCTGCGGAATGCCTCCGCAGCCGGCCCGTCCGGCGAGTCCTCGCCGAGTTCCGCGCGCCACCGTAGTTTCCCCCCGGTGACGGCCTACACGTATCCGGACAGCCACGTCTTCTACCGGAAGCTCGGGCACGAGTATCCCAAGATCGTGCGCGGCGAAGGCTGTTGGCTGATCGACGACCGTGGCAAGCGCTATCTGGACGCGGTTGGGGGCGCCTACGTGGCCAACCTGGGCCATTCCAATCCGGAGATCGCCGAGGCGATCGCCCAGCAGGCCCGGCAGTTCGGCTACCTCTCCGGCACGATGTTTACGCACGGACCTGCCGAGGAGCTCGCTACCGAGATCGCGGAAACGCTGCCGGGCGATCTCTCCAAGCTCTACTTCCTTTGTAGTGGATCCGAAGCCGTCGAGGCTGCGTTGAAGCTGGCGCGCCAGTACTGGATCGAGCGCGGACGACCTTCCAAGAACAGGATCATCGCCCTCGCGCCAGGCTACCACGGCAGCACGCTGCTCGCGCTTTCGGCCTCCGCACGCGAGGCGTACAAGGCGATGTTCCGGCCCTGGCTCGTGGACGTGCACCGCATCCCGGCGTCGTATGCGTATCGGTGCGAGTGCGGCGGCAAGAGCGCCAACTGTCCGGTCTGCAGTGGCAATGTCCTCGAAGAGGCGATCACTCGGCTGGGCGCCGACCAGGTCGCCGCGTTCATCGCGGAGCCGGTGGGGGGCTCGTCCACGGGCGGCTCGACGCCGCGACCGGAATACTTCCGGCGGGTGCGGGAGATCTGTGATCGCCACGACGTGTTGCTGATCGCCGACGAGGTCCTGGTTGGCGTGGGCCGGACGGGCACGTGGTGGGCGATGGAGCCCTACGGTGTCGCCCCCGACATCATGACGCTGGGGAAGGGCATCGCCGGCGGATATGCGGCCCTCTCCGCCATCGCCGCACCCACGCGCATTGTGGATGCCGTGGCGAAAGGGTCCGGCGCCTTCATGCACGCGCAAACGTTCTCACACCACCCGGTCGCGTGCGCCGCGGGTGTCGCGACGATGCGCTACCTGAAAACGCACAAGCTGGTCGAGCGCTGCGCCCGGATGGGCCGCCTGCTGCACGAGCGGCTCGCGCCGCTCGCGCAGCTGCCGCACGTGGGCGACGTGCGCGGGCGGGGACTCCTCGCCGGCATCGAGTTCGTCGAGGACAAAGGGTCCCGAGCGCCGTTCCCGCGCGCGGCGCACTTTGCCGAGACGTTCGCGGACGCGGCGCTCGACGCCGGGCTCACCGTGTGGCCCAACGTGGGCCACGCCGACGGCACGAACGGCGATCTCGCCATGGTCGCGCCCCCCTTCATCGTGACCGAGCAGGAGATCGACGAGCTGGTGCGGCGCTTCGCGGCCGCCCTCGCGAAGGCGACAGTCGGTCTGCGGGTGCGTTCATGACCGCCATGCGGGACTATCCCCGGATCGTCGTCCCGCCGCCCGGCCCCAAGGCCCGCGCGATCGTCGAGCGGCAGGACCGCTGGGCGTCGACGTCGTACCCCAAGGAATACCCGCTCGCGATCGCGCGCGGCGAGCGCGCCGTGGTCGAGGACGTGGACGGCAATCGCTTCCTCGATTTCATGGCGGGTATCGCCGTCGCGTCGACGGGCTACGGACATCCCAAGGTCGTGAAGGCCGTCCAGGAAGCGGCGGGCAAGTTCCTGCACATCTGCGGCAGCGACTTCTACTATGAGAGCTTCGCCGCGCTGTGCGAGCGGCTCGCGAAGCTGGCGCCGGGGCCGAGCAAGAAGCGGGTCTTCCTCTCGAACTCAGGCACCGAGGCGGTAGAAGGGGCGATCAAGCTGGCGCGGCACTCGACCGGCCGGCCGGCGATTATCGGGTTCCTCGGCGCCTTCCACGGCCGCAGCTATGGCGGCTTGAGCCTCACGGCGAGCAAGGCCGTCCAGCGCGCCGGATTCGCCCCGTTCCTTCCCGAAGTGCATCACGTCCCGTACGGCTACCGCTATCGCTGCGAGTATTGCCGTGGCGAAGCGGCGTGCACGATGCGCTGCGTCTCGACCATCGAGGACGAGCTGTTCGCGAAAAAGGTGCCTCCGGAGAGCGTAGCGGCGATCTTCGTCGAGCCGATCCAGGGCGAGGGCGGCTACGTGGTGCCGCCCCCCGGCTACCTGCAGGCGCTCCGCGACCTGTGCGACCGCCACGGCATACTGCTCGTGTGCGACGAGGTGCAGTGCGGCATCGGCCGCACCGGGAAGATGTGGGCGTGCGAATACGAGGGGATCGAGCCGGACGTCCTGCTCGCGGCCAAGGGTCTCGGCAGCGGGATGCCGATCGGCGCGATCATCGCGAAGGAATCGGTGATGAAATGGAAACCGGGCGCCCACGGCACCACGTTCGGCGGCAACCCGGTGTGCTGCGCGGCGGCGCTCGCGACGCTCGACGTGGTCGAGCAGGAGTTGCTCCCGAACGTCGCCAAGATAGGCGAGCGTCTGCTCGCCGGGGCGCACAAGCTCGCGGAGAAACACGCCGCGATCGGGGACGTGCGGGGGCGCGGCCTCATGGTGGGCCTCGAGTTCGTGAAGGACCGCGCCACGCGCGAGCCCGCGCCGGACGTGCCGCACGACCTGGTGCCGCGCGCCTTCAAGAAAGGTCTCCTGCTCCTCGGTGCGGGGAAGAGCTCCCTCAGGCTTGCGCCGCCGCTCGTCGTGGACGACTACGACGTGGACACCGCCCTCCGGATCATCGACGAGTGCCTGAGCGAAATGTCGGACTAGCCGCCAAAACCATGTCGATGCAGGACGCCGTCGCGCGGTTCGTGCGCGACGGCGACACCGTCGTCATCGAAGGCTTCACCCACCTGATTTCGTTCGCCGCGGCGCACGAGATCATCCGGCAGCGTCGCCGGGATCTGACGCTGTGCCGTCTCACGCCCGACCTGATTTACGACCAGATGATCGCGGCGGGCTGCGCCCGGAAGGTCGTGTTCTCGTGGGCCGGGAATCCAGGGGTGGGCTCGCTGCATGCGTTCCGCCGGGCCGTCGAAGGCCGGGCGCTCGAGATCGAAGAGTACTCCCACTTCGGTATGGTGGCGCGCTTCGCGGCCGGTGCCGCCCGGTTGCCGTTCTGGCCGCTGCGCGATTACGCGGGCACCGATCTGCCGCGCGCCAACCCGCGCATCAAGGCCGTGACCTGCCCCTACACCGGGGAAGCCCTTGCGACCGTCCCGGCGCTCAATCCCGACGTCACGATCGTCCACGCGCAACGCGCCGACGCCCAGGGCAACACCCAGATCTGGGGCTTGCTCGGCGTCCAGAAGGAGGCGGCGTTCGCGTCCAGGCGCGTCATCGTCGTGGTCGAGGAGCTGGTGGACGAGAGCGTGATCCGCTCCGACCCGAACCGGACGGTGATCCCGGCTTTGATCGTCGATGCGGTGGTGGTGGAACCGTGGGGCGCGCATCCGTCATACGCGCAGGGCTACTACGACCGGGACAACGATTTCTACGTCGCTTGGGAGGCGATCTCGCGCGAGCCGAGCAAGCTCGAGGACTACCTCGACGCGCACGTGTACGGCGTCTCGGGCCGCGCCGCCTACCTCGAGAAGCAACCGGGACTGACCGGCCGGCTCGCGGCGAAAGCCCAGTTCTGCGCCGGGGTGAACTACGGGTTCTGACGCGTACACCGCCGACGAGATGATGGCCATCGTCGCGGCGCGGGAGCTACGCGATGGGGAAGTGGTGTTCGTGGGCATCGGGTTGCCGAACCTCGCCTGCAACCTGGCGCGGCGCACCCACGCGCCCCATCTGGTCCTCATCTACGAGTCGGGCGCCGTCGGCGCGGTGCCGGAGCGGCTGCCGGTGTCGATCGGCGATCCGGCGCTCGTCACCGGGTCCCTCATGGTGTGCGGCATGGCGGACGTGTTTCAACTGTTTCTTCAGAACGGCAGGATCGAGGTGGGCTTCCTCGGGGGTGCCCAGGTGGATCGCTTCGGGAACATCAACACCACGGTCATCGGCCCGTACGAACGACCCAAGGTTCGCCTGCCGGGCTCGGGCGGCGCGGCCGAGATCGCGATCCATGCGCGGCGCACGCTCATCATCTCGAAGCTTTCGCCGCGGGCGTTCCCCGAGCGCGTGGACTTCGTGACCAGTCCCGGCCAGCACGTCGCCAAGGTGATCACCGACAAGGGCGTGCTCGAACGGGACGAGACGAATGGTGAAATGGTTCTGGCGCAGCTGTATCCCGGCGTCGACGCGTCGGACGTGAAAGCCAGCGTGGGCTGGGAGCTCTCGAGTCGGCCCCATCTCGATCGCGTGGATCCGCCGTCCCAGGTGGATTTGCAGCTGCTGCGGGACGTGCTCGATCCCAAACGGCTGTATCTCAAGTCATGACCCTCGCGCTCGCGCTTCTCGTCCTGCAGGCAAACAGCGATTCACTGGCTACCCGCGTTCGTCAATTGGTCGATGTGTATCTGGCCGCCCACTGGGAGAGCCATCCCGACGAAGCCACGCTGGACGGCCTCACGAACGTGCGCCACGACCGGCTGCCGGACAATTCGCCCGGCGCGAGCGCGCGCTGGCAGCAGCGTGAGGACGTCTGGCTTGCCGAGCTGCAGCGAATCGACCCAGCACCGCTGACCGGTCGTCCGGAGGGGATCGCCTACGGCATCATGCGCGACGCGCTCGAGGGCTCGGTCGGCATCCGGGTCTGCCGCTTCGACCTCTGGAGTGTGAGCCACTCGGGGGATGCCTGGCTCCCCACCATCACGGCGCTGGCGGCGCTGCAACCGGTCGGGACTGATGAGGCGCGGCGCCAGGCACTGGCACGGTGGCGCGCCGTCCCCGGGTACATTGCGATCGAGACCGCCAATCACCGCGAAGGCCTGCGGCGCGGGTACACGGCGCCGCAAGGGCCCGTGCGCACGCTGCTCACGCAGCTCGACACCGTCCTCGCGGCGCCCCTCGAGCAGTCGCCGCTCTACGGCCCGGCCCGCCGCGACTCTAGCCCTTCGTTCCGCGCCGAGTTGGCCCGGATCATCGAGCAGGAGATCGTGCCCGCGATGCGCCGCTATCGCGCGTTCGTCGCGGGCGAGTACCTCGCCCGGGCGCGCAGCGCGATCGGCGTCTCGGCAAACCCCCGTGGGCAGGAGTGCTACCGGGCGGCCATCCGGGCGACGACCGGGCTCGCGTTGTCCCCCGACTCAGTGCATCGACTGGGGATCGCCACGGTGCAGGAGCTGGAAGGGGAGATGCGGACGATCGCCGTGCGGTCGTTCGGCACAGCGGACGTGTCGCGGCTGCTCGAGCGGCTGCGCACGGACACCGCCTATACGTTCCGCACCCGCGAAGCGATGCTGACGCAGGCGCGGGGCGCATTGGAGCGGGCGCGGGCCGCGAGCGGCAGGTGGTTCGGCCGATCGCCCCGGGCGGCCGTCGTCGTCGAACCGTACTCGGCGTTTGAGGAGCGTCAGAGCGTCGGCGAATGGAATCCGCCGGCGGAGGACGGCAGCCGGCCGGGCATCTACTTCTTGTCGACCTACGACCCGACGCACAAGTCGCGCGCCGACCTCGAGGCGCTGTCGTTCCACGAGACGATCCCCGGGCACCACCAGCAGGGTGCGCTGGCGCTCGAGCGGGGCGATTCGATTCCGGCGATCGCCCGCTATTTCTGGTCGCCGGGCTTCGGCGAAGGGTGGGCCGAGTACGCCGAGCAACTCGCCGACGAAATGGGGCTCTACTCGTCGGACACGGCCCGGTTCGGCGCGATCGCCGACATCACGCTCTCGGCGACGCTGCTGGTCGTGGACACCGGGATCAACGCCTTCGGCTGGACGCGCGAGCAGGCGATCGGCTATATCCGCGAGCACACGAGGGTGCCGCGGCTGCGCGCCGAGGTGGGAGTGGACCGGTACCCGATGCGGCCCGCGCAGGGCTTGTCGTACGGATTGGGCCGGCTCGAGATCCGCCGGCTCCGCGCACTGGCGGAGCAGACGCTCGGGTCCAGGTTCGACATCAGAGCGTTCCACGACCACGTGCTCGCGAATGGTGCGGTGCCCTTGCCGGTGCTCGCTGCCGAGATCGAGCGATGGATCGCCGCCACGCGCTGACCCTGCTGACGGCCCTGTGCGCGGTCGCCGTCCCCTCCCGGGCGACCGCGCAGCGCGAGCCCGTGCTCAAGCAGGTGGGTCTGCCGCACGCCTACTACTGGCGCGAGATGTACGTCCCGCAGGTGACGAGCGGGCCCAGCTCGGCCACCTGGTCGCCGGACGGGACCGAGCTGATCTACTCGATGCAAGGGTCGCTGTGGCGGCAGCGAATCGGCTCCGGCGTCGCCCAGCAGATCACGGCTGGGCCCGGATACGACTATCAGCCCGACTGGTCCCCGGACGGCCGAGCCGTCGTGTTCGCTCGCTACGCGCGCGACGCGATCGAGCTGCAGCTGCTCGATCTGGCCGCGGGCACGGTCACGGCCCTCACCGCGAACGGCGCCGTCAATCTTGAGCCCCGGTGGTCGCCCGACGGCACGCGCATCGCGTTCGTATCGTCGACCTACAACGGGCGCTGGCACATCTTCGTCCTGACCCCCGAAGGGGCGAAGGATCCGCTGCGGCTCACCGAAGACAACGACAGCAAGCTGCCGCGTTACTACTACAGCCGCTGGGATCACTACATCTCGCCGGCGTGGTCGCCGGACGGCACCGAGCTGATTCTCGTCACGAATCGCGGGCACATTCACGGCACGGGCGGTCTGTGGCGGATGGCGGCGACGCCGGCCGCACCGCTGCGCGAGCTGCGGTACGAGGAGACGACGTGGAAGGCGCGGCCCGATTGGTCCCCGGACGGGACGCGCGTGGTGTACAGCTCCTACCTCGGCCGCCAGTGGCACCAGCTCTGGGTGATGCCGAGCGAGGGGGGCGATCCCTTTCCTCTTACATACGGCGAGTTCGACGCGACCGCGCCGCGCTGGTCGCGGGACGGCACGCGCATCGCATACATCTCGAACGAGGGCGGCAACACGGCGCTCTGGGTGGTCGACGTGCCGGGCGGGCGCAAGCAGCCGGTCGCCGCCACCGAGCGGCGCTATCGGCCGCCCGTCGGTACGCTGCGCGTGGTCACGGTCGATCGGGCGGGGCGGTCGCTCTCGGCGCGGATCTCCGTGGTTGGGCTCGACGGGCGGGCCTACGCCCCCGACGATGCGTGGCGCCACGGCGACGAAGCCTTCGATCGCTCCGAGCGCGCGTTCGAGTACGGGTATTTCCATTCGGGCGGCAGCGCCGAGCTCACCGTGCCGGCGGGGCAGGTTCGGGTCGAGGTGTGGCGGGGGCCCGAGTATCGCGTCTGGCGCGCCGACGTGACGGTTCCGGCCGCCGGCCGCCTCGTACGTCGCATCGTGCTCGAGCGGCTCGCCGATCTGCCGGCGCGCGGGTGGTGGAGCGGTGACCTCCACGTGCACATGAATTACGGGGGCGCGTACCGCAACACGCCGCGCCATCTCGCGTTTCAGGCGCGGGCCGAGGACCTGCACGTGGTGGAGAACCTGATCGTGAACAAAGAGCAGCGGATCCCGGACATCGCCTACTTTCGGACGGACGCCGATCCGGCC
>DASXUE010000053.1:0-14165 GCA_036505055.1 Gemmatimonadales bacterium | reverse complement strand
GCCGCGAGCACGAACAGCGCGGGAGTAACGGGATAGCCCGGGACCCGGAAGCTCCCGGCTCCTGGCTCCCGACTCCTGTAGATGAAGAGCCCCGCCACCGTCAGCCCGAAGAAGATCCAATCGCCGAACGTGACGTAGTCGACGAGCTGTCCGAACGTCTTGGACAGGGTGAGCAGGGCGGCGCACGCCGCCAAGGCGACGATCGCGGCTGCTGGCGTGCGGTGCACCGGATGCAGCTCGGCGAGCCGAGCGAAGAACACGCCGTCGGCGGCCATCGCCTGGAGTACGCGCGGCGTCACGAGAATCACGAGATTCAGGAAGCCGAACGTCGAGACGGCGATCCCCGCGGCGATCAGCGTCCCGCCCACGGGGCCGAGCACGGCCTGCATCACGTCCGCTGCGGGCGCGGTGCTGCGAGCCAGGCCGTCGGCACCCAGCACCCGAAGGTAGGCGACGTTGGCGAGGAGGTAGACGGCGACGACGATCGCAACGCCGAGGACCAACGCGCGCGGGAGATTCTTCTCCGGCTCGATGATCTCCTCGGCGATGAAGTTCGTCTGCTGCCAGCCACCGTAGGTGAAGAGAATGGGGACCAAAGCGGCACCGAAAGAGGAGGCGGTAGAGGGCGGTAACGGGCGGTAAAGGGCGGTAGGGGCCGCCAAGAAGAGACCTGCGCTGATGAGGGCGGCGAGCGCGGCGAGCTTCAGGACCGTGAAGATGTTCTGGGTGATCGCCGCGGGGCGGACGCCCACATAGTTGATCCCGGCGAGCAGCACGATCGTCCCGACCGCGAGCGGCACCGTGAGCCGATCGGAGAGTCCCGCGAGGGCCAGGGCGTAGTTGGCGAAGGTGACGGCCACGGCCGCGATCGCGCCGGTCGCGATCACGAGCACGAGCGTCCACCCATACAGGAACGCCGGTAGCGGTCCCCACGTCTCGCGCAGGTACACGTAGCCGCCGCCGGCCCGGGGGCGCCGCTGCCCCAGCTCGCCGAAGCAGAACGCGCCGATCAGCGCGACGATCCCACCCACCACCCAGGCGCCCAGGACCAGGCCGGGGGTGCCGACGCGTTCCGCCACCGTCGCGGGGGTGCGGAAGATCCCGCCCCCGATGATCCCGCCGACGACGGCCATGGTCCCGGAGAAGAGGCCGAGTCTCCGGGCGTAGCTAACGGTCGGCGGCAGTCGTGCCCTCCGGCTTACCCTTCCCGCCGATCCGATCCGCCGTCGCCAACAGCTGTTCCCAGGTGAACCACGTCTTCCCTCGGATCCAATGCTCGAACCAGCCCAGCTCCGCCATCATCTTCACCAGCTGGTAGCGGGGCTCTTGGAGACCGTGCGGCTGGCCCGGATAGACGAAAAACTCGGTGGGCACGCCGCGCTGCTTCAGCGCCATGTACATCTCGAGGTTCTGCGGCATGGGAATCCGCTCGTCCTTTTCGCCCGAGTGCAGCAGCGTGGGCGTCTTGGCGCGCGTGATGTAGCGCAGCGGCGACTCGGCCCACCAGTGCTCGAAGTTGTCCCATGGCTTGTTGGGCGCGGCCCGCCCGGCGTCTCCGCCCAGGTAATACTCGCGCGTCGCCTGCACATCGGTCTGGGCGTAGAGGCTGATCCAGTTGGACACGCCCGCGCCGCTCGAGATTGCCTTGAAGCGGTCGGTCGTCACGAGCGTCCAGTTCGACCAGTGTCCCCCAGCCGACCAACCCATCATGCCGAGCGAATCGGGGTGCGCGATGCCGCGCCCGATCAGGGTGTCGACGCCCGCCATGATGTCGCCCTCGGCGAGCGGCCAGTAGTTGCCGGCGATCGCCGACTGGAACTGCTCGCCGTAGCCGGTCGAGCCCCGATAGTTCGGCTGCAGCACCGCGTAGCCCTTCCCCGCCAGCACCTGCGTATACGTCCCGTAATTGCCGCTGAAGCCGTTCTGATAGGCGCTCGCCGGGCCGCCGTGGAGCTGGACGATCAGCGGGTAACGGCGGCTCCGGTCCCACCCGACGGGATAGACCAGAATGCCTTCGACGGTCGCCCCGTCGCTCGCTTTCCAGTGCACGGTCTCGTAGCGGCCCAACGCGAGGGAGTCGACCCAGGGATTGAGCCGCGTCAGCCGCACCCAGCGCTCCCGCCGGGCCAGCTGCGCGAGCGGCGTCAGGTAGAGGTCGGTGGGACTCTTGGGGTCGGTCGCCCGCAGCAGCACCGTCTCTTGATTCTCGGGTTTCTCCCCGCTCACCACACCTTCGCCGCGCGTGACGGGCCGGACGGCTCCCGTCGTCACGTCGATCGCGAACAGGTTGGCGTTGACGCCCTCGTCGCCGTTGTAGTAGATCGTGCGGCCGTCGGCGCTCCAGAATCCGAGGCCGACGTCGTGCGTGTCGCCCTTGCCGAGCTCGCGCCATTCCCCGCCGGCGACGGGGCGCACGTACACCCGGCTCAGGTTGCCGTACTTGAAATCCCGATCGGCGCTGAACGCGACGAGGCGGGAGTCCGGAGAGAAGGAGGGCGCGCCCTCGCCCACGTAGTTGTTGGTGAGCCGTTCGGTCGCGCCGGTCGCGAGATTCACGAGGTAGAGCTCGGTCGTGCGGTCGTCGACGTAGCGGTCGGTGGACCGTCCGCGGAACGCCGCCCAGCGGCCGTCGCGCGACAGCACGATCGGCGCACCGCCGCCCCCGAAGAGACCGCCGCCACCGATCCGGTACTCGCCCTGAGTGAGTCGTTTCTCGGTCTTGGCGGTGACGTCGAACGCCCACAGATGCACGGCGGGCGTCGGCTCGTTCATCACGCGGACGTCGAACTTCTCTTTCATCCGGCGGCGGCGCGTCGAGTCGGGCTCGTCGGCGGCCGTGAAGTAGATCGTGCGGCCGTCGCCGCTCCACATGATCGTCTCGACTGCCGTGGCGTGCTTGGTCAGCTGCTCGGCCTTGCCGCTGCCGTCACCCGCAAGCACCCACACCTGGCGCTTCCCCTCCGGGCCCGCGAGGTAGGCGAGGCGCGCGCCGTCTTCGCTCCACGCCCACGCACCGATCCCCTCCTCGTTGCTCGTCACCCGCCGCGCCTCACCGCCGTCGGGGCGAATCAGGAAGAGCTGACGCTTCTTGGCGTCCCGCGTGGACGTGAAGCCGATGATCCCACCCTTCGGATGCCACCGAGCCCCGGCCTCGTCCTCGCCCTCGGTGTACGTGAGCTGCCGATTGGTGCGGCCGTCGGCCGAAACGACGAAAAGGTCGGTGCGCCGCTGCCAGTCCGGGAACTGCAGCTTCGAGGCTTCGTACACGACCCAGGCGCCGTCCGGAGACAACTCGGCACCTTGGAGGTTCGCTCCGCGGAAGATGTCAGCGTAGTCCATCGGGCGAGGGGTCTGGGCCTGTGCAATGCCGGCAAGCACGAGCACCATGCAGGACGTCGCGATGCGTTTCATAACGGGCTCCTGGAAGGGAATCGGGCTGTCAGAATCTGCAACGCGTCGCGGGGGGAACGCCACTTCCCGTTTCCCCTCCCCCGTGTCAGGTTTCCGGGCAGCCTCCCCCAAAACGAGGGTCGTCCATGCCTTCCTACTCCCTCACCGTCAACGGCCGGCCGTACACCGTCTTTGCCGCGGCCGATACGCCTCTGCTCTGGGTACTGCGGGACAACCTCGGCCTCACCGGGACCAAATTCGGCTGCGGCATCGCCCAGTGCGGCGCCTGCACCGTTCACCTGGACGGCGAAGCCACGCGCTCCTGCGTCACACCGATTTCGGGCGTCGGCACCGCGAAGGTGACGACGATCGAAGGCCTGTCGCCCACCGCGACGACGGCGAGCCACCGCGTGCAGAAGGCGTGGGTCGCCGAGGACGTGCCGCAGTGCGGCTACTGCCAGTCGGGCCAGGTCATGGCGGCCGCGGCGCTGCTCGCCAAGACGCCCGACCCCAGCGACGCGCAGATCGACGAAGCCATGACCAACATCTGCCGCTGCGGAACCTACCAGCGCATCCGCGCCGCCGTGCATCGCGCGGCAAAGGAGGCCTGATGGAACGGCGCGCGTTTCTTGAGACCGCAGGCGGACTCGGTGCGGCTCTAGTCATCGGGTTCCGCATTCCCAACCGTCGTGAGCAGGACCCGGCTCTCTTCGCCCCCAACGCCTGGCTCCGCATCGGTACCGACGACAGCATCCTGGTCTTGGTGGACCGCTCCGAGATGGGTCAGGGCGTCACGACCGCATTACCGATGCTGCTGGCCGAAGAGCTCGAGGCCGATTGGACGAAGGTCAAGATCGAGTTCGCCCCGGCCGACAAGGCGTACATCAACCCGCTCTTCGGCATGCAGGGGACGGGAGGCAGCACGAGCGTCCGGGCCGCCTGGACGCCGCTGCGCAAAGCGGGCGCTGCCGCGCGGGAAGTGCTGATCGCCGCCGCGGCGCAACGCTGGGACGTCAAGACCACTGAGTGCCGCGCGGAGCGCGGCGCGGTGGTGCACGCGAAAACGAAGCGGCGGCTGCGCTACGGCCAGCTGGCGGCCCGAGCCGCCACGCTCCCCGTCCCCGCGGACGTGCCGCTCAAGGACCCGAAGGCCTGGCGCATCGCCGGCAAGCCGATGAACCGCCTCGATACACCGGTCAAGGTCAACGGACGGGCGAAGTTCGGGATCGACGTCTCGATGCCCGGCATGCGCGTCGCCGTGGTGGCGCGCTCGCCCGTGTTCGGCGGGAAAGTCAAGAGTTTCGACGCCACCCGCGCCAAGGCTGTCGACGGGGTGCGCGACGTCGTCCCGATCTCGAGCGGCATTGCGGTCGTGGGATCGGGCTACTGGCCCGCCAAGCAAGGCCGCGACGCCCTGCAGGTCGTGTGGGACGAGGGCCCCACCGCCGGGGTCTCGAGCGCGACGATCTCGCAATTGTTCGCCGAGCGCGCCGCGCAGGCTGGTGTGGTGGCGCGGCACGACGGGGATCCCGACGGCGCACTCGGCGGCGCGCCCCAGCGCGTCGAAGCGGTCTACGAGCTGCCGTTCCTCGCCCACGCCACGATGGAGCCGATGAACTGCAGCGCGCACGTGCGCCCTGACGGCGTGGACATCTGGGCACCGACGCAGTTCCAAACGGGGGCGCAGGGGCTCGGCGCCCAGATCGGCGGCGTACCGCCCGAGAAGGTGCAGGTCCACACCACCTACCTGGGCGGCGGCTTCGGGCGGCGGTTCGAGCTGGACTTCATCCAGGAAGCCCTCGAAGTGTCCAAGGCCGTTGGCGCGCCCGTCAAGGTGATCTGGTCGCGCGAAGATGATATCCGGAACGCGCAGTACCGACCGGCCAACTACCACAAAATGGCGGCCGGCGTCGATGCGGCCGGCCGGCCGGTCGCCTGGACGCACCGGATCGTGGCGCCGTCCATCATGGCGCGCGTCTTCCCGAACGCCGTCCAGAACGGTCTGGACAACGAGGCGGTCGAAGGTGGGAAGGAGATGGCGTACACCGTTCCCAACGTGCACGTGGACTATCAGCTCACCGACACCGGGATCCCCGTCGGCTTCTGGCGCTCGGTGAACAATTCGTACAACGCGTTCGCGGTCGAGACGTTCATCGACGAGCTGGCGGCGGCCGCCAAGGCCGACCCCTTCGAGTACCGGCGCGGCCTCCTGACCAACGCGCCGCGCCACCGCGGCGTGCTGGAGCTGGCGGCCGCGAAAGCGGGATGGGGCACCCCCCTGCCCGCCGGCCGGGCGCGCGGCATCGCGGTGCACAAATCGTTCGAATCGTATGTGGCCCAGGTCGCGGAGGTGTCGGTCTCGAGCGACGGCGCGGTGCGGGTGCATCGCGTCGTGTGCGCCGTGGACTGCGGCATGCACGTGAACCCCAGCACGATCGAAGCCCAGATGCAGAGCTGCATCGTGTTCGGGCTGACGGCGGCCCTCAAAGGGGCGATCACGATCGAGAACGGCCGCGTGGTCCAGAGCAACTTCAACGACTACGAGATGCTGCGCATGGCGGACATGCCGCTGGTCGAGGTGTACATCGTGCCCAGCACCGAGGCGCCGGGGGGTATCGGCGAGCCCGGAACGCCGCCGATCGCGCCGGCGGTGGGCAACGCGATCTTCGCGCTCACCGGCAAGAGAATCCGCAAGCTGCCGTTCGGCACTGTGGTCTAGCCTCGCCGGGGAACGGGCCGCAGCTTTTCGGCGTCCCGTTCCCCGAGGCTGACCCGATGTTCCTCTTGCTTGCCGTCGCGCTCGCCGTTCAAGTCCCCACGATCACCGACTACACCAAGAGCTTCGAGAAGCGGGACGGCTACTTCCCGCTCTACTGGGACGCGGCGAAGGGTCGGCTGCTGCTCGAGGTGCCGGCGGGCCGGTTAGGCGAGGACTTCCTCTACCTCCCGTCGCTCGCGACCGGCTTGGGCGACGCGTCGCTCGGACTCGATCGCGGCTCGATCGGCAGCGAGCAGATCGCTCGCTTCGAGCGTGCGGGCGGTGGCGGACCTCGGGTGCTGCTGGTGCTGCAGAATCCACGCTTCCGCGCCGTGACCGACAACGAGGCGCTGGCGCGCTCGGTGCGCGAGTCGTTCCCGCTCTCGACCCTCGCCGCCTGGGACGTGGTGGCTGAAGAGGGCGGGCGCGTGCTCGTGGATGCGACGGGGTTCGCGCTGAGCGATATCACCGACGTGCGCGGCACGCTGCGGGGCGGCAACCAGGGAACGTTCGCCCTCGAGCGGGACCGCAGCGCCGTGTACCTGCCGCATACGAAGGCGTTTCCCGACAACACCGAGATCGAGGCGACGCTCACGTTCACGAGCGACAACGCCGGGCGGAGCGTGCGCCGCCACACCCCCGACGCCCGGGCGGTGACGCTGCGCCAGCACCTGTCCCTCGTGAAGCTGCCGGCGCCGGGCTACCGTCCCCGGCCGTTCGACCCCCGGATGGGTCTCTTCTCCGTGAGCTTCTACGACTTCGCGAAGCCGTTCACGCAGGACTACGTGACGCGCTACGCCATCCGGCACCGGCTGCAGAAGCGGAGCCCCGGGGCCGCTCCCTCGGAGCCGGTCAAGCCGATCGTCTACTACCTCGACCCCGCCGTTCCCGAGCCCTACCGCACGGCGTTCAAGCAGGGCGCGACCTGGTGGAACGCGGTGTTCGACGCCGCCGGGTTCCGCAACGCCTTCCGCGCCCTAGACATGCCGACCGACATGGATCCGCTCGACGCGCGCTACAACGTGATCCAATGGATCCATCGCACCGAGGCCGACTACTCGATCGGCCCGTCGTACGTGGACCCGCGGACCGGCGAGATCATCAAGGCGGCGGTGCGGATGGAATCGCACCGCTCGGTCCCGGACTATGACATCTATGCGGGCACCGTTCCCGCCCTTGGGGCCGAAGAGGGACTCGATCCCTGGCTGGCGACGCTCGCCGCGGGCGTGACCCCAGAGGCATTCGCCATGGCGCGCCGCCGCCAGCACGCGGCGCACGAGGTGGGTCACACGCTCGGGCTGGCGCACAACTTCATCGCGACGAGTTATGGGCGCGCCTCGGTAATGGACTACCCCGCCCCGCTCATACTCCTCAAGAACGGCGCGCTCGACCTCTCCGCGGCGTATCGCGAGGGCCCGGGCGCGTGGGACACCCTCGCCCTCCGCTGGGCCTACACCGAGTTCACGCCCGAAACCGAGGCGGCGGGCCTCGAGGCGATCGCGCAGGAAGGCATTGCGCGCGGCCTCAAGTTCATCACGAACCCCGACGAAGCCGGCTCCAACTCGTATCCGCAGGCGACCACGTGGGTCAACGGCAGCGACATGACGGCGGAGCTCGAGCGGGTGATGGCCGTCCGGCGCTTCCTGATGGCGAAGTTCGATGAGCGAGCGATCGCGCCGGGCGACCCGATGGCGCTCCTGAACCGCCGCTTTGTGACTGTGTACCTGCACCACCGCTTCACCCTAGGCGCCGCGATCAAGGCGGTGGGCGGGATGGAATACCGGTACGCGCTGCGCGGGGACAGCGGCGCGCCTACGCGGCTCATCCCGCCCGCGGCGCAGCGCCGGGCGCTCGAGGCGGTGCTCGATGCCGTCGAGCCGAGCGACCTCGCGGTTCCGGAGCGCGTGCTGCGCATCCTGGCACCGCGACCGTTCGAGTACGACGCCGATCCCCGTGCCTTCACGTCGGCGGCCGCGCCGGCGTTCGATCAGGTGGGCATCGCGCGCACCCTCGCGGCCACGGTCATCGGCGGGCTGCTCGACCCGCAGCGCGCGGCGCGGCTCGTCGCCTTCGCGGACCGCGATCTGCAGCAGTCGTCGCTCACGGAGGTCGTGGGGCGGATCGTGGACCGCACGTGGGGCCGGCCCGCGCCCGCCCAGCACGCCGCCCTCAAACGCGTCGTCGAGCGCGTGGTCGTGGACGAGCTGATGGAGCTGGCCCGCCGCCCCGAAGCCACGCCCGAAGTCCGGGCGGCAGCGGAGTGGGGGTTGCGGCGGATCGGGCGGCAGCTGGCCGCACCCAGCCGCGCGGTGGGGGATCTCGCCGCGCACCGCCAGCTCGCGGCGGCGGACATCGACCGCTTCCTGAGCCGTCGCGACGCGCCGACGGCGCCGCCCCAACCACTGGCGGCGCCGCCGGGAGCGCCGATTGGCGAACGCGAGCCTTAACGCTCCGGCTGGATCAGGGTCGCCACCAAGCCGGCGTGGTCCGAGGGCCAGATCGGATACGCCGGGCCCGGCACGCGGTCGCCCGGCACTTCGCCAAACCGGTCGATCTGGCCGAGCGCACGGCCCGGGGGACTCCCGAGTCCGCGTGCGAAGACGTAGTCGATGCGCTGAGAGAATGCGGCGATCTGGTCAGACAGATCCGCCAGGTGGCAGCAGGTGTAGCCGATCGCGCCCGGGTGCAGCGCCGCCCAGACGTCGGTGAAGCCCGCGCCCATTACGACCTGGTGCATCAACGATCCGGGGACGTCGTTGAAGTCGCCCAGCATGATCACTCGGCCGTCGCCCGCCAGCGTGCCGACCAACTCGCCGATCTGGAGCGCGCGCAGGCCTTCCAGATGCGCTCCGCCGAGGTCGGGCTCGGGGTGCGTGTTCACGAACGTGTATGGCTCGCCGCCGATCGTGACGCGCGCCCAGACCCAGCCGCGCTTCAGCTCCACACCCGGCGCGACCACACCGACGTTCACCGCGAAGTTCTGGCCCCCCGCCGACCCGATCGTCACGCGGTCGGTGTCGAGCAGCAGGGCGTCGTAATCCACGAGACTGATCCCGGGGAACGGCGCCGCCACGATGTTCTGCACCTGGGCCGCCACGGTGTAATGGAGGCCGCGCGCGGCCAGCTCCGCCTGGAGAATCGCCAGGAAGTCGAGATGGATGACGACCGGCAGGCCGAGACCGGTGAGGTCGATATTGAGGTTCTCCACTTCCTGCAGCCCTACGGCATGGGGCCGGGCATGCGCGATCTTGTCCGCGACCGCCCGGGCGCGCGCCGGAAAATCGGTCTTGCCGAGCGTCTCGATCGCTGACAGAAGCGCCGGGAAGTCGTCGCCCGGGTCGGGCGAAGCGAGCGCGCCGATCACGACGTCCACGTCGGCGCCAATGTAGAGGTTCTGCGACATCACGCTGACACCCGGCACCCCGGCCCCCGGAAGGTTGAGGTCGAAGGCGGGGACAGGCCCGGTGGGGTTACGGTCGGTGCAGGCCGCTCCAACGGCGTTGAGCGCGAGCAGGCAGAGCAGGTGGCGACGCATGGGGAACTCCTGGCACGAGTGATGTGGACGTGCCAGGATGCCGCAGTCCAGTCAAGACTGCGTCAAGGACGGCTCAGGATGACCCGTCTGAAATGGAGCCGGTGAATCACCTTCCAGTAGGCGTCCAGGCTGGCCGTGTCCCCCGCCAGAGCCGCCGCTCGCGTAACGCCGGGCGGAGGAGGGACCAGGACGGCGAGCCGGTCGTACACAGCGCCGCGGCCCGATGCCGCCACGCGCTGCAGCAAGTGCCAGAGCGAAAGAGCGTCCTCGGCTCGCGCGGCCCGGAGGGCGGCCGGTACGTCCAGCGCCGCGAGCGCGCGCCGCAGCGCCGGTGAGGCGTCTTCGACGTACGGGATTCCAGGCCCTTCGTCCGCCCGGATCGTGAGGATCGTGCCCATCGGGACCTTGGCGGAGAGCGCGCCGGTCTGGAACTCGACGATGCCGCGCACGACGTGCAAGAGGCCATTGCCCGCGGAGTCGGTCCCGAGGGTGTACTCGCAGCCGAGGTCGATCGCGGTGCCCGCCGGGGTCTCGACGTAGAACAAGCGCGGGACGGTGTCGACCTTGGCGTAGATCACGCCGCGCTCGAGGGCCAGTCGGTGATCGTCGGCGCGGGCCCGGACGAGCCGGATGCGCGTGTCCGGTCGCACCTCGACTTGCCCGATGCCCCCCACCGCGATGAGGGCGCGGGATGAATCGTCGGTCACGAGCCACTCCCCCACGCGCAGCGTCCCCGCGCCCGCGCCCGCGAGCCACGTCACTTTCCAGCCCTCATGCCCCCGTCCAATCAGCACCGCTGCCAGAGCCGCGGCCGCAACGAGGGGAATCCAATACCAGAGGCGTGAGCGCGCGCCGAGCCGAGCCTCGATGCCGGGCCACAGATCGCGCGGCGGCTCGATGCTCTTGGGGAGGCGGCCCACGGCGTCCAGCAGCTCGCGCTCGTTCATCGGTCCAGTTTCTCCCGCAGCAGGCGCCGGGCCCGGAAGAGCTGCGCCTTTGAGGTCCCCTCGGCGATTCCCGTCATCCGCGCGATCTCCGCGTGGCCATACCCTTCGATGTCGAACAGCACGAACACTTCGCGTGCGCCCTCCGGCAGCTCGGCGATGGCGCGCTCGAGATCGATGCCCAGCACCACCGGCGCTTCCCCACCCCGGTCACGGCGCTCCAGCATCTCCGGGTCCGCAACCACAGCGACACGCTGTTCGCGGCGTCCACTCGACCGACGCTCCATCAAGGTCACGTTCACGGCGAGGCGGTACAGCCACGACCCGAAGGCGCTCTCTCCGCGGAACGACTTCAGGTTGTGCCAGGCCCGCACGAACGCGTCCTGCGTCCGCTCCTCGGCGGCGACGCGGTCGCCGGTGAGGCGCAGGCAGAGCGCGTACACGCGCCCGGCGTGCTGCCGGTAGAGTTCCCGGAAGGCGGCCTGGTCCCCCGCCTGTGCCCGGCGGACGAGGTCGTCCGTCACAGGCTTAAGATGCCGTGCGGATAGGGAGAGTTTGGACCCGCCTCACGGCACCCGGATGCGCGTCAGCTCGCGGAGCCGGGTCTCGAGGTCCTTTTGCGCCTGGTCGAGCCGCCCGCGCTGCTCTGACAGGCGCCCCGTGACCTCCGTCTGGAGGGCGGTCACCTGCGCGCGCACGGGGCCGGCCTTGGCGTCCACCTGCCGGTCCACCTCGGCGCGCAGCTTTTTCTCGGCGGCGGCCACCTCCGCGCCGACCACGGCGCGGAGCCGGGCCGCGATCGCCTCGTCCAGATTCGACCGAACCGAGAGGCGCGGGTGCGCGAGCGTGCCGCGGATCCCCGCCGTGACGTCGAGATCGGCGATCCCGGAGATCGCGCGCCAGACGAGGTCGCCCGCGGGCGAGGCGGCGACGCCTGAATCCCGCGCCCAGCGCACCCCGGCCGCGCGGACGCCCCAGCGCGCGTCGATCGTATCACCGCGCAGCGCGAAACCCAGCTGCACCGTTCCCCGGCCGGGCTCGATCCGCACGGGGAGCGAGGGCAGCTGGAAGGTGGGGAGCGGCATGCCCCGCACGGCGGCGCCCAGCGTGTCGCGCGGCGTGGCGTGCACGTGATCGAGCATCGCGCCCGCCGCCACGGCCGGCGCCGAGGCGTTGAACAGCGTGGGCCGCCCGTACAACGCGGGATCGCTCGTGAGACCCGTGAGGCGGCCGGCGTAGCGCTTGGGCCCCGCGGCCGTGGGATCGAGCAGGAACGACAGCTCCGCCGTGCGGAGCAGGAACCCCGGCAGGGCATGCTCCCGCGGGAAGCGCACCGTGGCTCCCGCCCGGCGCCGACGCGGGGGTCCCGCCTCGGGGCGGGGCTGCAACCCAGGGGGCATGTACTGGCGCGCCAGCTGCGTCCAGTAGAGGGCGCGCTCGAACCGGGCGACGGCGGTGGGCGCGAACAACGCCGCGCCGATCTCCGGCGCGTCGAGGCTGGGCAGCTTGAGGAGCCCCTTCGCGGTGGCGTAGTCGCGCTGCTTCAGGCTGTCGAGCCCCGCCGCACCGGCGCGCAGCGACGCGAGACCGCCGGTGACGCTCCGCTCGAGCGTCGTCACGCGGCCGCGCGCCCGCTTCAGTTGATAGATCGCCCGCCGCGCCTCGTTCACGGCGGCGAGATCGGTGGCGCGCGCGCCCCGCAGGCGCTGCAGCGTCGCACGCGCCGAATCGAGCGTCGGGGCGAGGCGGAGGCTGTCGAGCCCTCGCTGCCACGCGCGGCGGCTCGAATCGGTGCGCGCCGCGAGTGCCTCGGCGCCGGGGATGGCGGACAGATTGCGCGGGTCGAGCGTCCCGACGTCGATCTTGCCCGTCGCGAGCTGCAAGGCGGGCACCTGAAACTGCTGCGACCACGCCTTCGCCTCGGTCATCGCGCGCCCGGCGACGCTGGCGCTGGGATCGCCCGGGACCCGGCCGTCCGTCTCGCGCGGGGTCCCGAACCGCAGCCCCGTCGCCGCCAGCCGGTCGATGACGATCTTCTTCTCGAGCAGCGGCACGACATCCAGGTCGGCCGTCAGCTCGTCCGCCTGGACGAGGTTTTTGAGGGCCTCGTGCGGGCTCGCGACGGTGAGGCCGCGCACCGTGACGTCGCCGCGGGCCAGGTCGATGTGCAGACGCTGGATCTCGACCTTCGCGCCGACGATCGCCGTGCCCATCTTCTCGGCGGCCCGCCGTGCCACGCGATCGCCGAACAGCAGCCACAGCACGCCCGCCACAATCGCGAAGCCGAGTAAGGGTCCGACGGCCCGCCAGCGAAAGATGCGCACGCTCATGGCTCGGGCCGGAACAGGCGGTACAGGTTGTAGACCTTGGACGCCGTGACGGCGCGGTACCACTTGGATTGCTTGACCCGTTCACCGATCGTGGCGCGATAGCGCGCGATCCCCCAGCGGCTCATGAAGAACAGCGGCACGAAGAACACCAGGGAGAAGACCAGACTCCCGAGTGTGACCGTGTTGTTGAAGTTCGTGAGCGGGACGACGGGCATGTTGTAGAGAGACGTCCACAAAGGCGTCAAAGAAGGCGTGAACAACAGCGTATGACCGATCCGGTCGAACACGGGATCGAGCAGGAAGCCCACGGGCACGAACACCGCCCACGCGAGCATCGCGGCGGGAAACGACACGTTCAGCAGGACGATCAACCCGAACACGACGGCGTTGTGCAGGCTGACGAGCGGCGTGAGCCCCAGGATCGAGCCGAGGGCGATCCCGGCCGCGACCTGGCCCGGCGTGCCCTCGGAGTGGAGCGCCTTGACGAGCGATTGCAGCAGCTTGACGAGCGTCAGCATCTATCCTCACCCCCTGTCAGGCGATCTTCCGCGATGGCGAGAATCTCGCGGAGCGCCGTCTTCCGTTCCTCGTCGCGCGAGCCGCGCAACCGGGCCTCGAGCACCGGGATCAGCGCTTCCTTCGTGCGCCGGTTCACGAACACGACAAACCGGAAGCCGAATTTCTGCTCGTACTCTTCGTTCAGGCTCGCCAGGCGGAGAAAGACATCGGGAGGTGTGCGATCGCGGTCGTAGCCCTGCTCCTTGAATGACAGGGCTGACTGGGCCCGCACTCGCTCCGGCCGCTCACCGATGCGCGGGTGCGCGTTGATGACGGCAACTTGGTCGGCCTCGGACAACTCCGCGAGAATGGCGCGGGCCCGCACGAGCATCGCGGCATCCGACGCGAACGGTGCCTCCGCCCGCAGCCGTTCAATGAGCGGCGTCGTCCCCTCGAACAATCGCTCGAACATGCCCTAGCTCCCAGCCCCCAGCCCCTAGCTCCCTCGATAGCTCGCGCACGAAAACGGCGACATCAACAGGGGGACGTGATAACGCCGGGTGGCGTCCGCGACCTCGAAATCGAGCGTCACGCGGCCGAGGAATGGGGCCGCCTCGCCCTTCTTCTTGAAGTAGGTCGCGACATCGAACGTCAGGCGATAGGTGCCGGGCACGAGCGGGCCCTCCACCAAGTCGCCGATCCGGCCGTCG
>DASXUE010000052.1:0-66602 GCA_036505055.1 Gemmatimonadales bacterium | reverse complement strand
GAAGCTACGAGTGGCTGCAAGCTTAAAGCTGGCAGCCACTTAGCAACTTCCGTCGGCGCAACTTCTCTGGTGTCTGGAAGCTATCTAACAGCGCATTGATTGGGACCGGACTCCAACGTCTCCGCATCAGTGTCTGAAACGCTGAGGAGTCCGAGGTTCGCTTCTTTGATCGTCCGATACGCGGGCGGTGGTGTCCCTTGATGCTTTCTCACCCATGCAAGGAACGCGCCCTCGTGCTGAACCCGCACGGCGTCATTCGTCGCGGCGATGACGTCGAACCGCGCGGCGACGGCGCGGTCGGCGCGGCGTTCTGTTTCCGCCGCATAGTGCGCCGGGAGCACGAGCAGGTCGCCCGGCCATTCGCGCCGCGCGCGCTCGAGGCTCTGCCACAGGAGGTGCGCCCACGCTTCCGCCTGGCCGCCCAGGTCGGGGCGTCCGACAGACTGGACGAACAGAAAGTCGCCGGTGAGTGCGAGGCCGTCGTCGGCGAGGAGGGAGACGCTGCCCAGCGTGTGACCGGGGACGTGCACGGCACGCAGCGACGCGCGCCCGAAGGCGATGGTGTCGCCGTCGCTCAGAGGTTGGTAGCTGAAGCGCGCAGCGGTGCCGTCGTAGGGAGACGCGGCGTCGTCCGGGTGAACGAAGTAAGGGACTTGCCAGCGGGCCGCCGCGGCGGGCGCGCCGCTCAGGTAGTCGGCATGCATGTGGGTGTCGATCACCGCGGCGACGGTCGCGCCCAGCTCCGTCAGCAGCTGGTCATAGCGCTCCAGCTGCCGGCCCGGATCGACGACCACCGCATCGCCGTCCGAGACGAGCACGTAGCTCAGCGCGCCTTTGCCGATCCGGTCGAGCTGCACGATGTGCTCGAGCGAAGGTGTGGGAGAGAGCGCGCGCGCGACGTACACCGCCTCCCACGCGGCCATCCCCCCCGCAACGGAGAACGCCTCGTAGCCGCGCTCGCGCAGGAAGGCGGTGGTCTGCTTGCTCGAGTTGCCGTGGCCGCAGATCACCGCCACCGGCCGGGCCTGATCGAGGCTGAGGGCCTCGAGCGACGGGAGGGCGAAGATTTGCGAGTTGGGCATGGCGTGGAACTCGAGCCCCGGGCCGAAGGCAACGTGCCCGCTGGCGACCTTCTGCTGCGCGCGCACATCGAGGACCTGGACCGGCTCGCCGCGGTCGAGGAGGTCGGCGAGCTCGGCGGGAGGAATCTGGGGCACCGTCGTCACGGGGCCGCCATCGTCACGCCGAACATCACCGCCACGATGTTCTGCGCCAGGGGGAAGTCGCGCCGCTCCTTGAACGCGGTGTAGCTCATCTCCACCCGGCCGCCGAGTTGCTCAGTCAGCGGGAAACGGTACCCCGCAGCGAGGGTCGCGCCCGAGAGCACGAATCCCGTTGTCCCCGTCGCCTCGACGTATCGCAGGCTCCCGCCGGCGGCGGCGTACCAGCCGCCGTGCAGCGCCACGTCGAACCGGGGGGCCAGCTGCGCACTGAACGTGGCACTGTCGAGCTGCTGGGCGCGGTGGGCGTCGACGCCCAGCTCGATGGCGAGCCGCCCCCGGACAGGGACGATCGCGTACAGAGCGGGTGGGGTTGTGGCGGCGGATCCGGGGAGCGCGAGCAGCGTTTGATCCGCCATGACGGGGAGGCCCGCGATGCTCCCGCGGGAATGGTTCTGCGCGTAGCCTCCCGCCAGACCGAGCGCCGGCCGCCACGCCGCGGCGCGCCGCCCGGGCACGTTGGGTGTCGCCGCGTGCGTAGCCCCACGGACATCCTTCGACACACCGACGAGCAGCGCGTACACGTTGAAGGGAATGAACCGATCCGCCCCGGGGACGGCGATCGCCTCCGCCTCAATACGGGCTGCCAGCCCGGCACCCAGAGGCGCACGATAACCCACCCCCGCCACCACGCCCAATCGGGTGCGATTGAGCCCGCCGGTCTCGAGGTAGCGCAGCATCCCGCCGGCTGCCGCGTAGAGCCCCGCGGCGAGCGCCACATCGCCTCGTACAACCAAGGTGACCCGGCTCGTCGACACGAACGCGATCAAGCCGTTCGCGTCACCGACGACGGAAGTTTGCGATGCACTGATGCTGGGTTCGATCGCCAAGCGTCCCGCCACGGGGATGATGCCGAACAACGCCGTGTATCGCGACCCGTCGCCCGGCGCGTCCCACAGATCGGTGTGGTCGGGCGCCCCTGTGCCGGTCGGCTTGAACCTGGCGAAGCCACCCTGAATCCCGATTTCGGGCCGCCACCAACCCTGCGCCAGAGCCGCGGGTGCGGCCGCGGCGGCGAGCATCGTGAGGAGGAGGACGGCCAGCGGGTGTCGCACAGTGCGGCTCCAGAGCGGTCGAAGGATCGCGGGAAGCTCGTCAATCGGGGCCGAAACGCCAGGGCCCTCCCGTTTTGACCCCCACCTGTTTATTGTGAACGCGTTCACAAGCCGACCAGCCAAAACGTTCCCGGAGGACATTCGCAATGCGGTTCACTCTGCTCACGACGATCGCCGCGCTCGGCGCGCTCGCTTGTGGCGGCGAGAAGAAGGCCGACCAAACGCCGGCCGCCGGCCAGCCCGGTGCGGCGCCCGCGGCACCCGCGGGGCCGGTCGTCGAAGTCAAAATGACGGGTAATGGCAGCACGAAGGCGGCGTTCGAGCCGGCCGCCCTCACGATCGCGCCAGGTACGACGGTGCGTTTCATCAACGTCTCCGGTGGGCCCCACAACGTCGCCTTCTGGAGTGATTCGATCCCGGCCGGTGCCGAGGCCGTGCTCGCGGCGGCGCTCACGAACCCCATCGACAAGTTGTCGGGGCAGTTCCTGCAGCAGCCGAACGAGACGTACGACGTGTCGTTCGCTAACGCGCCCGCGGGGAAGTACAAGGGATTCTGCGTGCCCCACCAGGGCATGGGGATGAAGATCCAGATCACTGTGCAGTAAGACGCCCTTCGTCGTGAGTGGGGCGGCCCTGGGGAAGATCCCCGGGGCCGCTTCGTTTTTAGGCGATCGGGCGGACGCCGGTGTCGACTGTTAGATTCGGGCGCGCACCACATGCCCACCCTCCTCGAACGGCTGCGCGCCGCCCTGGCCCCTGAGTACGAGGTCGAGCGCGAGCTCGATAGGGGAGGCATGGGAATGATCTTTCTCGGGCGCGATACCGCGCTCGCCCGCCCAGTCGCCATCAAGATCATCATTCCAGAGATGGCGAGCGCCAACGCCGCGGAGCGGTTCCTGCGGGAAGCCCGCACGCTCGCCAACCTCGCCCACGCGAACGTCGTCCCCATTCACTATTCGGGGCAGCGAGGCGGCTTTTCCTTCTATGTGATGGCGTACCTCGAAGGCGAGACCCTCGAGGCGCGGGTCGCCCGGGGGCGAATGCCGCCCGCGGAAGCGGCACGGATGTGTCGAGACCTCCTCGGGGCGCTGGCGTCGGCGCACGGGCGCGGCGTCGTGCACCGCGACATCAATCCCAGCAACATCCTGATCGTCGACGGTCGCGCGATCCTCATCGACTTCGGGATCGCCAAGTCCCTCTCGGACCCCACCGAGGGGCTCACGGCGCCTGGCCAGACGGTGGGCACGCTCGAGTACATGCCTCCCGAGCAGGCGGTGGGTGGCGAGATCACGCCCCGCACCGACCTCTACGCCCTGGCGATGGTGACGTACGAGGCGGTGACCGGCCACAAGTGGTCGAGTTTCGACCACCCCGACGCGGCCGAGTGGTCCGCCATGCCTCGAGCCTTGGCGCGCACGCTCCGCAAGGCGCTGTCGTTGCATGCCGCGGAGCGGTGGCCGGATGCCGGCACGTTCCGGCGCGCCCTGTGGTTGCCCAAGTCCCCCATCCGGCTGTGGCCGGTCGCGGCCCTCCTGATCGTTGTCGGCGTCGCGGCCGGCGTCTCGTGCGAACGGCTGGGTCTCTGCGGAGCCCGCACACGGCGGCACCAGCCGTACGAGCTGATGGTGGGGCGTTTCCAGGTGGTTGGCGTGATGGACCCGGGCGTGGGGCGTCATCTCGGGTTTCTCGTGTCGGATCTCCTCGAGCGGCTGCCGCGGATCCGCTTGGTGCCCACGAGTTACGCGCTGCGCCGCGTCGAAGACTCGCTGGCGGGGCGCCGGCTGCCGCCGCTGTCCGTCGTGGCCAGCACGGTGGGAGGGGCCGTGACGCGGCACGGGGACACGCTCAAGGTGAGCCTGGAGCTGCTCGACTCCCTCGGTCAGCGACTCCAGAGCGGCGGCGCGACTGGTCGGATCGGCGCCGAGGTGGAGCTGGCGGAGGCGATTGCCGCCTGGCTGATCGAGCGGCTGCGCCCCGACCTGGCCGGCGAGTACGTCTACGACAGCACTCTGCGCGGGCGCAGCGTCGGGGCCCTGGGAGAGTTCCTGAAGGGCGAGGACGCGTTCGCGCAGGACGCCTGGAGCGAGGCGGAGCGCCATTTTCGAGCCGCCCTGCAGCTCGACGCGAGCTTCGCCCGCGCGGCGTGGCGCCTCGCCAACGCCCAGCGGTGGCGGCGAGTTCCTTCAGCAGTGAACCTGCGCGACGTCGTGCGACGCAACGGGCGTTACCTGAAGCGGCTCGACTCGCTGCTCATCGAGGCGGAGCTGGCGCCGACGGGACCGCCGCGCTATGGCATCTACGAGCACGTCCTGGCGTTGTACCCGAACGATCCATACGCGCGGCTGCTGTACGGCGCGGAGCTGATGCATCGCGGTCCGCTCGCGGGTATTCCGCTGGACAGCGGCGCCGCCGTGCTGGAGGAGGCGGTGGCTCAGGACCCGTCGCTCGCCCCGGCGCACGATCAGCTGGTGTGGTCGCTGATCCGGCTGGGCCGGGAGGTGAACGCCCGCTCCGCTCTCGACCGGCTGGAGCAGGTTCGGGGGCCTCCGTCGCCGGGCGGCGACCTCGACATCGGGTCGATGCTCGAGGTGGCGTTCACGGCGCGGTTTCACCCGGACCAGCTGGCCGCGATGCTCGGGGGCGTGTCCTCCGGTGCGCAGCAGGACCTGGCGCGCACGCTGCGCTGGGCGCTCGGGTTCGACGCTCCAGAAACGCAGCTCGCGCTCGGGAGGCGATTCGCGACGGCTCCCGGGGAGCGGGGCCTGCGGGCGTCGGGCCACGAAGCCCAGGCCCTCGCCCTCGTCGCGCTGGGTCGACCGGCACAGGCGCTCGGTCAGTTCGATTCGGCGGCGGCGCTCTTCGCTGGCCCGACGGCGAGTCTCGAAGCGCTGGAGTGGCGTGTGATCCCGAGCGCCCTGGGTGTGCCCGGTGTGCCGCCCCAGGAAGTCGAGCGTGCGCGGGCGGCGCTCGACCGGATCGCCGGCTCTCCTCCCTCTACCGCGACGGCACGCGCCGCGTGGGCGCTCGCCGTGGAGGCCTACGCCCGGCGCGACGTGCCCGCCGCGCGTCGCTGGAGCGTGCAGCTCGGCGGTCGCGCGGCGGGCAGCGGCGCGCTGCAGCGGCTCCACGAGTTGGCGCTCGCCCAGGGCGAGGCGGCGCGGGGCGACGTGCGGGCGGCGCTGGCGCGCTCGGAAGCCCTCTTGCCGTACGACGAATCCGAGCAGCTCGGCGACCCATTTGCCCGAGCGGTGCTGCACGCGCGGCGCGCCGAGTGGCTTGCGGCCCTCGGGCGCGCCGCCGCGGCCGAGCGCGAGTGGCGGTGGTACGAGAACTCGGACTTCGAGGGCTGGCTCACCGGCGAAGTGGAGGCCGTCGAGATCGACTGGGCGCTCGGCCCGTGGGCTCGGTCGCACGAGGGGTGCGACCGGCTGCGGCGCGTGCTGGAGCTCTGGACCGGCGCCGAGCCGGCGTATGAGCCGTTGGTCGCCGAGACGCGGAAGCGAGCGGAGGCGTGCAAACGGTGATCCGCTGCCGCACGCTCGGCTCGGTGGACGTAAGTCTCGATGACGGCCCGGCACCGGCCAACCTCCTGTGGCGGAAGAATCTCGCGCTGCTCGTGTACCTGGCGCGCTCCCCCAAGCGCTCCAGAGCCCGCGACCACCTCATCGGCCTGCTCTGGCCCGACACGGCGGACGTGAAGGCCCGGCATTCCCTCAACGTGGCCTTGGGCGTGCTGCGCGATTGCACCGGCGACCGCGGTATCTCGACGGAGGCCGACAGGATCCGGCTCGAAGCCGGCGCGGTCGAGCTCGACACCGACCAGTTCGAGGCGTTGGCGGCGGCCGGAGACTGGGAGGGAGCCTGCGGCCTGGTGCGCGGCGAGTTCCTCGAGGGGTTCTCGGTTCGCGGGGCCGCGGAATTCGAGCACTGGCTGACCGCGGAGCGCGGGCTGTGGCGTACGCGCGGGGTCGATGCGTTGGTCCGACAGGCCGACGTGGAGCTGGGCCGCGGGCGCGCGGCCGAAGCGGTGGCGTTGGCGCGGCGCGCGCTGGCGCTCGACCGGAACGCCGACGTGGCGGTGCGTGCCTCCATGCGGGCGCTGGCGCTCGCGGGTGACCGCGCCGCCGCTCTGGCAGCGTACGAGGCGTTCGCGACGCGGCTCGCGGCGGACGTGGGGGGGACGCCGGATGCGGAGAGCGTCGCCCTCGCCGAACGCATCAGCCGCGAACGGGCGCAGCCCCGCCACCTCGAGGGTGCGGCGTCGCTGGGCGCGGAATCGCGGCGCGCGCCGCTGGTCGGCCGGGAAGGGGAGCTGGAGCAGTTAGGGGAGGTTTGGGCGGCGTGTCGCCGTGCGGCGCGCGCGGCCGTCGCGGTGGTGACGGGCGACGCCGGCACGGGGAAGAGTCGCCTCGCTGATGAAGCGATGACCCGCGCGCGGCTCGACGGCGCGGCGACGGCCATCGTTCGCGCCGTCGAGGCCGACGCGGCGGATCCCTGGAGCGGCGTCTTTGGCGTCGCGCGCGGTGGGTTGCTCGACGCTCCCGGCGTGGCGGCGGCGTCCCCGGCCGCCCTCGCCGCGTTCGCGGCGCGACTCCCGGAGTGGATGGACCGGTTCGGGGGGGGGACCGCGAGCCGCGGCGTCGCCGCCGATCCTCCGGGCCGGGCCCTCCGCGAGGTGTTGCGCGCCGTCACGGCGGAGCGGCCTGTCGTCCTCGTCGTCGACGACGCGCACTGGACCGATCGCGACTCGCTGCTCGCGTTGGTGGCCGCGGTACGCGACCTGGCGTCGGCGCCGTTCTGCCTGTTGCTGACGCGCGCGGCCTACCCGGCACGGCCCGAGCTCGACGAGCTGCAGGCGCGCGTCGGCCGCGACACCGAAGGCGCAGTGTTGCGGCTCGGGCCTTTGGGAGCCGACGCGTTGCGGGCCCTCGTGCGCTGGGCGATGCCGCAGTACGCCGAGCATGATGCGGAGCGCCTGGCGCGGCGGCTCGCGCGCGACTCGGCGGGGTTGCCGCTCCTCGCGGTGGAATTGCTGCACGCCGTGGCGCTGGGGCTCGACCTCGACCGCAGCGCGGCCGCGTGGCCCCGCCCGTTCCGAACCCTCGACCAGACGTTGCCCGGCGACCTGCCCGAAGGCGTGATCGGCGCCATCCGCGTCGGCTTCCGGCGGCTATCGCCGGCGGCGCAGCAGGTGCTCGCGGCCGTCGCGTCGCTCGATGAGCGGGTGCCGTCACCGGTGCTCGGGCGCGCCACCAGTCTGGGCGCGCGCGAACTGGAGTCCGCGCTGGATGAGCTCGAGTGGGAGCGGTGGCTCGCCGTCGAGCCCCGTGGTTATGCGTTCGTCGCGCGGATCGTTCGGGACATCGTCGGCGGGGACCTCGTTACCGAGGGCCAGCGGCAGCGTTACCGGGAGGCGGCGGCTAGCGACGAGGGGAGGGGGTGACGCCACGCCACGGTGCGCACAGCGGCTCGACCTCGGCGAACGCAGCCTGGTCGGCGTAGCCGATCGGTGCGCTGAGCGTCGCGCAGGCGCGTGCCGCGCTCGCGCTGTCGCCCGCCAGGACGGCCGCGCGCGCCAGCGTCAGACGCTGCGGCCACAGGGACGAGAGCAGTCCGGAGGGGACGCTCAGCACGTCGTAGCGCGCTGTGGCGGCGGTCCAGCGGGCGATCGCTCCCGCCGAATCGCCCACGGTGAGCATGCGGCGCGCCTCCAGGCTCGCCGCCAAGGCGGCGGCGAGCGGCGCCCCACCCGCCGCCGCGGCGCGCAGCCGTTCCGCCGCGCGCGCCTGATCGGGGCCCGCCGGCAGCGCCGCGAGCAGCCATAGCTCGACCACGTCGGGATCCGCCTCGTTACGGACGTGGGTGGCGAGGCGCGCCGCGGAGGTGCCCGGTGTGCCCAGGGGTGCCAATCCGGCGACGCCGGCCAGCACGATCCACGCGTCGCGCTCGCGGGCCGCGGCCGGCGACGTGGCCCGGCGCAACAGGGCGCGCGCGCTGTCGGCCCAGCCGTACCGCAGGTCGGCGGCGACGCCCATGCGCAGCGCGCGGACCCGCTCCGACTCGCTCGCGGCCCGGCGCGCGAGCGCCGCGAGGACGCGGCGCCCGGGCCCGCGGCGGTCAGCGTCGGTCCCCGCGACGGCCGCCTGGAACGCCAGGAAGGCGAGGATCTCGAAGCTGCGTTGGTCGAGCGTGCGCAGCACCCGCAGCCGCGCCGGGGTGGCGCCGAAGAGGATGGTGTCGGCCACGCCGATCACCGCCGCCACCACGGACGTCGAATCGAGGCGGCGGTATTCGTCCATCAGCCGTTTCGCGTACGCCTTGTCCCCGCGCAGGTAGGCCAGCGTGACCAGGTGTGCGATGGCGGGGGCGAACTGCGGGACCAGGTCGCGCACCCGGTTGAACGCCGTCCACGCTTCGTCCACCGGCTGGTCGAACAGCACGCCGAAATGCACGTGGAACTCGCCCAGCACGAACCAGGGCAGGGGCTGGCCCGGCGCCGCGTCGACCGCCGCCCGGAACCGCTCCAGCGCCGCGCGGCCGTCCCCGCGGTCGAGCAGCAGGGCGTAACCCTCGAGCATCAGGCTGTCGGCGGGTGAGAGCCCTGATTGGTGTTGGATGGCGCCTCGCAACGCGGCCCGCACCTGCTCGCCCGTCGGGTCTGTCTGGGCGACGACCAGCGCGCGGCGAAACCGCGCCAGGGCGAACGCCGTGTCGGCGGCGATCACGCGGTCGTAGCCCGCCACCGCTCTGTCGTAGGCGCCCCGACGGAAGTCGGCGTCGGCGTTGATGTACGCGGCGATGGCGTCTTTGCCGCTGGGCATCGTCTCGTAGGGATTGGGCGCGAATCCGGCTCCGAGGATCCGTCCCCAGACCGCGTCCATGACCGCCGACATCGCGCCGGCCGCACCCGCGCCCGTGGCGGTGACACGCGGCGTGCGCCGGCCGACCTCGTAGAGGGTCGCGGTCAACGTGACCGAGTCGCCCGTGAACGCCAGGCTCGCCTGGACATAGTACGCGGCCCCGAGGCGCTGGGCGGCGGCCTCGGCGTCGCCGGCAGAGATCGGCTCCACCCCTGTCTCGGCGAGCACGCGCCCGAACGACACGACGTCGCGCAGGCCCTGGACGGCGCTGAAGCGCGACAGGAAGTAGTCGGGGAGCTGCGCGGGTGGGTAGGGCGATTGCCCCAGCACGGCGAAGGGCATGACGGCGACGACGGCGTCGGGCGCCGCCGTGGGCCGGCGCAGCAGTGCGATGGTCAGCACGATGGCGGCGAGCCCCGCGAAGGCGATGGCGACCTGAGTGATCCGCGTGCGCCGCTCGCGCGCGCCCCGCTCGAGCAACGCCAGCCACGCGGCCGCCGTGGGCGGCCGATCCGCCGCGCGCGGGGCCAGCGGCGCGACCAGCGCGGCGGCCAGCAGGCCCCCGACTTCGGGGTGCGCGCTGCGGACGCCCCGCGCGAGCGTCGCACGGTCGGCGCTACTGGCGGGGAGCGTGCCGGTGAGCGCCTCGAAGGCGACGAGCGCGAGGGCGTACAAGTCGGCGCGGCCGTCGACGGTCTCGTCTCCGGCGGCCTGCTCGGGCGCCATGTAATCTGGCGTACCGAGCGCCGTGCCCGGCGCCGTCAGCGATCCGTCGACGGGTCGCTCGGGCCGCGCCAGCCCGAAATCGGTGAGCAGGGCGCGGCCGGCGTCTTCCTCGATCATGATATTCGAGGGTTTGACGTCCCGATGCACGACGCTGCTCCGGTGCAGGAAGTCGAGTGCGGAGCCCACCTCGCGCAGCAGCCGCAGCACCGCGTCGGTGTCGAGACGGCGCTCGGCGAGCAGCGTTTCGAGCGTGACGCCTCGGACGAACGGCATGATCAGGAAGGCGAGCCCGCGCTGCACATCGAATTCGTAGACCGGCACGAGGTGGGGGTGCTGCAGCTGCGCGGCGAGTGAGGCCTCCCGGTGGAAGCGCTCTTGGCGCATGCCGCTGGCCGCGACCTCGGGCGGGAGGATCTTGACGGCCACGACGTGTCCGAGCTGGCGGTGGCGTGCGCGGTACACCACGCCCATCCCGCCCGATCCCGCGAGATCGAGCACCTCGTAGCGGTCGCCGACGGCGCGCTGGACGTCCTCGAGCGGCGCGGGATTCATGACGAGGCGGAATGTAGAGAGTATCCTTCTCTCGTGCCATCGACGCGCCTAGTCCATTGCCGAGTGCTCGGCCCGGTCGCGATCACGATCGACGGCGCCCCGGCGCCCGCGGAGCTTCTCTGGCGCAAGCACGTGGCCCTGCTCGTGTACCTGGCGCGCAGCCCCCGCCGGGGCCGGACCCGGGAGCACCTCGTGGGGATGTTGTGGGGCGATCGCGACGAGAAGCAGGCCCGCCACTCGTTGAGCGAGGCCTTGGGGGCCCTCCGGCGCACGCTGGGTGAGGAGCGCGTCGTGGTGGACGTCGATCAGGTGCGCCTCGTCGCGGACGGACTCGTGCTGGACTGTGACGAGCTGGTTGCGCGCCAGGAGCGCGGCGACTGGATCGGGGCCGCCGCGCTCGCGCAAGGGGAGTTTCTCGAGGGCCTCGCCGTCCCCGACGCGGGCGACTTCGAGCTCTGGCTCGCGGCGGAGCGGGCCGCGTGGCGGGCCCGGACCATCGACGTCCTGGTGAGCGGCGCCGAGAGCCACGTCGGCGCGGGGAATCTGACCGCCGCCGCCGAGGCCGCCCAACGCGCGCTCGCGATCGATCCGGCGCACGAGCCGGCGGCTCGGGCCGCGATGCGCGCCCTCGCCCTCGCTGGCGACCGCGCGGGCGCCCTCGCCGTGGCGGCGGCCCTCACCCGCGCGCTGGCGGAGCGGCTCGATGCCGAGCCCGCTCTCGAGACGACCCGCATGATCGAACGGATCCGTGATGTGCGCGTCGGGCGGCGCATCCCTGTTGCGCCTGCGCCCAGGGCACGGCTACCCCTCGTCGGCCGTGAGGCGGCGCTCGCGACGCTGCTCGCCGCTTGGGGCCGCGCGCGCGAGGGACGCGGTCAGGTCGTCCTGGTGGAAGGCGAGCCCGGTGCAGGGAAGACCCGTCTCGTGGATGAGCTAGTCGGGCGCGCGCGATTGGAGGACGCGAGTGTCGCGTGGGCACGCGCGGTGCCGGCCGATCGCACGCGCCCGTGGAGCGGGGTTGCGGGACTGCTCGTGGCAGGCCTCACCGATTCCGCCGGGCTCGCCGGCGCCCCGCCCGGCGCGCTCGCCGCCCTGGCCGTGCTCGATCCTGAGGTCGGCGCGCGCTACGCCGCCCGGGCTGCGCCGCTGCCCGTGCCGGAGGCGCTCGCGGCGGCGGCCGCGGCGGCGAGCGACGAGCGCCCGCTTCTCGTCGCGCTCGATGACGCGCAGTGGCTGGACGACGAGACCAGCGCCGCGCTTCCGGCGTTCTCGCGCGACATGGGACGCCGTCGCGTGCTCCTCGTGCTCGGCAGCGCGCTCGCAGCACCGGGCGACGAACGGCAGGACGCCCTACGCGCCCGCATCGGGCGCGATCTCGACGGTGCGGTCGTGCGGCTGGAGCGCTGGGACGCGGCGGCCCTGCAAACGCTGGTCGCCTGGGCCCTGCCGCGGTACGGGAGCGACGACGCCGCACGCCTGGCCCGGCGGATCGAGCGAGACACGGCAGGGATTCCCCTCCTTGCCGCGGCGATGGTCGAGGCGATCGCCGCGGGGTTCAAATTGGCCCCCGACGCGCCGGCTTGGCCGACACCCAAGCGCACCGTGGTCGATTCGCTGCCGGGCGATCTGCCGCCCGCGGTGATCGGCGCGGTGTGCCTGCGCTTCCGCGGGCTCTCGGCCCCCGCTCAGCAGGTCCTCGCCGCAGCGGCCGCGGTGGGCGATCGCGTGGAGCCCACGTGGCTTTCGGGCGCCACGGGTTTGGATGGCGGGACCGTCGACGCCGCACTCGACGAGCTCGAGTGGGACCGGTGGCTGGCCGCCGATGCGCGGGGCTACGTCTTCGGCGCGCCCATTGTGCGGGAGATCCTCCTCGCCGAGATGATCACCCCGGGTCAGGCCCGCCGGTTTCGCGAAGGCGTGCGGTCTTGACCTTTCCCCATGAACCCGGTAGCAAGGAGGCCATGACGCAGGAGTGGGATTTGGTTGTGGTGGGGACGGGGTTCGGGGGCAGCATGGTCGCGCTGGCGGCCGTGCGCGCAGGCCTGCGCGTGCTGCTGATCGAGCGCGGCCGCTGGGTGGAGCGCGACGACTCGGCCTGGGATCCGCAGGCCATCCTCATCGATCGCAAGTACCGCAGCGCATCGCCCTTCGAGACACCGCGCTACGGCCTGGGCCGCACGCACTTCTATCCCGACGAGGCGGTGGGCGGCAAGTCCGTCTTTTACGGGGCGGCATCGTTCCGGCTGCGTGAAGGGGACTTTCATCTGCGCGAGCGGTACCCGCGGGTTTGCTCCGACGCCGTCGACTGGCCCATCGGCTACGACGAGCTGGCGCCCTTCTACGACGAGGCCGAACGCCTGCTGGGTGTGGTGGGCGTGGCGGGAATCGATCCCACCGAGCCGCGCCGGTCGGGCGCATACGCCGGGGCGCCGCCGCCGTTTTCCGCGCCCGCACGCCGCATCGCGGAGAGCGCGACGACGCTCGGGCTCCATCCGTTTCCGATTCCATTGGCGATCAACTTCGCGTCGACCGACGGGCGGCGGTCCTGCGTGCAGTGCCTTACGTGCGACCTGTTCCCCTGCAAGATCGGCGCGAAGAACGATCTGTCGGTCACGGTGCTTCCCGCGGCGATCTCCGGGGGTGCGACCGTGCTCCACAGCACGATCGCGCTGCGGCTCGTGCGCCAGGGGAAGCGGGTGGCGGGCGTGGATTGCGTCGACGCCGGCACGGGACGGAGATTCCGCGTCCCGTGCCGCGTCTGCGTCGTGAGCGCGGGTGCGATTCCATCCGCGGCGCTGCTCCTGGCCTCCGGGCTCGGGACGGTGGAGCCGAACGGCGCGTGGATCGGCCGCAGTCTCATGCGCCATTGCTCCGGGATCGTGATCGGCATTTTCGGAGCCCCGACGAATCCCGAGCGGGTGTTCCACAAACAAGTTGCCATCGCCGACTTCTACTTCGGCGGCCGCAACCGCAGCGGGCCTGCCGGGCCCTGGGGGATCATTCAAGCGCTCCAGGTGCCCCCGCCGGAATACATCGCCGCCGAAGGCGGGTTTCCGATCGGCACGATCGGCGCCAAGACCGCCGACCGCCAGGTGTTCCTCCTGTGCATCGCGCAGGACCTGCCCGACCGCGAGAACCGCGTGGTGATCGATCCCGCCAAGACCGATCGCTACGGCGCGCCGATCCCGCGGGTGTTCCACCGTTATTCCCGGCGCGACCGGCAGGCGCGCGGGGCGCTCCATCGGGAAGCCGCCCGGATCCTGCGTCGCGCCGGGGCGCTGATTCGGGTGCGCAAGCCCATCAACACCTTCTCGCACGCGCTGGGAACGTGCCGCTTCGGCGACGATCCGGCGCGCGCCGTCCTCGACCCGTGGTGCCGCTTCTTCGGGGTTCCGAACCTCTACGTGGTCGACGCGAGCTTCTTTCCGAGCTCGGGCGGAGTCAACCCGAGTCTCACGATTGCCGCGAACGCCTTGCGGGTGGGGCGTCACATCGTCGTGGAGGGGGAGGGAGACGCGTGACCGCGTCCCCCGTCCGCCTGTGCATGCTGGGGTGCGGGCGGATCGCCGGCGTGCACAGCCGCGTGGCGCGGTCGCTCGGCGGGGTGCAGCTCCTCTACGCCAGCCGCTCGCGGGAAAAGGCGGAGCAGTACCAGCGCCGCTACGGGGGCATCGGCGCCTTCGGGAGTTACGAGGAAGCGTGCGCCGACCCACGGGTGGATGCGGTCGTGATCTGCACCCCGCACGCCTTTCACGTGGAGCACACGAGCCTCGCCGCCGGGCACGGCAAGGCCACGCTGATCGAGAAGCCCGTCGCCCGCACGTTGACGGAAGTGGCCGCGATCGAAGAGGCCGTGAGGCGGGCCAAGACGATCTGCATGGTCGCGGAGAACTACCACTTCAAGCCCGCCGCCCGAGTCCTGCGGAGCCATCTCGACGCGGGGGATGTCGGCGAGCCGCTGTTCCTCGAGCTGAACCGGGCCGGGCGCCAGCGCCCCACCGGCTGGCGCGCCGATCCCGCGATGATGGGCGGCGGCGCGCTGCTCGAGGGGGGCGTCCACTGGGTGAACTATCTCTGCCACCTGGGCGGCCCGGTGCGCGAGGTGTGCGCCGCCCGCCCCGAGACGGGTCGCGCGCCGGTCGCGCCGTTCGAAGACGGCCTGGAGGTACTGGTCCGGTTCGAGAACGGGACGGTCGGCAAGCTGCTGCACGCCTGGAGCGTCACGAATCGCCTTGCTGGATTGGGGCTGTCGAAAATCTATGGGACCGAGGGCACCATCACCTTCGAAAGCAACGGGCTGTTTGCGCTGGTCACGGGGCGGCGCACGCGGTTACGTTTCCCCGGCGTCCGCGATCTCATGGGCTACCGCGCGATGCTGCGTCATTTCCTCGCTTGTGTGCGCGAGCGGGGCCAGCCCGAGATGTCCCTCGCCGTCGCGCGTCGCGACCTCGCCGTCGTGCTCGCGGCCTATCGTTCGCTTGAGACCCGGCGGTTCGAACCCCTGTTGACGGAGGATTGAATGCAAGTCGGCCACGTCCCGCTCGCTCTCGCCATCGCCACGTACGACTGGAACCCCAAGACCGCGGTCTTCGTCCTCGGCATGCATTTCCTGCCGAACGCCGACTCGCTCGTCGTGAAAGCGGGGTTCGCGAAGCCCGAATTCCACTGCACCGTGACCCACAGCATCCTCTTCGCCCTGGTCGTGAGCGGGATCGTGGCGCTGTTTTCGCCGCACTATGCCGTATTCGCGCTGATCGCGATCCTGGCGCACTACGCGGCCGACATTGGGAGCACGGTGGGGCTCCCGCTCCTGTGGCCGTTCTCGAAAAAGAAGTTCACTCTCGCGTTCTTCAAGGACACGGGCTACTGGGGGTGGCAGATGCTCATCGGGTACTATCGCCAGCCCATGGCGTGGGTGCTCGAGGGCGCCGTGCTGGCGTTCTTCGCCTACCGGCTGTACGTCGTGTCGGCCTAGCCCGGGTGCTCCGGGCCCTCGGTCAAGCGCTCGTTCGGAAGCGCGGCACACCGCAATGGGACGCGGTCATCCGCCTCACCGGCGTGGTCGGCCTGCTCGCGATCTATCCGACGCTGCGGTGGCCCGGACTCGCCGGGCTGGTCGGCTTCTTCGTTATATCGGTCGTCATGAACGGCCCGCTCTCGCCGCTCTTCCCGGTGTTCTTCGAGCCGGTGATGTTCGTGGCCGCGCGCGTGTATCCCCCCGTCCTCGTGGGCCTCGTGGCGACGCTGGGGGCGTGTTACATGGAGTACCTCAATTACTACCTCCACCGCTACGCGATCTTCCACCCGCGCCTCGAGGGTGTCCGCCAGTCCTACTGGGTACGAAAATGCGTCGAGCTGTTCGCTCTCAGCCCCTTCTGGGCCATCGTCCTGATGGCGTTCACGCCGTTGCCCTACTGGCCGGCGCGCATTCTCGGACCCCTGACCCGCTACCCGATCGAGCGGTACCTCTTGGCGACCTTCGTGGGGCGGTTCCCCGAGTGGTGGATCTACGCCGCGTTTGGAAAGTGGCTGCCCATTTCGACGCCGGTGCTGCTGCTGGGGACGCTGGGCTTCACCGTGGCCTTCCTCCTGATCGTCTGGCTGCAGCGGCGGCGTTCCGCCGACCCGGCCGCGTCGCCGCATTGAGGTGACCTCGGGGAACCCCTCCTCGTGACTTCTTGTTTGCTGGGAGGGTTCATTCCTAAAAGAGAACGTCAATGCTCAGACGCACACTGCTCACAGTGGTCGCCCTAGGCGTCGTCCCGGCCCGCGGAGGGGGTACCTCGCCCGGGGTGGACCTCAGTGGCCTGCCGCACGCGCGCGTGACCGCGGACGCCCGTCGCGGGGAGCTGACGATCGAGCTGCCCGCGGTCGATCTCCCCGCCGGCGCCGAACGGGGCGACCACATGGGAGGACCTCAGCCTCCCGTCTCACTGGCCCGCTTTCCCGCCGGCGGGGCCATCTTCGGATTTCACGCCGAGGTCGTGGACGCGGCGGGTCGAGCGCTCCCCGCCGAGCTGATCCATCACTTCAACGTGCTCGACCCGACGCATCGGGAGCTGTTCCTCCCGATCGCGCGGCGGCTCGCGGCGGCCGGAAAGGAGACGGGCGACGTGCGCATTCCCTGGCTCCTCTTCGGTGCGCCGTTCGAGCGGAACGAAACCGTCGTCGTGAGCGCCATGCTGCACAACCCGACACCGGTCAGCTATCAAGGCGTGCGGGTGCGACTCGTCCTCAATTACACCGCCGAGCGGCGCCCCTGGCCGTTGTTTCCGGCGTCGCCCTGGCAGCTCGACGTCGCGTTCCCCGTTGGTGACAAGTCCTTCGACTTGCCACCCGGCCGCACCGTGAGGGCCTACGAGGGCAGCCCCGCGGTGCCAGGGGACATCGTGGCCGTCGGCGGACACCTGCACGCGTACGGCGTAAGCATCGAGCTGTGGGATGCAACGACGGGTGAGCTGATCTGGCGCGGCGAGCCGGTGCGGGATGGGCGCGATCAGGTCGTTGCGGTGCCGGTGGGGAGACTCTACGGGCTGACCCGTCTCGGCGCGCACATCGTCCCCGCGCACCGGTACCGCGTGCGGGTGATCTACGACAATCCGACCGGGCAGGTCATCAAGGACGGTGGTATGGGGGTGGTCGGCGGCCTGTTCATTCCCGACCGGGACGTTTCGTGGCCGCGTGTGGATCCCAGCGATTCACTGTATCAGGTGGACCTAAAGCACTACCTCCGAGAGGCGTCGGCCGGGGTCGCCGAGCCGATGATGATGCACCACTAGAGGCTGAGCTCGGCCACCGGCACGCGGCGCGGCACCTCGGCCTCGGCCGTCTGCATCACACCAAGCATCACCGCCGCCACCACGAGTCCCGCCATCGCGTCGACGGCGTAGTGGAACTGGCCGTACACGACCGCGAGGATCAATCCGGTCGTGAAGGGCAGCAGCATGAGCCCCAGCTTCCGCCAGTAGCGCAGCGCCATCCCCGTGGCGACGACCGACGCCGCCACGTGGGACGACGGGAACGCTGCGCCCCACGAGTCGCCGCGGTCCAAGAGCCAGGCGGCAAAGCGCGCCGGGCCGACTTCCGACGCGGCGTTGTGCGCCGCGTCGAAGGCGTAGCGCGGCCCTGCGACCGGAAAGAACAAGAACACCACATAGCAGAGGTAGAACGTCACCATCACCGCGAAGATGGTATGCCGGGCGGCGTCGCGCCGACCCGCCAGCCAGAGGCCGGCGGGGGACGCGTACAGGATCGGGTAATACGCCAAATAGCAGGCGTGCAGCAGCCACGACAGCGCGGGACTGGGCATTTCCCGGATCCAGCGGTAGGAGACCTGCGAGCCGAAGACCCACGCCTCGAGCCGCTGGATCGCGAGGTCGTTCTGAAACCCCGCGTCGAGCGTCAGGACGCCGATCTCGCCGTACAGCGCCGCGAGCAGCAACAACGCGTACCAGTCGCCGAAGACGCGTCCCACCGGACCCGCGGCGCGCGCCCGCGGCGCCAGCCACACGAGCCCTGCCAGCAGGCCATGGGCGACGAGCAGCCACGGCCACCCGGGAATGGAGTCGCCGCGGAACGACAGGAGCACTGCCACCGTCGCCAAGACGATATAGAGCAGCGTCGCCACATCGATCGGCGTGTACCGCTTCAAAGCCATCCCACCTCCCGGTACCAGGCCGCGGTGCGACGCAGGCCGGACTCGAGGTCGATCGTCGCCCGCCAATTCCCATCGCTCATCAAGGCGTCCGGCCGGCAGGTCCACGCGGGCGCCAGGTACTCGTTCGCCTTGTCGGCCGAGAGCAGTGTGGCGCGCCCGGCGAGATGCGCGAGCGAGCCCACCGTCCACAGCACACCGCGTGCCACGAACGCCGGTACGGGAACGATGCGGGGCGTCGTGCCGAGGGCCCGCCCGCACGCCAGCGCCAGCTCGCGGCTGGTCGTTGTGGCCGGGTGCGCCGCAAAATACACGCGGCCGGCCGTTGCGGGAGTCGTGCCCGCCGCGATCAGGGCCTGGGCGAGGTCGTCCGCATGGATCACGGAGAGCTCCTGTGAGCCGTCCCCGAACACCGGCATGACGGGGCGACGCGCCAGCTGGAAGATCGTCAGCGTGCCCCGGTCCCACTCCCCGTACACAACCGGGGGTCGGACGATGGTCCACGGGAAGGGCATCGCCCGAACCAACACCTCGGCGGCGAGCTTGGACCGCCCGTAGTCGGTCACCGGCGCCGGGGGGCGCTGCTCATCGATCGGCTGCCCCGGCAGCGTCGGTCCCGCCGCGGCGAGCGAGGAGACCAGCACGAAGCGGGTCACGCCGCGTTCCTGGGCCGCTTCGAGCACGTTGGCCGTCCCGTCACGGTTCGTCGCCATGAACTCGAGCGCGTCGCGCGCCACGATCTTGCCGGCGACGTGAAAGACGACGTCGGCGTCGGCGCACCCTTCCCGCAGGGCCTGCGGATCGTCGAGGTCGCCCCGCACGATGCGCACGTCGCGCCACCCCAGCCGTTCGGCGAGCGCGGGCCGGCGTACCAGGCACGTCACCCGGTCGCCCCGGGCCTGGAGTGCCTGGACCAGATGGGCGCCGACGAAGCCCGTGCCTCCCGTTACGAAGGCGTTCACAGCGCCTTGTCGTACATGCGGTACGTCTTGTACGGGCGGAACCCGAGGTTCAGCGCCGCGTTGGTCATCGGGGCGTTGTCCTCGAGGATCCAGCCCGCCTCGCCCCAGCGACAGCCCCGGGCGTACCCCTGCGTCCAGATCCAGTGGTACATCAGCGCATCCACGCCGCTGTGGCGGTACGCCGGCAAGGCGCCGAGCAGCATGACGCGGAGCCGCGAGATCTTGCGCGCGTGCCACAGGACTTTCACGACGCCGGGGAACAGCCGGCCCGACGGGTTGTGCCGCAGCGCGACGTTCAAGTCGGGCAGTGCCACGCCGAACCCGATGATCTCGCCTTTCATTTCGGCGAAGACCACCAGCTCGGGGACCACGATGGGCTTGAGCTGTTTGGCGAGGTGGTCGATCTCGGCGTCGGTGAGGGGCACCGTGCCCCAGTTTTGCTCCCAGGCGGCGTTGTACAGGGCCTTGATCGTCTCCACTTCCTGGGTGAATCGTTTGAGGTCGAGCGAGCGCAGGGTGATGCCGCGGCGCTGCGCGACGAGCTTCGCCCCGCGGGCGAGCCGCTCCGGCAGCTCCGTGTAGGTCGACTCGTAGCAGATGAGGTCTTTGGCCTTGTGGAACCCAGCCCGCTCCGTCAGCGCGACGTAGTAGCGGGGGTTGTGCGGCATCATGAGCGTCGCGGGCGTCTCGAAGCCGTCCACCAGGAGGCCGCATTCGTCGTTGGTCGACGGGCTGGCGGGCCCGCGCATCGTGTCGCAGCCGCGGGCGCGGAGCCACGCGCCCGCGGCGTCGAAGAGGGCGTCCGCGACGCCCTGATCGTCGATTGACTCGAAGAACCCATAGAACCCGACCGTGTCCTTCCAGGTCCGGTTGTGGGCGTCGTTCTTGATGGCCGCGATCCGTCCGACCGTTCGACCGTTCGACCGCGCGACGAAGTACTGTGCCTCGGCGTGCTGGAAGAACGGATTCTTCTTGGGGGAGAGCAGGGTGCGGACGTCCATGCGCAGCTGGGGGGCCCACATGGGATCGCCGCGGTAGTGGTCGTACGGGAAGGAAATGAACTGCTCGAGATCGCGCCCGCCGGAGACGGGCGCGATCTCCACTGCGCTCAGATGACCCCCAGCTCTTTCCCGAGCCGCGCGAAGGTCCCCAGGGCGAAGTCGATCTGTTCGGCGGTGTGCGTCGCCATCAGGCTCGTGCGCAGCCGGCATTGCGACGGCGGCACCGCCGGGGGCACCACGGGGTTGGTGAACACGCCGGCGTCGAACAGCTGACGCCAGAACAGGAAGGTCTTGTCCAGCGGCCCGATCAGGACGGGGACGATCGGCGTCTCAGTGGGGCCGATGTCGAAGCCCAGGGAGCGCAGCCCTTCCTGCAGGCGCCGCGTGTTGGTCCAGAGGCGATCGCGGCGGTCCGGCTCCTGCTGCATGACGTGGAGGGCCGCCAGCACGCCCGCGGTGTTCGCCGGGGGCAGGGCCGCGGTGAAGATCAGCGGCCGCGAGTGGTGGCGCAGGAAATGAATCACGTTGTCGGACCCGGCCGCGAAGCCGCCGATCGAAGCCAGCGACTTCGAGAAGGTCCCGACGATCAGATCGACCTCGTCCACCAGGTTGTAGTGCGCCGCGGTGCCGTCCCCGCGGGGGCCCAGCACGCCCACCGAGTGCGCGTCGTCGATCGCCAGCGCGGCACCGTACTTCTGGGTGAGCTTCAGCAGGCCCGGGACGTCGGCGATATCCCCTTCCATGGAGTAGACGCCGTCCACGATCACCATGGTGCCGGTGCCCTCGGGGACCTTGAGCAGTTTGCGCTCGAGCCCCGCCAGGTCGCCGTGATTGAACCGCAGGGTTTCCCCGTGCGACATCTTGGCGCCGTCCACGATCGAGGCGTGGTCCAGCTTGTCCAGGAAGACGACGTCCCCGCGTCCCACCAGCCCCGAAATCAGTCCGAGATTCGCCTGATAACCGGTCGAGAAGATGAGGCAGGCTTCCTTCCCGAAGAACTCCGCCAGCTCGGCCTCGAGCTGCTCGTGGAGGTCGAGCGTCCCGTTCAGGAACCGGCTGCCGGTGCAGCCCGAGCCATAGCGCTCCAGCGCATCCTTCGCAGCTGAGAGCACTGCCGGATGATGCGTGAGCCCCAGGTAGTTGTTGGAGCCCATCATGATCCGCTCTTTGCCTTCGATGACGACGACGGTGTCTTCGGACTGGGAGATGGCCTTGAAGTACGGATACAGCCCGGCGGCCTGGATCTCGCGCGCCCGGGTGAAGTTCCTGCATTTGTCGAACAGCGCGATGTGCTGCAGGGTCTCAGTTCGCACGCAACCTCGAAGCCTATGTGTTTGGCGGTGGTACAGCTTAGCCGGACGGACACGAATTCGCAAGGGTCCGTGCCCACGTGAGTTAGCGTACGTGTCCGACGCTCCGTAAGTTCCCGCCATGAATCACAGTCCGCTGCCGCGCGTGATGACCCTGCGCGACGTCGTGCTCTTCAACATTTCGGCGATCGTTGGGCTCCGCTGGCTCACCACGGCGGCGAGTCAATTCGGTCTCGCCGGCCTGCTGCTCTGGGCCGTCGCGATGGTGATCTTTTTCATTCCCTCCGCGATCGTCGTGCGCGAGCTGGCGGACATCGACCCCGGCACAGGCGGGATCTATCGGTGGGTGACCCGCGCCTTCGGCGCACGCCAGGGATTCGTGGCAGGCTGGGGCTACTGGGTCAACAACCTCTTCTATTACCCCTCGTTGCTCGTGGCGACGGCGGCCATCGCGGCGTACGCAGGGGGCCCGCGCTTCGTGCGCTTGGGGGACGATCCCACGTTCATCGGCGTGCTGTCGCTGGCGGGGCTGTGGATCGCCGTGGGGCTCAATGTCGTCGGGCTGCGGGTGGGGAAGTGGCTGCAGAACCTGGGCGCGTATGGCACGTGGGTGACGCTCGCCATCTTCCTCGCGCTGGCGACGGCCTCGCTCGCGCTCCATGGGAGTGCGACGCCGCTGCGGATGTCGGATCTCGTGCCGCACAAGCTCGACTTCCAGTCTATCAATCTGTTCGGAACGTTGATCTTCGCCTTCGGCGGGTTGGAGCTGGCGTCGACCCTGGGCGGCGAGGTTCGCGATCCGGCGGCGACGCTGCGGCGCGGGATCGCGCTCTCGGGCCTCGCGATCGTGGGGATGTACGTGCTCGGCACGGCGGCGATCCTGGTGGCGTTGCCCGCCGAAACGGTGAGCATCACAAATGGGATGCCGCAGGCGACGGCGGCGCTCGTGGAGCGGCTCGGGTGGGCCCCGCTCGCGCCCGTCGCCGCCATCGTGGCGCTCCTCCTCGTCCTCGGGAATCTGGGCGGTGTGGGGGCATGGCTGGCCGGCTCGGCGCGACTGCCGTATGCGGCCGGCGTGGATCGGGCGCTGCCCGAGGCGTTCTCCCGCGTTCACCCGCGGTGGCAGACGCCGTACGTGTCGCTCTTGACGCAGGGCGTGCTCGCGACGGCGTTCGTCGTGGCGAGCCTGGTCGGCACCACCGTGAAGAACGCGTATCTGGTGCTCACCCAGACGACCTTGATCCTGTTCTTCATCCCCTACATCTACATGTTCGCGGCGTTCCTGCGGCTGCGGCGCGAGCACTCGCTGCGCACCGCGGCGGCAGGGTGGTCGGGGATCCTCTCCGTGGCCTTTGCGATCGTGCTGGGGTTCGTACCGCCGGCCGGCGAGGCCGCGATGGTGTACGAGGTGAAGGTCGCAGGGGGCGTCGTGCTGTTCATGGCGCTCGGCTGGTGGCTGGCGCAGCGGGGTGTGAGCCGTCGCACAGCTTCCGAAGCGCCAGTCTCCTAGGGTACATTGCGTCGTCGACTCGTCGCGCTCCCGGAGGAATCGCTTGTGAGAGGTTTGGTTGCGCTGGTCGCGGCGCTCGCCGTCGTCGCGCTCGTGCCGGCACCCGCCCACGCCCAGAGCCAGCTCCATCCCCGGTGGGAGATCCCCGGCTTCGATTTCCGGAAGGACGGCGTGTGGCGCGTCCGGGCTACGCGGGTTAGCGATCTCCGGCGGCAGCTGCTGGCGCAGGGCCGGATGGGCACGCTGAACGCGCCGTTGCTGCTCCGCGGGCCCCTCCCGACGGCCAGCGCGGTGACCGGGACGCTCCAGGTGCCCGTCGTTCTCCTCAGCTATCAGGGGATCGACTCCCTCCAGTTCATGCGCGACACGGCACAGTACACCAGCGTGCTGTTTTCCACGTCGCCCCCGGGGGGCAACCCGTACACGTTGCGGACGTTCTACGAGCAGATGTCGAACGGGCTGTTTCACATGACGGGCAGAATCACGCGTTGGGTGCGGCTCGACAGCGCCGAGGCGACGTACACCGGCACGCCGGGGACCTGTAGCGGCAATCCGTTCGGGGGGACGAACTGTAACGGCCTGTTCTCGAGCGACGCCATCAGGCGGATGCAGAATGGGTTTCGCCAAGCGCTGGCCCGAGTGGACACGGGCCCATCGGGTGTGACCTTCACACAGTTCGACAACGACGGGCCGGACTTGATCCCGAATTCCGGGGACGACGACGGCTACGTGGACATGATCATGTTCGCGCACGCCACGAAAGACGGCGCGTGCGGCCCCGCCGGTTCGGCGAACAATCACATCTGGTCGCACCGCTACGTCCTGGCGAACGCCAACCAGACGAACTTTCAGGACTACGTCACGAACGACGTCTCCGCCAAGTCCGGCTTCGGTAATGTCCGCATCAGCGACTACTTCGCGTCCAGCGCGTTGGGCGGTACCGCACCCGGCACGTCCCCGTGCGACGACACGAAGATCATGCCGATCGGTACCGCGGCGCACGAGTTTGGCCACGCGCTGGGACTCCCGGATCTGTACGACACGCAGGGTTCGACCGAGGGCATCGGCGAGTGGGGGCTCATGGGCTCGGGCAACTACACCAGCCCGCCGAGCCCGTCCCGCATGGAGGCGTGGTCGCTCAGCGAGCTGGGGTGGGTGTCCCTCCGCCTGCTCTCGGCGACCGGGACCTACACCTTCGGCGCCGCCGCCGTGTCAGACACCGCCTTCTACGTGCGCGTGCAGGGCACGAACACGCGGGGCGAGTACGTGTTGCTCGAGAACAGGCAGGCGTCCCAGGCCGATACGGCGATGATTCGGCTCCATTGCCAGCGCAGCAGTCTGCCGGCGTCGTGCGGGGGCGGCCTCCTCATCTGGCACGCGGATTCGACGCAGATCACGGACAACGGGTTTCGCAACGGCAACGCGGTCAACTTCGGGCCGATTCACGGCCTCGTCGTCGAGGAGGCGGACCGCCTGCGGCAGCTGTGGTGCGGCGCCGGCGGCTGCAACCGGGGCGACGCCGGCGATCTGTACCCGGGCAAGAGCGGGAACACCACGTACGCGTTCGGGACGAGCCCCGCCGCCCGGAACAACCTCGACGGCGGCTTCATGGGTCTTGCGGTCGACTCGATTCGGCAGCTCATCCCGGGCGGTGCGATGGCGTTCCGGCTGCGGTTCGGTAACCTCACCGTGATCAGCGGCAGCGACACGAATGCAGTCGTCGTGTTGGACGACGTCAATGTCAACATCTTCCACGACCTGCTGGATGACGGCTCCTCGCACACGGTCAGCGTCGCCGATACGCAGCTGTCGGGGGACGCTCGCACGCGCTGGCGGTTTGTCTCCTGGTCGGACTTCGGGGCCCGCACGCATTCGATCACCGGGAGCCTGTCGGGAGGGACATTCACCGCCACCTTGGACCGCGAGTTCAAGCTGGTCGCGACGAAGGTCGGTGGCGGGACGATCGCGTCCAACCCTCCCGTCAACCTCGCCGGCCAGTTCATCGCCGACGGCAGCGCCGTTCAGCTCACGGCGACGCCCGACTCCGGCGGGTTCTTCGGGAACTGGAGCGGCGACACGACGACCACCAACCTCGTCGTCACCCTGCCGATGGGTCGGCCGTATACGGTGGTCGCGACATTTGCGACGGCGCTGGCGGTCAGCTCGGGCGCCGCGCGCCCCGCGGGCGTGATGGGCGCCTCGTACGGCGACACGCTGCGCGCCAGCGGTGGCACCGGGACCTACACTTGGACCGTGACAGGCGGCGCCCTGCCGCAAGGACTGACCCTGGCGGCGTCCACGGGGATCGTGTCGGGATTTCCGCACGACACGGGGAGTTTTTCGTACGACGTGCTGCTGACATCGGGTGCGCAGACCCAGACGCGGACGTTCACATTCTCGGTCTCGGCACCCACGCTCGCGACGGCCGATGTGGTGAATCATCTGCTCGGTCCCACGGTGCCGCTGACCGCCGACCAACGGCGCTATCTCGACTTCCTCGGGAACAACAACGGCGGCTTCGACATCGGCGACTTCCTCGCCTGGGTGAAGGGGACGGGCGCGCCGCTCAGCGCGAACGCGATGTCGCGAATCGCCCGACCGAAGGGAGCGCGGCCATGAAGCCCACCGTCGGCGTCGTGGCGCTCGCCCTCCTGGCCGCTGTTGGTCTGAGCTGCGGCAGAGACCCCGTGGGCCCGGTCCCCGGCGTCCTCAGCGTGAAGCTGACGACGCCCAACTCGGGCGCCGATTCGGCGATGGTGTTCACCATCACCGGTCCCGCGGCCCTGACGAGCGCTACAGCGGGAGCGGGGATGCGTCTCTTCCAGCAAACGCTCGGCGGGACGAGCACGAGGTTCGCGCTCGTCGGCCAGCTGACGCAGGACGCGGTGGTGCTGACGATCGGCGTGGAGAACGTGAATGCCGTGGCGCGGTACGACGGGACGATTCAGGGGGTCGCGCAGGCGAACTACCAGCTGCGGACGCCGCTGGTGCTCGCGAGCTACGCGCTCGACATCGTTCGCTAGTCCGCCGGCGACCCCTCGGCGGCGTGCAAGGCGTGCTGGACATGCTCGTCGAGCCGCCGCTCCACGTCCTGGTACAGGCGCAGCAGCTCCCGGCACTCCGCGGTCAACGTGGTCGCGCCGCCGCCGGGACCGCCGGCGCGGGACTCGACCACCGGCCGGCCCCACGCCCGCTCCATCAGCTGGATGGCGCCCCACGCCGTGCGGTAACTGATCCCCGTCTCTCGCGCCGCGTCCTTGATCGACTGCACGCGCGCCACCGCGTCGAGCAGGCGCGCCTCACGCTCGCCCATGACCGGCACGCCCCGCCGCAGCAGCGTCAAGCCCACCTTCGATTCAAGGTCACTGAATGGCATCGGGGCCTCCTACGGTCTTGCCGCCGGGGTTCGGCAGTCGCCGTCCCGCGACGCGAACGCCGCGGTGCCGTCGGGCAGGCGCAGCGCCAGCAGCCGCGCGCGCCACTGCCCCGGCGCCCAGAGACCGAACGCCCGCGCCGCGGGATGCGGGGTGCGGGCTTGCACGACGTACAGCGTGTACGGATTCACCAGCGTGCTGTCGTCTGCGAACAGGACGCGCAGGTTCACGCCGCCGATGCGCGTGAACGTCGGGAGGTCCGCCAGCGCGTAGCCTTGCCGCTCGTCCGCGAGGTGCAGGGTGGCGGCCTGGTCGACGCCCGATTGCACGTACCACGCCCGTCCGGTGAGGGCTACGCCCGCCGCGGCCCACAGCGCCACCTCTTTCACGTGTGTGCCGGATGAGTCACCTCGGGAGACGAATGTGGCCTGCGCCGCCGCGATGCGGCGCAACGCGTCCACCGCGGTGGTGGCGCCCGCCACGCGGGCCGGATCCGCCGGCGGGCCGACGATCGCGAACCGGCTCGAGACGAACGGGCATTGCAGCGCCGCCAGTCCAGGCGCGACGAGCAGCCGGTCCTCGAGCGTAGGGGCGTGCGTCAGGACGACATCGAGGTCGCCGGCAGCCGCCGAGCGCAGAATCTGGCCCGAAGGCCCGACGATCGCCGTCACCGGTGCGGGGGGAGTGAGCGAGTCGAGCACCGCCAGCGCACCCGATTGCTCGACGGTGTACGTCGTACCCAACCGCAGCGGTCGCGCCTCGCTGGTGCACGCCGTCAGCGCGGCGCAGATTAGCGCCGCAAACGTCGCCGCCCCTCGATCCGCAAGGAGCAGCTCTATGCGTCGTTGCATTACGCTGTGTACCGTCGTGCTCGCCTCGATCCCGGTCGGCGCCGCCGCCCAGGGGTTCGCGTTGACGGTCGAGAACATCATGCGCGGGCCCGACCTCGTAGGCACCGCTCCGTTCAATGTGCAATTCGATGCGCTCGGACACTATGTGTACCTCCGCTGGCGTCAGCCGGGTGCCGACACGCTGGATCAGGACTACCGCGTCGCTGTGGCGGACGCGCGACAAATCCAGCGGCTTGCACGCAACGCCGTCGACACGATTCCCCTGGCGACGGGCGCGTGGTCGCCCGACCGGCGCCGCCTCGTCGTAGTGCTGAAAGGCGACCTGTGGCTGGTCGAGCGGGACGGCACCAAGCGCCGCCTGACATCGACGCCCGGTGCAGAAACCGCGCCAGCGTGGTCGGCCGACGGGCGCAGAATCTTTTTTACGCGTGACCAGAATTGCTGGGCGCTCGATTTCGCCGGAGCGGTGTCGCAACTGACCGACATTCGCCGCGGCCCCGCGCCACGCGTGGCGACGGAGCCCGCCGGCGAAAAGAAGTTCTTGCGCGATCAGCAACGCGAGCTCTTCGATTTCATTCGCCGTCAAGTAGCCGACGAACGGCTACGCGCCGACACCGACACCGTGGCCACCGTCAAGCCGCTCTACCTCGCCGAGCGCCAGACGCCAAGCCGGCTGCAGGTTTCCCCTGACGGCCGCTTCGTGCTGGTCACGGTCACCGAGCGGGCGCGCGGCGACTCGACGGAGGGCCGCGCCGTCCAAATGCCGGTGTGGGTGACGCAGTCCGGGTACGTCGAGACGCAGCAGATTCGGACGAAGGTCGGCGACGCGCAGGCGCGGCTCAAAGCCGCCCTGATCGAGGTCGCGACGGGGAAGGTGACGTGGGTACAAACGGACTCGGGAATCCCTAAAGGACTCCCTGACGCTCGCGGGAAACGGGAAACGGACGCGGCTGGCGTCGGGTTCTCGGCGACGGGGCGACACGCACTGGTTCGGATCACGAGCACCGACTATCAGGACGCCTGGCTCGTCGTGGTGGACCTTCCGTCCCTGGCGCGGCGCGAAGTCGCGCATCTGCACGACGACGCATGGCTCGACGGCCCGCTCGGCAACACGGCGGGGTGGATTCCCGCGAGTGAGACGGTCTACTACGGAAGCGAGCAGACCGGCTACGCGCACGTGTACACCGTGCCCGCGGGCGGCGGGGCAGCGCGGGCGCTTACGAGCGGCGCCTGGGAAGTGCAGCAGGTGGACCTCGCCCCCGACGGCCGGACCCTGTACCTGCATACGAACGAGGGCGACTTCGGTCAGGTGCACTTTTACGCGCTCGACATCGCCACCGGCCGGCGCACCCAGCTGACCGCGGGTGAAGGGCGGCAGGACGTGGTCGTGTCGCCCGACGGGCGCACCCTTGCGGTGCTGCACTCGACGGCGAATCACCCACCCGAGCTGTATCTCCAGGCGGCGCGCCCCGGCGCGGCCATGCAAAAGGTCACGGAGAGCACGAGCCCCGAGTTCCGGAGTTACGAGTGGGTCAAGCCGGAGATCGTCATGATTCCGACGGGGGGGGGGAACGGCGCGCAGGTGCCGGCGCGGCTCTATCGGCCGAGGGGAACCGGGGCAACCGGCGCGGCCGTGATTTTCGTGCACGGGGCGGGCTACCTGCAGAACGTGCACCGGTGGTGGTCGTGGTATTACCGCGAGTACATGTTCCATCACTTGCTCGCGTCGAAAGGCTACGCCGTCCTCGACCTCGATTACCGCGGGAGCGCGGGGTTGGGACGGGCCTGGCGGACGGCGATCTATCGACACATGGGTGGCCTCGATCTCGAGGATCAGGTGTCGGGTGCGAGGTGGTTGGTTGCCAACCTGGGCATCGATTCCACGCGCATCGGCATCTACGGTGGCAGCTACGGCGGATTCATTACGCTCATGGCGCTGTTCACCAAACCCGGCGTCTTCGCCGCCGGCGCCGCGCTCCGGCCCGTAACCGACTGGGCGCACTACAACCACCCGTACACCGCGCGGATCCTGAACGAGCCTCAGAGCGACACGATCGCGTACCGGCAATCATCGCCGATCTACTTTGCGGAGGGGCTCAAAGGCCGCCTGCTGATCTGCCATGGCATGGTCGACGACAACGTGCACTTTCAGGACACCGCGCGCCTCATTCAACGCTTGATCGAGCTCGGCAAGGACAACTGGGAGGCGGCGGTCTACCCGGTGGAGCCGCACGGGTTCCGGCGGAACGACAGCTGGACGGACGAGTACCGGCGCATCCTCCATTTGTTCGATGGGGCGCTTGCCGCCGCTCGGTGACGGCCCTAGCGTTATCCGCATGTCTCCTGTCAGGGTCCTGGCCGTCGTGGTGCTGGCGGCCGCGTGCAGCAGCCCCGACGCGCTCGACGGCTGGCCCGCCGAGCTCGTCACCCGATCGCCGACTAGTCAACCCGGACTCATCGGCTACAGCGTGAACGACCTCCCGGCGGTGCAGCTGCTCGATTCCGACGGCAAGCCGATGGTGGGCGTCGACATCACGTTCGCGACGACGGTCGGCGGCGGCAGCGTCAGCGGGGTCGCTACCACGGGGACCAACGGCGTCGCGACGGTGGGCGCCTGGTCGGTCGGGTTGGGGGCGAACCAAGTCACCGCCACGATCCCAGCGCCGTTTCGTGTTCCGCCCGTGACCTTCTCGGCCAACGGCGTCGCGCCGGCGTATAACATTGCCGTGTCGTTCATGACGGCCGTCTCACCGACGCGGCAGGCCGTTTTCGATACTGCCGCAGCGCGATGGCAGCGCTTGATTTACGGCGACGTTCCTGACGCCTTCTTGACCGGCGTCCCGCCGGGGGCGTGCGCCGGGTTCGGGGCCAGCGTCGACAACACGACGGTCGACGACCTGCGCATCCTTGCCGACCTGGACTCCATCGACGGACCCGGCGCGATTCTCGGATTCGCCGGCTTCTGCATCTTCCGGTCGACCGGGAAGTTGCCCGTCGTGGGTGTCATGGTCTTCGACACGGCCGACGTGGCGAACCTCGAGTCCCTGGGGCTATTCGACGAAGTGATCATGCACGAGATGGGGCATGTCTTGGGATTCGGCACAATCTGGGGATCGGGCTTCCTCAACGTGCTGGTGGGGGCGGGCGGCGGCGACCCGTATTTCAGCGGGGCCAATGCGCGGGCGACGTTCGACCGTATCGGTGGAGCGTCGTATACCGGGGGCGGCAAGGTGCCGGTCGAGAACTGCTGCGGGCCAGGTACCCGAGACTCGCATTGGCGCGAGACGGCTTTTACGCATCCGCTTGCGCCGGGCGTTACGACCAGCGAGCTGATGACCGGGTTCCTCAACGCGAACGGGCCGAACCCCCTGAGCGCGGTGACCATCGCTTCTCTAAGGGACGAAGGGTACCTCACCAACTACGCCGCGGCGGACTCGTTCACGGTCTCGTTCGGCGCGGCTCAGGCACCTCCCGCCGCAGGCGCCACCCCAACCGCAGGGAGGATCGCTCTCGGCGACGACATTCTGCGGATGCCCATCTACGCCGTGGACGGGCGGGGACGGCTGACCCTCGTGTGGCGGCCCTAAGGCCATGCCCATGAATCGAACGCTCTCGCTCGTAGCGCTCGCCCTCGCGCCCGCGTCACTGTGCGGGCAGGGGTGGGGCCCGGTGAAGTACGTCGGTGCCGGTGCGGGGCTCGTCTCTCCCTCCGGGAGCTTCGGGGATGTCGACAAGGCGGGGTGGCACCTCCTGTTCACCGCCCAGGGGAAACTCAAGGGCGTTCCGTTCAGCATCGACGGCGTATACGGCCAGACCGGGCACGACGGCGGCGTCGAGGGGACGAGCACGCTGGGCGGGGCCATCGCCAACCTGGTGCTGCACCTGGGTTCGGAAACACGACGGGTGCGCCCATTCGTTCTGGCCGGTGTCGGGGCTGTGCGCGTGAACATCGATGTGCCCGGATTCGGCGCCGCCGCCGCGACGAAATCCGCGTTCGACGCCGGCGCGGGTGTGCTCGTGGGGGGAGGGCCGGACGGCGGCGGCCGGCGTTGGTTCCTCGTCGCCCGTTACATCTCGGTGGCGACGCCGAAGAGCACCGCCTTCATTCCGCTCACCGCGGGCGTGGTCTTCCCCGTGGGGCGGCGCTAGCGGGTCCGACGATGCGCCGGGCGATTGGTCTCGCGCTCCTCGTAGCTTGCGGCGGGAACGGATCGATCGGCGATCCGGGCGGGGGCGGCGGGGGCGGCGGGGGTGGTGGTGGCGCGGCGTCGGTGCGCCTGTTCGACACTCACGGCACCGACATTACGGCCCACCTGGCCCTGGTGACGGCGGAGACCACCCGCATCACCGTAGGCCTGTTTGCCCCTGACGGCAGCCCCATGTCCGCCGGCGGTAAGCGTGCCGAGTTCGCCTTCAGCCCCGGGTCCCTCGCCGTGTCCTTCCCGGTCGACGGGGAGCCGTTGATGCGGGACGTCACCCCCACGGCCACGGCAGGCACCTCCGGTCACCTATGCGTCTCACTCTTCGTTGGCGCCGACACGACGGAGGCGGACTCGTACTGCGGTTTCGGCGTCCTGGTTCACTCGTTTCCACCATAGGTCGTTGCGTTTCCTCCTAGCGACGAGCGTCGCCCTGAGCCTCGGCGCGACACGGCCGGCGCACGGGCAGCACGTGCACGGCGCGCCCGCGGATACGTCCGCCTCTGCGCCGCCGATGGCCTCGGGCACGGCATGGCTCCCCGCGGCGGCGCCCATGCGCGCCCTGCACGCCAGGCTCGGCGGATGGGAGCTGATGGTGCACGGCGCCGCCTTCGTTCAGTACGTGCGCGAGTTCGGGACGCGTGACGCCCACCAGCTCGGCAGCGTCAACTGGCTCATGGCCGTCGCGACACACTCGCTGGCGGGCGGCGTGGTGGGATTGCGCGCCATGGGGAGCGCCGAACCCTTCACCCTCACCGGTCGCGGGTACCCGGAGCTGCTCCAGGTCGCGGTCCTCTATCGCGGCGTGACGGTTTCGGACCGACAGCACCCGCACGACCTCCTGGCGGAGGCCGCGGTCACCTACAATCGGCCGATTGGCGGCGGCGTCGCGCTGTCGCTCTACGCCGCGGCGATCGGGGAGCCAGCCCTCGGGCCCGTCGCGTATTCGCACCGCCCCTCGGCTGCCTACGACCCGACCGCCCCGCTGGGTCATCATCTGCAGGACCTCACACACATCAGCAATGGCGTCGTGACCGTAGGGGCCTCCACGCGGCGCGTGAAGATCGAGGGATCCGCCTTCAACGGCGCGCACGGTGACGACGTGTGGACCGACGTCGACCCCATCGCACTGAACTCTTACACGGGGCGGATCAGCGTCAACCCATCGGCGCATTGGAGCATCGCGACGTGGGTCGGACATCTCGCGGCAGTGGGCGGCGCCCATTCGCACGGGGCGCTCGATCGCTTCGGCGCTTCGGTGCTCCACAGCAGGCCGGTGGGACGGGGGGAATGGTCCAGCGCGTTCGTGTACGGCGCCGACCTGCGGGACGGCGCGTCGCACCCGTTGAACTCGTTGCTCGTCGAGAGTACGCTCGAGCTCGACCGCGCGAATGCGGTGTTTGCCCGCGCCGAGTACGTGCGGCGGACGGCCGAAGATCTGGCGCTCACCGGGTCGATCCCCGAGGAGGTCGACATCGGCGCCGTCGCGGCGGGCTACGCCCGCAGGGTCGCGACCCGTGCCCGTATGGAGGCCGTCATCGGCCTGCGCGGGACGATGCGATTCGTGCCCGCGGAGTTGGAGCTGTTCTACGGGAGCCGGACGCCCGTGGGCGTGCTGGCCTACCTCGAGCTCCGGCCCGCGCTATAAGCCGCCGATAGTGAACGGCGCGCTCTCCGAGCCCGCCACCCCCGGACCCGCGACCGTGAGCGTGTAGCCGCTGCCGGGTTGGTCGATGCTCAGATCCGAGAAGGTTGCCACCCCGTTCACCGCCGCCACGGTCTTCGTGCCCGAGAGCGTTCCCCGCATCAGCATCCCGCCGTTGCGTCCGATCGCGATCGTCACCGAGCCCGTGAAGCTCGTGAGCGTGGTCCCCTGGTCGTCCATCACCATCACTTGCACCGGCGGCCTGATCGCCATGAGCGGCAGGGTGTTGGTGGGTTGCGTCGTGAACACGAGGTGTTCGGTGGCGGGGTTGAGCGCGAACGCGGTCGCGAGCCACGTGCTCTGCGAGCCGTCGCTGAAGTACCAGGTCCATCGCGGATCGACCGGCGCTCCGTCGCCCGGAGCCGCGTACTCCCCATCTTCGACAATCGACGTGTCGCCCCCAGTGCCGATCTGGGTGAAGTCTGACGGCCGGTCGAAGCCGGCGTGGCCGTTGCTCATCGTCACGGCGTAGGCGAGCGAGCCTGCGTCGAGCGGGATCGAGCCGGGACCGCCCGGGGTGATCCCTGCGCCGGCGCCGGCCGCCGAGCGGTGGGCGGCCAGGGCCTGCGCCGTCACCGCGTTCACGCCGCTCCACGCGGAGATCTTGACGCCGCCCGTCACGTGGTCTGAGAAGATCGCATGCACGGCGAGGATCTTGCCGCTGGTCGTATCGGCGTCGGAGAAGCCCTGCACGTTGGTCGCGACGTACGTGGCCATCGAGAGGCCGCCGGCGGTGACGTACTCGACCAGCGTGTAGGTGTTACCGACGGGGGTCTGCGCCGCGTCGCTCAAGTGATCGGTCACTTGGACGATCGTATTCGTCGAGCCATGCCAGAAGAAGGTGGCAACGATTGCGTCGCCCACGTGGGGGTTCCGCGGGTTGAACCCCTTGCCGATGTGCGTGCCGTTCGCGCCCCATGGGTCCGACTCGAACGCGCCGTTTGCCTGGTCGAGGGTGATCCCCGACCCGGCCGTGGCGGCGAACGACGGTCTGTGGAGGCCGTGCTGGTGGGGACTGACCGCGTCGCTGCAGCCCGCGACGAGCAGCGCGACGGCGAGGAGGCGTGGCACGTTCATGATCCGACCCTGTGTGTGGAGTGAGCGCGACATCTCGATCGCTCTCAATCAGGCAAGGGTCAGGCCAGGAGCGCGGCGGGGCGACACGGGGAGGCGACGCCGCCGCTGCACCAAACTGCAGCATGTCGGCGCGCGTCGTCGCACCGATTCCTCACCGGTATTAGGTTTGGGCTTCGGGGAGCGTGAGCGCGGGGCGGTAGCTCAGCTGGGAGAGCACCTGGTTTGCAACCAGGGGGTCGAGGGTTCGAATCCCTTCCGCTCCATCGCGCTGCTAAACGCACCGACCCCCTGAGCGATCGCCCAGGGGGTCGGGACCAGACCAGACCTCCGCTGCCTTAGCGGGCCCGCAGACGGACGTCGATGTCCGCGATGATCTCCCGCGGTGGGCCGCGTTTCTGCCATCCCTTGTGCTTGCCGCGATCGTGCCGCTCGCGCGCTTCCCACAGGCCGCGCACGACCACGCGCTGCCCCTGCGGGGTCGCAAAGATGCGCACGATTTCATCGTTCCCGCGCCGGGCCCAGATGATCCGGTTGGGACCCGAGCGCTCCACGCGATAGACGACCCAGCCGCGGCTCACGAGCACTTCGCGCGTGACCACGACGACTCGATCGACCGGCACGACGTACACATATTCGGCAGGCTCACCGTAGACGACGGTGGCGCTGGTGAATCCTCCCGCGCAGCCCGCGAGGCTCAGCGCGCTGGCGGCGACCAGCATCATGGTTTTCATCGTCGACTCCTTTCGGAGGAGTTGCATTCCTGAAGACCCCGACGGCTCCCGGATGTTACCGGCGCGCGTGACGCGCGTCACATGGCACCGGGTCGCGGACCGGCCGAGCCGTTCGTATCTTCGTGGCGCGCACGCTCATCGGACCCTTCGCTTCGGAGCTTGAATGACTCGCCGCCGCACGATCACGACACTCGCCATCTTCGTCGCCGTTCTCTCCTGCGAGCCAGGCAAGGGCACCGCCCCGCGTCCGTTCGCCCTCCAAGGCGACGTCGCCGCCGGTCTGCCGGCGGTCCGGATCAGCGAGATCCATTACGATAACACGGGCATCGACGCCGGAGAGGCCATCGAGGTATCGGGCCCCGCGGGCACCGATCTCACGGGCTGGCAGCTCGTGCTGTACAACGGCAGCGGCGGCGCCCTGTACACGACGACCACCCTGAGCGGCTTGATCCCCGCGACGTGCGATCCTCGCGGCGTCGTGGTGATCAACTATCCCGTCAACGGCATCCAGAATGGGAGCCCGGACGGCGTCGCGCTCGTCAGGCCCGTCAGCGGCGTGGTGGAGTTTCTCTCGTACGAAGGAACCTTCGTGGCCGTCGGCGGTCCCGCCAGCGGCCTGACCTCGACGGACATCGGCGCCGCTGAGGCCGGAACCGAGCCCCTCGGGCAGTCGCTGCAGCGCAGCGGGTCGAATGTCTGGAGCGGACCGACTGCGAACAGTTTCGCTCTCTGCAACGACAACGACGAGCCGCCGGCGGTAGCGAGCGTCGCGGTTTCGCCCGGGGCGGCGACCATCGTGCAGGGCGGAACGCAGACCTTCACCGCCGCCGCATTCGACGCCGCGCATCTGCCGATCGGCGGCGTGGGGTTCACCTGGACGGTGACCGACGCATCGATCGCGAGCGTGAATGCGAGCGGCCTCGCGACGGGCCTGGCGCCGGGCGACGTGGGGGTCATCGCGGCGGCGCCGAACGGCGTGGCCGACACGGCGGAGTTGCATGTCGATGAGACCCCGCCGCCCCCGCCCTCGGGGGATGTCAACATCGTCGAGATTCATTACGACAACGGCGGCGCCGACGTCGGGGAGACCGTCGAAGTCGAGGGCCCGGCGGGGCTCGATCTCGCGGGCTGGAGCATCGTGCTCTACAACGGTAACGGCGGCGTCACCTACGGGACACTCGCGCTGTCCGAGACGCTCACGGATCAGTGCGACGGTCGCGGGGTGACGTCCGTGCCGGCCCTGGGAATCCAAAACGGCAGTCCCGACGGCCTCGCGCTCGTCAATGGCACGACCGTGGTGGAGTTCCTGTCGTACGAGGGCACGTTCACCGCGACGAACGGCCCCGCCAGCGGGATGGTCTCGACCGACATCGGCGTGGCCGAGACCGGCTCGGAGCCCGTGGGCCGCTCGCTCCAGAAGGACGCGAGCGGGTGGTACGGGCCGGTGACGGCGAGCTTCGGGGCGTGCAACGTGAAGCCGTCCCCACCCGCCAACACCATCCTCTTCACCGGCCGGAACCCGAGCGACCCGGCGTTGCCCGTCGGTTTCCAGGATCAGCTGTTCGCCACGTTGCTGGACGGGAGTGGGAACGCCGTTCCGACGACGTTCGCCTGGTCGTCCGAGACGCCCGCCGTCGCAGACATCGACCAGAACGGGGTGATGACGGCGCTGCAGGAGGGCAGTGCCATCGTGCGCGCCACGGCCGCCGAGGGCACGACGCGGACCTTCACGCTGCCGACCCGCGTCGCGGTAGCGAGCACGACCGCGCTGTACGCCGGGAACACGGAGTTCGGCGAGCCGACCGATGGGGATCCGAGCGACGACTTCATCGTGCGGCACGCGCAGTACACGGCGTCCTACAACCACAACCGCGGGACGCCCAATTGGGTGAGCTACGACCTCGACCCGACGCATTTCGGCCCCGAAGACCGCTGCGATTGCTTCACGTTCGATCCGGCGCTGCCGGCTGCATTTACGCACTATACCACCGCCGACTACACGGGCGCCGGCGCGTTCCACGGCTTCGGCATCGACCGGGGACACCTCGCGCGTTCGTTCGACCGCACCTCCGCGAGCTTGGACAACGCGTTCACATTCTACTTCACGAACATCGTTCCCCAAGCCGCCGACCTGAACCAGGGGCCGTGGGCCACGCTCGAGAACTTCCTCGGCGATCTCGTGCGCTTCCAGAATCGTGAGGTATACATCATCGCTGGCGTCGCCGGTAACAAAGGAACGATTAAGAACGAGGGCAAGATCGTCATCCCCAACAGCACGTGGAAGGTCGCAGTGATTCTGCCGCACGATCACGGTCTCGCGAGCATAGTCGATTACCGGGACCTCGAGGTGATTGCGGTGAACATGCCGAACGAGCCCGGCGTGAGGAACGTTGCGTGGGAGACGTACAAGACCACCGTCGATGCGATCGAGGCGTTGAGTGGCTACGACCTCCTTGCCCTGCTGCCCGACCAAATCGAGATCGCGGTGGAGAGCAATACCGCGCCGCCGACCGCCGCGACCGATGGCCCCTATGCCTCGCTCCCGCACTTGGCGGTCACGATGAGCGCCGCGGGCTCCGCTGATCCGGACGGCGATGTGCTCAGCTACGCCTGGACATTCGGCGACGGCGCGACGGGAGCGGGCGTCGCCGTGACGCACACGTACATGCAGGCCGGCACCTATGCCGTTCGCCTGGTCGTGACCGACGTGCGCGGCCTGGTCGACACGGCGGCGACGACGGTCACCGTGGCCACCCCCGCGCAAGCACTGGCGGACGCCGCGGTGCTCGTGGAGCAGCTCGCAGCTGGTGGCGCCCTAACGAACGAGGATGCCAAGTGGCTTGCTCTCAAGGTGAACCTGGCGCTTACGTTACTCGAACGAGGGCGCGTGACCGCCTGCCTGGACCAGCTCGAAGGCGTGCTCGCCCGGCTCAAGGGCGTGGAGGGAGTGGACGCCTTGCGAGACGCCGTCTCACGGATCGTGCAATCGCTGCGGGCGCTCCCCGGCGGCGGCATCAGCACCACGGAGCGATAACGTCATGACTGATCTCCGATACCCCATCGGCACGTTCACGCCGGTGCAGAGTCTGACGCCGCCGCAGCGGGCGACCTGCATCGAACAGGTCGCCGCGGCACCCGGAGAGTTTCGGCGTGCCGTCACGGGTCTGACGCCCGCCCAGCTGGACACGCCCTACCGCGACGGCGGCTGGACCGTGCGGCAGGTGGCGCATCACGTGCCGGACAGCCACATGAACGCCTACCTGCGCTTCAAGTTCGGGCTCACGGAGGACGCGCCGGCCATCAAGACGTACGAGGAAAAAGACTGGGCGCGGACGCCCGAGGTAGCCGCGACGCCGGTCGAGGTGTCGCTCGCGCTGCTTGACGCGCTCCACGCTCGCTGGGTGGCGCTGCTTCGGGCGATGACGCCGGAGCAGTTCGCCCGTACCATCAAACACCCGGAATGGGGCACGCCGAGGCTCGATGCCATGCTGGCGCTGTACGCGTGGCACGGCCGGCACCACACGGCGCACGTGACGACGCTGCGCGAGCGGATGGGGTGGAGATAGGCGTGGTCGATTTCGGGGACGATCCGCTCGACGAGGAGTTTCCGCTCGGCGACCCCGCACCGGAGACGGAAGCGGCGGTGGTGTGCCCGTATTGCGGTGAAGTGAACGAAATCGCGCTCGATGCCGGGGGCGGCGCCTTCCAGGAATACGAGGAAGACTGCCAGGTGTGCTGCCGGCCCTGGCGCGTGACGGTCACCTACGACGACGCAGGGGGAGCCAGCGTGACCGCCGTACCGCTCGACGACTGAAACGCGCCTCACGCCGCCGCCGTAGGCTGACGACCACTTGGCGTCTTCGCGTCCTGGCGTCTACTTGTTTCTTGCCGCCTCGTATCTCCGATTCACTTCCGCCCAGTTGACCACATTCCACCACGCCGCGACGTAATCCGGTCGCCGATTCTGGTACTTCAGGTAGTAGGCGTGCTCCCAGACGTCGAGGCCGAGGATCGGCGTCTTGCCGTCCATGAGGGGGCTGTCCTGGTTGGGTGTGCTGGAGACCTCGAGCGTGTCGCCCGTGAGGGCGAGCCAAGCCCAGCCGCTGCCGAACCGTGTTATCGCGGCGTTCGACAAGGCGTCTTTGAACCCGGCGAACGTGCCGAAGCTGTCGTTGATGGCGTCGGCGAGAGTGCCGCGCGGCTCGCCGGCACCCCCTTTGCCCGGAGGCGCCATCGCCGTCCAAAACAGTGAATGGTTGTGATGGCCGCCGCCGTTGTTCCGCACGGCGGTGCGGATGTCCTCAGGTACGCCGTTGATGCCGCGCAACAGCTCCTCGAGCCGCCACGTGAACAGCTCGGGATGCTTGTCCAACGCGGCGTTCAGATTGTTGACGTAGGCCTGGTGATGCTTGCCGTGGTGGACCTGCATCGTCTGCGTATCGATATGAGGCTCGAGCGCCCCGAATTCGTACGGCAGGGCGGGGAGGGTGTGGCGTGTTTGCGCGCCCGGTGCGCGGGTCTTCTGCTCTTTCAGCTGCGCCATTGGTGTGCACTCCAGCGATAGACGTTCACCGTGTTGAACCAGCGGCGCTCCCGCCGGGTTCCCGCCTTGCAGGCCCCGAGCCTCACGGTATCTTGCAGCGCGGAACGCGCGACTCCCCACATCTGGAGGCTCGATGACAGAGCTGCTCCTGCGTTGGCTGCACTTCCTGGCGGGCATCACGTGGATCGGACTGCTCTACTATTTCAACTTCGTACAGGGCCCGTTCTTCGCCGAGGCGGACGCGGCCACGAAGAGCGCCGCGACGCAGAAGCTCGTCCCGCGGGCGCTGTGGTGGTTCCGCTGGGGCGCGATGCTGACCTTCCTGTCGGGCGCCGCGATCATCGGAAGCCGCATGGGTCCCGGTGTAGCGGCGAGCCCCTGGGGCGTGGCGATCTTGACGGGGGCGCTGTTCGGCACGCTGATGTTCCTGAACGTCTGGCTGGTGATCTGGCCCAAGCAGAAGGTCGTCATCGGATCGGCGGTGGCGGCCGCGACGGGGGGCCAGGCGATTCCCGCGGCCGCAGCCGCCGGGCGCCGGGCGTTCCTCGCCTCCCGCACCAACGTCGTGTTCTCGATCCCGATGCTGTTTTTCATGGGCGCCGCGACGCACATGCCTCCGTCGCAGGTGACGAACACGATGGGGTACTGGATCGGCGTGCTCGTCGTCGCCGGGCTCATCGAGGCCAATGCGCTCCTGGCGACGAGCGGCCCCACCACCAAGCCGATCGAGAAGATTCCGGGCGTCATTACGACCGGGTTTGTAGTGTGGGCGGTGGTGTACGCTCTGGTCCGGTGGGTGCTGCCCGGGTGACGTAGCGTCGCCGGTATGGCGTCCGTCACGCTTCGCGGGCTGACCAAGGTGTTCGACGGCACCGCGCAGGCGGCGGTGCACGAGCTGTCCCTCGAAGTGCGTGACGGGGAGTTCCTCGTCCTGCTGGGCCCCTCGGGCTGCGGCAAGACGACGGCGCTGCGCTGCATCGCCGGGCTGGAAGAGCCGACGGCGGGCGAGGTCTTGATCGGCGACCGCGTCGTGACCCACCTGCCCCCCGCCGAGCGCGACGTGGCGATGGTATTCCAGAACTACGCCCTGTATCCGCACCTCAGCGTCCGCGAGAACATTGCCTTCGCACTCGAGGTGCGTGGCGTGCCGCCGGGGGACGTCACGCGCCGCGTCGCCGAAACGGCCGTGCGCCTTGGCCTCGGCGAGCTGCTCGACCGGCGGCCGGCCCAGCTCTCGGGGGGCCAGCGCCAGCGCGTCGCGCTGGCGCGGGCGATCGTCCGCGCGCCGCACGTGTTCCTGTTTGACGAGCCCCTCTCGAATCTCGATCCCAACCTGCGCATCGCACTGCGCGCCGAGCTGCTGGCGCTGCATCGCGCGTTGCGCGCGACCATGATCTACGTCACGCACGACCAGGTGGAGGCGATGACGATGGGCCAGCGTATCGCGATCCTCCACCTGGGCCGCCTCCGGCAGGTCGGCACGCCGGCAGACGTCTACGAGCGCCCCGCGGACGCCTTCGCGGCGCGCTTCGTGGGCAGCCCCGGCATGAACGTGCTCCAGGGGCGGGTCCGGGGGTTGGCCGACGGCGGACGGGTGGTCGAGGTGGGCACTCTCAGCGTGCCCATCGAGCTCTCGACCTACGAAGGTGAGCTGCAGCTCGGGATCCGCCCGGAGCACGTGGGACTCAGCGGTGTGGACCAGGGGGTGGGCAACGCGGATGTTTTGGTCGTCGAGCCCCTCGGCAGCGAAACGCTCGTACACCTGAATGCAGGCGGGCAGGGGCTCGTCGCGCGGCTCCCGGGGATCGTCGACGTGCAGGTAGGCACGCGGGTCGGCGTGCGGCTGGACCGGCGGCGCACCCACTTGTTCGACGCCGCCGGCGTGCGCATCGCGTGACGCGGGTTCCGTGACCAGCCGAGCCTGGCGAATTGCCGCGATGGCGGCCGCGGCGGCCGGCGTGGTCGCCACCCTCGCCGTCGCCCTCTGGGCGGAGGGGAGGTTCGCGCGCGCCGCGGCCTTCCGCACCGCGGTCACGACCGCGGCATACCTCGAGCTGGTGATTCCGCCACCGCGTCCCCCAACCCCACCTCCCACGCCGCGTCGTCCCAGAACGCGCCCGTCCCGCACGCGGCGTCCCGCCCCCGCGCCGCTTCCCCCGCCGTCCGTTGCGGCGCCCGACACGACCGACTACGACGTCGTGCAGCTGCTCGTGCAAGCCCGTGCGCTCACTACGCTCCCAGGCTGGACCGCGCCCGTGGAGGTGTACCATGGCACTGCGCCGCTCGTGGATGCGACCGCGCCGCCGCTCCCGGCCGCGGAATTGGCCCGGCTACGGCGCCAGGAACCCCCACGGTGGCGGAACGGCGCGGCGTTGGTGCCGCTGAAGGACCGGCGCGGTCTGCGAGTCGTGGGCGCGGTCGAAGTGGGCCTGCCGCCCGGGCGCGGCGTGTGGGATCTGCTGCTGCGGTGGGCGCTCCCCGCAGCGCTCCTCACCCTCGCCGCGGTGGGTGCGGTGGCATGGCAGCGCGCGCCGCCGCGCGCGCTGGTCGCGGCGGGGCTGCTGCTCGGGCTCGCCGCTTACGCCGACGTGCGCGGCGCCGCGCGCCGGAGCACGGATGACTGGCTGACCGGCACCAGGCTCCTGCTCCGGGAGGCGGCGACCCGGCTGCCGACGCCGCGGGCGCGCGTGACGATCGCCGATCTGGCCAGTCTCGTACGGGGGGCGGGCGAGCTGGTGCCGGCCGACAGCGGAACCGTCGCGCCGCGTCGCTTCCGGTTCGCCGGCGTGCCGCGCGCCGCCGCCACGGCCCGGCTCGGCAGCGGGCGGTGGGTCGAGGTGCGCACGGTGCCCGCCGAGGCGTACACGGGCGGATGGTTGCTCGCGTTGTTGGGGCTCGCGCTGACGGGGCCGCTCGCCGCGCTGGGGCTGGGGTGGGCGGAGCGTATGACGGCGCGGCCGCGGGAGCTGCGCGAAACCGCCGCGGCGTGGGCCTTCGTGGCGCCGGCGGGGCTGCACCTGGCGCTCTTTTCGTTGGGGCCGATTCTGTTCGCGCTCTATCTGTCCGTGCACCGTTGGGTACCCGCCGAGCCGGTCCGGCCGTTTGTCGGTCTCGCGAACTTCGGCGCGGTGCTGCGCGATCCGCTCGTCTGGGTGTCGCTGCGCAACACGGTGCTGTACACATTGTACGTGCCGGTTTCGATGGCGGTCGCGCTGCTCGTCGCGCTCGCCCTCGACGGGCACGGCCGCGCCATGCGTCTCGCGCGGACCGCGTTCCTCCTGCCGTACGTTTCCTCGGTGGTGGCAGTAGGGCTCCTGTGGCAGTGGTTGTATCACGCCGACGTTGGGTTGGTCAACCGTCTCCTCTCGTTCGTCGGCGCCGGCCCGTTCGATTGGCTCGGCCGTCCTCGGACGGCGTTGCTCGCCGTGATGCTGCTCTCGATCTGGGTGCACGTCGGATACCAGATGGTGGTGTTTCGCGCCGGGCTCCAGGGGATTCCCCGCGCTTACCTCGATGCGGCGCGGGTGGACGGGGCCAATGCATGGCAGCGCTTCTGGCGGGTGACCTTCCCGTTGCTGCGCCCGGTGACGGTGTTCGTGCTGGTGACGGGCGTGATCGGCGCGTTTCAGGTGTTCGGCTACGTGTACGTCCTCACGAGCGGCGGTCCGCTGCACGCGACCGATGTGGTCGCGTACCGTGTGTACCAGTCGGCCTGGCAGTTCTCACAGTTCGGGTACGCCAGCGCCCTGTCGCTGCTCGTGTTCCTCGTGCTGTGCGCCGCCACCTGGGCGCAGTTCCGGCTCCTCGCCGAGCGGGTGGAGTATGCGTAACGCCGGGCGATGGCTGGTGGGTCTCCTGGCGGTCGCCATGGTCGCGCCCTTCCTTTATATGGTCTCCACGTCGCTGATGGCCGACTTCGAGGTCTTTCAGTGGCCCCCGCCGCTCCTGCCGGCCAGCCCCCGCTGGGGCAACTACGGCGCCGCCCTCACGGCGCTGCCGTTCGGACGCTTCTTCTTGAACGGCGCGATTGTGTCGGCGTGCGTGGTGGTGGGGCAGGTGGCGACCAGCGCGGCGGCAGCGTATGCGTTCGCCAGGCTCCGGTTCCCGGGGCGCGACCGGGTGTTTCTCGGATTCCTCGGCGTGCTGATGGTCCCCGCCGTTGCGCTGCTGGTCCCGCGGTTCCTCATCGTCAACGCCTTCGGGTGGGTGGACAGCTACGCGGGACTGATCTCAACCGAGCTGGTCTCGGTGTGGGGCATCTTCCTGCTGCGCCAGTTCTTCCTCACCCTGCCGCGGGAGCTGGAGGATGCCGCGCGGCTCGATGGGGCGGGCGAGTGGACGATCTTCTGGCGCGTCGTGCTCCCCTTGTCCAAGCCGGCACTCGCGATGCTCGCCGTCCTCGCCTTCGTGGATCAGTGGAGGAGCTTCCTCTGGCCGCTCGTCGTGACGCGCTCGGTCGAAATGCAGGTCGTGGAAGTTGGCCTCGCGACCTTCCACGGAGGCTACGCCACGAATTGGCCGTATCAGATGGCGGCGGCCGTGACAGCGATTCTTCCGCTCCTGGCCGTGTTCTTCGTGGCGCAACGGTACTTCCTGTCGGCTATCTCCTGGCAGGCAACCGGAAGGTCAAACTCCAGCTGATATCCTTCACAGTCCCTGCCGGCCACTCAATCACCGCATGTCCCGTCGGTAGCCTCCGGACCGTGCATGGCGTGTCGGCCTTGCACACGCCCGGTCGCAGCCCCGCCCCCCTCGGCACCGCCACGGTCACCGCGTACGCGCGGCCATCCAGGTTCACCGCCTTCGCGCTCAGCGTCCGTGTCGGAGCCTCCCAGTGCTCGTCGGCGAGGTCGATGGCGCCCTGGATGACGTGACGCGTCGTCCCGATCACCTGCGGGTGGCTCGCCGCGGGTCGTAGCGCCACGGTGAGCGTCGTGTGCGGCGCCAGCGTGGCCGATAACGCTTGCTGCACGTCGGGGAGAGGACGGTCGGCCCAGACGTCGTAGGCTGCGAGGCGAGGTGCCGCGATGCCGAGCGCCGCGGGGGCCACGGAGGCGGTCTGCGGCTCGTCGTCCCAGTTCACGAGGACCACGGTCCACCAGCGCGGTGCTCCCTCGACCACCCACGTGCCGGCCGGCCGATCGCGGCGGACGTTCCAGAATCCGCCCGCGCCGCCGTGGTCCTGCACCCGAATCGCCAGCACATTCTCCCCGCCCCAGTTGAGCGCGGTGCGCGGGACGGCATAGCGGCGGTACGCGCGCCAGCCGCGGCTCGCGCCCATCTTGACGCCGTTCACGAACGTCTCGTCGTCGTCGTCGACCTTACCGAGCTCCAACACGGCGGCGGGCCCTCCCGCCGCCGGCAGAGCGGTGGGAAGGGAGAAGCGGGTGCGATACCAGGCCGGTCCGTCGTAGTCGGCGTGCCCCGCCCGCTCCCAAACCTGGGGCACGGGCAGGGTTTCCCACGCGTCGTCGTCGTAGTCGCGAGCGGCGTACCGCTCGTCGTCCCCGGTCCGGAAGCGCCAGGGCCCGCGCAAGCGGACGATGCCGCCCTCCCCGACGTCGAGGGCTGGTGCGACCTCGTGCTCCTCCACCTGCGTGCCGATCGGACGGCCGGCCACGGCGAGGGCGGGCAACGTCTTCTGGATCAGCGGCAGGCGATCTGCCGGGAGTTTAGGGAGGTTGTCGGAGAGCAGGTTCATCCCTCCTGACGCCGTGAGCACCGCTGCCCACACGCGGGCCTCGTCCAGCGTGAGGGGCGGGCGGACGACGAGACAGTCGGGATCGTTGAGCCAGAGGGCCCGATGCTCGAAGCTCCGCAGCGCCGCGGCCCGCGCGGGTCCCTGAATCCCTCCCCAGGAGGCGCCAACGTCGGGGCCGATGCGCATCCCGTTCACGAGACCGGCGGCGTGCTGCAGCGGGGCGTCACAGGCGAGGAGGAAGGCTTCGGTCCCCAGCCCGTCGCGTAACGCCGAGAGCCCCCGGCGGTAGGCCTCCGCGTGTGTGAAGCCTCCGTAATGCGACGCCCCCGTCGTCGCCCAGTGGAGAACATCGATCTTCAGATAGTCGTAGCCCCAGTCGCGGACGACCTGGCGGGCCAGATCATAGAGCCACTGCTGGACGCCGGGATGTGCTCCGTCCAGGGAGTAGAGGCGGCCGCCCCAGTCGTCCCGCGTGTCTTGAACGAGGGCCGCACCGTCCCCGCCCTTGAGCAGCCAGTCGGGGTGCGCGGTGGGGACCCCAGAGCGCTCCGCCACGGCGAAAGGGGCGACCCACAAGCCCGCGAGGAATCCCTGCGCATGGATGCGATCGGTGAGCCAGCGGTGTCCGTGCGGGAACTTGGGGTTGGTGTCCCAGTCGCCCGCGGCTCGCTGGTAGCCGTCGTCAAGCTGGATGTAGCGGAAGAAGCGGCGGTCGAAGTGCCCCGAGCAGAAATCGAGGTTCGCGATCACGTCAGCTTCGGTCACGTTTCCAAACAGCTCGTACCAGGAGCACCACCCCGTAGGGGTCACGAGTGCGGCGAGCCGCTCGCGATCCACCGCCGACGACGGTGTGGCCAGCGCGGCGAGGGCCGCCAATCCGTCACCCCGCGGCAGGTAAGCAAGCCGCATCGTCGAGCCGTCGCCCTCGGGGCGCACCGGCCGCGCCGGCAACCAGTCGCTCACGCCCTCGAGCCCGCCGCTCGAGAGCTTGACCTTCGCCTCTCCCGGCTCCCCAGGGTCGAACGCCAGCGCGAGGCCGCGCCCCTCGCGGGTCAGGCCCAGCGCGGCGTGGCTGACGGACTCGGCGGGTCCCGCCCCGACCGCTTCGACCCGGCAACCGTCCCCGGACTGGTAGCCGTTGACGAGCGCCAGCAGGGAGCCGCCGCCGGCGAGCACCTGGGGCTCGGGAGCCTGGAAAAACCGGACGCCGCGAATGGTGGCGAGGAGCCGGTCGGGAAACACGCTGACGGCGACGCTGCCCTGTGCCGCAGGGCCCCCCTCCCAGGCAGTGAACTCCGCTTCGATCCAGACGCCCGCCGGGGCGGGGGCGCGCCCCCGGATCGCCAGGGATTCGCCACCCGGCGGGCGCCGATTCGCCACACTGATATCTTCCAGGTCCGCGAGGGTGACCAGCACGTCGCCCAGCCAGACGCCGAGAACGGCGTTTCGGAGCAGCGGAACGGGCTGGCCGTCGCCATGGTACCAGAGCGACCATCGGCGCTGCTCGTCGAGATCGAATCGCAGCCCTCCGAGGCGGCGCGCCTCCAGCGGAGACGCGGCGAGGAGCGAGGGCCGCCACACCGCGGCGGAAGCGGCACCTGTGAGGAGGACGAACGTGCGTCGATTCATGGCCTCAATGTTGGCCCTGCTGGGGATGTTGTCTACACCGCTCGCGGCGCAAACGCCCGAGACGCCGCGGACCGGGCCCGCGATCAGCGCCGGGTTCGTCGCGACGCTGGGCGCCGGCTGGCAGATCGAGGGCGGGGAGCTGGGGCTCGTGCGGCGTCTGCGCCGCGGGCCGATCGGCGCGCTGGCCGCCGGCGTGCGCCTGGGATCGTTCGTGGACGAGGGCGCGATCATCGGCGGAATGCGCGGGTTCGTCGCAGCGGGCACGCTCGGGCTGCGGACCGGGCGCGCCATGCTCGCCGAGATGGGCGACGAGCGCAACCTCACCCAGATCGGCTTCGACGTCAGCATCGAGGCGAGCGGCTACTTGACCGCGAACTCACCGCTGCCGCAGGGCGCGCGCTGGATGGCCGTGTCGGTCCTACCGGGCGTGCGCATGGGATCCGGCGACGGCGCGCAGTATGCGTTGGTCATCGGGCCGACCGTCTTCTTCGGTTCGACGACGGAAGTGCGAGGGTTCCTGGCCTTCCGCATCGAGGCGCCGCTGGCGCGCCGGGAGCGCCATCCCTAGGTTTGCGGCCAATGGCCGCACCCCATCTCGAATCCGATCATCCCGCGCTCGGCATCCTCGCCGAGGTCGCGCAGGTGCTGGCGACCGGACTGGCGCGGCCGGACACGCTGGGGGAGGTGGTCGCCGTGTTGCGCCGGGGGCTGGCGCTGCGCCGCTGCCGCCTGTGGCTGCGGTCGCCGGACGGCGCGCGCTACACGGCGGTGTCGGCGCCCGGCGACGAAGCGCAGCTCCCCGGGTTCGCCGCCCCCGTCGCGGAATGGATCGCCGCGGGTCCGCGGCGCGAGGCGACGCCCGGCGGCACGCTGGTCCGCCTGCCGCTCATTCACGAAGAAGAAGGCTTGGGCTGCGTCGAGGTCGTCATTCCCGAGGGCCGCCACGAGCGCATGGCGCACGACGTGCTCGTGGTGGTGGCGCAGATGCTGGCCCCCGTGCTCGCCGCGACGGAGCTCTCGCAGGATCTCGCGACCGAGGTGGCGCTCCGCACGCGCGAGCTCGAAGCGCAGCGCAACTTCGTCGCGCGCATCATCGACTCGCTGCCCGTGGGACTCTACGTGATCGACCGGGACTACCGCATCCGCGCCTGGAACCGCAAGCGGGAGACGGGCACGCAGGGTGTGTCGCGCGAGGACGCGCTCGGCCGGGAAGTGTTCGAGGTACTCGACCGCCAGCCGCGCGAGCTGCTGCAGCGCGAGTTCGTCCGCGTCTTCGACTCGGGCGAGATCCAGCAGGTCGAGATGGAGTCCCAGGCGAGCGGCGACGCGCGCTACTACCGGATCACCAAGATCCCGATGCGGCTGGACGACGACGACATCACCCACGTCATCACGATCGGTGAAGACGTGACGGCGTGGCGGGAGGCCCAGCAGCGCCTCACGCAGACCGAAAAGCTCGCGGCCGTCGGCCAGCTCGCCGCCGGTGTGATGCACGAGATCAACAACCCCCTCGCGACGATCCTCGCATGCAGCGAGGCGCTCGCCCTCCGCGTCCCCGACCTGCCCGCGGCCGAACGCGGGGCCCAGGACGAGTACCTCAAGATCATCGACACCGAAGTGCAGCGCTGCCGGCGGATCGTGGACGGCCTGCTGGACTTCTCGCGGCCTAAGGGGGGCCAGAAGCGGCCGGTGGAAATCAACGATGTGATCGAGCAGACCCTCTTCCTCCTCAAGCACCACGAGCGCTTCAAGCGGCTCACCGTGAAGCGCGAGTTCGGCGCCGGCCTGCCTGCGCTGCCGGCCGACCCCGAGCGTTTGATTCAATGCTTCATGGCGCTGATGTTGAACGCGATGGACGCCATGAACTCGCGCGGCGTGCTCACCGTCCGGACCCTGCGCAACCCGCACCGCGGGGACGAGCTGCTGATCGAGTTCGTCGACACGGGCACTGGCATCGCCCAGGACGACCTCTCCAAGATCTTCGAGCCGTTCTTCACGACCAAGCCGCCGGGGCGGGGGACGGGCCTCGGCCTGTCGGTGGCGTACGGCATTGTCGAAGAGCATCGCGGCCGCATCGAGGTCGAGTCCCAGATTGGCGTCGGCAGCGTCTTCAAGGTGTACCTGCCCGTCGGATGAAGATCCTGGTCGTCGAGGACGACAAGACGGTGGGCGAGTACGTCCGGCGCGGCCTGGAGGAAGCCGGCTATCACGTCGAGCTGGCGGGCGACGGCGAGGAGGGATTGCGCGTCGCGACCGGCGGGCACTGCGATCTCGTCGTGCTGGACCTGCGGCTCCCCAAGCTGAGCGGGATCGATGTGCTGCGCACGCTGCGGGACCGCGGAATCGGGCTCCCGGTGCTGGTGCTCACCGCGCAAGACGCCGTGGACTTCAAGGTCCAGGCCCTGCGCATGGGCGCGGACGATTACGTGACGAAGCCCTTCGCGTTCGAAGAGCTGCTGGCGCGCGTCGAGGCGATCGGGCGGCGGCCCAAGGAGATCGCCCCGCCGGTCCTCAAGGTCGCGGGGCTGGCGCTCGACACCGGCAGCCGCGAAGTGTCGCGGGACGGCAAGCGGATCGAGCTGACGCCGAAGGAATACGCGGTCCTCGAATATTTGATGCGCCATCAGGGGCGGGTGATGTCGCGGACGCTGATCACCGAGTACGCCTGGGATTACCACTTCGATCCCGGCACCAACATCGTGGACGTCGTGATCACCCGGTTGCGGAAGAAGATCGACCACGGTCGCGAGCCGAAGCTGATTCACACCGTGCGCGGCGTGGGCTACGTGGTCCGGGCCTGACGTGGACAGCATCCGCGGGCGGCTGACGCTCTGGTACGCCGCGGCGCTCATTCTCAGCCTCGCGGTCTTTGCCGTGGTGCTCTATTTCGCCCGGCGCAGCGCGTCCTACCAGGAGCTCGACCGCCGGATCCAATCCGAAGCCGACCTGACGGCGGGGATCCTGGCGGAGAGCTACCGCGCCCGCGGCGTGCTGGTCGAGAAAGACACCGCGGGCCGGCCCGTCCTGACACCCGAAGTGGCGGCCGTGCTCGAGGTGGTGCCCGACTTCCTGCTCGTCACGAGCCGCGAGGGGCGCCTCCTGTTCGCGTCGCCGGACGCGCGCGCGCTCACCTTCGCGGAATTCGAGCAGCTCAGCCACCTGGCCGCGGGCGGTGCGCGGGCGGAGGGCGACTACCGCCTGCAGCCCAACGGTCCGACGCTGCACTACGTCGTCCGGCCCGTGCCCGAGGCGGGAGGCCAGTTCAGCCCGATCTTCGCGGGCGCGGACACGCAAAGCGCGCAGCTGGACCTGCGCCAGCTGCTCTCGACGATCATCGTCGCCTTCGTGGTCGGGATCGTGCCCGCGGTCCTCGTCGGCCGCTGGATCGCGGGGCGCGCCCTCGAGCCCGTGGACCGGATGATCACCGAGGTGCGCGAGATCACCGACGGCCGCAGCCTGCACCGCCGTCTCGCCGTGCCTATGGTGCGGGACGAGCTGGGCCGCCTGGCCGACACGCTGAACCAGATGATGACGCGGCTCGAGCGCAGCTTCGCGGCGTTGCGCCGTTTCACCGCCGACGCGAGCCACGAGCTCAAGACCCCGCTCACGGTGGTGCGCGCGGGCGTCGAGCGGGCGATCACCCGGCCCGATCTGCCGCAGGAGACGCTCGCCGCCCTGGAGGAGACGCTGCAGGAGGTGAACCGGATGACGGAGCTGGTCGACGCCCTGCTGACCCTGGCCCGCGCCGACGAGGGCCGCGCCGAGCTGCATCGCGAGCGCGTGGACCTGCGCCAGATCGTGGAGGAGGCCCGAGAGACCGGCGAGCTGTTGGCGGAGCATGCGGGCGTCGCGATCGACGTGCACACGCCGGCCGAGCCGGTCGCGCTCGACGTGGATCGGAGCCGCGTCCGCCAGTTGATCCTGAACCTGATCGAGAACGCGGTGAAGTACACGCCCCGCGGCGGACAGGTGACGGTTCAGCTCGACGCGTCCGACGGCCGGGTCTCCGTCGCCGTCGCCGATACCGGCATCGGCATCGCGCCGGGAGACCTGCCGCACATCTTTGACCGCTTCTGGCGCGCCGACTCCGCCCGGACGCGGACGGGCGAGCGTCCGGGAGCGGGGCTCGGCTTGGCCATCTGCAAGTGGATCGCCGAAGCGCACGGCGGCTCGATCGAAGTGGCGAGCCGGCCGGGGCGGGGCACGACGTTTACGGTCCGATTTCCGCGCCCGGCGTAGTTCTCACCCCACCGTCACGGAACTGTCATCGGTCGTCCACGCGCCGCTCAGAGTGGCGTGCCATCGTGTCGGGGAACGCTTCCTCGGAGAATGTCATGCGCATCGCCAGCACGGCCGTGTCCTTCACCGTCCATGCGGGCCTCGCGCTCGCCGCTGTCTGGGCGACGGCCCGAGACGCCGAACCAGCGTCCCAGCGGATCGTGATGGTCGAGCCGATCACGGCGCCGGGCACGTCACGCCGCGTGGAGTCGACGACGCCGGTGGCGCCGAATGTGCCCGACGGGGACTTTCAGCTGCCCCCCGACATCTCCACGGCCCCGCCTGACGGCATTGCGGCACCGGGACCCCTCTTCCCAGCGCGGCCGCTGGTGGCCTGGATCGATGGGACTACGGGCGCGCCGGGCTCCGCCGGCGGCGAGCCCATCGACGTGCGGCTCGCCGACGACCCTCCCCTGCTCCTCGCCGGCCCGGTCCCCGCCTACCCCGACTTGCTGCGCCAGGCTGGGCTCGAAGGGCGGGTTGTGCTCGAGGCGGTGGTGGACACGACGGGACGCGTCGAGCCAGGGTCGATCGCCGTTGTGGCAGCGACGAATCCCGCGTTCGTGGCTGCGGCCTGGCGGGCGCTCGCGGCGTCTCTGTTCCGGCCCGGGCGCATGCACGGTCACGCGGTCCGGGTCCGGATCCGGCTACCGACGTCGTTTGTGCTTGATCGCAACAGGTGAGGCGTTGCTGAAAAACCTCACCGGCCTGTCATCGTTTTGTAATCTTGACACCACTAGCGAGTGACCGGCCCGGCGTACTATAACATTATCAACGATCCTGGGAGATTACAGCCGTGTTCGAGCATCTGATCGAGTCGAAGAGGAAGGCCGACAAGAAAACAGCGTTCGGCCTTGGCTTCGTATCCCTGGTGGGACACACCGGTATCGTGGGGCTCGCGGTGATTGCGACGCTCACGGCCAGCCAGGCAGCAGAGCAGGTGCCGGACACGCTGATGGTGTTCGTCAACCAGGAAGAGCAGAAGCAGGAAGAGCAGCCGCCGGTGATCGATATCCCGCAGCTCAAGGGGTTCCAGACAGTCGTCGCACCGACCGAGATCCCCACCAACATTCCGCCGATCAACTTGCAGGAGCACTTCGACCCGAAGGACTACACCGGCTCCGGGGTGGAGGGCGGGACGGGCGGGGGGATCGTGCCGTCGTCGGACCAGGTGTTCCTCGAGTCGGTCGTGGAGGAGCGGCCCGAGATTCTCTCGGGGCCGCAGCTCCAGTATCCCGACCTGTTGCGACAGGCGGGGATCGAGGGTCGGGCGATCGTGCAGGCGATCATCGATACGTCGGGCCGTGCCGAGCCGGCGTCGGTGAAGGTCGTGCAGAGCCCGAACCCCGGCTTCGACCAGGCGGCGAGGACGTATGTCTTGCGGGCGCTGTTCCGCCCCGCGCGCGTTCACGGGCGCGCGGTGCGCGTGCTCATCAATCAACCGATCGACTTCAAGATCACCGGCCGGCGCTAATCGTCAGTTCACGCGTCCCCGCGCACTAGAGGAGCCAACGCCAGATGAGTTACGCCGAACTATGGGCATCGATGGGGCTGTTCGCCAAGGGCATCGTGGTCGTCATGTTTGTCATGTCGGCCTGGTCGTGGGCGGTCAGCATCTCGAAGTTCCTGTACCTCCGGAAGTCGCAGCAAGAGACGCGGAAGTTCGCGCCCGAGTTCTCCCGCTATCTGCAGGAGGAGCAGCTCGACGGCGCGATCGCCCTGGCCGAACGGAACAAGAAGAGCCACGTGGCGCGCGTCCTGGGCGAGGCCCTCTCCGAGGTAAAGCCGCTGCTCCGTGACCGGGCCACGATCACGGCCGGCGACATCAATTCGGCGGAACGGGCGGTCGAGCGGCAGATGCTCATCATCACCGCGGAGCTGAAGCGCGGGCTCGGCATCCTGGCGACGACCGGCGCGACGGCCCCGTTCGTCGGCCTCCTCGGGACGACGATGGGTATCGTGACCGCGTTCCAAGGCATGTCCGCGTCAGGCGGCTCCGGCTCGCTGGCGGCGATCACGGGCGGCGTGGCCGAGGCGCTGATCACGACGGCCTTCGGCCTCCTGGTCGCGATCCCGGCGGTGTGGCTCTACAACTACTTCGCGACCAAGATCGACTTCCTGACGGTGGAGATGACGTACACGTCGAAGGAGCTGATCGACTACCTCATCAAGAGCGTCGGCAGCGAGTTCGGCCGGTCGATCTTCACGAAGGAATTCCAGACCCAGAAGGCGTCCCAGACCAGCGGCCCGATCAAAGGATAGCTGAGCCATGGCCATGGCCGCAGGGGGAGACAAGGGCAGCGTCCGCGCCGACATCAACGTCACGCCGATGATCGACGTGATGCTGGTACTCCTCATCATCTTCATGATCGTGACGCCCGCGATCACCGCGGGCTTTCAGGCCAGCATCCCGCGGGCGAACAACCCCGAGTCGGCCGAAGAGGCCGACGGCGAGATCCGCCTGGGGATCGATCACGAGGGGAAATTCTACCTCGAGATCACCGGACCCAACGGGAAGTACACGGGGATGCGGTATATCGGCGATGAGGACCTGCAGGGACAGCTGACCACCCTGTATGCGGTGCGGACCGTGGACAAGGTCCTCTTTCTCAAGGCGGACGAGAACATCGACTTCGCGCGAGTGCAGCAGGCCATCGAGATCGCCCGCAAAGCCGGCGTCCGCATGATCGCCTCCATCGCCGAGCAGAAGCGCACGGCGCGGCCGGAGCACTGAGCCAATGGCCATGGGTAGCGGCGGATCAGGGACGGGGCTCAGCTCCGACATCAACGTCACGCCGATGATCGACGTGCTGCTCGTGCTCCTCATCATCTTCATGATCACGCTCCCGCTGTCGCGCCGGGCGTTCGACATGCAGGTCCCCGTGGAGCAGCGCGATCAGCCGAAGCAGAAGACCCAGAGCGATCAGATCGTGCTGGAACTGCGTGCCGACGGCACCTACGCCGTCAACAACGTCCCCGTGACACTGCCCGGTCTCGACGCCAAGCTGCACGAGGTCTTCGACCAGCGGCCGGTGAAGCTGATGTTCATCAAGGCGGCGCCGAACCGGAAATACCGCGAAGTGATCGAGGCGATGGACATCGCTCGCGGCGCCGGCGTCCAGGTGATGAGCTTCACCCCCGCGGATCAGGCCAAGCCCGCCGGCCGCTAGCCCTCTCGCTTCAACCGGCCCGCGCGCCCCGGTGTATCTATAGACCGTGGCGCAGCCTCGCTCCCCCTCCGTATTCACGGCCTACGGCCTACCGCGGGACCGGCGGCCGCAGGGCCCCGCGGCTCTCTTGGCCCTGGTGATGCACCTCGCGATCGCGTTCGCCGTGTTGTGGCGGGGTGCGGTGTTGTTCCAGCCGGGCGCCGGGGCCTCCGGTCCACCAGGCGGCGGCGGCGGTGGCGGGCGCCCGGCGCTCGTCTGGTTTGCGTTGGCGCCGCCCTCGGCGCCGCAGGCGCATGACGTGCCCGCGGCTCCCGTCACCGTCCCCACCATCGTGGCGGCGGACCCCGTCAAGGTCGATGTGCCTCCCCCAGTACCCGAGCCTCAGCCGCCCGAGCCCGCGCCCACCGGGACGGGCGCGGGGACGACCGGCGCCGCCGGACAGGGAAGCGGCACGGATGGAGGGCGGGGCACGGGGACCGGCGGGGGCGTCGGGTCGGCCGCGGGTCCTGACTCGGGCGGCGACGGCGGTTACATTTTTCCCGCCTATCCGCGGGGCGTGATCCTCCCGCCCGACTGTGTCCGCGGGGCGGTGCAGCTGCGGTTTTGGGTCGAGGTCGACGGACACGTGTCGCGCGTCGAGGTGACTCCCGTGCTCAAGGATGCGCGGTGCCGGCGCGAGACGTTCGAGCAGCTGCGCGCGTACCAGTTCAAACCGGCGACGCGGGACGGCCGGCCCGTGGCCAGCGTGTTTCAGATCACGTACACTCACTGAGTCACCCAGCTCTGACGCGGAAGGCATCGACCATGCTGATGGGCCTGGTTCCGGGACCGAGTGTGTTCGCGGCGGCGCCGCGTGCTTAACCGACAGCTGTTCCAGCGCAAGCCCATCGCGCAGCTCCTCGCGGACAGCGAGCACGCCGGAGGCCTGAAGCGCGCCCTCGGCGCGGGCGACCTCATCATGCTGGGGATCGGCGCCGTGATCGGTGCCGGCATCTTCGGCGCCATCGGCACCGCGGCGGCGGGGCAGTACGACGCCGCGGGCAACCTCGTCCGCAGCGGCGCGGGTCCCGCGCTCGTGCTCTCGTTCCTGTTGCTGGGCGTGTGCTGCGCGCTCGCCGGCCTGTGCTACGCCGAGCTGGCGTCGATGATTCCGCAGGCGGGGAGCGCCTACGCCTACACCTATGCGACCCTCGGTGAGTTCGTCGCGTGGATCATCGGCTGGGATCTGATCCTCGAGTACGCCGTCGGCAACGTCGCCGTCGCGATCTCCTGGGGCGATTACTTCCGCTCGCTGCTGGGCAGCTTCGGAATCGAGCTCCCCGTCTGGCTGACCACGGGGTACCGCACGGCGCTGCTCAGTCCGGATCCTGCCGTGCATGGGCTGCTGCAGACGGGCCCACATCTGCTCGGCATCCCGGTGCTCGTCAATCTCCCGGCGTTCGCCATCGTGATGTTGATCACCTGGCTCCTGCTGCTCGGCGTGCGCGAGAGCGCCACGGCGAACAACATCATGGTCACGATCAAGCTGCTCGTCCTGGGCCTGTTCATCGTCGCGGGGCTGACGCACATCAACCCCGCCAACTACCACCCGTTCGCGCCCAACGGATTCCGGGGCATTCATCAGGGCGCCGCGATCGTGTTCTTTGCCTACATCGGGTTCGACGCCATCTCCACGGCGGCCGAAGAGACGAAGAACCCGCAGCGCAACCTGCCCCTGGGCATCCTCGGCGGCCTGGCGATTTGTACGGTGATCTACGTCATCGTGGGCGCCGTCCTCACGGGGATGGTGCCGTACACGGAGCTGGGCGTCGCCGACCCGCTCGCCAAGGCGCTGAACAGCGCGGGGTTCACGACGGTGGGATGGATCGTGGCCCTGGGCGCGATCATCTCGATGTCCGCAGTGCTGCTCGTGTTTCAGTACGGGCAGCCACGAATCTTCTTCGCTATGGCGCGCGACGGCCTGCTTCCGCCGTGGGCGGCCAAGCTGCATCCCAAGTACCGCGTTCCCCACATCACGACGCTGATCACGGGGATCTTCGTCGCCGTGTGGGCCTTGGTGGGCGACGCCGGCGAGACGTATAACCTGACGAATATCGGCACCTTGTTCGCCTTCGCGCTCGTCTGCGTCGGTGTCCTGGTGCTGCGCTACACCGATCGCGATCGCCCGCGGCCGTTCCGCGTGCCGTGGGTCTGGCCCGTCGCCGTGTCGGGCGCCGTCCTCTGCGGCCTCGTCATGTATGGCTTGCCCGGCGAGACGTGGGTGCGATTCGGCGTCTGGCTCGTGATCGGCCTCATCCTGTACTACTCGTACGGCTACCGCCACAGCCGGCTGCGCCGGCCGAGTCCTCCGGCAGCCTAGACGAGCTGTGCCGCCAGCCGCAGCGCCCCGAGCGCCGCGTCCACGGGCCCGTCCACCAGGCGGGCCCGCGGCACAGCAGCCCCAAGGGCTACACGGAGCCCCGCGAGGAGGGGCGAGCCCCGGCGCAGCAGACCGCCCGCGGGCGCGACGGGAATCGGCTCGGCGCCCGGGAAGTGCTGCGCCAGCACGCGAACGAGCTGCGCCAGCTCGTTCGCCGCGTCGAAGACAGCGCGCTGGGCGATCACTTCACCTTCCTGCGCGGCATTGAGGACGTGCGGCGCGAGCGCGGCGACCTGGGCGGGTGTCGCCGTGGCGGCCCAGCGTACCAGCTCGTCGAATCCCGGCAGGCCAAGCGCGACGAGCAGCCGCTCGGAGAGCGTGGACGACTCGTCCACGCCATCGTAAGCGCGGGCCGCGGCGGTGAGCGCGCGCCGGCCCAGCCAGTAGCCGCCCCCCTCGTCGCCCAACTGCCACCCGTAACCGCCGGCGCGGTGCAGCCGCCCGTTCTGAGGGCCCGGAGGGCGCGCGAACGCGATCGAGCCGGTGCCGGCGCTCACGAGGATCCCGGGCTCCTCGCCGAACGCCGCCACGAGGGCGATTTCCCCGTCGCCGACGACGCGCACGGCATGCGCCAGGCCGCCGGCCGCCAGCGCCGCGCCGAGCGCGCTTTGCTCGGGGTCGCGCCCGGCGCCCGCCGCGCCGACCACGGCGGCCGTCGCGGGGAGCGACGCCTCTGCCTGCGCGACCGCGCGGCGCGCCGTATCGAGGATCACGGCGGCGGACGCCGCGATGCCACCCGGCCGCACCGCCGAGGCTGGGCCATCGACACGGCCGAGGACGCGCGCATGGGCGTCCGCCACGACGACCGTGGTGTGCGAGCCGCCCGCGTCAATGCCGAGTAGAGCGGCGGTCGTCATGGTGAGGGGTTGACCACCCTTCCGCCCGTCCGCCCGACCGCCGACGACAGCATCCCCACCGCCACCGTCACCGCGGTGCCCAGCGGCACGTACCAGGGCCAGGCGAGGGCCGCGAGCATGCGTTTCGGGAAGCCGAGCACGACCGGAATCATCACCGCCACACCGACCAGGATCGCGAGGATCACGTCCACCTGTCGCGTCCGGGGCCAGAGACCGCCGAGCAGATAGCTGCCGAGCAGCCCGCCGTAGGTGATCGACGCGATCGACAGGGCGAGCACGACGACGGGGGTGTTGCGGTCCTTGAACAGCATCGCGCCGCCCACGAGGATCGCCGCCCACAGCAGCGTCATTCCACGCCCCACTTTGAGCAGATGGGCAGAGTCGGTACGCCCGGTGAGCGGCGCGTAGAAGTCGTGTGTGCTCGCGGAGGCGAGCGAGTTGAGGGACGAGGACACGGTGCTCATGGCCGCGGCGAGGATCGCCGCCACCACGAGGCCGGCCAGGCCCGCGGGCAGGCGCTCGATCACGAATGTGGGATAGATCGCGTCTGCGCTCACCCCCGCTCGGTCGGCCCCGGCCAGCCAGAGGCTCGTCCCGACGAGCAGGAAGAGCGTGAATTGCGCGATGATGAACACGCCGGAGCCGATGAGCGCCTTCTTCGCGTCGGGCAGGTCGCGCGCGGCGAGCAACCGTTGCACGATGAGGTGGTCCGTCCCGTGAGAGGCTGCGGAGAGCAAGGCGCCCCCGACCAGACCGCCCCACAACGTGTACGGATTCCGGAACGAGAAACTCAGGTCGATGGTCCGCAGCTTACCGGCGGCCCACGCCTGGGCGAACCCTCCATCGCCGAGGTGGAGCGCGACGACGATCGTCGCGATACCGCCCACCAGGTAGAAGACGAGCTGGACGACGTCCACCCACACCACCGCGCGGAGGCCGCCCACCCACGTGTAGAAGATCGTCACGATCCCGACGGCGAGAATCCCCGCGGGGATGCTCCACTGGGTGATGATCGCGAGCGGGATCGCGGTGGCGAAGACGCGGACGCCGTCGCCCAGCGCCCGCGTGACGAGGAACGCCGCCGACGCAATGCGGCGGGTCGTGGTGCCGAAGCGGCGCTCGAGCCGTTGGTACGCGGTATCCTGCGTGCCGTCGAAGTATCCGGGGAGGAGCACGGCGGCCACGCCGAGGCGGCCCACCAAATAGCCGAACGACAGCTGCAGGAAGGTGAGGTCGCCGCGCGCGGCGAGCCCTGGGACGCTGATCACGGTGAGGGCCGAGGTCTCGGTCGCGACGATCGAGAGCATGATCGCCCACCAGGGGAGGCCGCGCCGGCCCAGGAAATAGTCGGCCGCGTCGCGCTGACGGCCCGCCAAGAGCAACCCCGCCGCCATGACGGCGGCGAAGTAGATGACGATGACGGCGATGTCGAGTGGGCGCAGCGTCAGGTCCCCGGGAAAAGGAACGGCCCGCGAGGTGCGCGGGCCGAGCCTGCCGAACCAGGGTGGAGCACTGCGGTCAGACGGTGAAGGACGACCCGCAGCCGCAGCCGCCGGACGCGTTCGGGTTCTCGAACGCGAAGCCGGATTCCTGGAAGTTGCTCTTGTAGTCGATCACGACGCCGTTCAAGTACGGGGCGCTGAACTCGTCCACGAACAGGCGCACTCCCGCGCTCGCGATCACGACGTCGTCGCCCGCGGGCTGGTCTTCGATGTTGAGGCTGTACTTGAACCCCGAGCACCCGCCCGGCAATACCGCGACGCGGAGGCCTGCGGCCTCGGGCGTCACATTCTCGGCCGCCATGAACTTCCGGATCTCCTCGGCGGCACGCTCGGTGAGCGTCAGGGTGACTGTCGGCTTCTGCGTGGTGGTCATCACTATCCTCCGGTCTGGCCGCAACTTAGGCTGAGGCTCCGGCGCTGTCAACGGTCCCGGCGCGGAACACCGCGTCCCCCCGCAAGTTATGCCCGATGATGGCGAACGCGGCACCCGACGCGGCCAGGAACGCGAGCGCGGCGGGCCAGGTTCCCACGAGCAGCTGCCCGATGCCGAACAAGGCCGCGTACACCGCGAGCCACCCCGCCACCCAGTTCACCCACGAGAGCGCACCTCCCGGAATGCGGTCGCCCGAGAAGCCAAGCCGCGCCGCCACGTCGCGCCACCCAGGCCCACCGGGCCGTACGCGGCGGTAGAAGCGGTCCAGCACCTCAGGGCTCTCGGGCGCGGTCGCCAGCGTCGCGACGATCCACGCGACGGTCGTCACGCCCACCGTGATCAGCAGCGTGGCCGGATCGTCGGCGGCGAAATGGCCCCATTGCCACAACCCGATGGAGACGACGAACGACGCGCCCATGGCGACCAGCTCGCTCCAGGCGTTGATGCGCCACCAGTACCAGCGCAGGATGAGGACCAGGCCCGTCCCCGCGCCAATGCCGAGTAGGATGCGCCACCCCGCTTCGATAGTCCCGAGGAAGCGCATGACGACGAGGGCGAGCACCATCAGGGCGGCGGTCGTGAGCCGCGCCACGAGGATCTGCTCTTTGTCCGAGGCCTGCCGTCGCACGAACCGCAGCCAGAAGTCGTTCACGAAATACGACGAGCCCCAGTTCAGGTGGGTGGAGATCGTGCTCATGTACGCGGCCGCGAAGGCCGCGAGCAGCAAGCCGCGCAGGGGCGATGGGAGCAGGTCGACCATGGCGCGCGCGTAGCCGCGCCCGGGGTCTGTGCCCGGGGCCAGGAGGTCGGGGTAAGTCACGGCCGCGTAGAGACCCACGATGATCCACGGCCAGGGCCGCAGCGCGTAGTGGGCGATGTTGAACCACAGCGTCGAGAGCAAGCCGTGCCGCTCATCCTTGGTCGACAGGATGCGCTGGGCGATGTAGCCGCCCCCGCCCGGCTCCGCCCCCGGGTACCACGACGCCCACCACTGGACCGCCAGGAACACGAATAGCGATGACAGCGGCATCCATCCGCCGTGGAGCGGCGGGAAGATGCCGACGGCGGCCTGAGTGCTGCCGTAATGCCCGGAGGCGAACAACACGAGCCGATCGAGTCCGCCGATCCGGTTGACGGCCAGCACGGCGAGGACGATGGAGCCGCCCATGGCGACGACGAACTGGAAGAAGTCCGTCACGATCACGCCCCACAGCCCGGAGAGAATCGAGTACCCCGCCGTGATGAGGAACAGGATCGCCGCGACCCGCCACCCTGAGACGCCGAGCGTGATCTGGAGGATGTCGGCCATCGCCTTCGTGACCCAACCCATGATGATCAAGTTGATCGGGAGGGCGAGGTAGAGCGCCCGCGTGCCGCGCAGCACCGCGGCCGGCCGCCCGCCGTAGCGCAGCTCGACCAGCTCCACGTCCGTCATGACGCCCGCGCGGCGCCACAAGCGTGCGAAGAAAAAGACGGTCAGCAGGCCCGAGAGGGCCATGTTCCACCACAGCCAATTGCCCGCCACACCGTATTTCACGACCAGGGCCGTCACGACGAGCGGCGTGTCCGCGGCGAACGTCGTTGCGACCATCGACGTGCCGGCGAGCCACCACGGCAGGCTGCGTCCCGACACGAAGTACTCGGCGAGCGAGCGGCCCGCCCGGCCCGTGAACACCAGTCCGATGACGAGCGACAGCGCGAAGTAGACCGCGATGATGAGCCAGTCGGCGAACGAGAGGGTCATGGCGCCCCGCGAGTGATGGCGTCCACCACGAGATTCGCCACGCGCGGCCGGACGCGGGCGATGCGCGCGTTTTCGCGCGTCGGGTGCACGCGGTTCGTGAGCAGGATGATGAAGAGGTCGCGATCGGGATCGATCCAGATCGACGTCCCCGTGAACCCGGTGTGGCCGAAGGCGTTGGGCCCGAGCTTCGTGCCGGCGCTCGAGTTCTCGGACGGCGTGTCCCACCCGAGCGCGCGCGACGAGCCCGATGGCAGCCCCTGGCGCCGGGTGAACTCCCGCGCGCGCAACGAGTCCGTGTGCCAGGCCCTGAGGAGCCAGGTGGCAAACCGCGCGAGGTCGGGCGCCGTGCTGAACAGACCCGCGTGCCCCGATACGCCACCGAGCTTCCAGGCGTTTTCGTCATGAACGGTGCCGCGGATGATCGTGCCGTCCTGGCTCCGCTCAGTGGGGGCGATCCGGTCCCGCCACTCGGGCGGCGGCAGGTAGCGCGTCGAGGTCATCCCGAGCGGTTGAAACAAGCGCCGGTCGAGAAAACGATCGAGACGCTCGCCCGTGATCGCCTCGACGACTTGTGTCAGCACGATCGCGCCGAGGTCCGAATACACCATGGTTCGGCCGGGTTCAGCGGCGAGCGGCGTGGTGTCGGCCAGCGCCATAGCGGTCGCGCGTGTCGTCGTTTCGGTATAGAGCGGCCGCCAGGCGGGAAGGCCCGACGAGTGCGTCAGCAGGTGGCGAATCGTGACGCGCTCCTTGGCGGCGCCCTGGAACGCCGGCACGTAGCGCTGCACCGGCGCGTCGAGATCGAGCTTCCCTTCGGTCACGAGCATCATGCACGCCGTCGTGAGCCCGATGACCTTGGTGAGCGACGCCAGGTCGTAGACCGTTTCGGGCGTGACCCGGCGTGGGTCGTCGATGCCGTAGTGGCCCACCGCCTCGAGCAGCACGATCCGCCCGCCCGAGCCGACGGCGACGACGGCGCTCGGAAACGCGCTGTCCACCTGGGAGCGGAGATACGCGACGACGGAATCAAAGCGTGGTTCGGTGGCGGAGGGAGGTGGGGCGGTGGCGGTGGTGATGGCGGCCCGGCGGGCGGGGCCGCACGCCGCCAGCGCCGCGACGGCAAGGTAGCGGAGCCTCACCGTGCGCCCATCGGCGGCGGGGGCTTGGGCGCCGGCAGCGTCGAGTCGGGCATCACCAGACCGTGGCCGATGGGATACCCGGGCGGAATGCGGATCGGCAGCTTGCCGCGGATCGGCGACCAGCCGAGCAGCGCTCGGCCGGCAGCCCGTTCGGCGGCGCGCACACCGCTCCAGGCGATCAAGTACGACTTCACCGTCGGCGCCTGGTTCAACAGGTAGGGGCTCCCGAGCGACAGGAGCACCGTCGGCTTCACGGAATCCGTCGCCATGATCAGCCGGGCGAGCGAGTCGGGGAGCGCGATGTTCCCGCGTCCCGAGATGGGCCGGACGTTGCTGGCGAACAGGACCACAGGCGCCTGGGCGATGGCGGCGCGGGCCGAGTCGTAAGACAGCGGTCCCGACATCGGCCAGAGCCGGAAGAAGGAGACGGTGTCGCCGGCCGAGCGCAGCATCCCGGCGATCCGCTGGCCGACGAAGCTGTTCAGCTCGTCGCCGTAGGCGATCATGGCGACGCGCCCCCGCGTGGCGCGGAGCCGGGCCAGGGCGCCGGCGGTGTCGCGCACCAGCGTGACCGCGCGCTGGGCGAGGTCGTCGGCCTGGTCCTGGAACCGCTTGGCGCCCACGGTCTGGATGACCGAGTCGAGCGGGACGGTGCGACGCTCGAACAGACCGAGGCGCCGTTTGATGTCGAGCACGCGGCGCACGGAGGCGTCCAACCGCTCCATCGATATGCGCCCGGCCTCGACGGCGGCGGCCATCGCGGCGATCGCGGAGTCGGGGTTCGACGGCATCAGGAGCAGGTCCGAGCCCGCCAGGAAGGCCCGCACCGTCGCCTCACCGGCGCCGTACTTCGTGACGATCGCCCCCATATCGAGCGCGTCGGTGACGATGAGCCCGTGGAAGCGGAGCGAGTCGCGCAGCAGGCCGGTCAGCACCGCCGGAGAGAGGGTCCCGGGGTCGTCGCTCCCGGTGACGGCGGGGAAGGCGATGTGCGCGCTCATCACCACGTCGGCCCCGGCCGCGATGCCGGCGCGGAACGGAATCAGCTCCAGCGTGTCGAGGCGGGCGTAGACGGCGCGGATCGTCGGCAAACCGATGTGCGTGTCGATTTCGGTGTCGCCGTGCCCCGGGAAGTGCTTGAGGGTGGCGAGCATCCCGTTCTCTTGGAGGCCGCGGACGTACGCGCGCACCAAGCGCGCCACCGCCTGCGGGTCCTCGCCGAACGAGCGCGTATTGATGATCGGATTCAGCGGGTTGTTGTTGACGTCCGCGTCGGGGGCGAAGTTCACATGGATGCCGACGGCGCGGCCCTCGATCGCCGCGGCGCGTCCGATCGCGTAAGCGTCCAGCTCGCTCCCCGTGGCGCCCGCCGCCATGATCATCGGGAACGAGGTCGCCCCGGAGACGCGCATCCCGGCGCCCCACTCGAGGTCGGCCGAGATGAGGAGCGGCAGCCGCGAGCGGCGCTGCAGCAGGTTGAGCTTGGTCGCGATGTCGTACGGCGAGCCGACGGAGATGATGATCCCGCCCACCTGCAGCGTGTCCACCCAGCGCACGGCGAGCTGGAATGCGGAGTCGTCGAAGGCGCTGTAACTTCCCGCCAGCCAGGGGACGACGAGCTGGCCGACCTTTTGGCGTGTCGACAGCGCAGCGAGCAGGGCGTCCGTGGACGCGGGCTGCGGCGCGGGGCCGGCCGCGCTGGGTCCCGCGGCTTGTCCCGTGGCACATCCGACTACGAGAGAGACTAATAGGAGCTTATGCGCGCGCATCGTCTCGCGTGGGTAGTGGTTTGCTGCCTCGGTTGCACGGTGCCGGCGGGGGCCCCGGCCCAGGTGCGACCCGGCATCGAAGTCCTGCTTGCCGACTCGGTCCACCTCGTCGCCGGCAAACGGCTCGGTCTCCTCTCCAACCATACCGGCATCGACCGCCAGGGCCGTCGCGACGTCGACGTCCTCTTGGCCAATGGCCAGCGGCCAACGGCCCTGTTCTCGCCGGAGCATGGCTTCCGCGGCACTGAAGATCGCCCCGGCTTGCCGGACGCGGTCGACTCCGCCACCGGCCTTCCAATCTATAGCCTTTATGGCGGATCGAGGGCCGCCGCGCGCGCCGCGCTCGATTCCCTCGACGTCCTCTTGATCGACCTGCAGGACATCGGGGCCCGGTACTACACCTACATCGCGACCGCGACGTCCCTCATGCGGGACGCGGCGCGCGCCGGCAAGCGGGTGGTCGTCCTCGACCGGCCTAATCCCCTCGGCGGGCGGGAGGTGCAGGGGAACGTGCACCTCCAATTGCAGGACCCCGACTCCGCCCTCGTCGGGTTCCTGCCCGTCGCCATGCGGCACGGCATGACGCTCGGCGAGATGGCCCGAATGGCGAACGACCTCCTGAAGTTGGGGGCCGACCTCGTCGTGGTTCCGGCGGCCGGTTGGAAACGGGGCATGTTCTTCGACAAGACCGGGCTGCCCTGGGTGAAGCCTTCCCCCAACATGCCGGACCTCGAGAGCGCGATGCACTATCCGGGGCTGTGTCTGTTCGAGGGCACGAACCTGTCGGTGGGTCGCGGGACGTCCAAGGCGTTTCAGCTCATCGCGGCGCCGTGGCTGCTCGACCCGCAGGCCGTCATCAGCCATCTGCTCGAGCCGCCGGCCAACTGGAAACGCGCCAGCGCCAGCCCGCTGATCGGCGTCTACGTCCAGCCGGTGCGCGTCGTGCCCGAGAATCCCGGGGACGGCAAGTACGACCACACGCAGATCGTCGGGCTGGGGCTGAAGGTGACGGACCGGCAGGCTTACAATCCGACGCGGCTCGCGGTTTTGCTGCTCGCATGGGTACGGCACGTGTATCCCCAGGATTTTCAATTCAGGAACGAGTCCTTCGATCGCCTCGCGGGCGGGCCGGAGCTCCGGCAGGCGATCATCGCGGGCCGGGAACCCTGGGAGATTTGGACCGCTTGGGAGGCAGAGCTCGCGCGGTTTCGCGCCGTGCGGGCCAAGTACTTGCTCTACTAGGAGTTTTGGCCTTTCCGCCCCTTCCCGGGGCTATTACCTTCCCCGCGCTATGAATGTCATCCCCCAAAAGGTGAAGGACGGCTTCGTGGCGTTGGTCGCCCCGCTGGCCCGAGCACTCATCCGCGGGGGTGTGCATCCCAACGTCATCACCACGATCGGCACACTGATCGTGATCGGCGCGGGAGTCGCGTTCGGCGCCGGGGAAATCCGGCTCGCGGGGCTGTTGCTGCTCTTCAGCGGGCTGTTCGACATCCTCGATGGACAGGTGGCCCGGTTGGGCGCCATGACCACCACGTTCGGCGCGTTCTACGATTCGACGCTGGACCGGGTGGGGGAATCGGCGGTGTTCGCCGGGCTGGCCCTGTACTTCCTGGGCGGCGGGGTGCCCGCGACCCAGCGGGCGCTGGCCGTGGGCGTCGCGATCTTCGCTCTGGCCGCCTCGCTGCTCGTCTCGTACACGCGGGCCCGGGCGGAGGGGCTGGGGCTCGAGTGCAAGGTGGGAATCGCCGCGCGGGCGGAGCGCATCCTGCTGCTGGGCGCGCCGGCGCTGTTGTTCGGGCCGGGGAACCGCGGCGCGTTGCTCTTTTGGATCGTCGTCATCCTCGCGCTCGCCACCGGGATCACGGTGGTGCAGCGCGTGATTCACGTCGCCCGCATCGCGGGCGCGGCGCGGCCGCCGGCCGCCGGAAAGCGCGAGACGCTTCCCGGCGTCTCGGCCGCGCGCCGGAAAGGACATTGATGGTGCCGCAGAAGACCGGACGGGACATCGCGCCCGCCACAGGGAAGCTCGGAGTGATGTTGGTGGGGCTCGGCGCCGTGTCGACGACGTTCATCGCCGGCGTCGAGAACGTGCGGCGCGGCCGCGCCCTCCCGATCGGGTCGCTCAGCCAAATGGCGACGATCCGGCTCGGCAAGCGCACCGACAAGCGCGCGCCCAAGATCAAGGACTTCGTGCCGATCGCCGATCTGAAGAACCTCGTCTTCGCGGCTTGGGACCCGATTCCCGACGACGCCTACACCGCCGCCCTGAAGGCGGGCGTATTGGACCGCCACGAGCACCTCGAGCCGATCAAGGAGTTCCTGCAGGGCATCAAGCCGATTCCCGCCGCCTTCGACCAGTACTACGTGAAACGGCTGCAGGGCACGAACGTGAAGCGCGGCAAGACCAAGCGGGACCTCGCCGAGCAGCTGCGGGCCGACATCCGGACGTTCCAGAAGAGCGCGGGCGTGGACCGCATCGTGCTCGTGTGGTGCGCGTCGACCGAAGTGTTCATCACGCCGGGTCCCGCGCACCAGACGCTGGACTCATTCGAGCGGGCGATGGAGCAG
>DASXUE010000051.1:0-25569 GCA_036505055.1 Gemmatimonadales bacterium | reverse complement strand
GAGGTCACGCGCGGCCTGGAGTACCGTCCGTTTCATGCGGTCGTAACGATTTCGGGCGGATCCCACGAGACGGTCCGGGTGCGGCTCGAGCGGCTCGCGAACCTGCCGGCGCGCGGGTGGTGGAGCGGCGACCTCCACGTGCACATGAATTACGGGGGCGCCTATCGCAACACGCCGCGCCATCTCGCGTTTCAGGCGCGGGCCGAAGACCTGCACGTGGTGGAGAACCTGATCGTGAACAAAGAGCAGCGGATCCCGGACATCGCCTACTTTCGGACGGACGCCGATCCGGCCTCGGGTCCGGGATTTGTCCTCATGCACGGGCAGGAGTTTCACACCAGCGTCTGGGGCCATATGGGGCTGCTCGGCCTCGGCTCGCACTATCTGACCCCCGACTACGTCGGCTACCCCAACACCGCGGCCGCCAGCCTGGCGCCGACGAATGCGGCCGTCGCCGATCTGGCGCACGCCCAGGGTGCGCTCGTCGGCTACGTCCATCCGTTCGACACGAAGCCCGATCCCGACGACACGACCGAGACGCTCAGCTACGAGCTGCCGGTGGACGTGGCGCTCGGCAAAGTCGACTACCTCGAGGTGATGGGGTACTCGGATCATCTGATCACATCAGCGATCTGGTACCGCTTGCTGAACTGCGGCTTTCGGTTGCCGGCGGGGGCAGGCACCGACGCGTTCCCGAACTTTGCCAGCCTGAGGGGGCCGCCCGGGCTGGTCCGGGTGTTCGTGCAGACGGGTCCGACGCTCGATCACCGCCGCTGGCTGGCGGCCCTCAAGGCGGGCCGCACGTTCGTCACGAATGCGCCGCTGCTCGAGTTCTCGCTCGGCGGCCGCGCGATTGGAGACGAGATCCGACTGCCGGCCGGGAGTCACCGGCTCACGGCCCGCGTCGCTCTCAGATCGAATGTATCGATCGATCACCTGGAGGTCGTCGGGAACGGCCAAGTCGTCGCCACGATTCCGCTCCGCGGAGACCGCAAGATAGCGCGCGATAGCGTGACGATCCCGGTGACGGCGAGCGGCTGGTACGTGTTGCGGGCGTACGCCGACCGCGCGACCGATCCGATCCTCGATCTCTATCCGTTCGGCTCCACGAGCCCCATCTACGTCCAAGTCGGCAACGACCCCGTGCGGTCGCCGCAGGACGCCGCGTTCTTCATCCGTTGGATCGGACGGGTGGAGACAGTGGCGCGAGGGAGCACGGCGTGGTGGAAGGCGGACGAGCAGGCGGGGGTGTTGCGTACGTTGGCGGAAGCTCGGGCAGTGTTCGAGGCGCAGGTGCGCTAGGTGGAGAGTTGGCCCCCTTGGATTCGAACCAAGATTCCCGGATCCAAAGTCCGGTGTCCTGCCATTGGACGAGGGGCCAGCGGGGTTGCTGCGCCCTAACTTAGCGGCTCCGCTGACCCTGTGGCAGGTACCGGCCGATTACTGGCGGACGCGCACGGGTACGCGGCTCACGCTACCCTCCGACCCGTTGCCAAGCTGCCCGTTCCCGCCGTAGCCCCAGCAATAGACGGTCCCACTTGTTTGGTGCGCGCAGGCGTGGACCCACCCGGCATCAAGGGCAGCGAAGCTGTGCGCTCCGGCCACGGGGAACGGAGTCAGTCGGTCGAACTCGCTTCCATCTCCGACCTGGCCGAAGCTGTTCGAGCCCCAACAGTAGACGATGTGATCGGTCGCCAACCCACAGGAGTGGTAACCCGCTGCCGTCACCGCCAGGAAAGTCAGCCCGCCCGAAACGGGTGATGGTGTCCACCGCTCGCCCTCACTCCCGTATCCACCGTCGCCCAACTCGCCGGTCCCGTTTGACCCCCAACAGTAGGCGGCACCCCCGGTCGTCAGACCACAGGTGTGGTAGCCCCCGCCCGCGACGGCGGTGAAACTCAGCCCGCCGGCGACGGCCGTGGGGCTGAGGCGATCGGTCGTCGAGCTGTCGCCCAACCGCCCGAATTGATTGAGGCCCCAGCAGTAGGCCGCACTCGCGATCGTCACGCCGCAGGTGTGGTTGGTCCCGGCGGTCACGGCGGTGAAGGTGAGGCCGCCGGCGACGAGTGTTGGGGTGGGGCGATCGGTCGTCGAGCTGTCGCCCAACTTCCCGTAACGATTGCGCCCCCAGCAGTAGGCGGCGCCTCCGGTCGTCACCGCGCACGTATAGTCGAATCCGGCGCTCACGGCGGCGAAGGCGTGGCCGCCCACGACGAGCGTCGGCGTCGCCTTCCCGGTCGTAGTCCCATCACCGAGCTCGCCGTAGCCATTGAATCCCCAGCAGTAGGCGGCGCCGGCCGCAGTCACTGCGCAGGTGTGGCTCACGCCGGCGCTGATCGCGGCGAACGTCAGCCCGCCGGTGACGAGGACTGGGGTGGGCTCGACGTTGTTCGGCGTTACGACGCCGAGCCTGCCGCCGCCGTTCCAGCCCCAGCAATACGCGGCGCCGGCGACGTTCACTCCGCAGGTATGACTATCACCCGCCCTCACGGTGGTAAATGTCAGGTGGACGTCGAATGCGGTGCTCGTCGTCGCAGTCGCCCCCGTTGCCGAGGCGCGAAGCGTATAAGTCCCGGCGCGATCGATCGTGACGTTCGAGAACCTTGCGACGCCGTTCACGGGAGTCACGATCGTCGTTCCCCCGAGCGTCGCCGCGCCGAGACTCTCACTGAGTGTCAGCGTGACCGGAGTCGTGGCACCCACGAGCGTGTTGCCGGCGGCGTCTTGAATCGCCACCTCGATCGCCGGCGCGATCGCCAGGGCGCCTTCCGCGGTGCTCGGCTGGATCGTGAAGGACAGCCGAGGCGGGGGTGGTGGGGGCGGTGGCGGCTCGGTCGGCGCGTCACCGCATGCGAGCGCGAGGACGCTCCATGCGGCCATCGATGCGGCGAGGATTGGCCCACGTGCGGAGGACATGGAAAGTCGAGGGAGGCGATTGGTGCAAAAAATGACGTCGGCTGACCGTATCGCAAGTGTTGCGCACCCGCAACACGAAAATGTCGATCTATCCGATCGGATCGGGTCCAGGCGCGACCGCCGCGCGCGTCGCGGTCGCGATCACCCGGCACTCTTTGGGACTCATCCGCTGCGCCGCGTCGTCCCGCTCGCTCTCCTTCTTATAAACCGCCGCGACCGCGCTGCCCGATCCGCACAGCCGTACCCACACCGGTCCCGTGCCGGCGAGTCGCTCGTACAAGGCACGCAGCTCGGGATGCTTCCCGAACACCGGCGACTCGAAGTCGTTTCCCCCCAACCGTCCGATGCTGCCCCAGGTCGCGAGCGCGTCGGCGTCGAGGGCCACGGGGCCGCGCGCCGCGGGGGTCGGGTTCGCCTCGTCCCACCAGCGGTACGCGTCCGGAGTCGCGATCGAAACGGGCGGCACCGCCACGAGCGCGGGTGCCGTCGGCGGTGGGTTGAGACGAAACAGCCGCTCCCCGCGTCCCCAGGCGAGCGCGAGCGGCGCGCCGCTCGCGAAGAACGGCACATCGGCGCCGAGCCGCGCCGCGAGCTGCAGCAGCTCGTGCCGCGGCACGGCGGTGCCGGCGAGCGCATTGACGGCGTGCAGAGCCGCGGCGGCGTCGCTCGACCCGCCGCCCAACCCCGCGCGCGCGGGGATGCGCTTCACGAGGTGCAATGCCACGCCGAAGCGGTTGCCCGTCGCCTCGAGCACCGCGCGCGCCGCGCGGACGGCGAGGTTCTGCTGCGCGGGCCCCAGGTCCGGTCCGTCGACGTCGAGCGTCACGCCCGTCGCGATCCGCCGCACCTCGAGCTCGTCGGCCAGCTCGAGGAGCGCGAACGCCGTCTCGAGCTGATGGTAACCCGTCGTGTCGGCCGCGAGGATACGGAGAAACAGATTGACCTTTGCGTGCGCGGCGATGCGGACTGCCGACGGTGCGGTCATATCAGGCTCCGTCGGCGGACCGGAGCTCGCCGAGCCGCAGATGCAGGCGGGAGAGCGACCAGAGCCCGAGCACCGTGATCGGAATGAACGTGGTCACGTGGTAGGTGAGGGCGTAGCTCACGGCCCGGCTCGGGTCCACGGCGTACGCCGCCAGCGTGACGCGCGTCGCGGCCTCGAACACGCCCACGAACCCCGGCGTCGACGGAACGGCCACACCGAAACCGATGATCCCCTGGAGCAGCAGCGCCGCTTCGAGCGGGACGTCGAGGGCGAAGGCGCGGAAACAGACGGCGAACGCTGCCGCGTTCACCGTCCACAACACGACGGACCAGAGGACGACGCCCGCAAATCGCGTCGGGCTCTTCAGAACGGTGAGTCCCGAGACGATCCCTTCGGCCCAGTGGGTGAGCCGGTCCGCCACTGCGGCCGGGAACAAGCGGTGCGTGACTCGGCCCAGCAGGGCGAGCCACGGCGCCGGCCGGTGCACGACGACCAGCGCCAGGAGGAGCATGCCGCCGAACAACGCGGCCCCTCCCGTCGCGAGCGCCGAGAGGGAACGGCCGCCGACCGTGGTGTGCGCCGGGAAGGACGGCGCGGCGATGGCAACCGCCATCAGCGCCAGCATCACCAGCGCATCGAACACCCGCTCGACGCCCACGGAGCCGAGTGCCGTTGTGAACCGGACGGGCAGCTGCCGGTTGGCCACGTAGGCGCGGGCCACTTCGCCGGCGCGGGCGGGCAGGATGTTGTTGGCCATGAAGCCGATGGCCGTGGCGTGCCACAGCGGGACCCACCCGAGGCGGTGGCCGTCGACGTCGCGGAGAATCAGCCGCCAGCGAATCGTGCGGAGCGGGAAGGTGGCCGTGGCGAGCGCCACCGCCGCGAGGAGGAGCAGGGGGTCGGCGCGGCGCGCGTACGCCACGACGTCTCCCGGCTGCACGCCGTGCAGCACCCAGGCGAGCAGCGCCACCGTGACCGCGAGGCCGAGCAGCCAGGCCCAGCGGGAGGACCGGCTACGGCTCGGGCTCGAGGGCGAGGACAACGAGGTCGCAGACTTCGTCGATGATCGCGCGCAGGCTGTCGCCGCTCGCGCGTTTCGCCGCCTCGCGCAGCTCCTGCGCGCGGTGGCGGGCGCGCTCGCCGCGGTACACCAGCGTGCGCATGTCCACGACCGCGAGGGAGTCCTTTAGGGCGACCGCCGGCTCGGCGGGCGCTTTGGCCGCAGGTGGGACGGGTGGGCGCGGCACGGGCGGGGGAGCGGGACGCCCGGTGTCGAGCGAGGGCGGACCCAACAGGTCGTCCAGCGAGGCGGGGCCGATGCCACCGGCCACGAGGCGTTGGTAGACGACCCACGAGCCGACGACGTCGGGCGTTTCGGGGACCGGCTCGTCCTCGGCGACCGGCGCGGGCAGCGGGGCTCTGGCACCCGTCGAGCGGGGAGCAGGCGACGCGGCCGGCGCGAGCGATTCGATCGGGACGACGCCCGCCAGCCCGCGCACGGCTCCCGTTACCTCGCCCAGCTCGGCGGCGACTGCGCCCTCGTCCCCGGATCCCGAGCGCGTAAGGATCTCGCCGGCCCGCCGCAGCTCCGCAGCAAACGCCGCCGGCTGGCCCACCGCGATGCCCCCTGTCACCGCGTCGCGCGCCGCTTGCGCGAATTCCGCCACGCGCTCCCCGAGCGCGCCGCCCCCCCCTCCGGCGCTCCCGAGGGCGCGGAAGGTTCCGGCCAGCGTGTGCGCCCGCAGCTCGCGTTGCGTGGCGCTGGGCGCGCGCTCGAGCGAGTCCGCCGCCTGACGCAGATGCTCTCCGTGACTGACCAATTCGAGCCGGCCGAGCGTCGCCGGCCGCGCCGCGGCCGTGCCGCGGTGCACGACGTGCGCGCCGCCGTCGCCGTAGAACAGCGTATCGATCGGCACCACGTCGGGCTCGCTGTCCATGAACCGCACGAGCAGCCCGGCGAACTTCTGGAACGCGGCGCCTTCGGGGTCGGGGCGGCCGCGCTCAGCGACCTCGCGCGCGGCCTGGGCGATGGAGCCGGCCGCCGTTTGGAACAGGTCCCCCACCGCCGGCCCGGCGACGGAGGGAGCCCGTTCCAGCTCCCCGATGGCGCGCTCAATCCCCTCCAGCAGGTCCGGCAACGGCGGCAGATCGTTCAGCGCGGCGAGCCCGCGCAGCGGCTGCAGGGCCTTGAGCACATGCTGGAGTGGATCGTGGGCGCGGGGGTTGGCGCGCAACGCCGTCGCCGCGCGGTCGAGGGCACTGGCGATCGCCGCGCCTTCGCGCGCCACGAACGCCCGCGCCCCGGCGTCGAGTCCCAGCGCCTCGGCCGCGCGCACCTGCGCGGAGGGCCGGCCCGCCGCCTGCTCGAGCTGCGCCGCGAGCGCCTCGGCCTTCGCCGTATCGGTCTCGCTCCAGCTCGCGGCGCGGCGCACGAAGATCTTGAGATCGTCCACCGCGCGCACGGCGAGCTGCTGCGTCCCGGCGTCCCAGGGGCGGCGCCCCTCGCGCAGCGCGCGGGCCACCGCCTCGAGGCCGCTCGCGGCGCGCGCGATCGCCTGCTGGCTGGCCATCAGCGCACTCCCGCGCAGCGCCCGCGCCAGCCGGACGAACTCGTCGGCGGCCGGTGCACCTCCTGTTTGGAGCAGGGCGTCGAGCCGGTCCAAGTACTCCCCCGCCTCGAGGGCGAAGAAGTCGGACATGCCGAGCGGCTGACTGGGCTGGGTCATCGCGACACCAAGATAGGCGTCCTGGCGGTCTCTACCAACTGCTTCATCCGCCGCACCGCTTCCTCCAGCCCCCAGAGCACCGCGTTGCTCACGATGCTGTGGCCGATGTTGAGCTCCTCGATTTCCGGGATCGCCGCGACGGGCTGGACGTTCTGGTATGTCAACCCGTGTCCCGCATGGACCGCGAGCCCGATTCGTTTTGCATACGCCGCCGCTTGACGTAGTTCTTTCAACGCCGTCTCTCGACGGTTCCAGGTTCGGGCGTATCGCCCCGTGTGCAGCTCGACGGCCGGGACGCCGAGGGCCTTCGCCTGATCGAGCGTCTTGCGGACGGGGTCGATGAAGAGGCTCACGCGGATCCCGGCGTCCTGCAGCCGGCGGATCGCGTCGCGCAGCCGGCGGTCGCCGCTCCGCAGGGCCAGCCCACCCTCGGTGGTGATCTCGCGACGGCGCTCGGGGACCAGCGTCGCCTGAAACGGGCGGACCCGGGCCGCGATGCGCACGATCTCGGGGTGGGCGCCCAGCTCGAGGTTCAGGACGGTGCGCACTGCGCGCGCCAACCCGCGCACGTCGGCGTCCTGGATGTGGCGCCGATCCTCGCGCAGGTGGACCGTGATGCCGTCGGCACCCGCGCGCTCGCACACCGCCGCGGCTTGCACCGGGTCCGGTTCGTCGGTGCGACGCGCTTCGCGCAGGGTCGCGACGTGATCTATGTTGACGTAGAGGCGCATGGTGTCTTAGGTTGGTCTCCTAATGCGCAAACTCCTCCCGCTCCTCGTCCTGCTCGCGCTCGGCTGCGGCGGCAGGGGACCGCAGATGCCCGTTCCGCAGTCCGTCAACGCGTCACTCGAACAGTTCATGGCGGCCGTCAAGGCGAACGACGTGGACCGGCTCGGGGGCTTGTGGGGCACTGCGCGCGGCCCCGCCGCTCAGTGGATGGACAAGGTGAAGCTGCGCCAACGGCTGACCGTCATTCAGAAATACCTCGAGCACACCGAGTACCGCGTGATCGAAGGGCCGCTCCCGGTGCCCGGGCGCACCGACCTGCGGACCTATCGCGTGGAGTTGCAGCGCGCCGGCTGCAGCCAGATGGTCTCGATCGACATCGTCCGGACGCGCAGCGGCGGGTGGCTCGTGTTCGACCCGCACCTCGAGAGCGCCGGCACGCCGGGGACGAGGTGCCAACCTCCGGGAACGGGAACCGGGCCGTAGCGCTCGGCGTTTCACCCCTACTCGGTCAGCTCGAGCAGAATACCGGCCGTCGCGTTGGGATGCAGGAAGGCGATCCGGCGGCCGCCGGCGCCGACGCGGGGCGCCTCGTCCACGAGGCGGTATCCCGCCGCCCGGCAGCGGGCCAGCGCGGCGTCGAGGTTTGGGACGCGGTAACAGATGTGGTGGATGCCGGGTCCGCGCTTCGCTAGAAACCTGGCGACGGGACTGGCGGGGTCCTGCGGCTCGAGCAGCTCGACGTCGACGTCGCCCAGCCGCAGGCTGACGATCGTGGCGCCGTCGGCGGTTTCGGGGCGCCCGGGGGACAGGCCCAGCACGTCCTGGTAGAATGGCAGGGCCGCGGCGATGCTGGCGACGGCGATACCGACGTGGGCGACGCGCGGATTGCTCATAGAACGGTGAACTTAACGTCTGTCAGAGAGGGAGTGGAGGGTCATGGAGGCGACGCACCCGGTGGCGGTCACGGACGCCACGTTTCAGCAAGAGGTCGAGCAGCATCAAGGCCTCGTCATCGTGGATTTCTGGGCCACCTGGTGCGGCCCCTGCCACATGGTCGCGCCGATCATGGTGCAGCTGGCGGAGCAGTACCAGGGCAAGGTCAAGGTTCTGAAGGTCGATGTGGATGCCAACCAGCGTACGGCGATGCGCTTTAACGTGCGCTCGATTCCGAGTATTCTATTCTTCAAGGACGGGCGCCATGTGGACACGTTGGTGGGCGCCTACCCGAAGCCGGCCTTCGAACAGAAGATCCAGCAGCACCTGGGCTAACCTCTCCGGAGGACGATGCGCGCGAGCACCGCTCGCCTGACGAATTCGCCGGTTCGCCTTGCGGATCTGCAGTTCCCGCAGGTGAACCGGCTGATTCATCGCACCCGGCTCGCGTTCATCCATCTCGACAACCTGCTGGCGTTCGCCAAGCGCGACCGCGACGGGCGCGTGGACGGCTACATCAGCGCGTACCTCCCCGACGAGTGCCTGCTGCTCTTCTTCCGCAAGGGCGAGGCGGTGAACGCCGCCTCCATGCACACCACGGGACGGCAGGTCATCACGATCACGGAAGCGCTGAAGCGGATGCGTGCCGAAGTGGAGCGCGGGGAGCTGGCGTATTGCGCGGCCCCCATGGAGCAGCTCGCGTGGATGTACGCCTCGTGCGCCGGCGGCTACACGGCCCGCTTCATCGACGTCAACCAACCGGACAAGTTCTTCCCCGTGCTCCAGCAGGAGCAGGTGACGGGCGTGCTCGAGCTGATTTCGAACGGCCGCATCTCCTACCTCCGGTTCGACAAGGGGCGGTACGTCGCCGGCTACATGTGCGACAAGCCGGACACCGTGCCGCCGGCCCGGTACCTCGAGTCGTTGTTCGAGCTCGGGGCGGACGGTGGGGCCCCGGCGATGTCGGCCGGCGTGTTCACGGCCGCGGCCGACCTGCCGGCGCAGGCGCCGACCGCGCTCGTCAACACCTACCGAGAGCTGTACTGGCGCATCGTCGACGCGGTCGAGAAGGAGTTCCCGGGTGACGCGAAGCGCCGCGCGCAGAAAGTGGCCGCGGCGATCGTCGGGACGCACGAGGCGCTCGCGCTCCTCTCCGTGCCGCGCGGCGCCGACACGCCGGACGCGGTGGTGCGCCCCGAGGAGCTGTCGAGCGCGCTGACCGACTGGGCGCTGCAGATGCTGGAGGGCGCCGAGGTGATGATGCCGGGCACGGCCCCCAAGGTCCTGAAGGACGCGACGCGCGAGCACCGCTACGTGCTGCAGGCGGCCGGGTTCTACGCGCGGCTGCCGTGGCAGGTCACCTGGTGACGTGGCGGGCACGCTCTACGTCGTCGCGACGCCCCTCGGTAACCTGGGCGATCTCTCGCCCCGCGCGGCGGACACGCTGCTCCGCGCCGCCGTGGTCGCCGCCGAGGACACGCGCCACACCAAGACGCTGCTGGCGCACGTCGGCTCGCACGCCGAGCTCGTAAGCTTCCACGCGCATTCGACGGACCGCGCGCTCGAGCGGCTGCTGCGGCTGCTCGGGGGCGGGAAGGACGTCGCGCTCGTCACCGACGCCGGCACGCCGACGGTGAGCGATCCCGGCGCGGAGTTGGTCGCGGCCGCGCGCGCGCGCGGCATCCCCGTGGTCACAATCCCCGGCCCCACCGCCGTCGCCGCCGCGCTCGCCGTCTCGGGGCTCGTCGCCGACCGCTACCTCTTCCTCGGCTTTCTGCCGCGCAAGGGCGGCGAACGCCGCCGGCTGCTCGAGTCGGTGGCGCAGAGCGAATGGACGGTGGTGCTGTTCGAGGCGCCGAACCGCGTCGCCGAGCTGCTCGCCGATCTGGCGGCGGCGTGCGGCGACGAGCGGCCCGCGGCCGTCGCGCGCGAGCTGACCAAGGTGTTCGAGGAGACGCGGAGCGGGACCCTGGCCGAGCTGGGGGGTTACTACGCAGACGCGCCCGCCCGCGGCGAGGTGACGGTGATTGTCGCGGGCACCGGCAGGGCGCCTCGCGTCGCGCCTCCCGTCGATCCCGGGGAGCGGGCCCGCGCGCTGTTGGCGCAGGGCATGACCCGCAAGGACGTCGCCGAGCAGCTCGCGGAAGAGACGGGCATCTCACGGAATACGGCGTATCGGCTGGTGACTGAGCTATGAGCAGCGACGGGCGGACGGGCAGGCGGACGGTCGGACTGATGATGCTGGTCGCGCTGGCCCTGCTGCCCGTCCGCCCGTCGGCCCGCCCGCCCGACGCTGCCCTCACCATCGGCCGCCTCCACTACGATGGCGGCGGCGACTGGTACGCCAATCCCTCCAGCCTGCCGAACCTCCTGGCCGCGATCCGCGACCGGACCACGCTGCCTGTGGCGGCGCGGGAGCGCGTGGTGACCCTCACCGGCCCCGAGCTGTGGGATGTCCCCTACCTCTATATGACCGGACACGGGAACGTCCGATTCTCGGACGAGGAAATCCGCACCCTCCGGCGCTACCTGGAACAGGGCGGGTTCCTGCATGCCGACGACAACTACGGGATGGACCAGTCGTTTCGGCGCGAGATCGCCCGCGTGTTTCCGGACCATCCCATGGTTGACGTCCCGTTGACACACCCGATCTATCGGCTGGTGTACGACTTCCCACGGGGGATCCCCAAGATCCACGAGCACGATGGCCTCCCCGCGCAGGGGTTCGGCATTTTTTTGGGGGACCGGTTGGTCGTATACTATTCCTATCAGTCTGACCTCGGGGACGGCTGGGAAGACCCCGAGGTGCACCATGATCCGCCGGAGCTGCACGAGGCGGCGCTGCGGATGGGGGTCAACTTGTTCACGTATGCGGTGAGCGGGGTCCGGTGACGGAGACGGCCGCGCGGCTGCGGCGGCTGGCGCGCCCGCATGTGGGCGCCCGCGCGCTGGGCATCGTGCTGTGGAGTGTCGGTGCGGCGGCCGCGGCCGCGGCCTTGGGGCTCGCGCTCGCACCGCGGCTGGCCGGCGTGGCGCTCGCCTGGGCGCTGATCGCGGCGAGCGCCGTGGGCGCCGCGTGGGCCGTGCGGCGCGCGCGCCACGAGGGCGATGCACCCGTCGTGGGGCGGCTCGCCGAGGCCGCCGCGGGCACGAGGGCAGGAAGCATCGTGGGCGTCGTGGATCCGCGCCCCAGCGCCGCCGCCGGCGCCAGCTCCGCGCTATTCGCCGCCGCGGACCGGCGCGCCGCCGTCGCGGTAGAGCGGGCGGCGCCGGCGATGCGCGCCCTGCTCGCCCGGACGACGCGCCGGCGGCTCGCGTTCGGGGCGGCCGCGCTCCTCACCGGCGCCGCGCTGCTGCTCGTCGCGTCTCCCGCGGCGGGCCGTGCGGCGGCGTTCTGGAATCCGTTGGGCGCGTGGCGTGACGCCCACTCACCCGTGCGGCTCGCCGTCGACCGGGGGAGCGTGCGGCGCGGTGACAGCATCACGGTTACCGTCACGGCCCGCGGCGCCACCCGGGCCGTCCTGTGGACGCGGGGGCCCGGCGAGCCGTGGCGCCCCGCCGCGCTGCTGCTCGACACGCAGGGCCGCGCCGCGCGGCGCCTCGGCCCGCTCGACAGCGATCTCTTCGTGCGCGCCGCGAGCGGCGGGCGCCGCAGCGCCGAGCTCAAGATCGAAGTGGCGCTCCCCGCGTTCCTCGCCGACCTCGCGCTCACGGCGCGCTATCCCGCGTACCTCGCCCGCGGCGAAGAGCCGCTCCTCCCCGGTCCCGACACGGTGCTCCTTCCCGTGGGCACCGAGATCGTCGCGTCGGGGACGGCGAGCGTGCCGCTCGGGGAGGCGGCGTGGCGCGGGGGCACCCGCGTCGCCCGCCTGCGCGTGGACGGGCCCAAGGTCGAGGGTCGCTTCACCCCCGTCACGTCCGGCGTTTGGAGCCTGTCGCTCAGAGCAGCGGATGACACGCCGCTCGAGGGACCGGCGCCGGAGCTCCATGTGGTGCTCGTTCCCGACTCGACACCGATCGTCGCGGTGCCCGTCCCGGGGCGGGATACGGCGCTCCCGATTTCGCTGCGCCAGCCCCTGGTCGTGGACGTGCGCGACGACCACGGTATCACCCGGCTGGACGTGGTGAGCTGGCGCGTGAGCCGGACGGGACGCGTGGGCACACCGGTCCACGAGTCGCTCGACGTCTCGGGCGTCGGCGATCGCGCCATCGTGCAGGGGCAGCTGGACGCCCAGCAGCGCGGGCTCCTGCCGGGCGACACGTTGCGGATGTACGTCGAGGCGTGGGACAATGCGCCGGCGCGGCAGCGGGGGCGCAGCCCGGAAATCGCCCTGCGGCTCCCGAGCATGGAGGAGCTGCGAGCGGAGGCGCGGGCCGCGGCGCGCGCGGTGGCGGGCTCGGCGGACTCCGTCGCCGCCGCCCAGCGGGAGCTGAGCGAGCGCACGCGCGACCTCGCCCAGGAGCGCACCCGAGACGCGGGCGCCGGCTCGCGCCAGCCCGGCAATCAAGCGGGCACCCTCCCGTTTCAGGCGCAGCAGCGCGCCGAGGAGATCGCGCGCCAGCAGGCGGCGATGTCGGAGCGCGTCGCCGAGCTGGCCCGGGCCGTCGAGGAGATCGCGCGCGCCGCGCATGCGGCCGGCGTCGACGACACGGCGTTCCAGAACCGGTTGCGCGAGGTGCAGCAGCTGCTCGAGCGAGCGTTGACCCCCGAGCTCGAGCAGCGGTTGCAGGAGCTGCAGGAAGCGCTCGCCCGGCTCGATCCGGAGGCGACGCGGCAGGCCCTGCAGCGCCTGGCCGAGGCGCAGCAGCAGCTACGCCGGGAGCTGGAGCGGAGCGAGGAGCTGTTCCGCCGCGCCGCGATCGAGGGCGAGCTGACGTCGCTCGCCAAGGACGCTGAAGAGCTGGAGCGCCGCCAGTCGGAGTGGACGCGTGAAGACGCCCCGCGGGCGGATTCGGCGGCGGCCGCGGCGGAGCGCGCGATCGCCGAACGCACCGACTCGCTCGCCAAGGGCCTGGCGCAGGCGGAGCAGGACCTGGCGCGCACGCCCGGCGCGCAGCCGTTGGCGGAGCCCCAGGCGGCGGCGCGCCGCGCGCGCGAAGCGATGCAGGAGGCGGCGAATGCGGCCGACCAGCGCAACGCCCGGGGCGCGAGACGCCAGGGGCAGGAAGCGGCCGACTCCCTGGGCCGCCTTCCCAAACAACTCCGGGGCCAGCGCGATTCGCTGGCCGCAGCGTGGAAAGAGGAAACGCTGGTGGCGCTCGATCGGGCCCTCGGCGAGACCGCGGCCCTGGCCGCGCGCCAACAGGAGTTGGCGGAAGGGTTGCGCCGCGGTGAAGCGGGTGCGGCGCCACGGGCGCGCCAGGCCGCCGTCGAGGAGGGCACCCAGGTCGTCGAGCGCGAAGTCAGCGAGGCCGCGGGACGGCATGCGCTCGTGCCGCCGCAGCTCGAAGCGGCGCTCGGCATGGCGCAGAACCAGATGCGGCTCGCGCTGGAACAGCTCGAGCAGGGCGAGCCCAACGCCGCCACCGCGGCCCTCTACGCCGAACAAGCGCTCGACGCGCTGAACGCGACCGCGCTGGCGCTGTTGCGCACCTCCCAGGACGTCGCCGGGGCGCAGTCGGGTTCGGGATTCCAGGAGGCCGTCGAGCAGCTCGCGCGCATGGCGGGCCAGCAGCAAGGGCTGAACGGAGACGCCCAAGGGTTGCTCCCGATGATGATGCCGGGCGGCGGCGCGGTCATGGAGAAGATTCGGGAGCTGGCGGCCCGCCAGCGCGCCCTCGCTGAGCAGCTCGAGCGGCTACAGGCGCAGGGTGCCTCGAGCGCGGCCGGCGCGCTGGCCGCCGAAGCCCGCGAGCTGGCGCGCCAGCTCGAGAACGGCCGGCTCGATCAACGCACGGTGGAGCGCCAGGAGCGGCTCTACCGCCGGCTGCTCGACGCGGGGCGGACGCTGTCCGGCGCGGAGCCCGACGAAGAGAAGGAGCGCGTCAGCCGCTCGGCGACGGGCGACAGCGTGCGGATCCCGGGGTTGCTGGCGCCGGGCGCGACGGGCGGCGGACCGCGCCTGCGCTACCCGACCTGGGACGAGCTGTCCCGGCTCACGCCGGAGCAACGCCGCCTGGTCCTCGAATACTTCCGCCGATTGAATGAGCCGCCGCGCTAGCGGGTTGGCCATTCTGGCGATGGCCGTCGGCCTCTCGGCTGACCCCGGGCGGGTAGCCCGAGGTCAAGCCCTCAGCCAGGGCTACGAGCTGGAGCGCGCCGGTCGGTACGCCGACGCCGCGGCTCTCTACTTCGGCACGCTGCGCGTCGACCCGGTCAACGTGCCGGCGCTGCTGGGGCTGGAACGTGTGCTGCCCTCCCTCAGTCGAGTCGCGGAGTTGCTGCCGCTCGTACAGGGAGCCCGCGCGCGCGCGCCGCAGAGCGGCGTGCTGCGCGGGCTGGAGCTGCGCGTCTGGGCCGTCATGAACGAACCCGACTCGTTGGCGGCGGCGGCGCGGCGCTGGGCCGACTCGGTGCCGGGGAGCGACGCCCCCTACCGCGAGTGGGGCCTGGCGCTCGCGGATCGCCGTCTCTTCGACGAAGCGCGCCGTGTGTTCCTGCTCGGGCGCCGCGCCCTCGGGAGCGAGGGGGCGCTGGCGGTGGAGCTGGCCGAGTTGGAGGAGCGGACGGCCAACTGGGAGGCGGCGGCGCGGGAGTGGGGCCGCGCGGTCGCGCGCGCGCCGGACCAGCTGCCCAATGCGGCGAGCCAGCTGGGTGAGGCTCCGGCGGCGCAGCGCGATCGCGTTGCGCGGGTGTTCGCCGCGCCGGACGTACCGCCGCCCGCCCGCCGCCTGGGCGCCGAGCTGCTGCTGGCGTGGGGTCGGCCCGGCGACGCGTGGGCGCTGTTCGAGCCGACGCTCGCGCCGCCCTCGAGTGACGCGCAGACGGCGCTGCGCCGTTTTGCCGATCTCGCCGGCACGGTGGCAACGCCGGAAGGACATCGCGTGCGGGGCCTGGCGCTCACGCGCTGGGCGGACCTCGTGCCGTCGCCCCTCGCTGAGCGCGCGCGCGCGGAGGCGGTGCGCGAGCTGTTGACCGGCGGCGACCGCGCGGCCGCCCGCCTCGCGCTCGACCGCCTCGTCGTCGACACCGCCGGACCGGCCGACGCGCGCGCCATGGCGGATGCGGGGCTGCTGGAGGTGTTGATCGCCGACGGCCAGCTCGACGTCGTCGAGCGGCGCCTGGCGGACGCGGCGGAATCCGCGGCCGGGCGGCGGCTGAGCGGCGACGACCGCGCGGCGTTGCGCCTCGCGTTGGCGCGGGCGCGGATCGCGCGGGGCGAGCTCGATCGCGCGGCCGCCGCCCTCGGGGACGATTCGAGCGTGGCGGCGATCGCGCAGCGCGGATGGATCGCCCTGTACCGGGGTGATCTGAGCGGCGCGACCCAGGCGTTCCGGACCGCCGGCCCGTTCGCCGGGGGGCGCGCGGCGTCCACCGAGCGCACGGCGATGGTGGCGCTCCTGATGGAGGTCGGCGTCGACTCGAGCCCGGAGCTGGGCGCGGCGCTGCTCACGCTCGCCCGCGGTGACTCGGCCGGGGCGATCCTCGCGCTGCGCCGCGTCGGTGGGCGGCTCCCCGCGGACCGCGGGCGAGGCGAGGTGCTCTTGCTCGCGGGCCAGATCGCCGCGCGGCGCGGCCCGCCGTTGGACTCGATCGCGGCGGTCCTGTTCGCCGAGACGGTGCGGCTCGGCGGGCCCGGGGCCGCACCCGCTGCCGCGGACCTCGACTGGGCGCGCCTGCTGCTGCGCCAGGGCCGCGCCGCCGAGGCGGTCCAGCGCTTGGAGCACCTGATCCTCACCTATCCCGAGAGCGCCTTCGTCCCGGACGCCCGGCGCGAGCTGGAGCGCGCCCGCGGGGCGATTCCGAAATCATGAAGCGGCGCCTGTTCGTCAAGACGCTCGGACGCCAAGTCGCCACGTTGTACGGCGCGGCACACGTCGCTCCGCTCGTGACGTCTTGGCGTCCAGACGTCCTGGCGTCTCTCTTGATCCCCATGGACGACGCCCAGACCGATCATCTCAAGGCGTACGGGCTCACCTACCGAGTCATCCAGGCGGGGCTCAAGGCCGAGTGGCTGCTCAACTACCGCGGCGGCGCGTTCCTCCTGCCCGACGGCGACGCGATCCGGCGCGACGCCGCGCTCTCGGGCGTGCGCGTCGAGCCAGCGGATGGATCCCGCGTCACGACGATCCGCGGCGAGATCGAGGCGAGCAACATGGACGCCGTTCCGCTCGAGAAGGCTCCCAAAGTCGCCGTGTACGCCCCGCCCAATGCGGCGCCCTGGGACGACGCCGTGACGATGGCGCTGCAATACGCCGGGATCCCGTTCACCAAGATCTGGGACCCCGAAGTCGTCACCGGGGGGCTGCACGATTTCGACTGGCTGCACTTGCACCACGAGGACTTCACCGGCCAGTACTCCAAGTTCTTCCTGATCTACTCCGGATCGGGGTGGCTGGGGGAAATGGTGCAGCAGAACGGCGAGATCGCGCGCCGCCTCGGCTTCGCCACGGTCCCCGACCTGAAGAAGGCGGTGGCGCGGCGCATCCGCGACTACGTCGGGAACGGCGGCTTCCTGTTCGCGATGTGCACCGCGACCGAGACGATCGACCTCGCGCTCGCCGCGCAGCGCGTGGACATCGCGGCCAGCTTCGCCGACGGCACCCCCATCGATCCGCAGGCGGACGCCAAGCTGGACTGGTCGCAGACGTTCGCGTTCACGGGCGGCCACTTGGAGCCCAATCCGCTGGTCGCGAGCTTCTCCGACATCGACGGCCATCAGGTGAACGCCGCGGGCCGCCGCCAGCCGCTCGGCGCGTTCAAGCTCTTCAACTTCAGCGCCAAGATCGATCCCGTGCCCGCGATGCTCGTCCAGGACCACCGCCAGGTGATCCCCGACTTCTACGGCCTCACGACGTCGTTCGTGCGCTCCCGGTTGAAGCCCGGCGTCACCGTGCTCGCCGACGAAGAGGGCGCGCCGTGGGTGAAGTACATCCACGGCGATCTAGGGAAGGGCACCTGGACCTTCTTCGGCGGCCACGATCCCGAAGACCCGCAGCACCAGATCGGCGACCCGCCCACCGACTTGTCGCTGCATCCTCACTCGCCGGGCTACCGGCTGATTCTCAACAACGTGCTCTTTCCCGCCGCCAAGAAGAAAGAGCTGAAGACGTGAGCGCGGAGCGCCTCGCGCCGGCGGTGCGCGCCTTCCTCAAGGACGAGATCGCCGCCGCGCACGGGCGCGAGGTGTCGTTCGTCGTCCGGCCCGATCCCAACGGGATGATCGTGGAGGCGCGGGTGGTGGCGCGGGGCACGGTGGATGCCGTCCTCGCCCTCCCGGGGACCGCGGATCGCGGCGAGATGCTGCTGCACAATCACCCGAGTGGGGTGCTCGAGCCCTCCGGCGCGGACCTCACCGTCGCCGCCCGCCTGCACGACGGCGGAGTCGGGTTCGGGATCGTGGACAACGAGGTCACGGCGCTCTACGTGGTGGTCGAGTGCCCGCGCGCGCGTACGGCGGCACGCCTCGATCCCGTCGCCGTCGCGGCGCTGCTCGCCGAGACCGGGCCGGTCGCGCGGAGTCTGGGCGCCTTCGAAGACCGCCCCAGTCAGCGCGACATGGCGGCGTACATCGCCGACGTCTACAACGACGGTGGGATCGCGCTGCTCGAAGCGGGGACCGGCGTGGGCAAGTCGTTCGCCTATCTCGTTCCCGCGCTCGAGTGGGCGCGCGCCAACGGCGAGCGCACCGTCGTGTCCACCAACACGATCAACCTGCAGGAGCAGCTGGTCGGGAAGGACCTGCCCATCCTCGCGCGGGCGCTATCGGTGGGGGAGCGGCCGGTCACCTTCGCGCTGCTCAAGGGGTGGCGGAACTATCTCTGCCTGGCGCGCCTGGACCAGGCGCGCGCGGGCCAGGACTCGCTATTCGACGCCGAGCACGCCGCCGAGCTCGAGTCGCTCGCCGCCTGGGCGGTGCACACGGGCGACGGCAGCCTCGCCGACCTCGCGCAAGAGCCGTCGACCGACGTGTGGGACGCGGTGGCGGCGGAATCGGATCTGTGCACGCGCCTCAAGTGCCCGCACTTCGAGCGCTGCTTCGTGTTTCAGGCGCGGCGCCACGCCGCCGAGGCCGACGTCGTCGTCGTGAACCACCACCTGCTGGCGTCGGACCTCGCCGTGCGCCTCGCGTCGGACAATTGGCAAGAGGCGGCCGTACTGCCTCCGTACCGCCGGCTGGTGCTGGACGAGGCGCATCACGTCGAAGACGTGGCCGCGCAGCACCTCGGCTCGCAGGTGAGCATGGTCGGCGTGCAGCGTCTCCTCGGACGGCTGGAGCGGAATGGACGCGGGCTCCTCCCCACGCTCGCCGCGGAGCTGCGCACGCGCGACGACCTGTTGTCCGCGGGCAGCCGCGACTTGCTGACGCAGAGCGTGCTGGACGCCCTCGGCGCGGCGCGCCGCGCGGCAGAGGAGTTGTTCGGCCGGCTGGCGCGCCGGCTCGACGCGGAGCCGGCAATGGGGGGGGGAGGCGCGCCGGTGCTGCGCCTGACCGACGCCTTCGCGGCCGACGACGTGTGGCGCGAGGGCCTGGGGGTCGCGCTCAAGAACCTGCTGGTCTCGTTCGACGGGCTGCGCGAAGGGATCGAAACCATCGCGGACCGCTTGGCGATCGACGAACCGGGCGAGCGGCCCGCGCGGCTCCTGGCCGAGCTGCGGGGCGTGGCGCGCCGACTCGCGGCGGCGACCGACGCCCTCAAGGCGGCGCTCGACCCGGCGCCGGGCGCCCTCGGGGGGCCTGCCGTGCGCTGGCTCGAGCGTCGGGGACGCAAGACGCCGAACCTGACCCTCGCCGCCGTGCCGCTCGACCTCGCGCCGGTCTTGAAGGAAGCGTTGTTCGATCGCGTCGAGACCGTAGTGCTGACGAGCGCGACGCTCGCGGCCGCCGGGGAGTTCACTTTCCTCGAAGAGCGGCTCGGCCTCGCCCTCCCGCCGTCCCGCGTCACCGTCCGCGAGGTGCTGCCCTCGCCGTTCGACTTCCCGTCCCAGTGTCTCTTTGGCATTCCGACAGACTTCCCCGAGCCCCGGGGAGGAGGGGGGGGGGGAGGCGAAGAAGCGGGACATGATGCCGCCGTGGCGCAGGTCCTGGTGGAGCTGGCGCACGCCGCCGACGGAGGCATCTTTGCCCTCTTCACGAGCCACGGCGCGCTGCGACGCGCCGCGGAGGCGGTGCGCGGCCGGCTGGCGGGCCGTTGGCCGCTGCTCGTGCAGGGCGACGGCCAGCGCGATCAGCTGCTGCGCCGGTTCCGCGAAGCCGGCTCCGCCATCCTGCTCGGCACGGACTCGTTCTGGGAAGGGGTCGACGTGCCGGGGCGCGCGCTGCGCGTGCTGATCCTCGCGAAGCTGCCGTTCAAGGTGCCGAGCGAGCCGCTTACGGCGGCGCGGCTCGAGCGCCTGGCCGATCAGGGTGTGGACGGATTCACGCACTATCTCGTGCCCCATGCGGCGCTCAAGTTGAAACAGGGCTTCGGGCGTCTCATCCGCGGGAAGGCGGACGTCGGCGCCGTCGTGCTGCTCGATCGGCGGGTCGTCACGAAGCGGTATGGAGGGATGATTCTCCATGGGCTTCCGCCGGCTTCGAAGGCGATCGGCAATTGGAGCGACGTGCGGCGGGAGCTGGAAGAGTTTTTCGCGCAGCACGGGATCGGCGCGCCGGTGTAGTACAAGCGTCCCCCAACAGGAGCAGAGTCGATGGCAATCGGACGCCGGTGCGCGGCGGTGGCGATGGCGGTGGTGCTGGCGGGCGCGTGCGCGCCGGTCATGGGGTCAGGCGGTACCGGAGCCGAAGGCGGCCCTTCCGGGCGTCGCGGCATGTTCCCGGGCGGGGGCGGGACCGACACGCGGTACATCAACCCTGGCACGTTGGCGGCACTCGACGGCTTCACACACGCGGTCCGGGTCGGCCAAACCGTGTACGTCTCGGGGGAAGTGGCGCTTGACAGCCTCGGCCACCTGGTGGGCCCCGGCGATCTCGCGGCGCAGGCGCGGCAGGCGTTCGCGAACCTCGCGATGGTGCTGCGGATCGCGGGGGTGGCCCCCGAGGACGTAGTGCGCCTCGACGTCTATGTGGTGGGCTACAAGCCCAGCGATATGGCCGTGATCCGCGAGGCGGGCGCGCAATTCTTCCCCCAGCGGAACCCGCCCGCGGGGATTGTGCTGGGCGTCGCGGCCTTGCCGCGCGACGGGCTGCTCATCGCGGTGGACGCCACCGCCATCATGAGAGCGATGTTCCGTCCGCTGCGGGAAGACCGCGGTCCGTACAATTAGCTTTGTATCACATCGTGTGGTCGTTCGAGGTGAAACCAGGGAGCATCGAGGCGTTCGAACGGGCATACGGGCCGGCGGGGGATTGGGCGCGGCTGTTCCGAAAAGCCCCCGGCTACAAGGGCACCGAGGTGCTCCAGGACGTGGACACGGCGGGGCGCTACTTGACGATTGACCGGTGGGCGTCGCGCGAGGATTTCTGGCGGCTGCGGGAGGCGTTCCGGGCCGAGTACATGGCGCTCGACGCGCGGTGTGAGACGCTGACGCGGTCCGAGCAGTTCGTCGGCGACTTCGAGACGAAGGAGTCCTGAGTGGGATTCAGCAAGCGCGTGGCGTCCCTGCCGAGCTACCCGATGGCGGAGCTGCCCGCCATCAAACGACGGCTGATGCAGCAGGGCGTCGATGTGATCGACCTCGGCGCCGGGGATGCCGACTTCGCGCCGCCGCGCGTCGCCGTGGAGGCCTTGGCGCGCGCGGCGCAGGATCCGGCGATGAGCCGGTACGCGTTCCAGCTCGGTCTGGCGGCATTCCGTGAGGCGGCCGCGGACTATATGCGGCGCCGCTTCGGTCTCACCGTCGATCCGTACACCGAGCTGCATCCCCTGCTCGGCTCCAAAGAGGGGATCGCGCACCTCGCGGCCGCGGTGCTCGATCGCGGCGACGTCGCCATCGTGCCGGTGCCCGGGTACGCCGTGTACCACGGCGGGACGGTGCTGGCGGACGGCGAGCCGTATCTCTACGACCTGACGCCGCGCACCGATTTCCTGCTGGAGCTGGAGGAGATCCCCGCCGGCGTGCTGCAGCGGGCGAAGCTCGTGTACCTGAACTATCCGAACAATCCCACCGCGGCCGTGGCGACCCGAGAGTATCTCGAGCGCGCCGTCGCGCTGTGCCGCCGGCACGACATCCTCATCGCCTACGACAACCCGTACTGCGACATCACCTTCGATGGCTACGTCGCCCCCAGCATCTTCGAGGTGCCGGGCGCGATGGACGTGGCGGTCGAGTTCCATTCGCTCTCGAAGAGCTTCTGTATGACGGGGTGGCGGCTGGGATGGGCGGTGGGGCGGCCCGACCGCATCGCGGCGCTGGCGCGCGTGAAGAACTACGTCGATACGGGTGCCTTTCTCCCGGTGCAGGCCGCCGGCGCCGAAGTGCTCAAGCAGGCGGAGCGCCTCGCCGCGGACTACGCCGCCCGGTTCCAGGAGCGGCGCGACGCGATTCTGCCTGCGCTGCGCGCGAACGGGTTCGAGGCCGAGACGCCGCGAGCGACCATGTACCTCTGGATCCCGCTCCCCGAGGGGCTGGCGTCGGCGGCGTTCCAGAAGCGCGCGCTCGAGGAGGTCGGGGTCGTGACGCTCCCGGGGAGCGCGTTCGGCGCCGGTGCGGAAGGATTCTTCCGGATCGCCCTCACGGTCGGGACGCCGCGCCTCGTCGAAGGCGCGGAGCGCCTCGGAAAGGTGCTCGCCGCTGTTTGAGCGCCGGGTAGCGAGCCTGCGGGTCGGCCGCGCGTGGATCATCACGGCGGTGCTGCACGCGATCGCGGCGATTCTCGCCGTCACGATTCCGTGGCAGGCGCCGCGCCGCGCCCAGTACGTCGTGCTGCAGCCGCTCGACCGCGACACCCTCCCGATCGTCGCGCCGGGCGGGGCTCGCCCGATGCGTCAGGGGGGCGCCACCATCCACACCTCGGCGCGGCGCCCTGAGCCTCCGCCGCCCCCGCCGCCCGCCGCCGACACGACGCCCTCGGTCGTCGCCTACGACCCCGACGCGCAGCTCGTGCCCGCGCCGCGCGTCGGCGACGGGCGCCTGTGGGTGAGCCCCCGGCCGGCGCTGCCCGGCCCCGTGGCCGACGTGCTGTACGGGCCGAAGGAGACGCGCGACACATCCGCGGTCGTTCGGCTGCGCGTGATGGTCGATTCCCTCAACGAGGTCGTGGACTCGATGCAGCGCATCGAGCGGCGGCCCACGTGGACCGTCGGGGGAGGCGAGAGCGGCATTCCGAAGTTCGGGATCGACTCGCAGTTCATCCACGTGGCGGGGATCAAGATCCCGACGGCGGCGCTCGCCCTGATCGGGAACCTGCTGCCACAGGGGAACTTCGACGAGGCGATGCGGGCGCGGCAGCTCGAGGGGATGCGGCAGGACTTGCTCCAGGCCGCGGCGCGGGCCCAGACGCTACACGACTTCCAGCGCTACGTGCGGGAGCTGCGGGAGCGTAAGCAGGAAGAGCGCGACGCCGAGCGGCGGCGGCAGCAGCGGCCCGATACGGTGAAGGTCGTGCCCTAGCCGACCTTGGCCGCCGCTTCCAATCTCTTCAGCGCGGCGTCTTTCCCCACCACATACAGCAGCTCGTTCACCGGCTCGGACACCGTCCCGCCCGTCAGCGCGATCCGGATCGGCTGGAAGATCTTGCCCGCCGCGACGCCCCGCTCTTCGGCCAGTTTGCGCAGGCGTTCTTCGAGCGCCGCGGGCGTCCAGTCGGTCCCTCGCAGCGCCGCCACGCTTGCCTCGAGCGCCGCCCGGTACGCCGCGGCGTCCTTGGCGATCTCTTTCTTCGCCTTCTCGTCGAGCTCGACGAACTTCGGATCGAGCCGCACCGCGACCTGCCGAGCAACGTCGAGGGTGGTACGGGAGCGCGTCTTCACGGCGGCAATCGCCTTCAGGACGGCCTCCCGATTCCCGTTGATCCCCAACTCCGCGAGCCGGGGCTGGACGATCGGATAGAGCTCCTCCGCGGACTTCGCCGAGAGATACTGCCCGTTCATCCACTCCAGCTTGGTCAGATCGAAGACCGCCGGCTTCTTGAGGATGCCTTCGAGCGAGAAGAGGGTGCGCAGCTCCTCTGGGCTCAAGATCTCGCGGTCGCCGCCCGGGCTCCAGCCGAGCAGCGCCAGGAAGTTGCGCATCGCGTCGGGGAGAATGCCCTTGGTCTGGTAGTCGCCGACGGCGGCCGCGCCTTCACGTTTGGAGAGCTTCTTGCCGTCCATGCCGTGAATCACCGGCACGTGGCCGAACACGGGGAGCGTGGCGCCGAGCGCGCGGTACACCGCGATCTGCTTGGGGGTGTTCGAGATGTGGTCGTCGCCGCGGATGACGTGCGTGATCTGCATGTCGATGTCGTCCACCACGACCGCGAAGTTGTAGAGCGGCGAGCGGTCGGCGCGGAGAACGACGAAGTCTTTGATGTCTTCGCCCTGGAAGCTGATGCGGCCATGGACGGCGTCGTCCCAGGCGATCTCACCCGGGGGTACGCGCAGGCGGATCGCCCCCTCCTCCATGTACGCCTTCTTCTCGGCGAGGAGCGTGTCGGCGACTTCCTGGTGGCGCTTCACGCGCGCCCCCTGGAAGATCGGCTTCTCGTCCCAGTCGAGGCCGAGCCACGTCAGCCCGTCGAGGATGACCTGGGTGTGCTCCTCGGTCGAGCGGGCCTTGTCGGTGTCCTCGATGCGCAGCAGGAAGGTGCCGCCGCTCTTCCTGGCGTAGAGCCAGTTGAAGAGGGCGGTGCGCGCGCCGCCGACGTGGAGGTAGCCGGTGGGCGAGGGGGCGAAGCGAACGCGAACGGGCATCGTGGGGGACGAAAGATACAGCGTCGTCCCCCCAACGTCATGGACTCGACTTGACGATATCCCCGCCCGTCACGGGCCCGATGCGGTCGTACTCCTCGGACGGAATTATGGGGCGGAAGATATCGAGCCCACTGCCCACCGGTCCGTTGTCGCAGGCGACAAAGGTGAACTCCACGAGACCGCCCGTGTCCTCGCGGCCGATGCCGTCGAACTCGACGCCGCGGCTCGGATCGCTACACGTGCTCGAGCTCGCGCGGAACGCCGTGAACCTTGTTTCGGGGTCCGACGAGGCGACCGTGAGGGTGCCGACGGTGCCGTCCGGGCGGACATCGCTCGAATCGGAGGCGGTCGCGCGCCCAGTCAGATCGGACGCCACGTCGAAGTCGAACGTGATCACCACCCCGTCGGCCGTCAGGATTTTGCCGAGGCCGGTGATGCGTGCGACTCCGCCCCCGCCGCCCCCGCACGTGACGGGGAAGTCTGCCGAGGCGGTGCCGCCTGCGGGCACTGTAACGGTCTGCGGGTTCGCGGCGCTTACCGCGCAATTCGGCGCGATCGCCGAGAGCGCGACGCTGTGGTCCCCTGCGGGAATAGGTCCGAACGTGACACTGCCGCTCGGCGGGACGGACTGCGTCGCCCCGCCGTCCAACGTCACCGTGTAGCCGTCGGGATCGATATCCGTGCCCGTCGTATTGACGGTAACGAGCACACCGCCGCTATCGGACGGCGGTGGAGGTGGCGGCGGCTCGGAATTGCAGGTGACGTCGAAATGGGTGCTGCCGATGAGCCCGAGGAGCGTTTCGACCGTCCGCGGATTGGCCCCGTTCACCACGCAATTGTCCGCGAGGCCCGAGAGGAGGACGGTGTGGTTGCCGAGGGGCAGGAGGGAGAAGATGACCTGCCCGTTCACGTCGATGTGCTGGCTCGCGCAGCAGTCCACGGACACCGTGTAGCCGTCGCCGTCGATGTTCGTCCCCGACGTGCTCACCGATACGGAGAGCGTAGAGAGCGGCAGCGGAATCAGGCCTGTGCGCGGTGTCGTGGGCCCGGCCGAATCGCGACACGCTGCTCCGAGGAGCAGCGCGATGAAGACGACTGCGCGTCGCATGAATGCCTCCGAAGTCACCTGCGTTGCGATTCAGAGGCGCAAGACCCGCACCGTGTTTACGTCGCGGTACGCAACGGAAAACGCCCGCGGGGTCGGCGCGCGGACGCGGCAGTGTGGGGCGGGGATGCGGCGAGTGCTGCGGGACGGCGGAAACGGAGGGGGGGGGATTCGAACCCCCGATAGGGTTTTAAGGCCCTATAACGGTTTAGCAAACCGCCGCCTTCAGCCACTCGGCCACC
>DASXUE010000050.1:0-32038 GCA_036505055.1 Gemmatimonadales bacterium | reverse complement strand
CTCCGGCTGGGGATGGAGCTGGCCCTCTAGTCCAGCAGCTCCCGCACCCGGCGCGCCAGCGCCGCCGGGGTGAACGGCTTCTGCATGAACGCCGTCCCAGGGTCCAGCACCCCGTGGCGCTCGACCGCCTCCTCCGAGTAGCCGGACAGGTACAGCACCTTCACGTCGGGGCGGCGTCGGACGAGGCGCCGCATGAGCTCGCGCCCGTTCATCCCCGGCATCACGACGTCGCTCACGAGGAGGTGTATCGTGCCGTCATACTGCTCCGCCAGGTGGAGCGCCTCCGCGCCGCTGGCGGCCAAGAGCACGGTGTACCCCGCCTGCTCGAGCACCTTGCGCACCAGGACGCGCACCATGTGCTCGTCCTCGGCGACGAGCACGGTCTCGGCGCGGGTCGCCTTGGGCGGCGCCGCGACCGGCGGTGCCTGGGGCGCGACGTCCACGGCCGCGTCGACGCGCGGCAGGTAGATGCGGAACTTCGTGCCCGCGCCGGGCGCGCTCTCGACCGCGATCCGGCCGCCGCTCTGCCGCACGATGCCGTACACCATCGCGAGACCCAGCCCCGTCCCCTTGCCGTGCGGCTTGGTCGTGAAGAACGGCTCGAACACGCGGCCCAGCGTCTCGGGCGTCATGCCGACCCCGGTGTCGGACACTTCGAGCCGGACGTACCGGCCTTCCGGAAGGTCGCCGGGCTCGCCAGCGGGGGCGTCGACGTTGCTGGTCGTGATCGCGAGCCGGCCGCCGTCGAGCATCGCGTCGCGGGCGTTCACGACGAGGTTGACCAGCACCTGCTCGATCTGCCCCGGATCCACGCGGACCGCGCCCAGGTCCGGCGCGGGTTCGATGGCGAGGGCGACGTCTTCGCCGATCAGCCGGCGCAGCATCTTGGCGACGTCCCGCACCAGGGCGTTCAAATCGACGACGGCGGGCTGGAGCACTTGCCGGGAGCTGAAGGCGAGGAGCTGGCGGATCAGGTGCTGGGCGCGGGTCGCCGCGTCGTGGATGATGCCGACCTCCTCGCGCCCCGCGGCGTCGCTCGGTGTGTCGAGCAGCAGCAGCTCGGCGGAGCCCAGGATGGCGGTGAGGACGTTGTTGAAGTCGTGCGCGACGCCCCCTGCGAGCCGCCCGATCGCTTCCATCTTCTGGGCGTGAAACAGCTGCTCCTGCAGCTGCCGGCGCTCGCGGCGCACGGCGACGCCCTCGAGCGCGCGGGTGACGGTGGGGGCGAGCCGCTGCAGCCGGTCCTTCATCAGGTAGTCGGTGGCACCCGAGCGCATCACCGCCACGGCGGTGTCTTCCCCGACGCTGCCCGAGATGACGATGAAGGGAAGGTCGTCCCCCCGCTCCTGGAGCACGGCGAGGGCCGACGGCGCGTCGAAGCCGGGCAAGTAGTAGTCGCTCAAGACGACATCCCAGGGCTGGCGCGCGAGCGCGGCACGGAGCGCTTCGACCGTTTGGACGCGCTCGTGCGTGGGGGCGAACCCGCCGCGGCGCAGCTCGCGCAGGATCAGTCCCGCGTCAGGCTCCGAGTCCTCGACGATCAGCACGCGCAGCGGGATCGGGGGGGGCGTCACGCAGCCTTCCCTTCGAATCCTGGGTCGCTTGGAGTATAGGGGGGTCGGCAAGGGCTTCCGAGCCTCGGGGAGAGGTGCGAAGTTTCTGTTCCATGCGCTTCCCGCCTGTCGCCGCTGTTTGCCTCCTGTTGAGCGCCTGCCACGGGTTCCACTGGCCTCCGGGTCCGGACCCGAACACGCCGGCGCCCAAGCGGCGGCCTCCGCCGACGCAGCCCGGCACACCACCCCAACCGGCAGTCGTGCGCGACACGGTGCTCGAGCAGCGCGTCGCCCGGCTGGAGCTGCGGCTGCTCGAGAAGGAGGGGCAGGTGGAGGAGCTGCAGACGCGGCTCGACGACGCGCGGCGCGAGGTGGTGCGCGCCATGGCCAAGCTGCAGACCCTGGCGACCCGCGCCGAGGCGGCGTCGGGCATGGCGGAGGCGGAGATCGCGCAGCAGGCCCTGCGCAACGGCGGCGGCACCTCCGCGGCGGTGGAAATCGCGCAGTCGGCACAGCTGCTGCAGCTCGCGGCCGCGGAGTTCGACAAGGAGAACTACGGCGGCGCGCTCTACCTCGCCAACCAGGCGAAGGCCGCGGCGGCGGCGGGGCAGGGCCGCCTCGCGAGCGTGGAACGCGGCACGCTCCGGCCGGGCGAAGTCCCGTTCGCGGTGCCGCTGCGGCTGCAGACGACGGGCCGCGCGAACGTGCGCGGTGGGCCGGGCGCGGGGTTCCAGATTCTGTTCACGGTGGATGGCGGCGTACCCGTCACGGGCTACTCCTACGCCGACCAGTGGGTGCGCGTCACCGACGAGTCCGGCCGGGCGGGGTGGATCTATCAGGGGCTGGTCGGCCGGCGCCAGTAGCGCGCTAGGCGTCGGGCAGCGGGCTCGATTTGCGCCGCCGGCGTGCCGCGCCGGGCGCGATGACGACACGGTCCCGGCCCTCGCGCTTCGCCTCGTACAACGCTGCGTCGGCGACGGCGATCAGCGCGTCGGGCCCGTCCCCGTGCGCGGGGAACTCCGCCACGCCGAAGCTGAGCGTCACGTTCCCGCCCGGGAACCGCTCCTCGGCCAGCGCTTTCCGGATGCGATCGGCGACGTCCGCCGCCCCGTCCCCTTCGGTTTCCGGCATCACGACGAAGAACTCCTCACCGCCGTAGCGGGCGACGAGGTCCACATCGCGCGTCGCTTCGCGCAGGATCGTGGCCACGCGCTTCAGGACCTCGTCGCCCGCCGGATGGCCCTGCGCGTCGTTGTAACGCTTGAAGTGGTCCACGTCGGCCATCAACACCGCAAACGTGTGCTTCAGGCGGCGCGAGCGGCGCATCTCGTTGTCCAGCGACTCCATCAGGCGCCGGCGGTTGTACAGGCCGGTGAGCGGGTCGGTGGCGGAGAGGCGCTCCAGCTCGCGGCGCCCCTCGCGCAGCCGGGTGACCATGTCGTTGAACACTTCGGTGAGGTACCCGACCTCACCCCCCGTCACGACGGGCAGGTCGACCTCGAGGTCGCCCTTGGCCACTTCGGCGGCGCCCTGGGTCAGGCGGTCGAGCGGCCGCACGATGAGGAGGCCGAGGAAATAGCCGAGCAGGCCGACGCCGGCGAACAGGGCGGACACGATGAGCAGCGTCACATTGCGGAGGCGGGCCACCTGGCGGAACGCTTCGACGGACGGAATCTCGCCGACGACCACCCAGTTGAGCCCCTGCACGCGGCGCGCACTGCCCACGACGCGCGCGCCCAGGGGACTCTCGAACTGGACGGCGCGTCCTTCGCGGGCCATGAGCCAGCGCGCGGCCTCGGGCGTGAAGCGGGCGCCCTCCGGCGGCGGCCCCTCGGCCCCCGCGCCCACGACGAGGACGCCGTCGTCGGTCATGAGGTAGACGCGGCCGCTCGCGCCGGGCACGAAGCGCTTGAGCGTGTCGGCGAGGGTCTGGAGGTTCAGCTTCGCCGCGAAGGCGCCGAGCATGCGGCCGCTCGCGGGACGGATCGGCACGGCGACCGCCATCTCTTCGCGGCCCGCCACCGAGTCGCGGTACGGCCGTCCCCGCACCCACTCGCTCGTCCGCAGCTCGCTCGTCCAGTCGGCCGGCAGCCGCACGGAGCGCGACCCCTTCGCGCCCTCGCTCGAGGCGACGACGTGGCCGTGCGGATCCACGACGACCAGCTCGCCGTACACGCCGACGTCCTCGAAGCGGTCGCGCACCGAGTTGAGGTAGTCGTTGAGGCGGCCGTAGGCGCGGCCCTCGTGCACCGCCTCGCCGCGGACCTGGGGAATGCGCTCGAGATTCTCCGTGACCTCGTAGGAGCTGGCGAAGACGCGGAGGTCGTAGCGCCGCTCCTTGGTCCACAGGTCCAGCTCGCGCGCGGCCTGGGCGCTGACGCTCAGCAGCTCTTCGGACGCTTTGGCCTGGAGCGAGCGCTTGTTCTCCACGTACGACAGCCAGGCGGTGCTGAGGGACGGCACCAGCGTCGCAAGCACGGCGAACATCAGGATCTTGTTCCTGATCGTTCCAAGCCGCAGCTTGCCGAGCAGTTGCGAAACGGTGCGTTCCCAGGACCTCAAGCGCGTGCTCCCTGCACAAAGAGTACACAGAAGATTCAGCCTGGGGACGCTACCGCAAGGCCGACACGCAGCTAGGTTCTCGGGGACCTCCTCTCTCACCTGCGAGACTCGCGATGCGTCCCTCGGATCCGCTCACCCGCCGCTCGTTTCTGAACGTCGCCGCGACCGGCCTAGCCACGCTCGCCGCGGGGGCGGCGACGATCCCCGACGGCCCCTCCCCGCCCGTTCAGACATTCGACCTCGAAGAGGCCACGATCGCACAGCTGCAGCGGGGGTTGCGCACCGGACGCTACAGCGGCCGCGGGTTGATCGACGCGTACCTGGCGCGCATCGAAGCGATCGATCGCGCGGGGCCGACGCTGCGGTCCGTGATCGAGACCAATCGGGAGGCGCCCGAGCTCGGCGAGCGGCTGGATGTCGAGCGGCTCGCCGGCCGCATGCGCGGGCCGCTGCACGGCATCCCCGTGTTGATCAAGGACAACATCGCGACCAAGGATCTCATGACCACCACGGCGGGGTCCATCGCGCTCGAGGGAAACCGCGCGCCCCGCGACGCCGTCGTCGCCGAGCGGCTGCGCGCCGCGGGCGCGGTGATCATCGGCAAGACGAACCTCTCCGAATGGGCGAACTTCCGCTCCACGCAGTCGTCGAGCGGGTGGAGCGGGCGGGGTGGACAGTGCCGGAACCCCTACGTACTGGACCGTAATCCCTGCGGCTCGAGCTCGGGGACGGGCGCCGCGATCGCCGCGAACCTAGCCGCGGTGGGCGTCGGGACCGAGACCGACGGATCCATCGTCTGTCCCTCGGGGGCCTGCTCCCTGGTAGGCATCAAGCCGACGCTGGGCCTCATCGGCGGCGCGGGGATCATCCCGATCGCCCACAGCCAGGACACCGCCGGTCCGATGGCGCGCACCGTCACCGACGCGGCGATCCTGCTCGGCGTGCTCGCCGCCAAGGATTACAGCGCCAGTCTCGACGCGAACGGGCTCAAAGGCGCGCGCATCGGCGTCGCGCGCAAGAAGTTCTTCGGCTACAGCCCCGAAGCGGATGCGCTCGTCGAGGCGGCGATCGACGTACTGCGCCGCCAGGGCGCGGTCATCGTCGATCCGGCGGACATTCCGCACGCCGGCGAGTATGACGACACCGAGCTCACGGTCCTGTTGTACGAGTTCAAGGCGGAGCTGAACGCATACCTCACCGAATGGGCGCCCGATGTCGAGCCGCGCACCCTCAAGGAGCTGATCGCATTCAACGACGCGAACCGGGTGCGCGAGCTGCCCTACTTCGGCCAGGAGCTGTTCCTGCAGGCCCAGGAGAAAGGGCCGCTGACCGACCAGGCGTACCGCGATGCGCTCGAGAAGAACGGTCGGCTGTCGCGCACCGAGGGACTCGACGTCGTGTTCGGGCAGCACACTCTCGACGCGATCGTCGCGCCCACGGGCAGCCCCGCGTGGCCCACCGATCTCGTGAACGGGGACCACTTCCTCGGCGCCAGCTCGACGCCCGCCGCGGTCGCCGGCTATCCCAGCATCAGCGTACCGGTCGGTTATGCCTTCGGGCTGCCGGTGGGGATGTCGCTCATGGGGCGGCCCTCGAGCGAGGGTACGCTGATCAAGCTGGCCTACGCGTACGAGCAGGCGGCTAAGGCGCGCAAGCCGCCGCGTTTTCTCGCGACCGCGGCGCTCTAGCGAAGCGGCGCGCCCGCGGCGATCCAGCGCCCCAAGAGCTCGCGCTCCTCCGGCGTCATCGCCGTCTTGTTGGCGAGCGGCATCGTCTGGGTTTCGACGGCGCGGACGCGGATGCGCTCGGCGAGGCTGTTCATCTCGGTGGGCGTGTCGAACCGCACGCCCGCCGGCGCGGTCGGGAAGATGGGATCGCTCGGGTACGCGGAGTGGCAGGGCAGACAGCGGCGGTTCACGACGTCGCGCACCTCGGCGAAGCTCGGGGTCCCGGCGCCTGCCGCAAGCGCCGGCGCGGGGTGCGGCAGCGACAGCCACACGGCGGCCCCGAGCGCGAGCGCGGCGGGGGCCACAGCCCAGCGCGCCGAGCGCGCGTCCGCGATCATCACGTGCCGCGCCGCCCCGCCCGCCACGATCAGCAGCAGCAGGATCAGCCAGTTGAAGGGGCCAGCGTAGGTGGCGGGGAAGTGGTTGCTCAGCATGATGAACAGCAGCGGGAAGGTGAGATAGCTGTTGTGCACCGACCGCCGCTTGGCCCTGAGGCCCAACGTGAAGTCGGCGGGCCGCCCCTGCGCGGTGGCGGCGATCATCGCACGCTGGGCGGGGATGATCCGCATCCACACGTTGGCCACCATCACCGTCCCGATGAGCGTGCCGACATGCATGTAGGCGGCGCGCCCGGAGAGGATCCGGCACAGCGCGATCGTCGCCGCCGCGAGGAATCCGAGGGAGATCGCTGCCCCGGCCCACGGAACCTCTGCGAGCGGCGAGCGCCACAGCAGGTCGTACACCGCCCAGCCGACCACCAGGAGCCCCACGCCGAACGCGATCGCCGTGCCGCGGCCGATCCGCGAGACCGCCGGATCCAACAGATAGGCGTCGCTCAGGTAGTAGAGGAGGACGAGGAGGGCGATGCCGCTCACCCAGGTGAGCAGCGCCTCCCACTTGAACCAGTGGAGCACGGGGGGGATCTCGCCCGGAGCGGGGCGGCGCTTTTCGACCTGGTAGAAGCCGCCGCTGTGGACCATCCACAGCTCCCCGTCGACCCCGGGGCCCGGACGCGTGGGAGCGCCCAGCGCTCGGTCCAGCCAGATGAAGTAGAAGGAGCTGCCGATCCAGGCGATCCCGGCGATGAAATGGGTCCAGCGGAGCAGCAGATTGGCCCAGTCGCCGAGCGGTCCCGTCATTGGGACACTAATTTCACCGTGAAACCGTCCTCGGCCAGCCCCCGTCTGGTCTGACGACCTGTCCGGAGCCCGTCCATGCACCGATCGCTCGTCCTGGCCGCTCTCTTCCCCATGGCCGCCTTCGCGGCCTCCTGCTCCAAGGCCGATGCCGACGACGGCTCCGGCCGGCCCTACAAGGTCGGCGTCGTCGATCGCGGCGAAGTCCGGGTCACCGTCGAGGAGACGGGCGTCGTCGAGCCCGAGCGGCGCATCGTCGTCAAGTCGCCGATCTCCGGCGTGGTGCAGCAGCTGTACGTCCGGGAAGGCGATCGGGTGCAGCCGGGTCAGGCCCTCGCCCGGGTGTTCCCGGACATCGCGCAGGCCAACAGCTTCGCCCAGCTGCGCAGCGAAATCGCCGGTGCGCAGATCGCGCGGGAAAACGCCAAGCGCGAGTACGACCGGGCCCAGTCCCTGTCCGCCATGGGCGGGATCACGCAGGCCGACTTGGACCAGCGGCGGGTCGCGTACGAGCAGGCGGAGAACCAGTGGCGCAAAGCGCAGGATCAGTTCCGGCTTGTGCAGCTCTCCGGCGTCACCGCGGGCGACTCCGCGCAGTGGGCCCGCATCATCGCGCCGGCGGGCGGCGTGATCATCGGACGCGGTGTGGAGGAAGGGGAGACGGTGGTGGGCGGGACGAGCGCGTTCGGCGGGGGGACGGAGCTGTTCACGATCGCCGACCTGTCCACGCTGCTCGTCAAGGCGGCGATCAACGAGGTCGACATCGGCAAGGTGAAAAAAGGAGACCGGGTCGCCCTCACGGTGGACGCCTTCCCCGGCGACACGGGGCGGGGCCTCGTCCGGCTCGTCCCGCCGGCGGCGCGATTGCAGGAGCGGGTGCGAGTGTTCGACGTCGAGATCGAAGTCATCAGCGGGCAGGCGTTCCTGCGGCCGGGGATGACCGCCAACGTGCGGATCTCGGGGCCCGTCCGGACGGGCATCGCGCGCGTCCCCGTCGAGGCGGTGCTGCTGCAGGAGGGGAAGCCGGTCGTGTTCAAGATCGGCGGCAGCGGCCCGCAGCCGGTGCCCGTGACGCTCGGTCTCTCCGATCTGTTCTACGTCGAGGTGCTCCAGGGGATCGCCGTGGGCGATTCCATCGCCCTCGAGGACCCGGTTGCGGCCATCGAGCGCGCGCGTAACCCGGCGCGGCGGCGTTGATGATCGCGCTCGCCGGCCTCATTGAAGCGCGCGGTCTCGCCAAGACGTACCGGTTGGGGCAGGTGGACGTTCAGGCGCTGCGCGGTGTGGACGTCGACGTGGCGGCGGGGGAGTTCGTGGCGATCACCGGTCCCTCGGGCTCAGGCAAGAGCACGCTGATGCACATCCTCGGCTGTCTCGACACGCCGACGGCGGGGACCTACCGGTTGGGCGGCGAGGATGTGAGCGGCCTGTCGGGGAAGCGGCTCGCCCAGGTCCGCAATCGCAAAGTCGGCTTCGTGTTCCAGACGTTCAATCTGATGCCGCGGCTCACCGTGGAGGAGAACGTGGCGCTCCCGCTCAAGTATCGCGGCGGGGTGCCGCGGGCCGAGCGGCGGGCGCGCGCGCTGCGCTTGCTCGAGCGCCTGGGGCTCGCGGACCGCGTGGGTCACCGGCCCGACGAGCTGTCGGGCGGCGAGCGGCAGCGGGTGGCGATCGCGCGCGCGCTGGTGGGCGAGCCCGCGATCCTCATGGCGGACGAGCCCACGGGCAATCTCGACTCGGCGTCGGGGGCCGAAGTGTTGCGGACGTTCGCCGAGCTGCACGGCGCGGGGCACACGATCGTGCTGGTGACGCACGACCCCGGCGTCGCCGCGCGGGCTCAGCGGATCATTCAGATCAGCGACGGACGGGCCGTCTGAACCTGCTGGAGTCCCTCCTCACCGGGCTGGACGAGGCGCGCCGCCACTGGGGCCAGACCGTCCTCTCCTTCCTCGGCCTCGTGCTCGGCACGGGGAGCATCGTCACGGTGCTGGCGCTGTTCGGGGGACAGACGGCGCTCACCGAGCAGTTCCTGAGCGAGGTGGGCGGCCGCGGCACGATCATCGTGTCGGATCGCGACGGCTCGGCGCATCCCGGCGCGCGCGAGCTCGCGTCGAAGCAGCTCACCTTCCGCGACGCACAGTTCCTGCGCGACCGGGCGACGGCGCTCGCCGCGGTCAGTCCGGGGTGGTCGCAACAGCTCCCATACCGCGTCGGCAACACGAGCTTCGACGGCCAGGTGATCGGCACGGTGCCGGCCTACATGGCGATCAACGACATCAAGCCGCTCGTGGGGCGCTACCTGAGCGATCTGGACGTGCGCCAACAGGCGCGCGTGGCGGTGCTCGGCTGGAAGTACGCCGACTCGCTGTTCGGCGTGGCGACGCGCGCGCCGGGCCAGCTCGTCAGCCTCGGCGGCAAGAACTACACGGTCGTCGGCGTGATGGAGCGCGAGGAATTCTACTTCGCGGCCTGGGAGGACAACGCGCTCGAGTACCGGAACGAGCGCGCGTACATCCCCATCACTACGGCCATCGCCCAGCACAGCGCCAACGACCGGCTCAGCTTCCTGACGCTCAAGGCCAAACCGTCCGTGGGCGGACGGGCGGCGCAGACGCAGGTCCGCAGCCTCCTGTACGCCCGGCACGGCGTCGAGGATTTCGACATCCGGGCGTCGGGCCAGGGCGCCGGCCAAAACAGCGGCCAGTTCCTGCTGCTGTTCAACTTCATCTTCCTCGTGGTCGGCGTGGTGTCGCTCATCACGGGCGGCATCGTGATCGCGAACATCCTGCTCGCCTCGGTGGTCGAGCGGGTGCGGGAGTTCGGCACGCGCATGGCGCTCGGCGCCACGGGGCTCGCCATCTTCGCCCATGTCCTGGCGGAGGTGCTGGTGGTCACGGTGATGGGTGGGTTGCTCGGGCTGGGGCTCGGCACCGCGCTGACCGGCGTGGTCGCCCACTTCATGCAGATGCCGGCGGTCGTGAGCCCGTTCATCGCATCGGTGGCGCTCGGCACTGCGCTCGCCGTGGGATTCGTCGCCGGGCTGTTCCCCGCGCTGCGCGCCGCGCGGCTCTCTCCGGTCGAGGCGCTGCGCTATGCGTGAATGGTGGGAGCTCATCAGCGACGCGCTGCGCGAGATCCGGGGGCACAAGCTGCGCTCGCCCCTCACCCTCTCGGGAATCGTGTTCGGCACCGCGTCCGTCGTGTCGATGACGTCGCTCGCGTCCGCGATGAAGACCCTGGTGTACGACGACCTGATCGCGATGGGGCTGTCGCGCAGCTTCACGGCGAACGACCGGGGGCCCCGCTCCGACGCGCGCGGCGCCGCAGCGCTGCGTCACACAGGCCTGCGCCTGATCGATATCGAAGCGCTGCGCACCGTCCCCGGCGTGGCGAGCGTCCACGGCCGCAACTTCGGACAGGAGCAAGTCGTCAATGCCGCCGCCGACCGGCGGCGCGTACGGGTGGACGGCGTGGACGCGGGCTACCTGGAAATGCGGAACTACCGGATCACGGCGGGGCGCAGCCTGCGGCCGCTCGACATCGCGAATTACGCGCGGGTCGCGGTGGTCGGCTCCGAGCTGGTGCACGACCTGTTCGGGAATGCGGCCCCGGTGGGTCAGACGATCACGATCGAGGGCGTGCGCTTTCTCGTGATCGGCGTCGTGGCCCCCATCGAGTTCGACATCATCCCGGCCGATTTCAGCTGGGTGGCCCGGCGCATCTACGTGCCGTACACCTATCTCACGCGCTACGGGCGGGGGGAAGGACGCGTGGATCAGGCCCTCGTCACCGCCGCTCCGGCGGCCGACTTCGGCGACGTCCTGCGGCGGGGGGAAGTGTTGTTGCGCCAGCGCCACGGCGGAACGGAGGACTACGAGATCGAGAACGAGGCCGCGGACGTGCTGTCGGACCTCGCCATGGCCGACAACATCCTGGGCGGTTGGAACGCCGTGATGTTCACGATCGCCGGCGTCACCCTGGTGGTGGGTGGGATCGGCCTGTTCAGCGTGCTGCTCATCTCGGTGCGGGAGCGGGTGCGCGAGATCGGGATCCGCAAGGCGCTCGGCGCCGATGATGGGGCGGTGCTCCAGCTCTTCCTCGCCGAGTCGCTGACCCTGTCGTTCCTGGGCGCGGTCGTCGGGATCGCGGGAGGGGCGGGGCTGACGGTGGTCACCGAGGTGATCGGGCGGCAGTTTGGAAAGCCCTTCCACATCCCCGTCAACGTCCCCGGGGTGTTCCTGGCGGTCGTCTTCGCCCTGATCGTCGGCGTGCTGTTCGGGTGGTATCCCGCGCGCCGGGCGGCTCGGCTCGATCCGATCGAAGCGATCGGGGGAGTTTGAGCGTAGTATTTAGCGCCATGCGCGCGCTCCTCCCCGCAGTTCTCATCCTGTTTGCTTCCACGGCCGCCGCCCAGGTGACCGGACATGTCACGGACGCCGAAGGCCAGCCCATCGCCACGGCGAGCGTCGACTAAGGATCCATGCGACCACTCCTCCCGCTGCTTCTCGCGCCGAGCCTCGCCGCCCAAGTCCCCGACACCACGGTGCGGGACACGGTGCCCCTGGCGCCCATCACGGTCACCGCGACGCGGCATTCCACCAGCCTCCTCGCGGTCCCGCTCGCCGTCACGCAGCTGAAGAAGGGTGACCTGTTCGGGACCACCGGGTACGGGCTGAACGACGCCCTGGCGCTGGTCCCGGGCGTCGTGGCGCAGTCGCGCTACGGGAACCAGGACGTGCGGATCACGATCCGCGGCTACGGCGCGCGCGGCGCCGGGGACCGTTCGAACGCGGGCACGTCGCGCGGCATCCGCGTGCTGCTCGACGGATTCCCGGAGACCGAGCCGGACGGCCGCACCTCGTTCGACGGGATCGACCTCGCGGCGGCGCAATCGATCGAGGTGATCCGGTCCAACGCGTCCGCGGTGTGGGGCAACGCGGCGGGCGGCGTCGTCAGCGTGTCGACGGTGCCCGAGTTCGACGACCGGCTCGCGACCGTCGAGCCGGTGGCAGGGTCGTTCGGCCTCACGCGCTGGACCGTGCGCGGGGGCGTAGGGCTCGGAGGGGGAGGGGGAGGGGGGGGACAGCTGAGCGCCTCGTTCGTGCACAGCGACTTCGACGGATGGCGCGTGCACTCGGCGAGCCGCCGGTCGGTTTTGAACGTCGCGCTCGTCGCGCCCGTCTCCGCCCACACCGCGCTGGGCGTGTACGCCGTGGGGAGCGACAACCTGTTCCGGATTCCGGGGCCGCTGACGGCCGCGCAGGCGGCGGCCGATCCCCGCCAAGCGAACGCGACTTATCTCGCGCGCGACGAGCGGCGCGACAATCTCGCCGGCCGCCTCGGGCTCACTCTCGACCACGAGTTCTCGGACCGCGCCGCCATCTCGGCGCTGGCGTTCGTCAATCCCAAGATCCTGCACCGCTCGGAACGGGGCACCTTCCGGGATTTCACCCGCATCCACGCCGGCGCGAACACGGTGGCTCGCGTGGGGACGCTGCTCGTCGGGGCCGATTTTGCCGTGCAGGACGGCGCGATTCTGTTCTACTCCTTGAGCCCCGAGCAGACGCGGGGCGACACGCTGCGCGACAACAAAGGGGAGGGAGCGCAGAACGCCGGGGTGTTCGTCACGAAGGAAGTGACGCTCGGGCGGTGGGCGCTCGCCCTCGGGGCGCGCTACGACGCCGTCACCTACAACTATCGCAACTACATCGACCCCGGGCTCGATACGCGCAAGACGTTCACCGGCGTCACCCCCAAGCTCGGCGTGACCTACGCCCTGACGGCACTCCACACCGTGTACGCCTCGATCGGGGGCGGCGTCGAAGTGCCGGCCGGCAACGAGACCGATCCCGCGCCCCCGCTCGACACCGCGACGGCGATCAATCCGCTGCTCGATCCGATCCGCTCCACGACGTACGAGATCGGCACGAAGCAGGTCGTCGCCCGCGCTGACGCGGGGTTCGTGCGCGACGTGAGTTATGACGTCGCGCTGTACCACACCGCCGTGAAGGACGAGATCGTTCCCTACCGCGGGGGCCGCTTCTACTTCACCGCCGGCAAGGTGCGCCGGCGCGGCGCCGAGCTGGGGCTGCGCGTCGGACTCGCGGGCGGCGTGTCGGTCCGGACGGCAGCCGCCTACACCGACCACCGCTACACGCGCTACGTCGTGGACTCCGCGTATTATGGAAGGCCGGGCGCGTCGGCCGATTACTCCGGCAACCGCGTGGTGGGCGTGCCCGACGTCACGTACGCCGCGTCAGTGTCGGTCGCCCCGCCGGGCTGGCAGCCGCTCGAGCTACGCGTGGGCGTTCAAGGGATGTCGGCTTACTTTGCGGACGACGCGAACCAGGTGAACGTGCCGTCGTATCGCACGGCGACGTTGACGGTGGGCACGGCGGAGCCGCTCAGTGTCGGCGCCAGGGTCGGGGTGAGCGGGTTCGTCACGGTCGAGAATCTGTTCAACCGCCGCTACACTGCGTCGGCATTCCTCAACCCGGACGTGGTGGGCGGGGAGCCCGTGGCGTTCGAGCCGGGGCTGCCAAGGCATGTGGTGGTGGGGGTCTCCATCACCACGCGGTAACCCGTGTCCTTAAGGGCGCGTGCCTTCGCCGAGCCAGCGCTTCAGCGCACGGATACGACATCTGAAGCCTCATCCAGAATCTCCCAAATCCTGTCCACCCAGTCCCGGTGCTCCGGTTTCATCAACACGGAGCGCAGGCAGGTGAGCGTCTCCCGGTCTCGGTCCACCCCCGGGAGGTCGAACAGGTCGATCGGGAGATCGGCGAGCGCGAGGTGGAGCTGGCGCTTCGCAGCCTCATCGAACAGCCGCTTGGCCGCCGTCGACGCGGCGCTGACGCTCGGGGCGCGCGGCGCCCACACGAGGATGTCGAGCTCCGGCGGGGATGCGGTGATGAAGCGCGGGTCGCCCCGCAGCCGCTCGTACAGCGCAAGCGCAGCGGCGCGGCCGGCCGCGAGCCCGCGTGCGAAGTCGCCCCCGGGGGTGAGGGGCAGCAGGCGGTGCGTTGCCCAGAGCGCCACCGCGGCGGCGCCGGGGCGCGAGCACTCGAGGCTGATCTCCCCGAGGTGCAGGTCGTCCGACGTGAAGTACGTGTAGGGCGAGTCGTGGCGGTACAGCCGGCCCACCGACGGGTCCCGGAACAGCACCGAGCCGCAGCCGTAAGGCTGCAGCCCATGCTTGTGCGGATCGATGACGAGCGAGTCCACCTCTGCAAGGCGGTCGTAGGTGCGGCGCGTCTCCGGCGCGAGGTTGTCGGCCAGGCGGAAGTAGCCGCCATAGGCGGCATCCGCGTGGATGCGAAAGCCATGCCCCTTGCGCAGGTCGAGAATCTCGGGAAGTGGGTCCACGGCACCCGTGGCAGTCGTCCCGATAGTGGCGACGACGGTGCCGACGCCGCCCTGCGCGAGACGCTGCTCCAGGGCGTTCACGTCGAGGCGGCCGCGCGGGTCGCTCGAGATCGCCTCGAACGGCAACGCCAGCACGGCGCTGATTCGCTGGTGCGTGTAGTGCGCTTGCGTCGACGCGACCACCGCCGCGCCGGGCTTCAGACGGCCCGCCACCCACAGCGCTTCGAGGTTCGCCATCGTGCCGCCGCTCGTCAGGTGGCCGAGGTGCGTGTCCCACCCGATCAGGCGGGCGAGATCGGCGACCGCTTCCTTCTCCATGGCGGAACTGGCGCGGCCGCCGTCCAGCGCGTGGTTGTTTGGGTTGAGCCACAGCGTAAGCGCGTAGGCGAGGCGCGCCACAGGGTGCGGCGGCTTCAGCATCTGGCCGGCGTACAGGGGATGGAAGTAGGGGTAGTTGTCCTTCAGACGCTCGGCGACTTCACCGAGGACGCGCTCGAGCGCCGCGGGATCGGTCGGCGTGTCGGCGGGCGGCAGACCGGCGAACCCGGCGCGCAGCCGCTCGAGCGCAGAGGAGAGCGGGTCGGGGGAGTCGGCGGCGCTCAAAAGCTCGGCACCGGCTCCCACCGGTCGCTGTGCACGCCGCTACCGATGAGCACGCCGATGAGTGCGCCACCCGCGAGACTGGGGAACAGCACGAGCAGGAAATTCGCGCCACCGCCGTCGTCCGAAGCAAAACAACCGCCGCAAGCGACTAACCCGGCGGCGCCGACGACGCCCATGCCGATCAGGGCACCCGTTCCCGCGTTGGTCTTCGGGCCACGGCTCACGTCCAGCCGCAGCACCGCGGAGCGGGGGACCGCACGCTCTCCTTCCGGGCCGGCCACGACGACCGAGTCAGACCGTATGCCGATGAAGGTGCCCGTGATCCGGGCGGGGCTGCTGGCCGGTGCGGTAACGCGCACGCGCTGCCCCTGGTGGAGCGGTGGCGGAATCAGCTGTGCGTTGGCGCTCAGGCAGGGCGTGACCGAGAGCATCAGGCAGCAGGTCCACCATTGGGTTGTCGACATGAACGCCCTCCGGGGCGGTCAAGCCAGGTTCAAGGCGCGCCCATCGTCTGCAGATATGCCCGGTCCCACGCCGCCGGAATGCTCTCGCGCGGGGAGTAGGGCCCGGGGACGTACGCGCGAGACTTGATGCCCAACTGGCTCTGCTCACAGATGTGCCAGTCCTGCCGGTTGGTGCGGTCCCAGAACTCCTCGGCATCCTGGATGTTATAGCCCGGCGACGCGGGCGAGTCGGGGTGCACCATCCACTCGCACACCACGCGCGACGCCATCGGACCCAGCGGCCACACCGTGTAGAAAACGGCGTAGTCGGGGTGCAGGCTCAGCATCATGGTGGGGAAGAGCGAGTAATAGTAGGCGCGGCGCCGGTCCTGCTCCGGCAGGTCGCCCAGGGGCAGGCCGCAGGCGCGGCCGGTGAGGGTCGCACTTTCGTTCGGCGCCTTGATCTCCATGTAGCCGCCGAGGAACGGGCCCTCCACGAGGTCGTTCGCGCCGCTCGTGTACGGGAGCTTGGTGGACAGCTCGGGGTGGATCGTCGGGCAGTGCAGGCATTCATTGTAATTCTGGAGGATCAGCTTCCAGTTGGCCCGCACCTCGTACTCGATCCGGCGCACCGTGCGCAGCGCCGGCAGGTTGTAGCGGCTGAATCGACCCGCGAGCGGCTCGTAGACGCGCTCGAGGGGCTCCGCCCCCGGATCCAGGTTCACAAAGAGGAACCCTTCCCACTCCGCGAGCGCGACCGCGTGCAGCGGATAGGCTTTCTTGTCGAAACCCTCGACTTCGTGCATGTGGGGAGCGCCGATCAGCCGCCCGTCGAGGGCATACGTCCAGGCGTGATAGGGGCACTGGATCGTCTCCGAGAGGCGGCCGCGCGGCGCCTCGCACAGCCGGGTGCCGCGGTGGCGGCACACGTTGTAGAACGCCCGCCGCTCCCCCGTCTGGTCGCGCAGCACGATGATGCTCTCGCCCGCGATCTCGACGAGCACGTAGTCGCCGGCGGCACCGATCGTCTCGGCGCGGCCGATGCAGATCCAGCGGTGCCGGAAGATGCGCTCCTGCTCGTCGGCGAGGACCTCGGGCGCCGTGTAGTAGCGCCCGGCGAGCGTGCGCGCCCCCTGACGATAGGTCTCGGTGGTCTTGAGGAAGCTCGGCATCGCTCAGCTCCGCTTCGCGTCCTTGAGAATCACGCGGGCCGCATTGCGCCCCGCCGCGCCCGCGATCCCGCCGCCCGGGTGCGTGCCGGGCCCGCAGAGATACAACCCCTCGACGGGAGTGCGGTAGCGGCTCCAGCCGGGCACGGGGCGCATGAACAGAATCTGGTCGAGGGTGAGGTCCCCATGGTAGAGGTGCTCCGGCGCCTCGAGCGTCACCTGGGCCGCCTGGGCGGGACCGCCCAGGGCGGCAGCCACGCGCTCGGGCAGGGTCCGGTCGGCGGCGAGGGCGTACTGCACGTGCAGCTCCAGCTGCCCGTTGACCGCGCGCGCCTCGACGTACGGATGGGCGGAGTTCCGGCCGTATTTCGCGTCGTCGTAGGCGCGCTCCAGATACTCGAGCGAGGGCGCCAGGCATAGCGTCGAGAAGTCGGGGGGGTGGTTGGGCCGGAGCGTTCCGCGCGCGACGACCCCGCGGCCCCTGATGTTCCGGATCGCCCGAATGAATTCGGCGTCGAGCTCGCGGGCCAGCGGCTCGAACGTGGTCCGGGGGTCGGCGCCGGACACGACGAGCGGCGCCTCGATGGCGTCGCCCGCCGGGCCGAGCGCGACGCCGGTTGCGCGGCCGCCGCGTACGAGCGTGACCGCGCTGCCCTGACGCACCTCCACACCGGGCAGGGCGAGGAGCAGCTCTTTCACGTTCGAGCGATGGGGGCGGAACACGCCGAGCGGACACCCGACGTGATGGTGCAGGAAGTTGAAGGCCGTGCCGCCCCCGCGCGGGCCTTGCTTCAGGTGCCAGACGCCCAGAGCGCCGAGCACGCCCTTCAGGGCGTCGCTCTCGAACCAGTCGTCGAGCAGCTCGGCGACCGACATCGGCAGGACGCGCAGCAGATCGACGATCGCCTGCTTGCCGAGGCGCCGCACGCGCAGCCCCAGGCCCGCGAGGCGCAGCAGCTCGCCCACCTCCCGCGTTTCGACGTCGGGGGGCGGCTGGACGTAGAGCGCCTCGAGGACGCTCGCGAGGCGCCGCATCCGCGCGCAGAACTCCGGCCACTTCTGGCCGTCGCTAGGGCTGATGCGGCCGATCGCCTCCGCCGACTTCGCGGGATCGCGCCACAGCTCGAGGCGGCCGCCGTCCTGGAGCGGGGCGGTGATCCATGGGTCGAGCTGCTCGACGCGGAGCTGGGCGCCAAGGCCGAGCTCGCGGACCAGCTGCGGCGGGACCCACCCGATCTCGGCGGACTGGTGGGCGTCTCTCCCCGGCTCGACGACCAGCACGCGGCGGCCGGTTCGGGCCAGGTAGCGCGCCGCGACGAGCCCGTTGACGCCGGCGCCGATCACTACCGCGTCGAAGCGGCCGGGGGGGGCGTTCATCGGCCGTCTCCAAGGACGGCGAGGGCCGCGAGGCGGCCCGACGCGCCCATGATCCCGCCGCCGGGATGCGTCCCCGAGCCGCACTGGTAGTAGCCGCGCACGGGAGTGCGGAACTTGGCCCAACCAGGCGCGGGCCGGAGGAAGAACAGCTGATGCAGGGCGAGCTCGCCGGCGAAGATATTGCCCTCGGTGAGCCCCGTGATCCGCTCGATGTCGGCGGGCGTCAGCACCTGGCGGTGCAGGATCAGCGACTTGAAACCGGGCGCGAACTGCTCGACGGTGTCGACCACGGCATCGCCGAAGGCCTCGCGCTTCGCGTCGCTCCAGCCGCCGTTCAGCTGATAGGGGGCATACTGCACGAAGATGGACATCACGTGTTTGCCCGGCGGCGCCATCCCCGGATCGATCACCGACGGGAACACGATGTCCATGTAGGGGCGGCGCGAGAACTCGCCGTACTTGGCATCGTCGTAGGCGCGCTCCACGTACGCGAGGCTGGGACTGATCGACACCGCGCCGCGGTGATGGCGGCCCACCCCCGGCATGCACGAGAAACTCGGCAGGGCGGAGAGCGCGAGGTTCACCTTGCCCGACGAGCCCCGGAACTTGAAGCGCCGGATGTCGGCGACGAACTCGTCGGGGAGCTCGTTCCCGTCCAGGAGCTGGAGGAAGGTGCGGCGCGGATCGAGGCTCGACACGACGACCCGGGCCGCCAGCTCGTCGCCATTCTCGAGCACCACGCCGGTGGCGCGCCCGTTCTTGACGATCACGCGCGCCACAGCGGCGTCGCAGCGGATCTCGGCGCCGAAGCCGCGCGCCGCGCTGGCGATCGCCTCGCTCACCGCGCCGGTCCCGCCCTTGGCGAAGCCCCAGGCGCGAAACACACCGTCGAGCTCGCCCATGTAGTGGTGGAGCAGGACGTAGGCGGTGCCCGGGGACCTTGGCCCTAAGAACGTCCCGATGATCCCGCTCGCCGCCTTGGTCGCCTTGAGGACGTCGGTCTCGAACCATTCGTCGAGATAGTCCGCCGAGCTCATCGTCATGAGCTTGACGAGGGCGTGGAAGCGCTCGCCGCCGAGGCCGCGGAAGTGACGGCCGAGGCGGAGCAGGCCCAGGAGGTCGCGCGGGCTCAGGGAGGTCGGGTCGGGCGGCACCATGCCGAGGATCGGCTTCACGGCGTGCGCCATGTGGTGCATGAGTCGGCCGTACAGGTCGTACGCCTCGGCGTCGCGCGGGGAGTGGCGGTACAGCTCGCGGCGCGTCTCATCGTGGTCGGCCCACGCGGCGAGGTAGTCGCCGTTCTCCATCGGCGTGAGCGTGCTCTCGAGCGGCAGGATGTGGAGCCCATGCCGGGGGAGGTCCAGGTCGCGGATGATCTCGGGGCGGAGCAGGCTCACGACGTAAGAGAACATCGAGAACTTGAAGCCGGGGAACACTTCCTCGGTCACGGCGGCCCCCCCCACGCGGGGCCGGCGCTCGAGCACCAGCACCTTCCTCCCCGCCCGGGCGAGATAGGCGGCGTGGACGAGGCCGTTGTGCCCGCCGCCGATCACGATCGCGTCGTAGCGATTGGACGCCGGCATCAGGCGCGCTTCCGGTCGGGGTTGAAGAAGGGGAGCTTGGTCACGCGCGCCTCCGCCTGCTTGCGTCGGTGCTCGACGGTGACCTCCATGCGCACCGGCGTGCCGGGCTGGGCGAACGGCGCCTCGAGGTGCGCCAGCGCGATGTACTGTTTCAGGAGCGGCGACCACCCGCCGCTCGTCGCGTACCCCACCTGGCGGTCCCCCGCGTAGATCGGGACGCTGGTGCGCCACGCCACGGTGGGGAGGCGGGGCGGCAGACCGACCTCGGCGTAGAGCCGCTCGAGCGACTCCCAGTTCACCGCGAGCCCCGTGAACTGCCACGTCGACCCGCGGCGGCGCTCCTCGGCGAGGGCCTGCTTCCCGTTGAACTGCTCCTTGCCTTCCGCCACCGTCCAGCCGAGCCCCAGCTCGTAGGGAGACGACTTCTGCATCTCGATGAGCGCGTGCCGGGACGAGAAGTAGTCCACCTCGATGAGCAGCAGGCCGGCCTCGATCCGGGCCACATCGAGCGCCAGCATGCCGGCGGGGGTGATGCCGTACGGCGCGCCGGCGTCGATCAGCGCGTCCCACAGCGGCACCGCTTTGGCCGCATCCACCCACAGCTCGTAGCCGAGATCACCGGTGTAGCCGGTGCGCGAGATCGTGACGGGAATCCCGCGAATCGTCGCTTCGGTGAGGTGGAAGAACTTCAGCTTGGAGAGATCGGTTTGCGCGACGACTTCGAGGATGGCGCGCGACGTGGGGCCCTGGAGCGACAGCGCGGCGGTTTGCTCCGACACCTCGTCGATCGTGACGTCGCTTCCGGCGGCATTGAGGTGAAGCCAGCGCAGGTTCGGGTCCGCCGCCGTCAGGCGAAAGGTCCGCTCGCCGAGCCGGGAGATGGTGCCGTCGTCGATCTGCTTCCCCTCGGCGTCGCACCACGGCGTGTACAGCACCTGGCCGACCTTGCACTTGGCGACGTCGCGGGTGACGACGCGGTCGAGCAGCCGGGCGGCGTCGGGGCCGGTGATCCAGTACTTGTAGAGGGGCGACACATCGAACAACGCCGCCGCGTTGCGGATGGCGTGATACTCGCGGTCGTGCGACAACTCGTAGGAGCTGGCGACCACGTAGCCGGCCCAGCGGCGCCACGCCTGGCCTTCCATGAGAGGAGCCGTGCGTGAGTGAAAGGGCGTGGTGCGCAGCGTCACGCGGGCGTCGTTTCCGCGGGCGCGAACACCACCAGCACGCGCAGCTCTTCGGTGATCGAGTGGAAGCGATGCCCCTGGCCCGCAGGGACGTACACGATCGTGCCGGGCGCGACAGGGCGGTCCTCGGCGCCGACGCGGATCGCGCCACGTCCCGCGGCCACGTAGTACAGCTCGTCCTCGCGGTGCGGGCGTTGCGGGTCCCCGCCGCCGGCGGGGAGCACGTACCACCCCGCGGAGAGGGCGGGGACGCGGAGGAACTCGGAGTAGCGCTCCATGGACCGGGCGCGAAATCTAATGTTATCGTGTCCCGATGGCGCGAGTGCATCTCCTGGAGATTCACGACCAAGCGTGGTGTCCGGCGTCGCTGCGTGACGCCCTGACCGATTTCCTGGGCTTCACATTGCGGCTGGGCCGGAGTTATCAACCCATCGCCCCGCTGCTCAAGTCGGCGATTGCACGTTCCGGTGCCTCCCGGGTGGTCGATCTCTGCTCGGGCGCCGGTGGCGCGTGGCCGGTGCTGCATCCCGCGGTGGGCGTCCCGGTCCTGTTGACCGACAAATACCCAAACCGGCAGGCCCGGAGCGGCCCGCTGCCCTTCCACCCGCAGCCCGTCGACGCGACTGCGGTCCCTCCCGACTTGCGCGGCTTCCGCACCGTGTTCACGGCCTTCCACCATTTCCGGCCCGCCGAGGCCCGGGCGATCCTCGCCGACGCGGTGCGGCGGGGAGAGGGGATCGGGGTGTTCGAGGTGGTCCGCCGGGCCCCACGGGAAGCCGCGCTCATCGCCCTGACTTGGGTGGCGGTCCTCTTGCTCGCGCCGTTTGTGCGTCCGTTTCGGTGGTCTCGCCTCATCTGGAGCTACCTGCCGCCCGTCCTCCCCCTCGTCGGGACGTTCGACGGCGTGGTTTCGTGCCTGCGCGCCTACTCCCCAGCGGAGCTGCGTGAGCTGGTCGAGGGGCTCGACGGCTACGACTGGGAGGTGGGCGAGGCGCCGCGCGCCTGGTGGCAGCTCCTGCCCGTGACCTACCTGATCGGCGTGCCGCGCCCCGGTGTGGCGAAGGCGCCGCAACCGGGCGCTGGCCGAGTGAGGGGAGGGGAGTTCTCTTAGACGCGGCCGATCGATCCGTGCTCCGACGCAAACGTGGAGGGTTCTATGCGCCCTGTTTCCCGTTTCCCGTTTCCCGTCATCACCGCTGCGCTGGTTCTGGTGCCGTTCGTCGCCCGCGCGCAGGAAACTGCTTCCGACTCGCTGCTGACCGTCAACCACTACCTCGACTGGGAGCAGGTCGCGGAGCCGCAGATCTCTCCCGACGGCTCGCAGATCGTGTACACGCGGCGGTGGGTGAACAAGATCGAGGATCGCTGGGACTCCGGGCTCTGGATCATGAACGTGGACGGCTCGAAGAACCGCTTCCTCGTGAAGGGCTCGAGCGCCCGCTGGTCGCCCGACGGCGGCCGCATCGCCTATTTCGCCGACGGCGAGCCGAAGGGCACGCAGCTGTTCGTGCGCTGGATGGATGCCGAGGGGGCGATCTCGCAGGTGACGCACCTCGACGAAACACCGGCCAATCTCAGTTGGGCGCCGGACGGCCGCTCGCTCGCGTTCACGATGCTCGTGTCGGACGAGTCGAAGTGGAAGATCAGCATGCCCACGGCGCCGGACGGCGCGAAATGGACTCCCGCGCCGCGCGCGATCGACCGGCTGCACTACCGCCGCGACCGCCAGGGCTTCTTCGAGCAGGGGAGCACGCAGCTCTTCCTCGTGCCCGCCGAGGGGGGTACGCCGCGGCAGCTGACGAGCGGTGCGTTTGGAGCGAGCGAGCTGGGCGCCGGCCTGAACTACGACTGGACGCCCGACGGGCGCACGATCGTGTTCGACGGGCTGCGCGAAGCCGACGCCGATTACCGCTATCGCGAGTCGTATCTCTATACCGTCGACGTCGCGAGCGGCGCGATCCGGCAGCTCGTCAAGGAACGGGGCCTGTGGACCAATCCCGAGGTGTCGCCCGACGGGCGCACCGTTGCGTTCACGGGGCGCGGGTACGGCACCTTCTCCTACCGGGCGAACGAAGTGTGGGTGGTGGGGATCGACGGGACGGGGGCGCGCGCCCTCACGACGTACGATCGCGATCCCGGCGGGCTCGAGTGGGCCCCGGACGGCAGCGGCGTGTTTTTCAATCTGGGTGACCACGGGACCAGCAACGTGCACTTCGCCGGTCTGCGCGGCGGCGCGCGCAAGGTGACCGACGGCGTGCAGATGTTGTCGCTCGCCTCGATCGCGCGCGATTTCACCGCCGTCGGCACGCTCAGCGACCCCGACGAGCCGGGCGACGTCGTCCGCTACAACCTGAAGCGCCTGCAGGGCATCACACGGCTCACGAGCGTCAATGCCGACGTCCTGGCGGGGATGCGGCTAGGCGCGGTGGAGCAGGTCTCCTACGCGTCGAGCGGCGGGGCGCGCGTCGAAGGGTGGATCGTGAAGCCCGCCGGCTTCGATCCCAAAAAGAAGTACCCGCTGATCCTCGAGATTCACGGCGGGCCGCACGGGATGTACAACGTCGCGTTCAACTACCAGTTCCAGAACTTCGCCGCCAACGGCTATGTGGTGCTGTACACCAATCCCCGGGGCAGCACGGGATACGGGAGCGCGTTCGGCAACGCGATCGAGCATGCGTATCCCAGCGTGGACTACGACGACCTCATGGCGGGCGTCGACACCGTGGTGGGGCGCGGATACGTGGACACGCAGCGGATGTACGTGGGCGGCTGCTCGGGCGGGGGCGTGCTGTCGAGCTGGGTGATCGGGCACACCACCCGGTTCGCGGCCGCGGCGGTGCGCTGTCCCGTGATCAACTGGATGAGCATGGCGGGCCAGACCGACATCCCGTTGTTCACGTACAACTTCTTCGATGCGCCGTTCTGGGAGAAGCCGGACCAGTGGCTCAAGCAGTCGTCGCTCATGTACGTCGGCAACGTCAAGACGCCGACCCTCCTGATGACGGGCGAGCTGGATCTACGCACGCCCATCCCGCAGACGGAGGAGTACTACTCGGCGCTGAAGATGCTCAAAGTCCCGGTCGTGATGCTGCGGTTCAATGGCGAATACCACGGCACGAGCTCAAAACCGTCGAATTTCCTGCGGACGCAGCTGTACATGATGAGTTGGTATCAGAAATACAGGCTAGGGGGAGAGGCAGCGGCGAGTAGCCAAGGCAACAACTAGGGGGACAGGCGTCAGGGCGTGACGATGACCACCTTGATGTCGCTCCCCAGGTTCGCGTCGGCGTGGACGTAGCCGATGGCAGTGGGATACTGGCGGACGTAGGCGAGGACACCCGCGTCGGATGAGCGCACGGGCGGGGCTACGCCCCGCCCGGCGAACGTCTGCTGCTGCCAGTAAGTCTGCACCGAGGCGACGGTGCGGCGCTGGACGTCCTTGGTGAAGCTGCGGCGCACGGGGGAATCGGGGGACTGATCCACCGGCAGCACCGGCCGCCGGTCGTCCCACAGCAGCACTTTGCGCAGGAAGATCTGGGCCACCTGCGCGCGGCTGAGCCGGGCGATCGGGTTGGACACGTGCACCACGACGCGATAGGGAATGTCCTGCTGGGCCCCTGCCCGTGCGGGCGGCAACGTGGCGAGGCCAAGCGCGGCGAGCGCGAAGAGCGTGCGCGGGGCGGGGGGAGTAGGCGGCATGGCCCCGAATATAAATAGCTACGGGGCCGCCGCCTTCTCGACGTCGGCCCAATTGGCCACTCCGCCGTGGCCTCCCGCCACTCGGTCGATCGTGAGCTGCCGCGCGCGCGCCAGGGCGACCAGCTCCGCACTCCCGGCGGGCGCCAGCGTCGGCCCCGGCGTCAGGACGTCGCTCACGAACAGCAGGCGTGCGGCCGGGACGTAGGCCGCCAACATCCCCTCCACGTGCGCGGTCGGCAGCCGGTAAATGACGACCCGCTGGTCGCCGGTGCCCAGCACCGTGCTGTCCTCGACGCCGGTGACTGCGGGCGGGCGAATCCGCGCGGCCCCGAGCCGGCGCGCCAAGGCGTCGGGGTTCACGGTTTTCCGCGCCGCCGCGATCCCCCGCACGAACGCCGCATTGCGCGCTTGGGTGACGACCGGCACGCCGGCCGCGAGCATCGCGCGCAGCCCACCCGCGTGGTCCCAATGGTGGTGGGTGTTGACGGCGAGGCCCACGGGCTTGGTGGGGAAACGGGCGCGCAGCGTGTCCAACACCGCCTGCATCCGGGCGGCGTTCTGCGGTGCCTCCACCACGAGGAGGCGCGTCCCCTGATCAACCACGAGCGAGTGGTGGGTTCCCCCTTCGGCGCGCCAGATGCCGGGCGCGAGCTCGACGAGCGTCACGGTGACGGGCGGCGGCGTCGGGTTCGAGCGCTGGGCGCGGGCGGCAATCGAGTCGGGGATCGCGAACAGGGAATCGGCGGTCGCCGGGTTCGCGGTCACGGCCGTGAACACCGAATGGGTTTGCAGGCGGCCGTTCACCTCCACGTCGTATTGCCGCGGATAGAGGATCGCGCCGGCCGGCTGCCAGCGCGTATACCAGGACACGGTGTGCCGGTCGCCGAGGATCGGGTCGTCGGTGACCGCCTCGGCCACGATCGGCAGCCCGGTGCGGCGCTCGAAATAGAGGTCGAGGGTGTCGGGGCCGTTGGCGTAGCGCACGCCGTCGTGCAGCTCGCCGCGCCAGCTGCGCGCGGGGATCGCGCGCAGCGCGGCGGGGTTGTCGAGCGCCGCGAGGAGCAGCCGCTCGAGAGCGCGCCGCATCCCGGCCTCGAAGTTCGCGACGGTGCCGGGATTGTCGGGCGCCTGACGGCCGTTCGTTTCCAGCATCCCGATCCCGCCCGCGGTGATCCGGCGGAGGCGGTTGACGGCGCCCGCGGGGTTTTTCAGCTCCACGGTCCCCGTCTGCCGATTGCCGACGTAGTCGGTGAGGGTCTGGCCGCTGGCGACGGTGGCCCGGGCCTGCGATTGGGGCGTCTCTTCCTGGCCGAGAGCGAAGGTCGCGGTATAGAACTCAACCGAGACGCCCCGCAGGCTCCGCAGGGCGGTTTCGCCGCCAATGGCAGCGACGGCGCGCGCGACGACGCCCTTCGGACTCGGCGCAGGAGCGGGGGTTTGCAGCGCCGCCGCGGCGGCGAGGAGTGCAAGCGCAATCATGACGGCCTCCGCTTAGGGCTGCGGGTCTCGTGCTACGAGCGCCAGCTGGTTGCCGCGCGGACTCACCGCGAGCCGCGTGATGTTGGCAAGTCCGGCCGCGGTGAAGTCGGCGATCTCTTCCCACTGCGCGCCGCGCTCCGGTCTCCACTGGTAGAGCTTCGACCCCTGAGCCATGAGGAGCGTTCCATCCGGGGTCCAGGCGTACTGGTCCACGCCGCGCAGCGTCTGGACGAGGGGCCGAGTCCGCTGCGTCGCCAGGTCGAGCTCCGTCACGGTCCACACGCTATCGGCGGCTTTCTGCACGAAGCTCACCGCGGCCCGGCCCGGGATGCGCTGCAGACCACGTCCAATGTCGCTGGCGACGCGCGTGGCGCCTCCGGTGCGCGTGTCGGCGAGCTGGAGCGTGGGGGGCGTGCCGAGAACAAAGAGGGCCAGGGTGCGGGGATCGCCCCACGCATGGTAGCCGACCGGCTTCACGTCGGTCAGCACGAGCGCCGGATGTCCGCCGTCCCAATCGAAGCGCCACAGCCGCTGGGTGGAGTCGGCCTCCACGCGGACCGTCGAGAAACCGGAGCCGCCGGGGAGCGGGGTGGGCGAGTACTCGCTCTCGGGTGTCGCCGTCACGCGCGTGCTGCGCTGCGCGCGAATCTCGTAACGGAACACGTCGGCCTGGCCGTCCACGACGGCCGTATAGAGGAAAGCGTCGCCCTTGGGGAGAAAGAAGGGCTGGTTGTCGTAGCCGGGCCGGTGCGTCGCGTTGACCGGCGCGCCGACTTCGGCTGCCCCGTGCGCGATACGCAGCGGGGCGAGATAGATGTCGGTGCCCGGAGGCCCTTGTCCGAGAGCCACGGCGAGGATGAGGGCGATCACTGGTCCCTGAGCTCCCGTCGCAGGATTTTGAGCGCCGCACTTTTGGGCAGTTCGGTGCGGAACACGATCTCGCGCGGCACCTTGTACGGCGCGAGGTTTTCGCGGCAAAAGGCAGCGATCTCCTCCGCCGTCGCTTGGCGTCCCGCCTTGAGGACGATGAACGACTTCACCGTTTCACCGCGCCGCTCGTCGGGGATCCCGATGGTCGCCGCTTCGAGCACCGCGGGGTGGCCCGCCAGGGTGCGGTCGATCTCGTCGGGGTAGACGTTGAATCCGCTGCACAGGATCATGTCCTTCTTGCGGCCCACGATGTAGTGATAGCCGTCGTCGTCCACGCGCGCGAGGTCGCCCGTGTAGAGCCAGCCGTCCCGGATCATCGCCGCGGTTTCGTCGGGCTTGTTCCAGTAGCCGCGCATCACCTGGGGGCCGCGGATCGCGAGCTCGCCCGCCTCGCCCTCCACGTCGACGATCTTCGCGTCCGTGTCGGGGAGGGGGACGCCGATGCTTCCCGGCTTGCGGCGGCCCTGCAGCGGATTCGAGTGCGTGACGGGGCTCGTCTCGGACAGCCCGAACCCTTCGCAGATGATCGCGCCGGTCAGCTCCTCGAAGCGCTTCAAGATGTCGACCGGCAGGGGCGCGGCACCCGACACACAGCGCTTCACGCTCGACAGGTCGAACGATCGGGCCCGGGGATGATTGACGATCGCGGTGTACATCGCCGGCACCGCGGGGAAGATCGTGGCGCGGTGTGTGGCGATCGCCTTCATCACGGCGGCGACGTCGCGCGGGTTCGGCACCAGGGCCATCGCGGCCGCGGTGCCGACCGCCAGGTTCATGCAGACGGTCATCCCGAAGCTGTGGAAGATCGGCAGGGCGGTCAGGACGACTTCCTTGCCCGGCTCGATGGCGGGAAACCAGGCGCGCATCTGCTGGACGTTGCACGAGAGGTTGCGGTGCGTGAGCATCGCGCCCTTGGACGGCCCCGTGGTGCCGCCCGTGTACTGCAGCGTGGCGACCGCGTCCAAGTCGAGCGTGACGTGCGGCGGTCGCGCGTCCGCGGCACCGACAAGCTCGCGGAAGAAATGGACACCCGGTCCCTGCGCCACGCGCGCGACCATGGGTGGGGTGAGCCGGCCCAGCTTCCAGCGGGCGAGGGGACGGAGCGGGAAGCGCAGGTATTCGGGGATCGAGGCGACGACGTAGTGCTCGACCGGCAGACGGTCCCGGATGGCGCGGATCTTCGTCTCGAAGATGAAGTCCATGACCACGGCGAGGCTGCAGGCGGCGTCGGTCCATTGGTGCTCGATCTCGCGCGGGACGTAGAGCGGATTCGTCAGCACCGGCTGCGCGCCGAGCCGCAGCGCGGCATAGTAGGCGATGGGCAGCTGCGGGATGTTGGGGAGCTGGATGGCGACGCGGCTCCCCGGCTTGACGCCGAGGACGGCCAGGGCCGTAGCGAGGCGATCGACCTGCTCCTGGAATTCGCGATAGGTCAGGCGGCAATTGAGGAAGAGCAGGGCGGGGGCGCCCGGGAATTGCGCCGCGGCGCGCGTGAGCAGGTCCGGCAGCGTGAGCGGCTCGTAGGCGATGGCGGGGGGGACGCCCGGATCGTAGCTCCGGTGCCAGACGCGCGGCTCCATGGCTCCTAACCTCGGCCCATATTGATCGGATGTCCATGCGTCGCACGGTGCGGATTGCGGTGTGGAGTCTCGTGGTCCTGTTCACCGCCGCGGCTCTCTGGTTTCGCGGCGGCGGCTCGGGCCGCCAGCTCGGCGCCCTCGTCTTGCCGCGCGGATTCACGATCGCGGTGTATGCCGACTCGGTCCCCGGCGCGCGGTCGCTCGCCCTTGGAGATCAGGGCACCGTATTCGTGGGGAGCCGCGAGGCGGGCGTCGTGTACGCACTGCGCGACACGAACCGCGACGGGACGGCCGACGAGGCCTTCCCCGTACTCAGGAATCTCAGCGTCCCGAACGGCGTCGCCTGCCGCGGGGGCGCGCTGTATGTGGCGGAGATCTCTCGAATCCTGCGGTACGACTCGATCGAAACGCGGCTGCGCAATCCACCAAAGCCCGTCGTCGTGACCGAGCGGTTGCCGCGCGAGGGGCACCATGGGTGGCGCTACATCGGGTTCGGGACGGACGGCTGGCTCTACGTGGGCTCCGGAGCGCCGTGCAACATCTGCACTCCGCCGGGGGAGCTGTTTGCGAGCATTCTGCGGATCCGGCCGGGCGGCGACAGTCTTCAGGTGTTCGCCCGCGGGGTCCGCAACACGGTGGGATTCGATTGGCATCCCGAGACGCGCGAGCTGTGGTTCACCGATAACGGACGCGACTGGCTGGGCCAGGACGCGCCTCCCGACGAGCTGAATCGCGCGCCAACGCCGGGGCTCGATTTCGGGTTTCCGTTCTGTCACGGCGGGACTACTCTCGATCCGGAGTTCGGGGTGGGTCATGCGTGCGCCGACTATGTGCCGCTCGAGCGGGCGCTAGGCGCCCACGTGGCGGCGCTCGGGATGCGGTTCTACACCGGGACGATGTTTCCGCCTGAGTATCGCGGCCAGATATTCATCGCGGAGCACGGATCGTGGAACCGGGTCATTCCCGTCGGCTACCGGATCATGCTGGTGCGCCTCGAAGGTGGGCGCGCGGTGTCGTACGAGCCGTTCGCGACGGGGTGGCTGCGCGGCGGGACGGCGTGGGGGCGGCCGGTGGATCTGCTGGTGATGCCGGACGGGGCGCTGCTCGTGTCGGACGATCGGGCGGGCGTCGTGTACCGAATCTCCTATTCGCCGAGGTAGGGCGCTTGAAAAGCGCTTGAAGCTCGCGCCGCATGTTGGGGCCATGAACATGCCTACCCGCATTCTTCCCGTGGTTGCGAGTCTCTCGTTGCTTCTGCCCGGACCAGTCCTGGGCCAGTCTCCCATTGTCAAGCGCAATCAGTTCACTGTCGATGTCGGCCCGCTCGAGCTTGGCCTCGGCTACGGCGAGCGCGTGGGGACCAGCCGCCTCAGCCTCGGCGGCGGTGTCTGGGCGGCTTGGGAGCCTCAGGTGGAAACGTTCGACGGCAACTTGTTCGAGCCACGTGGTTTGGAGCTGTTCGCCCGCTATCAGATCAGCCGCAGCCTGCAGGCAGAGGCCGGGCCCTCACTCCTCCGGTACGCCTCCGGCGACGACTGTTCGAATTGTGGTGCAACGTTCCTCGGACTCCGCGTAGCCGCGTTCGCGGGTGGTCGTCGGTTGCTGTTCGGGCCCGCCATCCGCTACGGAGGCGTCGTATGGGGTTCCGCCCCGGGCGGGATGGGCTTCGTCTATGGCCTGCAGCTGCGGCTCTTCTTCGACTGGGACCAGGACAAACTCAGGTAGCCCTCCGCCGGAGTTAGCGCTGTTCCGTTTCTGGGCTCGGCCGGTATTGCACGGTGACCGGCTGTGTCAACCGGATGCGCAGGCGTTGACCGGCGCCGAGGGTGAGCTGGTCGCCGTCGGTGGCCAGGGCGACGCCGGTGCCGATCGCGGCGCCCACGATAGCGCCCTTGGCGCCGCGCAGGACCCCGCCCACGACCGCACCGCCGCCGATCTCCAGGGCGCTTTCCGTCGCGTCGCTCTTGCCCCGTACGCGGAACGGCTCGGTTGAGATCTGGTAGGTGTGGCCGTCGACGTCGAGCTCGGTGAAGGCGAGGGTGAGCTCGGGTGCGCCGGCGATGCGGCCGCCGCCCTTCACGTAAATCACTCCCCCCCGTAGGGTCAGCCCCTCGGGGATGGTGGTCTCGTTCCCGAGGCGGATCGGGTCGACGGTACGGAGGGTGATGTGGTCGCCGACGCTGCTCTGGTCGGTCGAGACGGGCTGATCGAGGGCGGCGACGAGCAGCGTGCCGTCCGGGATGGTGGCGGACTTTTTCTCGCGGGCGCCGCCGAGCATCACGGCTGCGCCGATGCCGACGGCCACGACGGCGGCCGGTAGGGCGAGGCGGGCGAGCTTCGTTGTGTTCGTCATGGGTGTCACCTCCTGCACCGCGTACCCCGCTGTTGCGTTCGTGGTTGTTGCGGAGACGCCACAATGGCGTCATGGTTCACGCTGGCGCATCGTTTCGCCAACGTGAGCGCGCCCATGACGCGGAGGCCCCTTACGCGCCTCACCGATGTATTCGTGGTCGGTGTGGAAGCCCCGACTTGAGCACACGCGCCACCACCGCCCTCGAGATATTGGAGGTTCCGAGCCGCCAACGATGGCGCCGGTGGCTGCACCAGCACCACCGATCGAGTCGCGGGGTCTGGCTGGTGTTCTACAAGGAGCACACGGGCCGCACGTCGATCCCGTACGAGGCCTCGGTGCGCGAAGCGCTCTGCTTCGGATGGGTCGACAGCCTGATCAAACGCCTCGATGACAACCGCTTCTTGCGCAAGTTCACGCCGCGCAAACCCACCGCCCGGTGGTCGGCGATCAATCGCAAGCGTTGGGCGGAGCTTGAGGCGGCGGGCCGTCTCACGGCGGCGGGACGCGCGGCGGCGCCCACGGACCGCCGCTATCCGCTGCGGCCCATGATCCCCGACCTGCCGGCGTACATCGCCAGTGCGTTGAAGGCTAATCCCAAGGCGTGGCGTTTCTTTCAGCAGCTGGCACCAAGCTACCGGCGCGACTTTGTCGTTTGGATTCACATCGCCAAGCGGCCGGAAACGCGAGCGCGGCGCATTCGTGAGTCGCTGGTGCTCCTCGCAGCCGGAAAGAGGCTGGGCCTCAAGTAGCGCGCGAAAATTCTGCTCCCATAGCTCGTCAGAATGTCCGCCCCGGCAATGAGAAGCGGGCACTGCCTAACAAGCGCTTGAAGCTGGCGGCGCGCGTAGATTAGGGAATGAATCTTTTTTCAGCGCGCCGCAGCTTAAGCGCGGTCCGTTAGGCAGCCCGACTTGCACAATCGATAAGGCTTCTTACCCAGTGCTTCCCGGGTTCTGTTGCGTCTCCCGGCGACTCGTCGTACAATCGCAGCTGCGGCAACACTTCCGACCCAGGAGGGTGATATGCGAAACGCACGCGGGTTGCTCTGGGCACTCTGTGCCCTGGCGCTGCCCGGCACGGCACACGGACAACAGGCGTCGATGCGGACGCCGGCCGACGGCCACACGATCCACGTCCTCGCTCCGCACGTTGTAAATGGTCAAGTCATGGGCCCGTTCCACCACTACTGCAAGGTGATCTCACCCGAGCCGGTGATCGAGTGCCTGATCTACGAATCCACGGACACGCTGGCCCAGCTCGCGCAGATCGAGTACATCGTGGCCAAGTCCATC
>DASXUE010000049.1:0-134005 GCA_036505055.1 Gemmatimonadales bacterium | reverse complement strand
TCGGGGTCGTCGTGAAGACCGACGCCGACGCCCAGAACGACAAGATCGGCGCGCGCATCGAGGCCGTAACCCCCGGCGCGCCGGCCGATAAGGCGGGACTCAAGGCGGGCGACATCATCACCCGCTTCAATGGCACGGCGCTCGGCGGCGTGGCGGCCGACGACGACGAGTCCTCGGGTCCCGGCATGAAGCTGATCGAGCTCGCCCGCGCCCTCGATCCCGGCGACACGGCGCAGGTCGAGTACCGCCGCGGCAGCGACACGCGCAAGGCGACGCTCGTCGCCGAGGAGGTGGAGGTCGGCGGCATGGCCAACGTCGATATTCCGGGGATCATCGAGCGCGCCATGCCCAGAGGCGAAATGGGACCGGGCGACTTCCACATGTTCATGGGCGCGCCCTGGGGCGGGATCGAGCTGGTGAGCCTGAACCCCGATCTGGGTGAGTACTTTGGCGCCCGCGAGGGCGTGCTCGTGGTGAAAGCGAGCGGCGACTCGACGCTCCCCTTGAAGGGCGGGGACGTGATCCTGGCGATCGGCGGCCGCAAGCCCACGTCGCCCGAGCACGCGATGCGCATCCTGCGCTCGTACGACACAGGCGAGACGGTTACGATCGACGTCCAGCGCAAGCAGAAGCGGACCACGCTCAGCTGGAAGGTGCCGGACGAGGAGAGCCGGTACTTCAAATGGGCGCCGGGCGCGCGACGCAACCGCGAGGAGCCGAGCCGGTACCGCGTCAGGCCCAGGATCCGGGTGGCCCCGACGATGCTGAAGAGCGCGCTTCGCGCGCGGCGCGTGATCTAGCGGTTGGGCCCGATCAGGATGGCGTTGGTGACCAGCCGCGCCGTCCCTCGCCAGAAGGCACGGAACAGGGGATCGCCCGCGAACAACACCACGCGGCCGCTCCCCTGATTCTCAACTGCGGCCCACGCCGTCCCCTTGAGCAGGCGCTCGGTGTTCCCGGGCCAGGTGAAGCCCGACAAGAGGAGCGAGTCGCCGACGAACGCGACGGGATTCGCCCCGCCCTGCGAGACCTTCCAGAACACGTCGCCGTCGAGGAACACGGGGAGCCGGTCGCCCTCGTAGCCAAGCGTCAGCCAGTGGGTCGGGTCGAGGGTGGCGCGGAAGATCGCGCCGGGAATCCATTCGGGACGGTCGCGCGGCGGCGCCGTGGCTGAGATGAGCGGGGGCACGGAGCCCGGAGCGGTGGTGTCGGCCTTGGCGCCGCTGTCCGCACCGAGCGCCGCCACCGTCGACAGCCCCACGTCCTTGCGGGCCGCCAGCTGGCCCGCCCCGCCCACGCCGATCAGCACGCCGCCCGACTGCACCCACGCCTTGAGCTTTTCCACCCCGCCGTCCCCCAGCTCACGGCGCATCCGGCCGCCCGAGCCGTCGGGAATGAGGAGCACGTTGTAGGCCTGCAGGTCCTCGATGGCGGCGAGCGCCCGCAGAGGGATGGGCGTGAACGGCGCGCCCAGCTCGCGGCTCAGGAACTGCCACAGCCAGCCATAGCTCGTCTCCGAGATGCCGTCCCCCCCCGCGACCAGGATCTTGGGCGCGCGCAGCGCGACCACCTCCCCCGACCCGAGGCCGACGTCGCCTGTGTCGGGGAAGGCGGTCTGGACGGCGCTCACCGCGACGCTCAGGGGAGCCGCGAGCGCGGCGATACGCTCGTGCAGCGTCGCGGGATTGCGCTGCACCCGCGCGACGAACGCGCCGCGGGGGAACGAGCGCCCGCCCGCCGAGAGCGGGCGGGTCGCGACGGCGAGCTTGAAGCCTTCGCTCTCCAGGGCCAGCGCCAGGCGGGCGGCGCCGAGATTGTCATTCGCGAACACGTACGCCGAGCCCGCGCGTCCGGGGGCCGCGGGGGCGGGGAGCGCCGTGTCGGTCACCGCGGCGCTCTGCACGGCGGGAGCATCCTCGGTCCAGTATGCCTCGAGATTGAAGGAGAGGGGCAGCGACCACGCGGTGATGTCGTAGAACCCGTATTCCTCCTTGTCGGCGTCTTCGCCGCGGCGACGGTTCCGCTGGAACTTGGCGACCTCCCGCTCGACGAACCCGCGATCCAGCTCCGCCTGCGGCTCCAGCATCGCCTTCGCCATGCGGCGCTGGGGCTGGTTCAGATCGATGACGTAGCTGCCGGCAGGGAAGGTGCGCCGGCCCGCGGCGCCGCCATCGTAGCTGTGGGCCGCCGCCGAGGCGGCCGGCTGAGCGAGCCGCGTGACGTCGATCCCGTTGCGCAACAGCAGACCCACCACGTGAGCCGCCATCCGCGGCTCGCGGCTCGGGACGATCACGACGCGCTTCATGCGGTCGGTCGCGGCTTCGGCGAGCGCCGAGCGGCGGAACTCGTAGTAGTCGAGCAGCCGGCTCTGCCGGTGCGTCGCGGTCGTCTCGAGCGTCGCGAGGGAGGCGACGAAGTGGTGGGCGATGCCGTCGCGCAGCGTCGTAATCGTGCCGTCGTCGCGCCGCTTGTTGAACTCGGGCCCGCCGTCCGTCTCGTAGGTCATGCCCGTCGCGCCCTGGAAGGTCGCCCACTCGTCCCAATACCCGACGTAGAAGAAGTCGAACACCCCGCGGACGAAGTACTGCCAGCCGTACCGGTCGAACGCCGCGGCGTTGCCGCGCCCGTAGGTGTCGAACCATTTCGTCGTCTGCGGGGGCAGGTTGCGGTTGATCGCCTGCGCCACAGGCGGGAAGAAGTACGTGGGCGTTGTCGAGTGGTGATCGACGAACACCTGGGGACGCCAGCGCAGCACGCCGTCCATCATGGCGCGCACCTCGGGCTGACTCTGGGCCAGGAGGTCGCGGTTCATGTCGAACCGGTAGTGGTTGTAGCGGCCGGTCACGCCCCACGGCTCGTTCTGCTCGATCGCCGCCGGATGGTCGGCGCCCACCGCCAGGGAGTTGTACCACGCGGCGAACCGCTCGTGCCCGTCGGGGTTCGCCGACGGATTCAACACGAGGACCACCGCCTTGAGGATCTCGAGGGTCTGTGGCTCCTCGGAGGCGAGCAGCTGATAGGCGACCTGCATCGCCGCCTCGAAGCCCGCGGGCTCATCGCCGTGCACCGAGTACTGGAACACCGCGACCGCGGGATCCTTCGCCGCGATGTCGGCGGCGCGCCCCGGCGCCATGCGCCGCGGGTCCGCGAGCTCGGCCAGGTCCGCGCGGATCTGATCGAGCCGCGCCAGGTTGGCGGGATCGGAGATGATGAGAGCGCGAATCGGACGATGCTCAGTCGTCTCGCCCCAGCGCTCCACCCGCACCCGGTCGCCCGCCGTGGCGATCAAGGTGTCGAGATAGTGTTGCATCACTGCGTACATGGTGTGCTGTTCGCCCGCGGCGTAGCCGGTGATCGTTTCGGGTCGGGGGACCGCGGGGCGATAGGGGCCGCGGGCGTAGAAATCGAGATTCTGGGCGGCGGCCGGGCAGACGGGCAGCAGCAGGGCGAGCAGCAACGGAACGGGGCGCATGTTTTCGGGGGTGAAAGAGGCAGCGAATCTAACTGCTGGGGGCTACTCGCGCCTCCGGGCGGCCGGGAGCACCTGGTCGAACGACGACAGCTCGAACGGCTTGGGCACGCAGGGGCGGCCCGAGCTGTCCAGGAACCGGCGCATTGCCTCGTTGACGAGATCCCCGGTCGTGAAGATCACCCGTTCGGCGTGCGCGGCGTCGTGGGACCGGAGCTCCTCGAACAGCTGCTCGCCGGACAGGTCGGGCATGCGCATGTCCACGATGACGGCGTCGTAGGTGCCCGCGCGCAGACGCGCCAGGGCGTCGTGGCCGCTGTGCGTCGTTTCCACCTCGTGGCCGCCGCTCGAGAGGTGGCGCTGCAGCGCCACCCGGACCGAGGCCTCGTCGTCGACGACCAGGATGCGCAGGCGATCGCCCGTCGCCGGCTCCGCGGGAGCGGCCGCCACCTCGCCCTCGGCGCGCTCGGCGCCGACCGGTAGCTCGATCACGAACCGGGCGCCACCCCCCTGTTGGACGTTTTCCGCCCAGATGCGACCCTCGTGCTCGCGCACGATGCCCAGCGAGATCGACAACCCCAATCCCGTCCCCGAGCCCGTGGGCTTGGTCGTGAAGAAGGGGTTGAAGATCCGCTCCAGCAGGTTCGGCGCGATCCCGGGCCCCGTGTCTTCGATCTCGATCCGGATGTTCTCCCCCTGCTCCCCCGCGCGCCGCGTGCGGACGATCAGGCGGTGGTGGCGGCCCTCGACGCGCTCCATCGCCTGTTCGGCGTTGGTCACGAGGTTCAAGAACACCTGCTGCAGCTGATGGGCGTCCCCCATCACTTCCGGCGGCTGCTCGTCGTACTCGCGCCGAATCTCGATGCCCCGCACCCGCAGCTCGTAGCCCCGCAGCTCGAGCGTGTCGTCGAGTACCTGATTGATCGCGGTGGGCCCCTTCTCGGCCTTATGCTGGCGGGCGAAGGTGAGGAGGTTCTGGACGATGCGGTTGGCCCGGCGCGCCTCGCTGTAGATCGTTTCGGCGGCGTTGCGCTGGTCGGGCGGAAACCGTTTCTCGGCGAGCAGCAGCTGGGCGAAGGCCGAGATGCCCGCCAGCGGGTTGTTCAGCTCGTGCGCCACGCCCGACACCAGCTGGCCGATCGCCGACATCTTCTCCGACTGGATCAGCTGCTCCTGTAGCGCCTTCTGGTCGGTGACGTCGCGGATGAGGCAGAGGACTTCCTCGTCCCGCTGCGGCGTCGAGTACGTCACGGAGATGATCCGCGTCTCGCCGTCCTTCGTGTGGAACTGGGTCTCGAACAGGCCGGTCTCGCCGGCGAGCGCCTCCTGGAAATGCGCCAGCGCCTTGGGGAGCTCGTCGTCGGGGAGCATCGGCGCGAACCACTGGCCGACGAGGTCCTCCCGCCGGTAGCCGGAAATCACTTCCGCCGCATGGTTCACCGTCGTGAACCGCCCGTTCGCGTCGAGCGTCACGATCGCGTCCGACGCCGACTCGACCAGGTTCCGGTACCGCGCCTCGGAGCGCGCCAGCGTGTCCTGGGCCCGTTTTTGCTCGGTGATGTCGCGCAGCGTGGCGACGGTGCCGATCAGCTCGCCGTTCACCCGGAACGGGCCGCTCGACACGGCCACGTCCCGCTCGTCCTCGGTGGCGTGATTCACGACCCGCGTCTCGTAGCGCTGGGCCTCACCCGCGACCACCCGGTCTTCGCGGGATGCCACGTGCGCCCGCTCGGCCGGGGAAACCTGGTCGGCGGTCAACTGCGTCACGAGCTCCGCCGCCGAACGGCCCAGTAGCTCCGTCGCCGCGCCGTTCACCGCCAGGATCCGGCGGTCCAGCCCCGTCACGACCACCGCGTCGGGTAATCCGGCGACGATGTCGGCGGCCGCCTGCGGCAGGTCGAGCCCTCCTGCCGGCCGTTTGCTGGGGGACGCGGGAGGGGCGCGCGTGCCCTGGGCGGGAGAGCCGCTGCGACCTTTGCTCATTTGTGGTAGGACACTTCCATCGCTTCGCGCATCAACCCGAGGCTCTTGTGCGCCGATTGCGTGACCGTGGGCGGCGTGTCCGGTCCCCGTTTCACGCAGTCCTTGATGATCTCGAGCGCGTGGATCGGGTGCTCGTCGTCGTACTTGGCGTGCTCTTCCAGCCACCACCGCCCCCGCGGCCCGATCTTCTCGTTCTTGGAGAGCCCGCGCAGCGCCTTCTCGGAGATCTTCTGGGCCACGCCCTCGACGGCGTAGTTCGTCGCCGAGACCGCAGCGCCGAACTCGGCGGTGCGGCACATCTCCGTGAGGTAGTTGTGGAAGTGCTCCACCGCGGGCAACATCGGTTCCGGCTGCTGGAACCGCTTCTTGGGGACCTTGAAGCCGTCGCCCATCGCGCGCCACATGGCGTCGTGCCGCCGCTCCACTCGGATGTTGTCGGTGAAAAACTCGCGTCCCATTTCGGGTGAACGGTCGAGCAGCAGCTGCAGCCACTGGGGGAAATCCCGGATGATCGGATAGAAGCCGACCAGGAAGTTCTGGATCTGACCGTCAATGAGCTGGTTCTCGGACGCATCCGCGATCACCGGCGTGTCGAGAATTGCCTGGCGGCCGGGCTCGAGTGCGGCGTCGAGCTCCGCCACCCAGGCCGGGTGGGGTGTGACCTGTACAGCCATTGAGGCTCCTCTCCAGGGCGCTGCGTGAAGGCAACAAGTCTGAAGCGAAGGAAGAATGTACGGCTGCGGGCGCATCGTGCAAGCTCAAGTCCGATTGTGACTTGGCGCACATCGCTTGACACGATATATCGTACAAGTATATCGTGACGTAACATCGCATCAGGAGATCGGATGACACGGCATTTCGGCTGGCAGGGGTTCGCCTTCGGCTTCGGGCCGCGCGCCTGGGGATTCCGGGGCGGACGGGGGGGGGGCCAGCGGCGCTGGTTCGAGGCCGGCGACATGAAGTACGTGATCCTCAAGCTGCTACGCGACAAGCCGCGACACGGCTACGAGATCATGAAGGAGCTGGAAGATCGGATGCACGGGTGCTACTCACCCTCCCCCGGCACCGTCTATCCCACGCTGCAGTGGCTGGAAGACGAAGGCCTGGTCGTCGCGCGCGACGTCGAAGGCAAGAAGGTGTACGAGCTGACCGACGCGGGGCGCGCCTTTCTCGAGGAGCACAAGGACACCGTGGAAGACATCTTCGACCGCGTCGCGGACGCCGTGGAACGCACCATGGGCGGGTCGATGGCCGAGGTCAACCGCTCGCTCGGCCAGCTCGTGAAGACGGTCTATCGGACCGGCTGGAAGGCGGCCGACGACGCGGCCCGCAAACGCGTGGCGGAAATCCTCACCAAAGCCGCGGCGGAGATCGAGGCGCTGGTGCACTAGCGTGAGGGGGCGGGCACGAGCAGCAGGTCCTGAAAGTCGAAGCTGAAGTCGGTCGCCGGCGACACCGCCGCCATCTTCACCTGCTCGATGGACCCGTCGGGCTTCAGGGCGAATGTCACATAGGCGTCCGCCCTGAGCTCGCGGTCCCGCCAGCGCGCGATGAACGTGTTGTATTGGAAATGCTCGAGGTCTCCTGTCAGAGACGGCGAGTGCGAGAACTTCATCACGAGCTTGCCGTTTTCGAGCGCGATCGCGATGTCGCCGTACCAGGCGTCGCGATATGCGCCCGCGTACTTCGCAAGGGGTAGCGAGGGGCGCGACGCAGTGTCGCGCTGCGCCGCGGCGGTGCGCTCCTCCGCGGCGATGATCGAGTCCTGCCGAGCTTTCCGCGTCCGATAGACGGTTTGCCAATCGGTGGGAGGTGCGCCCAGGAAGTGGTCGAGCAGGCGCCACGTAATCGATTGAAATGCCTGGCCGACCTCCTGGTTCGTAAACACCGCGATGCCGAGCCGCTCGTCGGGCACAAGCGTGATGCGAGACACGAACCCCGGCAGACCACCGGTGTGCGTGACCCCTTTTCGGGCGCGGTAGTCTCGCACCTCGAATCCCAGCGCGTACCCGGCGAGGTTCGCCTGCTGGGCCGCGAGCTCCGGCGGCAGCCTCCCCACCCGGTACGGCGTCACGACTGACCACAGCTCGAACGTCGTCTGCGGCTTGAATAAGCGCGTCCCGTCGGCCAGTTTCCCGGAGTCGAGCTGCACAATGAGCCACTTGGCGATGTCGGTGGCGCTGGCGTTGATGCCGCCCGCCGGATTCACGTTGTCGCTGCCGAACGGCGCGATCGGGCGGACGCGCCCGTCTATGGCCGCGTGCGGCGTCGCGACGTTCCCGCCGCCCGCGGCGGCGGAGTGCCGCACGCTGCTGCCCGTCATCCCGACTCGCGCCAGAATACGGGATGAGACGAAATCCTCCCACGTCTGTCCTGAGACTGCCTCGATCACCTCACCCGCGACGCTGTACAGCACGTTGTCGTAGGCGTAGGCGGATCGGAAGCTCGTAGCGGGCTTGATGTAGCGCAGCCGTCGGGCGATCTCTTTGCGGTCGTACGTCGACGTCGGCCACCACAACAGATCACCGGCGCCGAGTCCCAGGCCGCTGCGGTGCACCAGGAGGTCGCGGATCGTCAGCTCGCGCGTGACGAACGGGTCGTACATTTGGAACCACGGCAAGTAATTGATCACGGGGGCGTCCCACTCGAGCTTGCCCTCTTCCACCAGCATGCCGATCGCCGTTGCGGTAAACGCCTTCGTGTTCGAGGCGATCCCGAACAGGGTCCGGTCATCCACCAGCGCGGGGTTGCCGAGGGTGCGCACGCCGTAGCCACGGGCGACGAGCACGCGGCCGTCCTTGACGACGGCAAGGGCGATCCCGGGGACCTCGAAATCCTTCATGACGCGAGCGACGTAGGCATCGAGGTCGCGGGGAAGGGCGGGGGCGGCGGCGGTTGGGCGTTGGGCGGCGAGGGGCGAAGCGATCAAACCGATGGCCAGGACCGTGACTCTCATGAGCGACTCCTGTGACGCGCGTGATTTGGGTCCGCGGCGCGGGGTTTTGCTTCGCGGCCGCGCCGAGCGTATGGTTAAAGTGCGGGCGGCACAGACCTCGAGCAACCGCATGCCGGTCACCGCGAAACTCTCCCGGAAGGTCTACGACAAGCTCGGCGATGATGTCGCGAACGAGCTGGTGGAGTGGTTTAACAAGGTGGATGCCACGTACCGAGCGGACCTGCGCGAGCTGAACGAGCTGACCTTCGCGCGTTTCGACGCGAAGCTCGAGCAACGGCTCGCCGAACTCAGAGCGGATCTTCGTGGCGCGCTCGCTGACCTGCGGGCCGAGCTGCGCGGCGAGCTGGGCGCGGGCCTGGCGAGCCTCAAGACTGAGCTGGTGAAGTGGATGTTCCTGTTCTGGGTGGGAACCGCCGTGACCGTGATTGGTCTGCTCAGACAGTAGCGCGTCTGTCCCGCAGCTCCTCCAGCGCCCGCGTCACCCACACCCGCGTCATCTGCTTGCGCCACGACAGGTCGAAATCGGTGTTGTCCATCGGCTTGGAGGGTCGGTACGCCGCTTCAGCGGCGGCGGCGATCGCCTCGTCGGTGAGCGCGGCGTCCTTCAAGGCTGCGGCGGCCTCCGGAACCTCCTGGGGATAGCTCGCGACGCCTCCGAGCACGATTTTGGCGTCGACCACCCGTCCCCCGTCCCCCTTCCCGCTTCCCCATTGGATCCACGCCGCCACACCCAGCACCGGGAAGTCGAACGATCCGCGCCGCCGCAGCTTGTGATAGACGGCGTCCCAGCCGCCCTCCGCTGGAAGGCGGACGTCCACCAGGATCTCGTCCGGCTGCTTCGTGAGGTAGTTGATCCCATCGTTGTGGTAGAACCGTCCCGCCGGGACGACGCGCTCGCCCTGTGGTCCCACGAGCCGGTACTCGGCGCCGATCGCGACCATGACGGGCGCGATGTCGGACGAGCTGACCGCCCAACAGCGCGGTGACGACGGGGCAACCCAACAGATCGCGCCGTCCTTCTTCATGCAGAAATCGATCGCTTTGCGCCACTCGTACGACTGGTTGTAGTAGTTGCAGCGCGTGTCGAGGCAGAGGTTGCCGCCCAGCGTGCCCATGTTGCGCAGCAGCGGTGTCGACACGAGAGCTGCAGCATGGCGGACCGCCTCAGGCGCATCGCTGCCTGCCAGCGCCGTGAGCGTCACGCCCGCCCCGAGCACCGTCCTGTCCCGCCGGCGCAGGTCGCCAATTCCCATCAGCGAGATGACCGTCCGCGGCTCCTGGTGGCGGCGCTTCATGTTGGGGTACAGATCGGTCCCGCCGGCGACGTACATGGCATCGGGCCCCGCGTCGGCTTTCATGCGCAGCGCTTCGGCGAGGGTTTGCGGCCGGCGGTACGTGAACGACGGGAGGCGCAGCATGACGGACCTTACTCTGCGCCTCCAGCCTCGTCCAGCCTCACGGAACCCCGGGTGGGGCACGCAGAAACTCGACGCGGAGCAGGCGTTGCTCCTCGTATCCCGTCAGGCCCCGCCGCGGTCCGCGCGCCGCCTCGGACGTGGCGGCGATGCGCGTCGGCACGGTGACCGACGGGAGGAGCTCGCCGAACGCGACTGTCACGTCCAGACTCTTGACGGTCGCCAGCGCGCGTTCGGGGCGCGTCAGGCGGAAGGTCAGGCGGCGCAACACATACGTCTCGGCGTCCAGCCACGCGCTGCCCGCGACGTCCGGCGCGCGCAACCGCTCGGCGGCCAGGAAGTCCACACGGATTTGCGACCGGCCGTCGATCGTGTCGATCCCGGCGAAGGCGAAACAATGCGCCTTGTGAAAGATCGAGTCGGCCAGGTCGACCAGGGTGGGAACTCGCAGCATCCGCTCGAGCCGCCCCCGCGGTCCGGCCTGCAGCTCGAGGAGCCCGCCGGGTGTGTACCGTCGGCGCACGTTGCTCCGGAGCTCCATCGTGTCCATCGCCAGCGCCTCGCCGTGAGGCGGCGGCGGGTCGTCCCACACCCGCCGCTCCAGCCAATACTTGAAAGGGTACGCGTCGGACAGCAGCCGATACCGCGCCGCCGTCTCGCGGAGCTCGTCGAAGATCGCCGCCAGCTCGGGCTCGGAGTCGGCCGCCGGGGGGCCCGGACGCAGACACGTCCGCATCCCGATGACGGTGACCGGAGGCAGCTCGAACGCCAGCGGCAGGAGCCCGATGTGCAGCACGATCGGCGCCCCCCCCGGCACCGCGATCATCGTGTCGAATGGGACGAAGCCGATGGCGCGAACGACCAGTCGGTAGGTACCGCTCGCGAGGGCCGCGAACGCGAAATAGCCGGAGTCGTCGGTGAACCGTCCCGAAAAGCCGGGGTCGAGGACGACGGTGCTGTAGGGGAGGGGAGCCTTGGTTTCGGCCGCCCGTACGTTTCCGCGCAGCGCCTGACCCCGCGCGGCCACGGGACACGCCAGGAGGGCGGCGACACCCGCCGCCGCGATCAGGCCGGCCGCGTCAGCGCCGGCGCTCCGCCGATGACGCGGCAACGACGCCCCCTTGTGCCACAGCCTTCCCGTCTCCGCCCTCCCAAGGCGGCGGGACCCGAGTCGGCTCCGGCCAGGGGATGTCGGGGAAGCCATCTGGCCCGTACCTACCGACCTCTCCCTTCTCCCTTCTCCTGATGGCCTTGAGCACCTTCTCGGGTGTGATCGGCACTTCGTCGACGCGTACGCCGACCGCGTCGTACACGGCGTTCGCCACGGCAGGCATCACGGGCAGGAGCGGACCCTGGCCCACCTCTTTGGCGCCGAACGGGCCGTTCGGATCGGGGTCCTCGATGAGGTAGGTCACGACGTCGCACATCTCGAGCGTCGTGGGGCTCTTGTACTCGAGCAGGCTCGGGATCTTGTGCACCACGTTCCGGTTGCCGCGGTACGCCATTTCCTCCATGAGCGCTTCGCCCAGCCCCATGTAGACCGACCCCTCGACCTGGCCGATCACCGAGGCGGTGTTGATGCTGCGCCCGACGTCGTGCGCCATCCAGATCGTGGGGACGCGCACGATGCCTGTGGCAGGGTCCACCTCCACCTCGGCGACGCAGGCGCTGTAGGAGTAGGCGGGGGAAGGGCCGACGCCCGCCCCCCGGTACTTGGCGGCGCTGCGCGGCGGCGTGTACGAGCCGACCGTCCCCACCGTGCCCTCGGCCGCCTCCGCGAGCTGGACTGCGGCCGCGAACGTGACTCCCCGCTCCGCGTCCTGGGCGTCGAAGACGCGCCCGCCCGCGAACACCAGCCGGCCGGCCGGCACCTCCAGCTTGACGCCCACGTGAAGAGCGAGGATTTCGCGCGCGCGCTCGGCGGCCTGAATGGCCGCGTTTCCCGTCATGAGGGTGACCCGGCTCGAGTAGCTCCCCAGGTCCACGGGAGTGAGGTCGGTATCGGCGGTGACGACGGCGATGTCGAACGGATCGACGCCGAGTACCTCGGCGACGACGTAGGCGAGCACCGAGTCCGATCCTTGGCCGATCTCCGTCGAGCCACAGAACACGGTGACCCCGCCGCCGCGGTCGCATTTCAGCTGCACGCCCGAGTGCGGCATGTTGTTCCAATAGATCGGCAGCCCCGCGCCCGAGATGTAGCTCGAGCAAGCGAGGCCCACGCCCCGGCCTGCGGGGAGCTTCCGGAACTTCTGCTTCCAGCCCGACCCCTCGACGACTTTCTCGATGCACTTGCCCAGCCCCATCGATCCGACGCGCAGGTAGTTCGCGGTGAGCGAGTTGGGCGGCACGAGGTGCTTCAACCGGAGCTCGGCGGGATCGAGCTTCAACTGTTCGGCGATCTTGTCGAGATGCACTTCGAGGGCGAAGCGGGGCTGCGGGGTCCCGTGCCCGCGCTTGGGCCCGCAGGGCGGCTTGTTGGTAAACGCCCGAGCGCCTTGAAACTTGTACCGCGGGACGTGGTAGGTGACGGTTTGCAGCGCGCCCGTGTAGTAGGTGCTGGCGACGCCGTAGGAGCCGTAGCCGCCGCCATCGAGCAGCGACTTGAAGTGCATTCCGGTGATCGCCCCGTCCTTCCTTACGCCCGTCTTCATCCACATGAGCGTCGGGTGCCGCCCGCGGTGGCAGTAGAAGACTTCCTCCCGGGTCAACGTGATCTTCACGGGCCGACCCGTGAGCATCGCGAGCTTGGCGACGACGATCTCGTGGCTGAACGGATCGCTCTTCCCGCCGAACCCCCCGCCGTTCGGCGTGGCGATCACCCGGATGCGGGCGGGCGCCAGCTCCAGCACCTTGGCGAGGGCGCGATGCACGTAGTGAGGCGTCTGGGTCGAGCTCCACAACGTGAGCTTCCCGTCGGGCGACCAGACGGCGGCGGCGGCGTGCTGTTCCATCGGGAGATGGGTGTTGCCTTCGAAGAAGAAGAGGTCCTCGCGGACGATGTCCGCCTCGGCGAACCCCGCCTCGACGTCGCCGAATTCGAGACTGATCAGCTTGTGCAGATTGCCGGCGTCGCCGTAATCGTGGATGCGCGGCTCGGGATGCGTCACGGCGTCTTCGGCGTCGGCGATGGGCCGCAGCGGCTCGTACGCGACCGTGATGAGATCAACCGCCGCGGTGGCGGCCTCCTCGGTCGTCGCCGCGACCGCGGCCACGGGGTCGCCGATGAACCGGACCTTATCCACGCACAACGCGTGCTCGTCCTGAGAGACGGGGAGAATCCCGAAGGGAATCGGGAGGTCCTTTCCCGTGAGCGCGGCGAGGACCCCGTCCAAGCGGAGCGCGGCGGCGACGTCGACGGAGATGATGCGGGCGTGGGGCTGACTGCTGCGCAGGAGCTTGCAGTAGAGCATGCGGGGGAAGGCCAGATCGTCGGCGAACCGCGTCACGCCCGTGACCTTCGCCACGGCGTCGATCTTGCGCAGGGCTTTCCCGATCACTTTATGGCCGGCCAACGGGTGCCCCTCCTTCCCGCATCCGCGCGGCGGCCAGCTCGACGGCCTCGTAGATCTTGATGTAGCCAGTGCAGCGGCACAGGTTGCCGGCGAGGGCGTCCTTGATCTCGTCTCGCGTGGGCTTGGGATTCGCGGCCAGGAGGGCTTCGGCGGCGAGCAGAAACGCGGGGGTGCAGTACCCGCACTGCGCGGCGCCGAGATCAGCGAATGTTTCCTGCAGCGGGTGCAGCTTGCCGCCCGCCGCCATTCCCTCGACCGTCCTCACCGCCTGGCCGTCACACGCCTGACCGAGGACCAGGCACGACAGGACCGGCGTCCCGTTGAGGAGCACGGTACACGTGCCGCATTCGCCCAGCTCGCAGCCGTGCTTCGTGCCCGTCAATCCCAAATCCTCGCGCAGCACTTCGAGCAACGTCTTGTGCGGCGCGAACGCCACTTCGGCGGGCTCGCCGTTCACCTCGAGCGCGATCGTGATCTTCGCGTCGGCGGTCATGAACGAAACGTAATCTTGATAACGTCGACGTGCGACAGCAGCTTTCGGGATGCGCAAGGCTTTGGGTTTGCTGCTCCTGCTGTCCGTCAGTTCCACCGTCCGAGTGTCCGCCCAAGACTACCGCGCGCAGGCGCTGCGCATCCTGCGGACGACGCCGCTCATCGATGGCCACAACGACATTCCCGATGCGATCCGTGAGCGGGGCGGTCTCGATTCGGTGGACTTCTCCGTCCTGCAGCCGAGGCTGATGACCGACGTCCCGAAGCTCAGGGCCGGTGGAGTGGGGGCGCAGTTCTGGGCGGCGTACGTGCCCGTCGAGACGATCCACGGGGGCGAGCATCCGGCGGTGTACGCGCTCGAGCAGATCGATCTGGTGCACCGCCTGTGCGCGAAATACCCGCAAGCGCTCGCCTTCGCGCGGACGGCCGCCGACATCGAGCGCAACTTCAAGGCCGGGAAGATCTCGTGCCTTATCGGCATCGAGGGAGGGCACGCGATCGAGAACTCCCTCGGTGCGTTGCGCGCGTTCTACGCCCTCGGCGTCCGCTACATGACGCTCACGCATTGGGAGACGATCGACTGGGCCGACGCTGCCACCGACAGCGCCAAACACGACGGCCTCACGCCCTTCGGCGAGCAGGTCGTCCTGGAGATGAATCGTCTCGGCATGCTCGTGGACCTGTCCCACGTCTCCGACGCGACGATGATGGACGCGCTGCGCGTGTCGCGCGCGCCCGTGATCTTTTCGCACTCGTCGGCGCGCGCGCTCGACAACCACGTCCGCAACGTCCCCGACTCGATCCTGCGCCTCGTGGCCCGGAACGGCGGGATCGTGATGACCAATTTCGCGCCCGACTACGTGTCCGAGGCGCTCCGCGCCTTCGGCGACACCGTCGCGCAGGGGGTTGCTCGTCTACGCGCCGCCGGCCTCGACACGGCCGCCGTCCGCGACTCGATCCGGGTCTGGCGCCTGCGTGCGCCCAAGGCGACGCTCGCGCAAGTCGCGGACCACGTCGAGCACCTGCGGCAGGTGGCCGGTGTCGATCACGTGGGGATCGGCTCCGACTTCGACGGCATCTCGAGCGTTCCGGTGGGGCTCGAGGACGTGTCGAAGTTCCCCGATCTTTTGGCGGAGTTGCTGCGGCGCGGCTGGACCGAGGCGGACGTGCGCAAGGTCGCCGGGCTCAACAGCCTGGCGGTGCTGCGAGCCGCCGAACGCGCGGCTGCGGGAATGGGGGCCGGCAGGTAGTATTTAGGGCAACCGCCTCAGCCGGAGGTCGTTCATGCGGCGACCCGTACAGGCAGTGATCGTCCAGGGCGTGATCGGGGGGATTCTCGCGGGGATGGTGGTGGCGCTCTGGTTCCTCGTGGCCGACGTTTTGGCGGGCCACGCGTTCCGCACTCCCGCGTTGCTCGCTGGAGTTCTCCTGCATCGCGACTTTCCACAGCCCACCCTGCCGCTGGTTTCCGCGTACACCGTGCTCCATTTCGGCGTGTTCGCGCTGCTGGGCGTCGTGATGGCGTGGGTGAGCGCGGCGTTTGCCGCTCCGCCGCGATTGCTGCTCGGCGTGGTGTTCGGGCTCGTGCTGCAGGAGGTCGTGTTCTACACAGCCTTGATCATGTCGCACGCGCCGCGCCTCGACATCGTACCGTGGCCGCACGTGTTCGGCGCCAACATCGCCTCCGGGCTGGTCCTGATGGGCTACCTCCACCGGGCGGAGCGGGACCCGCGGCCGATGGGCCTGGCGGCGCTGCGGGACAATCCCGCGCTGATGCGGGGGTTGGTCACCGGGCTCATCGGAGCGGCGGTCGTGGCGGCGTGGTTCTTCGTTCTCGATCTCGCGGCCGGGGTGCCCCTGGCCACGCCCGCCGCCCTCGGTGCGGCACTCCTGTTCGGCGCGGCGGGGCCGGCGGAGGTGGTGATCAGCTTCGGGCTCGTGGCGACGTACACGGTCGTCCACGTCGCGGCGTTCGCCCTCGCCGGCATCCTGCTCGTCGCGGTGGCGGAGCAGGTCGAGCGGACGCCGGCCATGGTCCTGGTCGTGGCGCTCGCCTGCATCGTTCTCGAAGCGCTCGTTTTCGCCGCGCTCGCCGTCGAGGCAGAGTGGGTGCTGGGAACGCTGGGCTGGTGGTCCCTGGCCGTTGCGAACTTGCTGGCTGTTGTCGCGATGGGATGGCAGGTGTGGCGGACGCACCCGACTTTGCGGGACCGGCTGTTACACGATCCCGTGCACGTTCGGGTCTAGGCGCGACGCGATCATAGCTCCCGCTCGACGCCCACTCCCACGCCCCAGCGGGACAGGATGGTCTTCGAGTGCACGCCCGTGGCGTCCACGCGCACCGTGAGCCCACGGGCGGCGTTGTAACGCACCCCAGCCGCGCCCGTCATCGTCTCGATCGCCTGCACCTGCTGCGCAGGCGGCGCGCCGACGAGATAGCTCTCCCGGCCCACTGCGACGCCGACCCACCCGGCCGCGCGGCGGGACAGCGACGTAGTGGCCCGCACAAACACCGCCAAGTCGGTGCGGTCCGACGGATTGCGTGACACATAGATCCGCGCTTCCCACGCCGTGCGCCCCGCCTGCAGCCCCACGTGCGGCATGACGACGTCCACAGGTCCCACGACGTAATTCTGGCGCCGGTACCCGAGGCCGAGGGCCGCGGTGCGGGTCGCGAGCGCGGTCACGTCTGCCTCCCAGGAGTTCTTGGGCACGATCGCGGGGCCTCGGGCAGTGCCGGCCTCGACCGTCAGCCACCAGCGCCCGTGCGGGTGGAAGACACCGCCGAGGCGCTCGGTGCCGTCATCCCGACCGAAGCGGCTGACGGCCTCTGCCGCGAGCCACACGGCGTCGCCGCGGCGTGCGCGCCAGGTGACCTGGGCCCCGACGCCGCGCCAGTCGTCGCTCTGGTCCACGGCATCATAGCTCGTCCACGCGGCGGCGCGCACCGTCTGCGCGCCCAGCGCGCCCGCGGCGACGCACAGCGTGACGACGGTGGTGGCGAATCCCTTCCGAACCATCTCCCCCCACGTGTGACCCCGTTTCCACACGCTCACGAACGCCTTGAGGCGCCACCAGACGGTCAGCTGCCGGTAGCCGAGGTTCTCGAGCGAGGCGTAGAGCAACAGCCGCAGCAGATCGCCGAGGCGGCGGTAGCGGCGGAAGCTGACCTCCTCGAGCACCACCGCCCAGATCGAGAGCAGCATGCCGTAGCCCCACGCGACCAGCATGAAGAGCAACGCGAACGGGACGTTGACCATGTGAAATGCGAGGCCGAGCGCGGTGACGGCGTATCCCAGCACCTCGACGAGCGGAGCGAGCATCTCCCCGAACGTATAGAAGGGCATGGCGAGTATGCCGACGCGTCCGTAGCGGGGGTTGAAGAGCATCCCCTTGTACTCCCACATCGCCGCGATGAGACCGCGGTGCCACCGCTCCCGCTGGCGGGAGAGGATTCTGGTCGACTCGGGCACCTCGGTCCAGGCGACCGGGTCAGGAATGAACGGCATCTCGTAGCGAATCCTCTGCCGGCGCAGGTGGCGGTGCAGCCGCACCACCAGGTCGAGGTCTTCGACGAGACTGGTCGTGCGGTAGCCGCCGATCGCCATCACGTAATCCTTGCGGAACAGGCCGAACGCGCCGGAGATGACCAGATTGCCGCCGAGGCGGTTCCAACCCAGGCGCCCGAACAGGAAGGCGCGCAGGTACTCGACCACCTGAATCCCCGGCAGCAGCCGGTGCGGGACGCGCGCGTCGGTCACCCGGCCGTCCTTCACGGTGCAGTTGTTCGCGACGCGCACGGTGCCGCCCACCGCGGCGATCTCGCGGCCCAGCAGGAACGGCCGCGTGAGCCTGAGCAGCGCGTCGGGCTCGATGAGGGTGTCGGCGTCCACCGCGATCACCAGCGGGAAACGGCTCGCGTTGATGGCGGCATTCAGCGAGTCGGCCTTGCCGCCGTTTTCCTTGTCGAGCACGAGCAGCCGCGACCGGGTGCGAGAGCGGTAGACCGCGCGGAGCGGCTTGGTGGCGATGGTCTCGGGGTAGATCCGCGGAATCTCGTAGAGATCGAAAGCGTGGAGCAGCTGCTGCATGGTGTTGTCCTTGGAACCGTCGTTCACCACGACCACTTCGTAGTTCCGGTACTCGAGCGTGAGGATCGCAGTGACGCTCGCCTCGATCGTGGCGCTCTCGTTGTACGCAGGAACGAGGATGGTGATCGGCGGGAGGGCGTCGCTCTGCATGAGACGCTGGAAATCGTCGTCCTCGGCGAGCCGGGTCTGCTCCCAGATCTCCGGGATCGATAGGATCAGCAGCAGCGCGTAGAACGAATTCAGGGTGAGGAAGTAGACCAGGATCGCGACGTCGGTCCCGGTGACGAGGTCGCCGACGCTCACGCCGCGAACTCCGCGAGCGCCTGGGCGGGGAGGCCCAGGATCATGCGCGCGGTGTCGCGCGCTTCTCCGTCGGCGCCCACCTCCGCCTCGAGCAGGGCGTTCCGCCCCGCCATGCCGAAGCGCATCAAGGCGAGGGCGGCCCGGAGCCGCACCCACCAGATCGGGTCGCGCAGCGTCGTGCGGAGCAGCGGCAGCGTGGTGGGGTCGGCGATCATGCCGAGGGAACGGGCCGCCTGCGCCCGCACCTCCCAGGTGGGGTCCGCCACCAGGCGGGTGAGCGACGCGACGGACTCGCGATGCGGGAAGTGGCCCAGCCCGCGGGACACCTGGACGCGCACCTCCGGATCGGGGTGCTCCGCCAGCGCGGTGATCCGCTCGCGCAAGGTCGGCTCCGCCAGGCGCACGGCGAATTCGGCGAGGCGGGGCAGGGCGGGGTCGTCGGTGCGCTTCAGACGCTTCTGCAGGTGTTGGATCACGACCGGACGGGAGCGGCGCAGCATCCCCGCGTAGTAGGCCTGCACCGTCGAGGCGAGGCGCGGCAGCCGCTCCAGCGCCGCGAGCGTGAGCGGCGCACTCTCCATCCGCTCGAGCGAAGCCACCGCCGCGACGTGCACGGCGGGGTGGCGATCGTTGATCAAGCGCACCAGGCGGGCGACGTCGCGCGGCGTCGCCGCGACGCTCAAGAACCGCGCGCACTCGAGACGCTTCCACCAGCGGAACGAGTCGCTGTTCGCCCGGACGAGGCGGGCCCACCACTGGTGCTCGAGGACCGCGGCCAGCTCGCGCCACCGCTCCCCCGGCACCCGCGCCGACCAGCCCACGAGAGCGTCGATCGCCAGCGTGGCGGGAAGGCGCGCGAATCCGACCAGCACGCCGGCCAGCGGTCCCCCTTCGGCCGCCCACCGCCGCATGGCGTTGTCGAGCGTGACGCGGCGCGGATGCACGCTCGCGCTGCGCCGCAGCCGGAACCAGCGGTTCAGGATGATGAGGATGACCAGCGCGCCGAGCAGCACCCCCTGCACCAGGGCGACCACGAGCAGGACCTGCCGGCTCGTCACCTCCCCACCCAGCGCCGGATCTTTTCGAGGGCGACGCGCAGGCTCATCGGCTTCACCATGTAATCGACGGCCCCCGCCTCGAGCCCGCGCAGCTGCTCGGTCTCGCTGCCGTGCACGGTGGTGAACACCACGCGGAATTTCCCCGGGCACTCGCGCGTGAGCGTCTCGAAGATCGAGTACCCGTCGAGAGCCGGGAGGTCGACGTCGAGCAGCAGCAGCGGCACCGTGCCCTGGGTGCTCATGTCGCGCAGCGCGGCGAGCGCTTCGCGGCCGTTGCTGTAGTGCACGAAGCGGTACCCCCGCGCCTCGAGCCCAAACGTGAGCAGCTCGGCGAGCGCGGCATCGTCCTCGACGACGATGACTTCGGGGACTTCTCCCGGGAATGGATCGTGCGTCGTGCGGGGTGCGTCGTGCGTCGGAGGTGCTGATGGGGCTGCGGGTTGCTTCGTGAAGAGTGCGGCGGCAAGCCGGCGGACGAACGCGCGCGCTGCCACGCCGGTCACGGGCCCCGCTTTGGCGGCCTCTTCCAGCTCCGCGGCGACCACGGTGGCCTGCGAAAACCCGAACGATCCCGCCGACCCCCGGATCTTGTGCGCTTCGCGCCGGAGCAGATCCAGCGCTTCCGCGTCGTCCGCCGAGGCGACCAGCCGCTCGGCCAGCTCGGCGATCCCGCCCAGTTGGTCGCGCGCCCCCTGCAGGTACTCCGCCCGCAGGCCGGGGGGGAGCCCGAGGTCCTCGTCCTCGCTCACGGCCTCCAAGATATAACTAGCTTCCTCTTTGGCCTATGACCGACCCCGCTCCGGACACCGTCGGACTGTGCGCCGCCTGCCGCTGGGTGCGCATCGTGACGAACCGCCGTGGCTCGACCTTCTACCGGTGCGCGCGCGCCGAAACCGACCCCCGCTTCGTCCGGTATCCGCCCCTCCCCGTCCTCACGTGCCCAGGCTACGAAGTGGAAGCCCCCGGGCAATCGTGACGAGCGCGAGCACGTCCAGCACCTCCGCGATCGTGTGGGCGAAAAGGAAATGCGTGAGGCCCGCGTGGTAGGTGATGTACGACAGCTCGGCGAGAACGAAGAAGCGGTGGCGAGGAAGCTAAAGCATGCAAGCGTAGCGCGTTAGCAGGTCGATGTGACTTCTCACCTTGCACTAGTCCATAGGAATCCCCACCTTGTTCGCGCGCCCTCCCGAAGCCGGCCCAAGCCCCGAGGTGTCATTGCTTCAGCCCCGTTCGATGGAGCGCACCAAGCAGTTCGTCCTCCGCCATTTCGAGCGGATCTTCGTCATTGCCCTCGTCGCATCGCTGCTCGGCATCCACTACCTGATCGACCAGAAGGTGGAGTTCCTCAGCTTCTATTATTTGGCGCCGATCGTGGCGGGCTTCTATGGCGGCCGCCGCCTCGCCGTGACGTCCAGCGTGCTGATCGTGGCGCTCGTGTTCTTCTTCCAGGCGAACGTCGGGCTGGGGGACCTAGTGCCGGGCTTGCACGAAGGCGCGCTGCTCACGCTGATTCCCTGGGCCGGCTTCCTGATTCTGACCGGCTACATCGTGGGTGGGCTCGCCGAGCAGCGCGCCGCCCGCCTCGCCGACTTGAGGAACGCCTATCTCGCGACGCTCGAGGTGCTCACGTTCCACATCGAGGCCGCCGAGCGTCACCAGGAGGGCCACTCGAACCGCGTCGCGGAGGTGGCCGCGGCGATCGGTAGGGAGTTGCGGCTTTCGGAGACCGAAGTCGGCGACCTGCGGATTGCCGCGCTGCTGCACGAAGTCGGTACGGCCGATCAGCGTTTGCTGCGCCTGCTGTCGCGCTCGATCACCGATGAGTCGGTCGCGGTCGCGCGCGCGCTGCGCGGCGCGGCGCAGATCATTGCCGAGTACGCGCATTACTACGAGATCGTGGGCGACGAGTGGGACATCGATGCCCTCCCGATCCCGCTGACGGTCAAGATCCTCGCCGTCGCCGATGCCTTCGAGACGTTGCAGATGGCGACGCCTGTGCGCCCGGCGTTCACCCGGTGGAGCGCGCTCGAGGAGGTCGAGAAGGGGGGCGGGAAGACGTTCGCCCGCGACGCGGCACGCGCCCTGCGCGTGGTGGCGGGCCGTCCCGAAGCGACGAGCCGGGAGCTGCGCGTCGGCTAGGCGCCGGGGGTCGAGGGCGGGCCCGACCGGCCGCTCGCCACTCCGCTCGCCACACCGACCCCGAACGCGACCGCGGTGCCCACTGTGATGATGGGGAGGGCGGCCACGGGGAGGACGACCGCGGCGGCCGCCGCCCCGGCGATGAGGGGTGCGGACGGGCGTTGCAGGGCGTCCACGTAGCGCAGGCGGCGCCGCACGAAGTTGCGGCTCAAGACGAAACCGCCCAGAAGCGCGCCGCCCGTCACTGCCAACCAGAGCAACATCGAATTCTCCTCTCGGATACCTGCTCCGTACGCAAGTTGCGGCACCGTCGTTTCGTGCGCAAATCTCCTGATGCAACCGTTTGCTCCCAAAGGGAATCAGAGGATCAAATGACCTCACGCACGGTGTCCCTGGTGGCGGCGGGCCTGCTCGCCGCCCCCCTCGTCCTCGCTGCCCAAGGGCTGCGCGTCCCCTATGAGACCTTCACGCTCCCCAACGGGTTACAGGTGATCGTCCACGAGGACCACTCGGTGCCGGTGGTGGCGGTGAACATCTGGTACCATGTCGGCTCGGGCGACGAGCGCGTCGGCCGGACCGGGTTCGCCCACCTGTTCGAGCACATCATGTTCATGGGCTCGCAGCACGTGCCGACGGGGGACTTCGACAAGCTGCTCGAGGCGGCGGGCGCGGACAACAACGGGTCCACCACCGAGGACCGCACCAACTACTACGAGGACGCTCCCGCCAACGCGCTGCCCCTGATGCTGTGGCTCGACTCGGACCGGATGGGCTTCCTCTTGCCGGAGATCACCGCCGACAAGGTCGACCTGCAGCGCGGGGTCGTGCAGAACGAGCGACGCCAGAGCTACGAGAATCGTCCCTACGGACTCGCCGACGAGAACATCCTGCAGCGCCTATACCCCGCGTCGCACCCCTATCACTGGCCGGTGATCGGCTCGATGGCCGACCTGTCGGCGGCGACGCTCGAGGACGTGCGAACCTTCTTCCGCACCTACTACACGCCCAATAACGCGTCGCTCGCGATCGCGGGGGACGTCACGGCGCGCGAGGCGCGCCGCCTGGCCGAGCGGTACTTCGGCGACATTCCGCGGAGCCCCGCCGTGACGCGGCCGACGCCCCCGGCGGTGTTGCTGCCCGCGGACGTGGTGGCGACGATCGAGGACCGCGTGCAGCTGCCTCGCGTCTACCACGCGTGGCACACCGTCAAGGCGTTCGCGCCCGACGACGCCGGGCTCGACGTGCTCGCCAACGTGCTGGCGGGCGGCCGGTCTTCACGCCTCTACCGCCGCCTCGTGTACGAGCTGCAGATCGCGAGCGACGTCGTCGCGTTCCAGGACGGGAGCCGGCTGGACGGCAAGTTCGAGCTGTGGGCCACGGCGCGGCCGGGACACACGCTGCCGGAGCTGCAGCGCGTCATCGACGAGGAAGTCCGGAAGCTCGCCGCTACCGGTCCCACCCCGCGCGAGGTCGCGCGCGCCCAGAATACGTTCGAGGCGCAGTTCCTCTCGCGCATGGAGCGGGTGGGAAGCTTCGGCGGCAAGGCCGATCAGCTGAACTTCTACAACTACTTCGTGGGCACCCCGGACTATTTTCAGCGCGACCTGGACCGCTACCTCAAGGTGACGCCGGCCGACGTGCAGCGGATCGCGCGGACCTACCTGGTGGACGCCCATCGCGTGGTGTTGAACGTCGTGCCGCAAGGAAAGACGGTGCAGCCATGAACGCGCTCGCGCTGCTCCTCGTGCTGCAGGCGGTCGATCGGACGAAGCCTCCGCCGCTCGCGCCGCCCCCGGCGCTCGCGCTGCCGGCCGCCCGGACCGCCGCGCTTCCCAACGGTCTCGAGTTCGCCGTGGTGGAGATGCACAAGGTTCCCGTGGTGGACGTGTCGCTCGTGCTCGACGCCGGGAGCGTGCGGGACCCCGCCGACCTGCCCGGCCTCGCCACCTTCACATCGACGATGCTGCAGCAGGGCGCGGGCCGGCGCAGTGCGCTGGACATCGCCGATGAAGCGGCCTTTCTCGGCGCCCAGCTCGGCGCGACGGCGAGCTACGACGTCGCCACGGTTACGTTGCACGTGCCCAAGCGGCGGCTCGCGCAGGCGCTCGACCTTCTCGCCGACGTCGTGCTCCGGCCCACCTTCGCCGACTCCGAGGTGACGCGCCAGCGCGAATTGCGGCGTACCCAGCTGCTGCAGCAGCGGGACGAGCCGGTGCTGGTGGCGAACGTCGCCTTCCCGGCCATCGTCTACGGTCCGGGCCACCCGTACGGGCGGCCGCTGTCCGGGAGCGACGCGTCCGTCGGCGGGCTCACCCAGGCGCGCGTCGCCGAGTTCTACCGGGCGTTTTACCGGCCGAACGGGACTCGGATGCTCGTCGTGGGGGACGTCACGCCGGATGAGGTGCGGCAGCTCATCGCGGCGCGGTTCGGCGGCTGGGCCCGGGGCGAGGCGCCCGCCGTCACGACGCCCGCCGCCCCGGCGCCGGCGCCGCGGGCGATCTACCTCATCGACAAGCCCGGCGCCGCGCAATCGGTGGTGCGCATCGGGCACGTGGGTCCCGCCGGAAGCACGCCAGACTACCTGGCGCTGGCGGTGCTGAACACGATCCTCGGTGGGGCGTTCACCTCGCGCCTGAACCAGAATCTTCGCGAAACGCACGGCTACACCTACGGGGCCGGTTCGTCGTTCTCGTTGCGGCGGGCGGGCGGTCCCTTCGTCGCACAGGCGTCCGTCGTGACGGCCAAGACCGACAGCTCGCTCATCGAATTCTTGAAGGAGCTGCGGCGGATTCGCGACGAGGCGGTCCCGGCGGCCGAGGTGGAAAAGGCCAAACAGTACTTGACGCTGGGCCTGGCGGGGGAATTCGAGACCACCGCGGGGGCGGCATTCCGGTTCCGCGACCTGATGATTCGCGGGTTGCCGCTCGATTTCTACTCAGGCTTCACCGCCCACGTGAATGCGGTGACGGCGGCGGACGTCCAGCGGGTGGCGCGCCAGTACATCGATCCCGATCACTTCGATATCGTGGTCGTGGGAGACCGGAGCCAGATCGAGGCGGGGATCCGGGCGCTGAACGAGGGGCCGATCGTGTACCGCGATCTCTGGGGGCAGGCGATCCCGTAACGCGGCTTGCTCACCGACGTCGATTCCGCCGATCGCGCCCAGCTGCTGCGGGTCGCGGCCTGGTTCGGGCCGGCGTGCTTCGTCCTGCTGTCGTTCGCGTGGTATTTCTGTCTGCGGCAAGACTGGATTTCCGGCGGCGTGTTCCTGTTTCTGCTGGTTGTGAACGTCCCGGTCACCATCGCCGGGATCGTCGCCATTCACCGTGCCGCCGGCGCGGCGTCGACCGGGCTCGTGAAAACGATCTTTGCCGTCGGCGACATCGCACCCCCGCCGACCTATCCCCGCCAGGATGTTCTGATCGCGCGTGGGGAGTATGCCGAAGCCGCCGCCTATTTTCGCGATCACCTGCGGATCGAGCCGGCCGACGTGGAAGCCCGGTTCCGCTTGGCGCACCTGCTCGAGACGCGGCTGCAGGGGTTCGACGAGGCGGAGCGCCTGTACCAGGAGGTTCGGGGGCTGCGGCCCGATCGCCGCCAGGAAGTGCGGGCGGCCAACGGGCTGATCGACCTCTACCGCAAGACGGGGCGGCTGGACCGGCTGAAGGTCGAGCTGGCGCGCTTTGCCGACCGATATCGGGGAACCGCCGCGGGCAACGCGGCAGCTCGGGAGCTCAGGGAGCTGAAGACCGGGCCTGGGTGAAGCGGCGGTTAGAGGCTACCAGCGAATGGCGGCGCTGCCCCACGTGAAGCCCGACCCGAACGCCGTCAAGACGAGCAAATCGCCACGCGCGAGGCGGTTCTCCGCCAGGGCTTCATCGAGGGCGATGGGGATCGAGGCGGCGGTGGTGTTGCCGTAGCGCTGTATGTTGGCATACACCTGATCATCCCGCAGACCCGCCGCCTTCTGTACCATTTCTATGATCCGGAGATTGGCCTGGTGGGGGACGAGCAGCTTCACGTCTGCGGAGCTGAAGCCATTGCTCTTGAGGGCGATCGCCACGGACTCGGGCATCTTCACCGACGCGAACTTGAAGACTTCCCGGCCCTCCATTACCGCGCGGTGCAGGCCGCGCTCCAGCATCTCCACGCTGACGTAGGGGTCGTGTGCAAGCCCCGGCCCGTCCACCCACAGCTTCTCCGCCTGGCGGCCGTCGGCGAAGATATGCGTCGACAGCACACCCCGCCCGTCTTCCTCCGTGGGTCCAAGGACGACGGCCCCGGCGCCATCGCCGAACAGCACCGCGGTGTCGCGCCCGCGCGTGGTCTTGTCGAGCCCTCGCGAATGCACCTCGGCTCCGACGAGCAGAATGCGCTTGTATTGCCGGGTGCGGATCCACGCGTCGGCGATCGAGAGACCGTAAATGAACCCGCTGCACTGGTTGCGCACGTCCACGGCGGGAATGTCCGTGAGCCCCAGCTCTCGCTGCAGAAACACGCCGTTCCCGGGCTCGAAATGATCGGGCGTGCAGGTGCAGTAGATGATGCAGTCGATGTCCCCCGGCTCGAGCCCCGCGTTGGCGAGCGCCTTGAGCGACGCCTCGCGCGCCAGCGACACGCCGGTGTCCCCGGCGCTCACCCAGTGGCGCGTCTTGATGCCGCTCCGCTGCACGATCCACTCGTCCGACGTCTCCATCATGGCGGCGAGGTCGTCGTTGGTGACGATGCGGGCGGGGACGTGGAAGCCGGTGGCGAGAAACTCGGTGCGGACCAAGCGTACTCCTGTGTTCGGGCTGTTGCCGGGGCGCAACGCAGGTACCAAGATTAGCGCATGGACCTGCCCGTCACCAGACAGCAGTACGACGCCGTGCGGGGAGCGCAGCACCTCCCCGATGTGTTGAAGCAGGTCCTCGAGCGCGCCAAGCCCCAGGGCGACGGTCGCGTGCTCCACCTCACGTACGAAGAAGCCACGGCACTGAACGAACTGTGCTCCTGGAACGTCCACACCGATGCGGACGGGAACGTCACGCCCGCGTCGAAGGTGTTCGACGACCTCGTTCGCGCCATCATGACGCACCCGGAGTTCTAATGCGGCGTCTCGCCCTGCTGATCGTCTGTCTCATGCTGCCTCTGTCGCTCGTCGCGCAGAAACGCGCCATCACCTTCGAGGACTACATCGCCCTCAAGGCGGTGAGCGACCCGCAACTCTCGCCCGACGGCAAGTGGGTCGCCTACACCGTCTCCACTCCCTCCCTGCAGGAGAACCGCGGCGTCTCACGGATCTGGGTCGCGGAGGTGCTGACCGCGGGCGGGGGACAGTCGCGGCAGCTCACCGCGGGCCCCGGCTCCGACCGCCAGCCACGCTGGTCCCCCGACGGGAAGACGCTGGCGTTCGTCTCGACGCGAGAAGGGGGACCGCAAGTGTGGCTCCTTCCCTTCGGCGGCGGTGATGCGCGCAAGGTGTCCAGTCTGCCGGACGGGGCGTCCGACCCCGTGTGGCTGCCCGACGGATCGGGTGTGCTCGTCGTCAGCGACATCAAGTGGCCGCCGGAGCAGGAAATCGACCGGCGCAACGGCGCCTTCGGGACCGACGCGCGGATCTGGACCGGGGTGCTGTGGCGGCACTGGGACGACTTCCGCGCCGGCAAGCGTCAGCATCTGTTCCGCGTGGACGTCGCGACGGGGAAAGCCACGGACCTGACGCCGCTCGACCACGACGTGCCGGCGATCGCCACCGGCGGCGATGGGGACGTCGCGGTCTCGCCCGACGGGCGGGAGATCGCCGTCGCGATGCACGGGGACTCCGTGGTCGCCGACAACACCAACGTGGACGTGTACCTGCTGCCGGCCGGCGGCGGCGGGCTCTTGCCGCTCACGACGGGCCGCGGGGCCGACAACACGCCGCGCTTTTCGCCCGACGGCAAATGGCTGGCCTACCTGTCGATGGAGCGGCCGGGGTTCGAGGCCGACCGGCTCCGCCTGATGCTGGTCGGCCGGACGGGGGGACGGGCGGACGGGCGGACGGTCGAGGCGACCGCGGGTTGGGACCTGTCCGTGGGCTCCTACACCTGGTGTCCGAGCTCGAAATGCATCTTCGCGGTGGTCGAGGAGCGGGGCCGGGACAACATCTACCGGATCGATCTTCCCGGCTTCCGGCGCACCCGCGTCGTGACGGGCGGTCTCAACACCAACGTCACCGTCTCCCCCGACGGCCGGACGGTCGCCTACCTGCATCAGAGCAACACGGAGCCGCCGGAGGTGTGGGTGGCGGGGAAGGCGCTGTCACACCAGAACGACTCGGCGGTCGCCACGCTCGACTTGCCCCCGCTCGAGGAGTTCGGCTTCGTCGGCGCGCTCGGCGACTCGGTGTTCGGTTGGCTGCAGAAGCCCCCGGGCTTCGCGCCCGGACGGCGCTACCCGCTCGTGTACCTGATTCACGGCGGGCCGCAGGGTGCCTGGACCGACTACTGGGGCGCCCGCTGGAACTACCAGATGTTCGCGGCGCGGGGATTCGTCGTGGCGGCCGTGAACTTTCACGGCTCCACGGGCTACGGCCAGAAGTTCACCGACGCGATCTCGCAGCACTGGGGCGACTACCCCTACGACGACCTCATGAGGGGCCTCGACGTCGTCGCGCGCCTGCCGTACGTCGACTCGACCCGCATGGGCGCGGCTGGGGCGTCCTACGGCGGCTACATGGTCTACTGGATGGCTGGGCACACCGACCGCTTCAAGGTGCTGGTGGACCACGACGGCGTCTTCAACCCGGTGAGCATGGCCGGGAGCACCGAGGAGTTGTGGTTCACCGACTGGGAGTTCGGCGGCACACTGTACGACAACCGCGCCCTGTATGAGAAATGGTCGCCGCTGAACTTCGTCAAGAATTGGAAGACGCCGATGCTGATCGTGCATTCACAGCTGGACTACCGCGTCGACCTCTCGGAAGGGTATCAGGCGTTCACCGCGGCCAAGCGGCTGGGCGTGCCGGCCAAGTTTCTCTATTTTCCCGACGAGGGACACTGGGTGCTGCGGCCGCGAAACCGGCGGATCTGGTGGGGCACGGTGCTCGACTGGCTGGAGGCCTATCTGAAATGAAGGCCCTGACGCGGAACGCCTTGCTCGCGATCCCGCTGGCGCTGGTGTTCTTCGTCGCGCTGCCGCGCCAGGGAAAGCTTTGGTGGGACCTGCTCGATGACTTCACGCTGGCGTTCGCGTTCACGTACGTCGGCTATTTCGTCGAGGTCCTGCTCCTCAAACTGCCGGGGATCGGCACGGGCGCAGGTCCGCTCGTGCGTTTGGTGGGCTGGTTCGCCGGCGGTCTGTGGTGCTACGAGCTGGGCCGGTGGGCCCTGCTTGCCTATGGCCGCGACACCGGTGCCTTCCCCCCGCTCGTGTACGGAGGGTTCATCTTCATCGCGTTGCAGCTCGTCCTGCACACCCTCAAGCCTAGGGTCGCGTCTCCGCAGCGGCCGACTTGACCCACACGTTGTTGGAGCGCCTGACGTCCGGAAAATTCCTGTCGGGATCGATCTCCACCTTGACCAGCTCGCTCGGGAATACGCGGGTGTACAGGAAGCGGCTTCCCAGGTACCAGATTTCCACCGGGAGCCGGACGGCCTGGGCGCTCCCGTCGGCGAAGGCGAGGCGCAGATCGACCGGCATCGGCAGGCCACCGGGGGTCGAGACATAGATCCCCGTGAGCGTCGTACCCGACGAGTCGCGCCGCGTGCGGACCGAGTCGACGGCCTGGTCCACGACGTCGGTGCGGTAGAACCAGCCGCGCCAGAACCAGGACAGGTCCTCGCCCAGCCCGTCCTCCATCGAGCGGAAGAAGTCGGCGGGGGTGGGATGCTTGAACGCCCAGCGCCGGACGTACTCGCGGAACGCGGCGTCGAACCGGGTGGAATCGACGATCGCCTGGCGTAGGAGGTAGAGGCCGGCCGCCGGCTTGGAGTAGGCGACCGCGCCCAGCGCCTGGGGCAGGATGCGGTCGGCGGGGAGCATGGCCGGCTCGTCGCGGCCGCTCGCCGCGAACTGCGCCCACGCATCCGCTTGGCTCCCGCGCTGCGAGGCCTGCTCGGGGAAGTAGGCCCGGGTCGAGTAGATGTTGATGAACGTGTTGAACCCCTCGTCCATCCAGGCGTACAACCGCTCGTTGTTCCCCACGATCATCGGGAACCAGTTGTGCCCCAGCTCGTGCGTCGTCACGCCGAACAGCCCCTGGCGGCTCCGGCGGTTGGCGCAGAAGACGAGCATCGGGTACTCCATGCCGCCCACCGGCCCGTTCACGTTGATCGCGGTGGGATAGGGATAGGCGAACCACTTTTCCGAGTAGTGCTTGATCGAGTGACGCACCATCCGCGTGGATTCGCGCCAGATGGAATCGGCCACGGGCGGATAAAACGACTGCATCAGGATGCCGTTCCAGCCGCTCGCGTCCCAGATGAAGTTGGGCGCCGCCGCCCAGGCCACGTCGCGCACGTTCTTCGCGGCGAACCGCCAGGTGAGGGTCGCGCCGGCGCCGGCGGGGCGTGTAGCGGGCGAGCCCACCTCCGCCTTCGCGATGATGGCGACGGTCGAGTCGGAGCGCAGCGCTGTCGCCAGGCGGGCGCGCTGAGCGGCGGTCAGCACCTCGAGTGGGTTCTGGAGCGTCCCCGTCCCCGCGACGACGAATCCGCGCGGCACCGTGACCGCGAAGTCGATGTCGCCGTACTCGAGGTAGAACTCGCCCTGGCCGAGGTACTGCTCGGTGTTCCAGCCGCGCACGTCGTCGTACACCGCCATCCGGGGATACCACTGGGCGATCTCGTAAAGCCACCCTTCCGGGAACCGCTCCCGGCCCATGCGGTCCGAGCCGTGCTCGGGGACCTGGAAGCGGTAGGCGAGATCGAGCGTGGCGACGGCGCCGGGGGCGAGCGGGCGATCGAGGTCCACGCGCATCACCGTGCCGTTGACGGTCATTCGCAAGGGCGCTCTCGTGACCGCCTGACGAGCCGTCCGCCGGACCGCCTGCATCGATTCGATCGTATAGCCCCCGCTGAATCCGGCGCCCGCGAACCGTGCGTCGGCGGGATTGAGATCATGCCCGCGGCTGTCCTCGCGGTAGATGTTCTGATCCAGTTGCAGCCACACGTACCGCAGCGTGTCGGGCGAGTGATTCGTGTACCGGATCGTCTCGCTGCCGCGGATGGTGTGCGTCGCCGTGTCGAGCGTCACGGCGATCGAGTAATCGGCGCGCTGCTGCCAGTACGCGGGACCCGGCCGCCCCGACCCCTGGCGGAGGAACGTGGGCGCCGGCAATGCGAGCCGGCGGAAGGGCGACGAGTCCGCCCATGCGGTCGGGAGCGGCGGAAGCGCGGCGGGCTGCTGCAGCGCCACGGTGAGCAGCGACAGGACGATCATGGACGGGAAATCTACAGCGCCCCCCCCTCCCCGGCGCTCGCGCCGACGTTCCAGGGGGCATCGTCGTCGCTCAGGCCGGCGCGGACTAGATTCCGCCAGCTCATGAGCGCCCGTATCGGTTCCGCGATTCTCGCTGTTGGCCTGCTCGCCGCCTGCGCGCACGACGCGCCGTTCCGGCCGCGGGTCGACAGGCCGCAGGGACCGTACGATCCCACGCCGCCCGTCCGCCTCACCCGGAACCCCCTCGGCGACCGTTTCCCCGCGTGGCTCGCGGACGGGACCGGGATCCTGTACTCGACGGACCGGGCAGACCGCTTCGACCACGATCGCTGCCTCGCCCTGCTGCCGGCGGCCGGAGGGGCGATCGAGCGTTACATCTGCTACCAGGGAGGCGGGTCCGACGACTCGGTGGATGCGTTTGAGTCGGTCGCCGCCGGCATGAACGGCGCGCTCGCGTTCACGCACGCGAGCGCGTTCATCGGCTTCTCATGGCCGATCGCTCCGTACTTCCGCAGCCTGGTCCGGCTGGCCGACGGCGCGGCGCAGGTGCTGCTCGACGTTCCGTACGTTGCGCCGTCGGGTCGGACGCACCAGGCGCTGTCGCACCTGGCGTGGCTGGGCGCCGATACGCTGGTGTACGTCGGCGCCCAAGTCGCCTATCCGCGCCCCTGCGCGGGCTGCGTCGACACGCTGCAGTGGGGCATCGAGATCGCCCTGCTCGATCTGAGCGGTGCGGTCCCCGTCGTGAGCGTCGTACCGGGGACGGGCGGCGCGTCGGCAGTCACCGTCGGCGCCGGCGATACGATCTACTACACGCTCAACGGCGATTCGCGGGTGCTGCGCCGCGCCCTGGCGAGCGGCGACACCGCCACGGTGCACGACTTCGGCGCGGCGGGAATCGCGCGGGACCCGTCGGTTCGGGGACGGCGCCTGGTCGCCGTCGTGGGAGGCGCCGTCGCGTTCTACGTCGATACCGTCTTGGGCCCGGTCCAGGTCGATAACGGCGGCGTGCTCCACGTCGTCGACCTCTCGACGGGCGGCGACAGCGTCCCCGTGAACCCGGCCGACCTCTACCGCCGGCCCGCGCTGTCCCCCGACGGCAAGCACGTGGCGGTCGAAGGGGTGCTGGGGCGCGCTACGGACATCTGGCTCGTGCCGCTGCCATGACGATCCGCGGGCTCGTGCTCGGGGTGGTGCTGGCCGCGGCGGCGCGCGGCGCGTACGCCCAGACGAACGGCGCGATCGCCGGCCACGTGCGTCAGCGGGACAGCGCGCTGCCGATCGCGGGGGCACAGGTGGGGCTGGATGGACGGTGGCTGGCGCAGACCGACAGCGCCGGCTTCTACCGCATCCGCGAGGTGCGCAGCGGCTGGCACCTCGTCACGATGCGCGCCATCGGCTTCGAAACGATGCAGCGGGACAGCGTGCTGGTGCGTGCCGGCCAAGTCTCCCTCGTGAATTTCACCGTCGACGTGTACACGATCGATAAGCCGGTCGTGATCGAGGCGTTTGCCGACTCGATCCTCGATCCCGCGCTGGTCGCGACGGTGCAGCGCATCTCCGGGGAGGAACTGCGACGCTTCCCCGTCACCACCCTCGAAGAAGCGGTGTCCCTCTCCGCGGGCGCGGTGGGCGAGAGTTACCGCGGCGGACGGCTGGGCCAACAGGCGTTCGTCCTCGACGGGCTCGGCGTCAAGAACCAGCTCGACGCCTCGACGGGCCCGCTCGGCGTGCGCATTCCACCCGACATCCTCACCGAGGCCTCGCTCGTCACGAACGGCTTCTCGGCCCGGTACGGCCAGGCCCTCTCGGGGCTCATCAACGTCGTCACGAAGGACGGCGGCGACCGCTGGAGCGGACGGGCGGCGTTCGAGAGCGACCGCCTGCTCTGGGGCTCCGCCGACCTCGGCCTCGACCGCGCCGTCGCCTCGGTGGACGGGCCGCTCGGCCGAAGCGCCGGCGTCGTCGCGGTGCTCGACGCAGAGGGGCGCCTCGACGCCGACCCCGTTAGCGCGCCGCGTCCCGCCGACCCGCGCGATCCCCGGAACGACAGTCCCGTGCTCCTGCCGCACAACAGCGGCGAGCGCTACGACGCGGCCGCGAAGCTGCGGGTGTCGCTGGGCGGTCCCCAGACCCTACGCCTCTTCGCGCTGCGCTCGGCCGACCAGCGCCTGCTGTACGCGCCGAATTACAAGTACGACGAGCAGTGGGCGCCGGCCCGCCGCGTGACCGGCGACCTGTTGAGCGCCCACCTGCAGCGCGCCACCAACAACCTGACCGCCGACCTGCGCACCGGGTATTTCACCCGCGCGTTCATCCGTGGGACGCTCGCGCAGCAGCCGTCCTACCGGTTCGGCGCGGTCACCGGCCGCGCCTTCCATTTCGTGGGCGAGGGCGTGGCCCGGGCACAGGACACGCTCGCCGCACGAGACCCGATCGCCGGCCTCGCTCCGCCGGACTGGAGCGACCGCTCGCCCTGGGGCGTCCCGGCCTTTTTTCTCGGCGCCGGCTCGAACGGCGAGATCGCCTGGAACCGCTATCGGGAGCTGCGGAGCCAGCTCGACGTGAGTGTGGGCGGGCCCCGCGGCGACGTGTACTTCGGCGGCGAGCTGTCGCGCCAACGGGTGCGGACGTTCCAGCGGGTGCTCGGGTATCTGGCGGTCGGCGACAGCGTCCCGCCGCCGACGGCGTCGGACTTCTCACCCACGTCGGCGGCCGCCTACGTCGAGGCCCAGGCCCGCGGCGAGGACTTCGTCCTCACGCTCGGCCTCCGCTACGACCAGTTCGACCCCGGGACGAGCCTGCCCGGTACGCGCGTCGGAGCCCGGCGCACGATCAATCCGCGGTTTGGCTTTTCGACGGTGCTGAAGGGAGCGACCGTCGTGGTCAGTTGGGGGCGGTTCTCCCAGGCCCCCGATTTCCAGTATCTCGTGGACGCTGCGTTCGACGATACGCTGCGCACGGGACGATTCCGGCGTGGCAACCCAAACCTGGGATTCGAGGACGCGACGCAGTACGAGCTGTCGGTGCGGGCCCGGCCGACGCCGAGCACGACGCTGCGCGTGAATGTCTTCAACAAGCTGCTCGACGGACTCGTGGCGTCGGTGCCGCTCGGCGTCGATCCCGATTCGACCATCTTCGCACAATGGGACTTCGGCAACGTGAAGGGAGCCGAGGTGATCTTCGACCGGCCGCTCGCGGGTGGGTGGGGCGTGCGGTTCGCCTACACGCTCCAGCAAGCGACGGCGACCGCGACCGATGCGTTCCAGCTGCTGCGCCGCATCCGGCTCGACCCCGCGGGAGACACGATCGATCCCGCGAACGTCGAGTTCCCGCTCGATTACGACCGGCGCCACAACCTGACGGTGATCGCCCAGGGGCGCGTGCCGGACAGCGCCGGCCCACGATTGCTGCGTCCGTTCGTCGGCATCGAGGGCGCCGCGATCGTGCGGTTCAGCTCGGGCCTCCCATTCACGATGACCAACGCGACCGGCGACACGCTGATCGGGCTGCCGAACAGCCATCGGCTGCCGTCTCAACTCGCGGTGGACGTGCTCCTCCGGCGCCCCGTGCGCGTGGGGCGATGGCAGGGCAGCGTCTACATGGACGTGCGGAATCTCCTCAACCGCCGGAACATCGAGGCGGTGCGTCGCGAGACCGGCCAGCCGGGTGTGACCGCGTCGCAGCTGGCGGCGATCGCGGAGGATGCGTACCAGGCGCACCCGGAGCCGATTCCCTACGAGTCGCCGCGGTACCGGCCGTTCGCGGACACGGATGGCAACGGGATTGTCGAGGAGCGCGGCGAGCTGTATCCGCTGTTCCTCGCCGCGGCGCGGGACTACCTGCAGCCGCTCTTCGCCTACGGTCCGCCGCGGATGTTCAGGTTGGGAGTGGAGCTGGTGTTCTAGGCCGGCTCCGCCGAGCCTTCCTTCAAGTATCCCGCCGCCACACCCCCCACCACCATCAACAGGCCCACCCATCCAATCCACGTCAGCTGTTGGCTGAAGAGCAACAACGCGAGCAACGCGCCGACGACGGGCTCGATGGTCGCGGCCACCGCCGTAGGGGTGGCCTCGATGCGCCGGACGGCGGTGAAGAAGAGCAGGTTAGCGAGAATCACGCCGCCTACGGCGAGCGCCACCGCATAAATCCACCCGGCGGTGGTGGGCGGCGGGTGAGGCGTGTGGCCGGAGAGCGGCAGGATAATCGCGAGGAGCACCACGCCGCCGATCGCTTCCCAGAACAACATGCGAAACTGACCGTAGCGTGGGACCGCCCAGCGGGCCAGGACCGTCGTGGTGGCGTAGCTCACGGCCGAGAGCAGGCCGCCGACCACACCGGCGAGCACGCTGGGGAGGGCCACGCTACCCGCTCCACCCCCGCCGCTTTCGGTCTTGCCCATGACCGTCATGGCGGCGCCGATCATGACGGCGACGGCGAGCCCGAAGCGGAGCGGCGTCAGCCGCTCGCCGAGCAGCGGCTTGGCGACGAGGGCCACCATCACGGGGGCGGTATAGAGCAGCGCGGCCGCACCGGCGACCCCGGCGCCGGCGATGCCGAACTGGTAGGCGACCTCGAAGAGCGCCACGAGGAAGCCGCCGAGTAATCCCATCAGCAGGATACCCTGCCGGTCGACGCGAAACAGATCGCGCCGGAAGGCGAGCGCCCACGCGGCGAGCGCCGCCGTGCCGAGCAGCAGTCGCCAGAAGCCGATGCCGGTGATCGCTTGGCCTTCGCGGTACAACGCGGTGGAGAGGGGGCCCGTCGTTCCCCAGGTGGCGCCCGCCCCGAGTGCACACAGGTACCCGACGAGGCGGGTGGTACGGCTCACAGTCCTGGACCCGTGCCGCCTTGCACGCGGGACTTCAGGGCGCGGTTCATCGCCTCCATGCCTTCGCGGAAGTTGGTCTCGAGGCGCGCGCCCGTCGCCGAGGCGAAGCCGGGGAGCGAGAGCGCCAGTCCCGTGCAGGTGAGGCGGTGGATCACGTGCGTCCGGTTATCTCCTTTGGGGACGATGACGAAGCACTCCTCGGAGTCGCACACGCCGCTGAACCCCTTCATCCACAGCCAGCGGAGCTCGCGCGGCTCGTCGGCCTCGAGGACTACGGAGCGCACGCTGAGTGCCGAGCTGCCGGGGGGCTCGAGCCGCAGGGTGAGCGTTTCCCCGACCTCCAGTCCCCCTGCCGCCAGCGTGATGTAGGGATTCCAATCCTTGTAACCGGCGAGGTCGGATAGCACCTGCCAGACGTGATCGGGCGTAGCATGGATGTCGGCTATCGTGCGAATCTCTTTCATGGCTCGGGGGCCTCTCTTTCGCCGCCCAAATTGCCCGCCAGCAGGTCACCGCGCAACACCGTGACCGCTTGACCGCCCAAAATGACGCGCTCGCCGGCGTGACGCACGCGAACAACGCCGCCGCGGGCCGAGGCCTGGTAACCCACCAGACCCGCCTTGCCCAGCTGCCCGCTCCAGTAGGGCGCGAGCGCGCAGTGAGCAGAGCCCGTGACGGGATCTTCGTTGACGCCCGCACGGGGGGCGAAGAAGCGCGAGACGAAATCGTAGGGTGCGGTGGAGCGACTCGTTACGATCACCCCGCGGGCGTCCACCCGAGCCAGGGTCCCGAAATCCGGCTCGAGCCCGCGCACGGTCGTTTCGGCGTCCACTTCGATGAGGTAGTCGAACCGGCTGCGCCCCACGAAACGGGGACGGGCGGCGAGCCCCAGGGCTTCGGTGAGTCCCGCCGGAGCCGGTGCCGGCTCGGCGCGCGTCGCGGGGAAGTCGAGCTCGATCCAGTTCCCGGCGCGCTCGGCGGTGAGCACCCCGCTCTTCGTATGAAACCGGCCTGGCGCGCCGGGCGCGAGATGGCCGTCCTCCCATAGCACGTGCGCGCTGGCGAGCGTCGCGTGGCCGCACAAGGCGACCTCGACTGCCGGCGTGAACCAGCGCAGATCGAAGCCGTCGTCGCGCTGCACGAGGAACGCGGTTTCGGACAGGTTCATCTCCCGCGCCACGTCCTGCATCCAGGAGGCGTCGCGCGGGGCGGGGAGGAGACAGACAGCGGCGGGGTTGCCCGCGAAGGGGCGGTCGGTGAAAGCGTCGACTTGGACGATCGGGAGCGGCATGCCCTCCAATCTAGCGGCGGCCGGCCGCCAAGCGGGCGTGGTGATGCATGACGAGCGAGGCGGCAAGACAGCCTGCGAACGCCGTCCACACGGGCGAGGTGATGTCCGTCATCGCCCCGAACCAGCCGAGCGCGCCTCCCACCACCGTGCCGACGACCGACCCGACGAACATGCGCCCCAACGGCACGTGGCGGAGCAGCAGCCACGCGATCGCCGGTGCCGTGACCGATCCGAGCACCGCACCGACGGCGGCGGCGATCACGGTCCCGCCGACGAAGAAGCTCGTTGAGCCTTCGCTGAGGACGATGGCGAGCGTGAACGCTGCCGCGCCCGCGACGGCGCCGAGGATCGTCCCGGCGGCGACGAGGCCGAACGTCACCGCGAGGACTCGACCTGGTCGATTCATATCCCTTCCCCAGCGCGAACGTCGTTTGGCCGTGGAACAGACCCGTCCGTACTCATGACGTTTCCTTGAGCGGTGCGGTACAGGGCACGGCTTGCAGCTCCGCGGCACGCTCGCGCACCAGCCGCCGGGCCCGGCTCCTGCTCCAGTTCCACGTGCGCCAGTCCGCCTCGCTGTTCCAGCTGGCGAGGAGACGCTGGGCCACGAGGCAGCGGTCGTCGGCGCTCAGGTTCGGCAACGCGTCGAGCAGCGGCGGCACGGCATCGGCGCCGAGCAACGTGGCGTATTTCGCGTCGAACGGGCGCTCGGCGGCCGGCCGCTGGAGGTTCGTGCGCGCGATGAAGGCATCAGGATTCAGGATGTGCAGTCCCGCGAGCACGCTGAATCCCTGGATCAGCGCGCCGAACGCGAACCGCGGCCTCGTGCCCTGGGCCCGGAGCACGGTCCACGCGAACCAGGCGAACACGCCGAGCAGGTACACCATGAAAGCAACGGCATACAAGCGATCCTCCGAGAGGCCGTAGGCGGCGACGTACAGCCGCATCCGCTCGAGCGCCGAGGCCATGACGACCGCCAGGAGCACGAGCAACACGCCGGCGAGGCCACGGAAGATGCGCAGATGGTGGGGTGTCTCGCCCCGCACGAGGTGATCGGCGCCTAGCAGCACGGGAAGCGTGAGGCCGCTCGCCACGACCAACTGGAAGAACCCCTGCCTGGCATATTCGGCGTAGGTGAGGCCGCTCGTTTCCTCGACCAGCGCCGCGCCGCCGAAGAAGTAGCGCAGCTGGACGATCACGAACGTGAGGAACAGCACGTCGAGGAGCCCGAGCGCGGTGCCGACGGAGAGAATGCCGGGCCGCGGCGCCGCCTCCGAGAAGGTCCAGGCGGCCGGCCGGGCGAAGAGGCCCCAGCGCAGGTAACCGGCGGTGACGGCGCCCCAGAACGTGATCTGCACGCCGTGGGACACGACCGACTTCAAGTCGAACGCGAACAGGTTCTGGAGCATCTTGGCGAACATCGTGTCGGCCGAGGCGAACAGCGCGCCGAACACGACGAGGAACGGCGCGGCGAGCAGCACGCCCAGCGCCACGCGCCGGACCCGCCCGCCGCGCGGCAGCTCGTGCCACTGGACGTCGTGGCCCGCGAGGACCAAGCTGCCGACGATCGTGCCGGCGGCGGTGCTCACGCCGGCCCGCAGGTACTCGAGCGGCCGCAGCGCCGCGATGCGCTCGCCATGCAGGCTCGCCGCGCCCAGCGAGAGGGCGATCAGCAGGCCGATGACGTCGAATTGCGCGAGCGCTTCGGAGTCCCGGCGCATGAACGCCGCGCCGAGGAGCAGCACCGTGAGCGCAATCCAGGGGGCGTCGGCGCTCGGCGCCAGCTGGTTGCGGCGCACGAGGAAGGCGCCCGCGGCGACGAGGGCAACGGCGCAGAGCGTCACGTTGAGGCCCCACGGCATCGCGCGCAGCAGGGTGTCGCCGGTGATCCCGAGAGCGAGCCCCGCCGCCAGCGTCTCGAGCCCGAGCTTCGTCCGGGCGGCGATCATACGGCCGCCCGGGTGGGGAGTGGGAGGCCGCCAAAGCGCCGCTCCCGCGCGGTGAAGTCCGAGAGCGCGGCCGCGAGCTGCGGCGGGCCAAAGTCCGGCCACATGGATTCCGTGAACCATAGCTCGGCGTAGGCGCACTCCCAGAGCAGGAAGTCCGAGAGCCGCTGCTCGCCGCCCGTGCGGATCAGGAGGTCCACGTCGGGGAGGATCTGGCCGGCCCGGATCGCCTCGCGACCAGAGTAGTCCACGGCGAGGCGCAGATGGAGCCGGTCGCCGCCGGCCGTCGCCTGCTCGGCGTCGGTGATCGCGACGACGAGGGGAGCGGGCAGGCGATCGCGCCGGCCGATGACGCTCAGGCGGACGCCGTTGTCGATGAGGCGTGGCGTGTCGCTGCGGAGGTAATGCGTGAACAGCCGCATGAGCAGCGCGACCTCGGCCTCGGGCCGCTTCCAGTTGTCGGCGGAGAAGGCGTAGAGGGTGAGGGCGGTGATGCCGAGGCCCGGGGCCGCTTCGACGACGGGGCGGACCGCGCGGATGCCGGCGCGGTGACCGACGGCGCGGGGCCGGGCCCGGCGCGTGGCCCAGCGCCCGTTGCCGTCCATGATGATGCCGACATGAGCAGAAGTACTTTGCTTCACAAAGCAACTCCTCAAAAAAAAGGGTGCGCTACCGGTCGCGGGTGGCGCGGATCAGGGCTTCCATATGGTCGAGATAGCGTTCCAGGGCGCGGCGGCCGGCGGCCGTCAGACGGTATTCCGTCTTTGGCACGCGGCCGGCGAACGACTTCGAGCACGCGACGTAGTCGGCGTCCTCGAGCCGGCGCGCGTGCACGCTCAGGTTGCCGTCGGTCGTGTTGAGCAGCCCCTTCAGCTCGTTGAAGGTGAGGCTCTCGTTCACGGCCAGGGCGCTCACGATGCCGAGGCGCACGCGCTCGTGGATCAGCCGGTCGAGCTCCGCCGCAGCGGGCTTCGCCTTGGATTTCACCGGCCGGTCGGGCATTTCCTGCGGCGCCCGGGCCGCATTTGTTTTAGCCACCGTACCTCCGTGCGATGATCCATCCGAACACGATGTGCAGCCCGCCGAACCCCGCGCCCATCAGCCACGGCCACCAGCGGAGCGGCCCGAACAGGGCAGCGGCGCCGAGCGCCATGAAGCAGACGCCCATGATCGGCACGATCCGGACCGAGAACGCCCCTGCCGTCACGACGGCGGTCCCGTACAGCAGCAGCCAGGCGCCGGGCATCACTCGGAACAGCCCCACCTGGTGGAGCGCCAGGGTGAGCAGTGCGCCGACGACGATCGGCGGCAGGAAGCTCAGCCCAAACCGGCGGCCCGGTCCCGACAGCAGGGGGTCGTTCGCCGCGCGCGCCTTGCGCACCATCGCGGCGCCACCGATCACGACGCCGAGCACGGCTTCCGCGAGCCACACCGTCAACCACGCGGCGTCGAAGCGTTGCTGCAGGGAGACCCAGGTGGCGACCAGGGCCGTGCCCCCGACGGCGACCGCGCCCCATCCCGGCACGGCCGTGAACGATCCCGCCCGCTCCATGGCGGTGCGGATGAACTGCAGATTGTCGAGCGCCCGGTCGTGGATGGGGCGGGGGACCGTCATGGGGTGAATCTAGGGGATGAGGCGAATGTTGTCAAGTACTTTGTGTGGCAAAGGAGCTGGGAGTCAGGATTCTGGAGTCGGGGCTGTGTGCTGCGGAAATCGGTGCCGGGGGGCATTCGAATGGTACCCGCGCGCCGAGCTTGCGACGCCAGATTGCTCGAATGACCACGACTGTGCGCGGATACCGCGACCTTCTCGTCTGGCAACACGCCATGGACCTGGTCATTACGATCTACGACACGACGGCCAAGTTCCCTAAGGAAGAGCGCTACGCGCTCGTTGATCAGCTGCGCCGGGCCGCCGTCTCCGTGCCCTCCAACATCGCCGAGGGCCACGGAAGGTCCCGCACGGGGGACTACCTGCGTCACCTCTCAATTGCCGTCGGATCCCTTATGGAGCTTGAGACGCAGGTGCAAATCGCAAGCAGGCTGGGGTATGTGTCGGCGGAAAACGAAAAGGGATTGCTCGAGTCGAGCGCCATGCTCGCCAGAATGCTCGGGGCCCTGATCCGCGCTCTGAGACGTCGCATGGGTTCGCGAGCCCCCGACTCCCGATTCCCAACTCCTATATCCGGTCTCTAAGTCGCCGCACCAGCTTCAGCCCCGACCAGACGTCGTCCACGGCGCACACTTTCACGTCCACAAGGCCTCCCGCGAGCGCCACGGCGCGCACCACGTCCTCGGTGAGATCGGTGGGAACGCCCGATGCCTGCTTCGGCCAGGACACCCAGAGCGCGCCCGCGGGCGCGAGGACGCGCACGAGGCCCGGAAACTTCGCCTCGAGCGCTGTGCGGCTGCGCGTGAAGAAATGGATGAAGGACAGCGATCCCCGTGCCGCGGTTGCGACAATCACACCCGGCGGGAGCTTGCCGAGCGTAGCCCGATAACCCCGGGGCGCGTTGATGATCGCGATGCGCGTGTCCGGCTTGATGCCCAGCTTGTCGACGAGCGGCCGTCCCGAGTATCCAGCCATGGAATCCCAATCTACTTTTCACGCCATGCGAGTCTATATCTCGGTGGACATGGAAGGCGTAGCCGGAGTGGTGCACGAGGACCAGACGAACCCCCTCGATCCCCGCTGCGCCGCCGAATACGCCCGCTTCCGCAAGCTCATGACCGCCGAGGCCAACGCGGCGATCGCGGGCGCGCTCGAGGCCGGCGCCACGACCATCCTGGTCAACGACAGCCACTGGCACATGCGCAACCTGCTCGCCGAGGAGCTGCACGAGAGCGCGGAGCTCGTCGCGGGAGATCCGAAGCCGTGGTCCATGATGGAAGGGATCGACGGCGGCTTCGACGCCGTCTTCTGCGTGGGCTATCACGCGCGCGCCGGGACGCCCCACGCCGTGCTGGACCACACGTATGCCGACCGCGTGCACGAGGTTCGCCTGAACGGGCGCCCCGTCGGCGAGCTGGGCCTGAATGCCGCCCTCGCCGGCGCTCACGGCGTGCCCGTCGAGCTCGTCAGCGGCGACGCGGCGGTCGCCACCGAAGCGCGCGAGCTGCTCGGGGAAGATGTGACGACGGTCGTCGTGAAGACCGCCGTGAGCCGCCACGCGGCGCGCAGCCTCGCCCCCGCGGTCGCGCGGCGCCGCGTCCAAGAGGGAGCCGCGATGGCGCTGCGCCGGCGCGGCAAACCGTTCGTCATCCCGCCCCCGATCACGCTCGAGGCGGACTTCCAGCTCACGATCCACGCCGACATGGCGGAGGTCTGCCCCGGCGCCACGCGCACCGGGGGCAGGACCGTCGCCTTCACCCATCAGGATTATCGCGAGGTGTTCCGCGCGTGGCGGGCCCTGCTGAACCTCGCCGGCGCGCCCTAGCCTACTGCACGCACTGCCCGCGCGGGTCGGGCTTTGGCTTGTCCACCACGATCCGGTGGTCCAGGTTCGCGACCGCCCGCGCGATGTCGTACACGAGCTGTCCCACCCGCGCCATGTGATCGTAGTCGATGTACTGCGGCTCGTCGGTCACTTCGTGGTAGTCCTGGTGATCGCCCGTCGAAAAGAACGTAATCGGGATGCCGTAGCGGGCGTACATGTAGTGGTCGCTGCGGCAGTAGTACTGCTCCGGATGCCCCGGCGCGTCGTACTGATAATCGAACGTGAAGGGTTGGCGCTCCGTCTTGTTGACGGACTCGACCAGGTTGCCGAGCTCGGTCGACAGCCGCCGCGATCCGATCAGCTGCAGATAGGCCGGCCCGCCCAGCTTTTCCTCTCCCGCGCGTCCGCGTCCCACCATGTCCATGTTGAGCTGCGCGACGATCGAATCCCGCGGCACGGTCGGATGGTCGGTGAACCACTGCGACCCGAACAGCCCCAGCTCCTCGCCGGTGTGCCACACGAAAAGGATCGACCGCTTGGGCCGCGGCGTCGCGTTCGCGAGCTGCTCGGCGATCTCGAGCACGGTCACGGTCCCCGAGCCGTCGTCGTCGGCGCCGTTGGCGATGGAGTCGCGGCGCGCCGGCCGCAGCTTTCGCAGGCTATCGACGTTGACGTGGATGGCCGCGATCTGCGCCGGGGTCGGCCGGCCGTCGGGCGCCGCCAGGACCAAGCGCCGCATAGCAGTGTTGAACGCCCGCAGTGAGTCGTGGTCCACCGGGGTGTTGTTGAACCCGATGTGGTCATTGTGAGCGCCGATGGCGACGAACTCCCCTTTGAGCTTCGGGTCGGCGCCGGGGAGGATCGCGACCACGTTGCGCGCCGGCGCCGCGGCTTCGACGTACGCCAGGCCACCCTGCACGGTCTTCCCGGCGGTCCCCGCCGCCGCGGTCGCCACCGGCGCCCCCACGAGGCGCGACGCCGTCGCGGCCGTGACGTAGAGATAAGTGGGCAGCGGATCGCCGGTGGGCGGGGCATCCTCTTTCAACGTCACGCCCGCCGCGCGAAATGCGTCCCGCAGCTGCGGCGGCATGATGTCCAGGCTCACGATGGCGATCCCGGCCGCCGTGCGATAGCGGGCCGTGACGCCGGCGCGCGGCACGAACCACCCGGGCTGCCCGGGATTGGGACGGCGGGGTACCGCGAGGACGACGAGCTTACCGGCGGCTTGCTCCGGGGCCAGCATCGTAGTGTCGCCCCACGCGCCGGCGAACACCGCTTGCGCGCCGTCGATCGGCCGCGTGGGCCCCCCCTGATCCCGCGGCAGGTAATCCTCCCACAACCGCAGCGTGGCGCCGTCCACGGCCAACCGCGCCTGCGGGTCGAGCTCGCGCTTCACGAGCGGGACGTTCTGGAAGTAGCCACCCGAGTCGCCCGCCGGCACGAGGCCCAGCCGCCGCACCTCGGCGGCGATGTACGCCGTCGCCTTCAAGTTGTACTCCGTCCCCGTCGCGCGGCCCATCATCGAATCGTCGGCGTAGACGTAGAGGCGGGACATCAGGTCGGCAGCGGTGATCGCCGGTTTGGTGGTTTCCGGCTGGTGGCGGAGCGGCAGCGCGGTCTGCGCAGCGGCGGTGGTCGGCGGAAGAGCGAGGGAGCACGCAAGCGTCAGTCGAGCGACTGCCTTCATCGGACGGCCTCCAAAGGAGTGAACGAGTAGTACCCCGCCTCCGCGTCAAGGCGCCCGCGGCCCGAGCGACCGGGCCAGAATACCGATCCCGGCGGGCTGCCCCTGACGCCGCGGCATGGCGCGGTAGAGCAGGACGAGGACGACCCACGTCAGCCAGCTGACGCGCTCGCTCCATCCCAGCGACCGCAGCAAGAACCAAGGCTGCGTAAGGGGAGCGGTCCACGGCCGCCACTCTCCTTGGAGCAGCGCCAGCGGCCGGGCGTAGACACTATTCGCGTGGTAGCCGTGCTCTCCCGGCCGCGAGACGTTCCACACGCACGTCACCTGGCCCCAGCCGTGGTTGTCGCTCGCGCCGACGGTGAGCAGATCGTGTCGAGCCGCGAGCGCGAGGACCTCGCGCCGGGCCGCCGGCGGGAAGGCGAGGCCTTTGGGCGCGCAGTTCACGATCTCGAAGCCATCCACGCCGGCCGCGACGAAGGCATCCAGGTCGTCGCGATGGTTCTGCCAGTACTCGGGCAGCGACGCGATGCTCGAGGCGCCCTGACGCTCGAGCTCGGCAAAGAGCCGCAGCATCCGCGGCGTGCTGCCCCCGAAGCTGTCGCGCTGGATCGGCTGCACCGGGCCGAGCGCCACGACGTGCTGCCGGTACACGCTCCACTCGACGCCCGGGAGCAGCCGAATCGGCTCGACCACAGAAGAATCGAAGATGACGTTGTGGTCGGTGACGTAGCTCGCCTCGAATCCCTGGCGCGCGTGCCAGGCGGCGAGCCGTGCCGCCGTCCACCCCGACCGTCCGTCGTGCGACGCCTCGGTGTGTGCGTGGTAGTCAAGAATGGTGGCGGCCGAATCGGCGGCGACGAGCCGCGGGACGGGGCGGGGGAGCAGGACGGTCGCCGCCGCGAGCGCCAGGATCGCGACCGGTCCCACGAGCGCGCGTCCGACGCGAAGCCGCAGCGGCGCCGGGCGCGCGGCACCCCACGCCGCGAGCGCCAGCGCCCACACCATCAACGCCCATTGCGCGCGCCCCAGGCTCAAGAACGTCAGCGCGTCGAGCGTGTCGGACAGCGGCGCGAGGACGACGTAGGACGCGGGGAGGTCGAGCTCGACGTCCCCGGGGACGGAGCCGGTGACCGCGTCCACCAGCGGTGGGAGGGGGTGGATCGCGGTGGCGAGGAGCAAGGCCACCAGCGCGATCGCGATCGGGTGGCGGCGCACGAGGTTCACTCGCAGATTCCCGGCATGGAAGGTCGCCTGGAAGCTACGCGCGGGATGTGCGCCGCGCGATGACGGTCCCGATCGAATGGGCGCTCCTGGGTGGCGGGCTGGCGTTGGTGGGCGGGGTCGTAGCCCTGGTGCGCGCGCGCGCGCGTCGGCGGCGCGAGGCGCTTCAGGAGCTCTGCCTGATCCGCGGCTTTCGGTTCGAGGACGGGCGCCCCGGTGCGGAGCGCACGCACGCGGACGTCCTGGGTCTCTTCGACGCCGGCCACTCCCGCAAATGGGGCTGCACGCTCTCCGGCTCGAAGAACGGCGTGCCGTTCACGGCCTTCGAGTACGAATGGGTGACGGGCGGCGGCAAGAGCCGGCACACCCACCAGGTGCGCGCCATCGTTTGGGAGGACCCGCGGACCGCGTTCCCCATGTTCGCCCTCACCCCGGAGGGGTTCCTTTCCCGCATCGGACAGGCGTTCGGTATGCAGGACATCGACTTCGTGGATGCACCCGAGTTTTCCCGGGCGTACCGCCTGCGCGGGGACGACGAGGCGGCGATCCGCACGTTCTTTACGCCAGAACTCCGCGCCTTCCTCGCGGCGACACCCGATCAGCGGGTGTCGGCCCGGGGGCCGTCGCTCTTCTGGTGGCAGAACGGGCGGCTGCCGGCGGTCGAAGCGCTGGACGAGTGGCTCGACGAGGGGGACCGGCTGAGGCGCCGGTTCTTCAAGACGTGACCGCGCTGGCGGACCTCCCGGCACTCGTGCTCGGCCCGCTCGAGGGCCGGCCCGACTCCGCCTGGCAGCGGGCTCCGGCCGGCAAATGGACGCCGGCGCAGATCGTTGAGCATCTGGCGCTCGCCGTCGAGACCAGCGCGGCGACGTTCGCGGCCAGGCGCGCCAAGCCGTCGATGACGCGGCGTGCGACCACGCTGCGGGAAAAGGCCGGCAAGGTCTTCGCGTTCGGCTTTGGGTGGTTCCCCCCGGGCCGCAAGGCGCCGGAGGCGACCACGCCCGCGGCTCACGTGGATGGTCCTGCCGCCGCGACCCATTTCCGCTCCGCCCTCGCGGCGTGGGAGGCGGTAGCGCGTGAGCTGCTCCCCGCTCGGCGGCGCGACCTGTTCGTGAAGCATCCGCGCCTCGGCGACCTCACGATCGGCGAATGGGCGCGGTTCCACCTGATCCACGCGCGACATCACGCGCGCCAGATTCGGCAACGGGTGGCGGGGTGAGCCGCACGAAGAAGGACCGCGTGGTGGTGCGGGTGCCGAATCCGAAGGCGCCGGTCAAGGAGCGCCTCAAGACGCCGTCGCACAAGGTGCACAAGTCCAAGAAGGGGTACCGGAGGCGCCCGAAGCACCCGGGTCCCGACGACGATTGAAACCTCCGGACGGAATCGGGGTTTAGAGACCCTCCCTCACATCGACAAGGTATGAGTACCGACGCTGCCCTACCAATGCGCCGCGGGGACTTTACGGCCGACCCGCGTGTCTTGACGCTCACCGCCATGGCCGCTCTGATCGGCGTCGTGAGCGCGTTCGTCGCCCTGGCCCTCGTCAAACTCATCAACCTCTTCACGAACCTCTTCTATTTCCATCGGCTGTCCCTCGGGTATGCCGCCCCCGGCGACAACACCCTTGGCTGGTGGGCCGCGCTCATCCCCGTGGCGGGGGGACTGGCGATCGGCCTCATGGCGCGATACGGATCGGAGAAGATTCGCGGCCACGGCATCCCCGAAGCGCTGGAAGCGATTCTCATCGGCCGGAGCCGCATGGGGGTGAAGGTCGCGGTCCTGAAGCCGCTGTCTTCGGCGCTGTCGATCGGCACGGGGGGGCCGTTCGGCGCCGAGGGTCCAATCATCATGACCGGCGGCGCGTTCGGCTCGCTGTTCGCGCAGGCGTTCCATCTCTCGTCGGTCGAGCGGAAGACGTTGCTGGTCGCGGGCGCGGCGGGCGGCATGGCCGCGATCTTCGCCGCGCCGCTCGCCGCCGTGTTGCTCGCCGTGGAGCTACTGCTCTTCGAGTGGAAGCCGCGCAGTTTCATTCCCGTGGCGTGCGCCGCCGTCGTGGCCGGCGCGCTCCGCGTCCCGCTGCTCGGGCCCGGGCCGATCTTCGCGATGACGGCGCACGAGGCGCCCGTCTGGTCGGGACTCGCGGCCGCCCTCGCCATCGGACTCGCGGCCGGACTCGGCTCCGGGCTCCTGACGCAGCTCGTGTACGGCTGCGAGGACCTGTTCTCGAAGCTGTCCACGCACTGGATGTGGTGGCCCCTTCTGGGCGGCGCGGCGATCGGGCTCGGCGGCCTGATCTCGCCGCGCGCCTTGGGGATCGGGTTCGACACGATCGGAGATCTGCTGGCAGGACGCCTCGTCGGCGGGATCCTGCTCGGCCTGCTCGTCACCAAGGCGCTGATCTGGGCCATCGCCCTGGGGTCGGGGACGTCGGGAGGCGTCCTCGCGCCACTGCTGCTGATGGGCGGCGCGCTCGGCGCCCTCGAGGCGCACTGGCTGCCGGGCGCCCAGGCGGGCTTGTGGGCCGGCATCAGCATGGGCGCGATGATGGGCGGCACGATGCGCTCTCCCCTGACCGCCATCGTGTTCATGCTCGAGCTGACCCACGACATCGCGCTCCTCCCCGGATTGCTCGTCGCCTGCGTGGCGGCTCACGCCGTGACCGTGCTCCTGATGCGCCGGTCGATCCTGACGGAGAAGGTGGCGCGCCGCGGCCATCACGTGACCCGCGAGTACAGCGTCAGTCCGCTGCACCTCCAGCGCGTGGCGGAGGTCATGGAAACGGACGTGCCCGTGATCCCCGCGGACCTTCCCGTGGACGGCTTCTTTCAGCGGCTCGCCGATCAGGACGCGGTGCTCGGACGCCGCCAGGATTGGCCGATCGTGGACGACGCCGGGCGGCTCGTGGGTGTCATCACGCGCGGCGATCTGGTGCGGGCGCTGGATCGTGAGGAGAGCGAAGAGGAGACGCTCCTCGACGTCGCGAGCGGAGGCCTCGTCGTCGCCTACCCCGATGAGCTGCTCGAAGAGGCGACCGCCAAGATGCTGGAGCACGACATCGGGCGGCTGCCGGTCGTCCGGCGCGACGATCCGACCCGGCTCGTCGGCTTCCTGGGGCGCGCCGGCGTCATGGCCGTCCTGCTGCACGCCACGCGGGAAGAGCGGGTCCGCGATCCCGGCTGGCTCTCGGCCCGGCTCCAGTTCCTGCGCGCCCGCGTCGCCCGCGCACTGGAGGGTGGATGAGCGAGGCGCGAACCTACTCGGTGACGGGCTACAGCGGGGGTCGCACCGTGGCGACCGTGACGGTCGAGGCGTTCGATCGGTCGCAGCGAGTGCGACGCGCGCTGAAGGGTATCGCGACGTGGTGGGCGGCGGCGCTCGGAAGCATCTTCATTCCGGTCGCCCACTTCCTCCTCGTTCCGTCACTGGCGCTGTTCGGCGTGTACACCTTCTTCGAGCGCCTTGGGGCTGCGGAGGTAGTCACGGCGGCCCAGGGGGTGTGTCCCGATTGCGGGCGGGAGCAGCAGCTCGACGTGAGCGGGCGGTGGCGCGTGCCGCGCGACATCGCGTGCCGCTATTGTCAGCGAAGTCTCCGGCTTTCTCAAAGCCGATAGTGGCGCGATTGATGGCTATGCTGTAAGCTCCACGCCCTCGGGGACACACGAAGGAGTCGGGGATGGCCTGGATGGTCGTAGTGGCGCTGGTGAGTCTCATCTCCCGCCAGCAGCCTGCGAGCAGCGGTCGGGTGGCCGGCCGCATCACGATCCTCGAGAAAAAGGACAAGCCCTCGCCCGACCTCGGCTCGACGGTGATCTACCTCGAAGGACCGGGCCTCGAGGCACCTCCTGCCACGTTCGACATCACTGCCAACGAGAAGGTGTATCGCCCCCGCGTCGTGGTCGCCCCCGCCGGCTCGACCGTCCGATTCCCGAACACCGACCCCTTCAATCACAACGTCTTCTCGGTCAGCGAGCCGAATCAGTTCGACCTCGGGTTGTACGGGCGCGGCCAGACGAAGAGCTTCGTCTTTGCCCATCCCGGTCTGGTGCGCGTGTACTGCAATGTGCATCCGAAGATGGTGGCTTACGTCGTCGTGACGGCAAACCGCTACGCCACGCAGCCGACCGCCGACGGATCGTTCGCAATCGACAACGTGCCGCCGGGCCGCTACAAGCTGCACGTATGGCACGAGCGGATCGCCGCCGAGGTGATCAAGGAGATAACCGTAACTGCGGCCGGCGCCGACGACCTCCAGATCGCCCTGAACGCCCGCGGCTACCGCTGGCAGCCTCACAAGAACAAGTACGGCGAAGAGTATTCGACCAATGCCGGGCTCGAGCGCTACTAAGCCCGCGCTCGGTCTCTTCGCCAAGATCTTCCTCGCTTCGACGCTGCTGGTGGTCGTGGTGCTGGGAATCACGTTCGGCGTCACGTCCGTTCAGGCGAATCGCACGGCCGACCAATCGATCCAGCGCCAGCTCGGCAACACGCGCCGGGCCGTCGCCGACTATCTCGCCGCCCGCACGCGCGCGTTGGCCGGCATGAGCGCCGTGAGCGCGGAAGTACCGCAGTTCCGCGGCCGGCTCCTGAACAGCCGGGAACGCCAGAATACGCTCGACCAGGCGCAGGAGTACCGCGACCTGATCGGCGCGGCGTGGGTGCTCGTGACGAATCGGGACGGCATCCTGCTGGCGCGGACCGACCGCCCGGAGGAATACGACATCGACATGTCCCGCGGGGCGTTGATCGCGGACGCCCTGTCGGGGGAGCAAGCGTCCGGCGCCTTCATCGACGACCGCGACCCGGCGGCCGTGAAGCTGTTCATGGCCGTCGCGACCCCGCTCGCCGACCGCGGCGCCGCTCCGCAAGGCGTGCTCGTGGCCGCGTACGCGCTCGAAGACTCCCTCGCCCAGACAATCAAGCAGTCGACGAACTCCGAGGTTTCGTTCTTTGCGCTCAGCGGAGACAGCGTCCCCCGGCCGATCGTGGTCGGCGGGACCGTCCCGGCGGAGGATATCGAGGCTGCGCTCGCTGAGGGATTCCATGCCGAGTCGCTCGACGCCGACAGCGCCGGGATGCGGCTGGTCGCCCGCGTGGGCGGCGAACACCTGATCGGCCTCGCCGGGCCGATCCGGTCGGCGGGAGGCGACGTGTTCGGCGGATTCGTCGCCCTGCGCTCGCGGGAGGCCGAGCTCGCCGCGTTCCAAGCGCTCCGGCGCACCATGCTCGGCGCCATCGTGCTCGGGGTGCTGCTGGCGCTCGCGGCGGCGGCGGTCGCGGCGCGGCGCATCGCCGGCCCCGTGCGCCGCCTGGCGCTCGCCACTCGCAAGGTCCAGGACGGCGACTACAGCGTCGACATCGAAGTCCAGTCGGCGGACGAGATCGGGGTCCTCTCACAGGCGTTCAAGAGCCTCGTCGAGGACCTGAAGGAGAAGGCGGCGCTCGTCGACTACATGATGCAGGCGTCGGGCGGCGCGGCGACGCAGCAGATCCAAACGCCGAGCCGGCCCTCGGTTGCCTCCGGCGGCGACGTGCTCCGTCCCGGGACGGTGTTCGCGAACCGCTACGAGGTGAAGGAAATCCTCGGCGCGGGCGGGATGGGCGTCGTGTACCGGGCGTTGGATCGCGAGCTGCAGGAGCCCGTGGCGATCAAGACCCTGCGCCCCGAGGCGCTGGCCGCGGGGAGCGTCGCGCTCGAGCGATTCAAGCAGGAGATCAAGCTGGCGCGCCGCATCGCCCACCGGAACGTGGTACGCACCTACGACCTCGGTGAGGTCAACGGGATGTACTACCTCACGATGGAATACGTCGAAGGGACGTCGCTCAAGCAGCTCATCACCTCACGCGGCAAGCTCCCGGTGCCGGTCACCCTGACGGTGGGGAAGCAGCTGTGCCGCGCGCTCGAGGTGGCGCATGCGGAGGGCGTCATCCATCGGGACGTGAAGCCCCAGAACATGGTGGTCGAGCCGAACGGGTTCCTCAAGGTGATGGACTTCGGGATCGCGCGCCTCGTCGATCCGCCGAAAGGGAAGGGGCTGACGGAGGCGGGGACGTCGATCGGCACGCCGGACTACATGTCGCCCGAGCAGCTCTCGGGTGCGGACGTCGATGCCCGCGGCGACCTGTACGCGGCCGGCGTGGTGTTGTTCGAGTGCGTGACGGGACGGGTGCCGTTCGAGGCGGCGTCCACGTGGGCGCTGGTCGCGAAGCATCTCGAGGAGCAGGCGCCGGACCCGCGCACGCTGAACGCCGACGTGCCGGAGGCGCTGGCGCGGGTGATTCTGACGGCGATGGCGAAGGAGCCCGGCGACCGTTTCCAGACGGCCGCGCAGATGCACGACGCCCTCGCGGCGATCGGCTAGATACCTGCGAACCAGGGATAGCCCTGGTCCTCCCAGTACCCGCCCGGCCGCCGCTCCGTGAACGTCATCGACACCAAGTACTTCGTCAGCTTGTAGCCGAGCTTGGTGGGCGAATAGAGGCGCAACGGCGCGCCGTGGGCCGCGGGGAGCGGATTGTCGTTCATCGCGTAGGCGAGAATGGTCTGCGGATGGAATGCGCTCGCCAGATCCCATCCGTTCGAGTAGTTGTCGTCGAAGGATGCGAAACGAACGTAGCGCGCCGCGGGCAGCGGCTCGCAGCGCCCGGCGATCTCCGACACGGGAACACCGTGCCAGGTCGCGATCGCGGTCCACCCTTCCACGCAGGTGTGCTTCACCGTGTACGTCGTCCGCGGCATGCTCATCAGGTCGTCCAGCGAGAGATCGAGCGGCCGCCGCACCAGGCCGTCGACGCGGAGGCGCCACGCGGCGGGGTCTCTGAGCATCGGCAGCATGCGCGAGATGAAGTAGCTCGGCAATTTGGCCGTGCGCTCGGCGACCGGGTACTCGCGCGCCAGGCGCGTGGGCGAGAACAGAATCTTCTCGCCCACCCAGTCGTTCAAGCGGCTTACGGACCACAAGCCTGGACGGATCGCGCTGCCCCCGTCCCAGCCGCACGCGGTGACGAGCGAGGCAGCGCCCGCCCCGGCGGCGAGCCGCAGGAAGTCGCGGCGGTCAGTCATGACTCGGAAACCTCCCCCGATACCACCCGGTGAGCATCGCCGGGAGCGAGCGCGGGTCGACGACGAAGACGAGCGTGACGTGGACCAGCGTGAAGCCGACGAAGATCCACACCGTCCAGAAGTGCCAGTAGCGCGCCGCCTGAAAGCCCCCGAACAGCGCCGTGAGCCAGCCGAGCTGGAGCGGCTTGTAGATCGCGACGCCGGTGAGTACCGCCAGCACGCCGAGCAGGACGACGAACGTGTAGGCGAGCTTTTGCAGCGGATTGTGCTTCCCCTGGGCCGGGTGATCCTTGCGCAGCCGCAAGTAGTACTTCTGCATCTCGATGGCGCCGCGGATGTCGCGCGCCCGAAACAGCAACGAGCGCCACTCGCCGCTCGCCACGAGGTACGAAACGTAGAGCAGGCCGACGGCGACGAGCGGCCACATCAGGGCGAAGTGCCAGTTCAGGCCGCCGGCGAGCCAGCCGCCGAGCCGGCTCCAGCGGGGGAGCGAGGCGCCCTGCAGCGGGTTGACGTAGTAGGGACCGCCGCGCTCGCCGAACCGGGAGTAAGCTTCGTAGATCTGGAGGCCGCTCGTCACCATCCCCGCGAGCAGCAGGAACGCACACCAGTGCGTGAGCCGTACGATCCAGTGGTGGCGTTTGACGGGCGGCAGTGAACTCATCGAGGATGAGTATATTCTCCGCCATGCGCGGGGCAATATGGCTCACGATTCTCCTGACCGCCTGCGGTGGAGGCGGGGCGGTCCGGACCAGGTCCGACGACACGTTGAGTCTTGGCTTGGCCCCACGGGACTCCACGGACAGCACGCTCCTCGCGCCGCGCGTCGTCACCGGACCGACCGTGATCGTATTCTGGCTTCCGGCGGCCGACACGCTCTCGGCGGAGGATCAGTCGTCGGCGCTCGACGACATGACCTACTACACCGAGCGCATCGTCCCCGTGCTCGAGCGGGACAGCATCAAGCTGCTCCCGACGAACGCCGAGACCGTGTATGTGGCGCTGCCCAACCGGCAGCGGCGGACGATCCTCCTCTCGGGGCTCGACTACCCGTTCGGGTACGTCATCGTCGAGCCGGGGGGAACGGAGCGCATCCTGGCAGGCGTCTACGCGGACGACGAGCTGCTGGACGAGATCCGGGCGTACTTCGACCTCGAGGACGACTCGACCGCGACCAAGCCGCGGATCACGACCTAGGCTCGTGCGTCCCACCCCCCTCCTCCTGAAGGGCGCTCGCATCGTAACGATGGACGCGCAGCGCCGCATCGTCGACGGCGATGTCCTCGTGCGGGATGGGAGAATCGAGGCGGTCGGGCGGACGGCGGGACGGTCGGACAGTCGGACGGTGATCGATTGCAAAGGGTTGGTCATCCTTCCGGGTTTGGTCCAAGCGCACATTCACCTCTGCCAGACGCTGTTTCGCGGGCTCGCCGACGACCTCGCTCTCGAGGACTGGCTGGCCAGGCGCATCTGGCCGCTCGAGGCGGCGCACACCGAGGAGTCGGTGTACTGGTCCGCGATGCTGGGCGCGGCTGAGCTGTTGCTGGGCGGTACGACGGCGATTCTCGACATGGAGACGGTGCGCCACACCGGCGCGGCCTTCGAGGCGCTCGAAGCGATCGGTCTCCGCGCCACGGCCGGGAAGTGCATGATGGACGCGGCGAGCAATCCTCCGGGGCTGCGCGAGCCGACCGATCGCTCCCTCGAAGAAAGCGCCGACCTATGCGCCACCTGGCATGGTGCCGCCGGCGGCCGTCTGCGCTACTGCTTCGCTCCCCGGTTCGCGCCCAGCTGCACCGGTCCCCTGCTGCGCGCGGTCAGCGACCTCGGGGAGCGGACCGGCGCGGTGATCCATACGCACGCCGCGGAGACGCCGGTCGAACTGCAAATCGTGAAACGGGAAACGGGAAACGATGAGCTCGCCTATCTCGAATCAGTGGGGATTTCGGGCCCCCGCACGGCGCTGGCGCACTGCGTCTGGGTGGATCAGGAGGGCATCGCGCGACTGGCGCGGCAGGGGACGAACGTGGTGCACTGTCCGAGCTCGAATTTGAAGCTCGGCAGCGGGGTGGCGCCGGTCCCCGAGATGCTCGCGGCGGGCTGCCGCGTCGCGCTGGGGGCGGACGGCGCGCCGTGTAACAACCGCCTCGACGCCTTCGCCGAGATGCGCCTGGCCGCCCTCATCCAGAAGCCCCGCCTCGGGCCCGACGCGCTCCCCGCGGCCCAGGTGCTCGAGCTCGCCACCCTGGGCGGCGCGCGCGCGCTCGGGCTCGAAACCGAGATCGGCTCGATCGAGGTGGGCAAGCGGGCGGATTTGATCGCACTAGACCTCGACGGTCCGCACGCACAGCCCGCCGAGGCCGATCTCGTGTCACGCATCGTGTACAGCGCCCGCGCCGCCGACGTGCGTCACGTGCTGGTGGACGGGCGCGTCGTCGTGAAGGACGGAGCGCTCAAGACGGCCAAGATCGAGGAGATTCTCCGTGCCGCGAACGCTCAAGCTCGTCGCCTGCGCCGCGCTGTGGGCCTGTAGCCTTCATGCGCAGCAGCGGCCGGACTCGGGCGGCGTGCTCTACGCCGCCTGGTGCGCGCGCTGCCACGGCGCCGACGCCCGGGGGACCCCCGCCGCCATGACGAAGCTCGACGTTCCCCCAGCCGACCTCGCCTCGTGCGCCGTCAGCAGCGCCGAGACGGAGAACCAATGGGCGGGCATCGTCGAGCGGGGCGGAGCGGCGTTCGGGTTGTCGCTCGACATGCCGGCCTACGGCGACGCGGCGACCGCCGAGCAGATCCGCATGGTGGTCCGGTATGTCCGCTCGCTGTGCCGCGAGCGGGGCTGGCCCCCGGGCGAGCTGAACTTTCCCCGCGCGTTCCTCGTCGAGAAAGCGTTCCCGGAGAACGAGCTGGTCGTCGCCGCCCGGGGCCGCGAGCAGGAGCTGATCTACGAGCGGCGCGCGGGCCGGCGCCTGCAGTTCGAAGCCGCGGTGTCCACTCTGATCGATTCGCTCCACCGCCCGTTCGATCACGCGACGGCGGCCATCAAGTACAACATGTGGCACAGTCTGGAGCACCGCGCCCTCGCGAGCGTCGGCCTCGAGGCGAGCCCCGCGCTCGGCCGCCGGGATCGGTGGGAGGTCGAGCCGTTCGTTACGGCAGGGATGGAGCGGGCGGGGTTCGTGGCCCAGGGCGAGGTGCTGGCCGAGTGGGAGGAGACCGAGGGGATCGCGGGCGGCGCGGTGCGGCTCGGCGTGGGGCGCGAAATCGGGGGCGGGCGCGTCGTCCCGATGATCGAGGCAGGGTGGGAGATGCCGCGGGAGGAACCAGGCGTCTTGACGCTGTATCCGCAGGTGTGGATGCAGCTCTCGCGGCTCGGCCACGTGGCCGGGTCGATCGGCGCCGCGGTCCCTGCCAACGGCCCGGATGCGGGCCGCTGGACCCTCACGGCATTCCTGTTGTGGGACTTCGGGGACGGGCCGCTGCTCTCGGGCTGGTGAGCTAGCGGCCGCCGTTCACGTTGAACTGCTGCACCGTCTCGGTGAGTTTCGCCGCCGCCTCGGAGAGATGCTGCGAGGTGTTGGTCAGCTCGCTGAGCGATGCGATCTGCTCCTCGGTGGCCGCCGACGTCTGGTGGGCGCCCTCGGCGGCGCCGGCGGCGATCGTGGCGGCCTCCTCCATGCGGCGCACGACTTCCCGCATGCGCTGCATCTGGTTCTGCGTCTCCGCCGCGAACGTCGTGGCGAACTGGACCGTCGTGTTCAGGTCGGCGAAGATGGCGTCGAGCGCCCCCTGAACCGTGGTCGCGACCCGGCCGACGCCCTGGGCCGCCTCGCGTCCCTGGGACATCGCGTCGACGACGCGCGCGATTTGGCTCTGGGTGTCGCGCACGCGGACCCGGACCTGCTCGGCCGATCTCGCGCTCTGCTCGGCGAGCTTCCGGACCTCGCCCGCCACGACCCGGAAGCCGAGGCCGTGCTGGCCGGCGCGCGCCGCCTCGATCGCCGCGTTCAGGGCCAACAGGTCCGTCTGGCTCGCGATGCGGGTGATGCCCTCCACCAGCTTGCCGATCTCCCGCGATTCGACGTCGAGCGCGCCGGCCATCTCGGCGGCGTGGTCCATGTGCAGCAGCAGGTTGAGCAGCAGCTGGCTGGCGCGGGAGACTTCTTCACCGCGCTCGCGCGCCTTCTTCGCGATCTCGGTGATTTGCTGCTCCGCTTCACCGGCGCGCGCATGGAGCGTGGCGGCGACGCCCGATGCCGCCTCCGAATCCTCGCGACCGTGCCCGATCAGTTGGCGCTGCCGCTCCGTCCCTTCGCTCAGCGTATGCGTCGTGGCGGAGATCTCCTGGGAGGCGGCCTGGAGCTGCGCCGCCGAGGCGGCGAGCTGCTGGGCCATCGCGGCGAGCTCGTGCGCCTGCTGCTGGATCAGCCGGACGATCTCGGCGATCGCCGCGGTGGTGCGGTTCACGCTGACGCCGACGTAGCCGAGCTCGTCGAGCTCGGGGTCGACGACCCGCACGGTAAGGTCGCCGCGCTCGACATGGGCCAGCACGCCGCGCGTCGCCCGCAGGCGATCGACGATGCGGAGCAACATCGGGATGAGGGCGACGCACGCGAACAGAAGGACCAGCGCCTCCTGCACGACGGTCGGCCAGGTCCAGCCCCCCTCGCCGGCGCGGAGGGCGCTGATCAGCCCGAAGCCGGCGACATTGATGCCGAGGGCGGCCCATGCCTCTCGCTTCCCGAGGTACAGGGCGGCCTGGAGCGGGGCGATGAGGTAGGCCCCGTACAGCACGTGACCCGTCGGACCGATGGCGTAGAGCACAACGGAGATCAACCCGCAACCGACGGCGAGGTTGAGCTGCGCGTACCACGGCCGGAAGGCGGTCCTGGTCACGAGCCGCCGCACGCCGTAGTTCGCGGCGGCGAAGCTCGCGGCGAATGCCGGGATGAAGATGAAGGAGATGGGAACGATGCCTGCGAGCCGCACGGCGACGAGCAGAAGGATCCCGAACCCGACGAAGCCCCAGCGGGCCCGCGTGTTCGCGAGCACGTACTGCCGCTGCTTCGCGTGCTGCTCGTCGGTGAGCTGCTGCTCGAGCGTGACGTTCCGGTCGGCCACGGGGGAAACCTACATCCGGAACAAGTAGCTCGCCTTGAGGAAGAACCCGTCGGAGGTGCGCCGCAGATCGCGGAACCGGAACGCGCTCGGCTCGTTGAGCGACGACCCGTAGCCGAAGAAGAACACCGTGCCGGGCGTCGGCTTGTAGGAGAACAGCAGATCGTTGCGGAAGTCGTGCCTGACCTGCGCTCCGGCCGGGAAGTAGCTCGCCGAATCAGGATCGAAGAAATACAACGGTTGACCCGTGCGCGGGTCCAGCAACGCCGCCTGGTCCTGCGCGATGTACTGCCCGACGTATCGGAAGAAGATCGCGCGCGTCAACTGGTACTCGATCTTGAGCCGTGGAATGTCGGCGGTGGAGAAGCGACTGCCGTCGCGCGCCCGCGTGATGCGCTCGTGGACCCACTGTCCGTCCATCCGCAGCGCCGGCGTCGGCTTCCACGTGAGGCCGAGGAATGCATTCATGCCGCGTCCCTCGGCGGCTTCGGCGAAGATCGGCCCCTGCCCGGCGCCGAGGTTCGCGCTCAAGGTCAGCGCCCGGTTCGGCGTGTTGAACCCGACGTTGCCGCCCCAGAGGTTGTAGAGCCCGTGCGGAACGGCAAAGGGAGTACCTACGCCGCTCGTCGCGTACCCCGCGTAGTCGGGTGGATCGAAGCGCTGGTGGTTGTTGTTCCAGTTGAGGTTCACGCCCCACCCGCCGCGCAGGGTGAGCAGCACGGTCTCCCCGATCGACCCTTCGAGGGTGCTCGCCAGATCGAAGAAATCGTCGTAGCGCCACGTCGGCTGGATCAGAAAGAACGTGGTCGCCTGCTCGACCATGGCGCCCGGCTTGCCGTACAACGAGAACCGATTGGCGATGCGGGCCTGCACGATGTTCACGCGATTCACGAACCCGCTCGACGCCCGGAAGTCGGGGCTGATCCCGACGATCTCAGCGTGGTTCCCATAGGAGCGGCCGGTGAGGTCGTAGAGAGTGACATCCCACAGCTTCCCCGCCTGGACGCCGCCGGCATCCTGCGTCCACGACCCCGCGATCTGCGCATCGGAGAACCAGATTTTCTTCCAGACCACGCGAGCGTCGAGACCGAGGACCCTGTTGTAGGCATCTCCTTCGACACGATCGGTGTAGGCGAGACCGAGGGTCGAGCTCCGGCCCAGGTCGCGCCGCAACCGTAGCAGATTCACGATCGGGTGGTCAGCCGTTGCCGACAGGGCGTCGTCGTCCACGGCCCCGATGTAGGCCACGGCCGTTCCACCGACCTTCCCGGTCAGCTTCGCTCCCGCGACGGGCGCGCTGATGCGGCGCGTGTAGATCAGCGCGTTGGGCGTGTCGAATTGCTCGAGCCCCTCGAGAAAGAATGGCCGCTTCTCGGGGAAGAACAGCGCGAACCGCTGGTTCACGGTCACCTGCCCGACGTCGGCCTCGACCTGGGAGAAGTCGGGGTTGGCCGTTCCGGTGAGGCTCAGGTTCTGCGTGACTCCCCAGCGCAGGTTCGCCCCGATCTCGGGATCCACGTGGCCGTAGCCGTACTCGGTCGCCCCGGGGGAGCCGCTCACCCGCGAGGTGAACTCCGGACTCAGGTCCATCACGAGCCCGCGGCGCAGGCCGGTCAACTCCTTCAGGCTTCCCGACTGAATCAAGAAGCTCGCGCTGGCGCGAACGACCGGCGTCCAGGTGTCCTCATAGCCCGAGTGCTGCGTGGTGCGGACGAACTGGAGTCCCCAGTCCTGTGTGGCGCCGCTCTGATACCGGAGGCTCTTGAACGGGATGCGCACCTCGATCTCGTAGCCCCACGGCGTCAGGTGGCCCCGCGACTGATAGACGTAATCGGGGTTCAGGTCGATCACCCCGTCGAACCGAAAACCCGCGTTCTGGCCGCCGGCGGCACCGGCGAGCCCCTCGCTGCGCACCCCGTCCTCCTGCACGCCGTACGGGTTGACCGAGAAGAGCAGGGCGCGGCGGCGGTCGTTGAAGGTGTCGAGCAGGATCTGGACGTTGTCGTCGGCGCCGATGTTGTCGCGGTCGGCGAGCGTCGCCCGCACGACGTTGCCGTGCGCCTCGTAGGCGCGGATCCCGAAGTACATCGCGTCGGGGGCGTACCACACGAGCACTTCGGTCGAATCTTCGGCGGGCCGGCTGTCCACCGGCCGGTACTGCGAGAACCCCGTCAGCCGGGCGGCCTGGCGCCACACGGGCTCGTCGAGCGCGCCGTCCACGGTGATCGAGGCCTCGATCCGGGGGATGCGGACGTCGAGCTGCTTCAGACGGCCGTCGTAAACCGGACCCGCCTCGCTCGCCGTCTGCAGGATCAGGAGGAGCGCAGCTCGCATGGCCGGAATCTAAGGCCGGGATGCGAGAAGCGGGATGCGGGATGCGCTGGCGATTCGTCGCCACGTATCTCGCATCCCGCATCCCGTACCTCGCAGGCGCCGACGCTTCGTCGGCGCACCCTCTATTCGTAGCGCAGCGCGACTATAGGGTCCAGCGACGCGGCCCTTCGCGCCGGCCAGATGCCGAAGAACAGCCCCACGACGGCGCTGAACACGAAGGCGAGGAGCACGGCGAAGATGCTGATGGACGTGTTCCAGTGCGCGAGCTTCGAGAGCGCCACCGCGCCCAGCGAGCCCAGCAGGATCCCGATGAGACCGCCCACCAGACACAGCACGAGCGCTTCCACCAGGAACTGGAACATGATGTTGAACTTGGTGGCACCGAGCGCCTTGCGCACGCCGATCTCCCGGGTGCGCTCGGTGACCGACACCAGCATGATGTTCATGATCCCGATGCCGCCAACGAGGAGGCTGACGGCCGCGATCCCGGCCAGGAGCCAAGTGAACGTCTCGGTCGTTTCCTGGAAGGTCGCGAGCACGTCCGCCTGGTTGCGGATCTGGAAGTCGTTGTCGGCGCCGGGCCGGATCTTATGTTCGCGCCGCAGCACCCGCTCGATCTCGATCATGGCGAGCGTCATGTGCTGCAGGTCGGCGGCGTCGACGGTGATCGACCGCAGCCGGTCGGTACCCATGATGCGGTACCGCGCCGTCTGCAGGGGAATGAGGATTTGCTCGTCGGGGTTGCCGAACCCGCCGCCGGATCCCTTCATCGAGAGCACGCCGATGATCTCGAAAGGAATGCCCCGGATCTGGATTTGCTGGCCGATCATGGCGACGGGATTGGCGTTGAACATCTCCGGGATCGCCGAGCCGAGGACCGCGTATCCGCGGCGCGCCTCGTCCTCCCCGGCTGTGAACATCCGGCCCGCCGTGATCGTGTAGTTCTTGACCTGCACGTAGTTCGGCGTCGTCCCGACGACGCTCACATTGATGTTCTGGCCGGCGCGCTTGATCTGGAGATTGCGGGTCAGCTCCGGCACCACCGCCTTCACGTAGCGCGCATCGGTCGCCAGCGCCTTATAGTCATCGACCATGAGGCTGACGCGCTGGTCGAACGCGATGCCGCCGCGGAACGCCTGTCCGGGGTAGAGCGAGAGCAGCGTCGGCCCAAGGGCCTGGATGCGCGCCTGCACCGATTTCTGGGCGCCGCTGCCGAGCGCCACCATCGTGATCACGGCGCCCACGCCGATGATGATGCCCAGCATCGTCAAGAACGACCTGAGCTTGTTGGCTCGGATCGCCTGCAGCGCGACCTGAATGATCTCAGCGATCAGCATGGGTCAGGGCCTCGTCTGCACCTGCGGACGCTGCGTGGTGGTCGGCGTCTGCTGCTGTAGGCCGGGCAGGCCGCCGCCGGTCATGGTGCGCATCCGGTCTCGCATGTCGCGCTGCGAATTGAGCAACGACGCACTCGGCAGCACGAGCACGGTGTCCTGCTCGGTGAGGCCGCTCACGACCTCGATGAAATCGAGGTCGGTGAGTCCCGTGCGCACGTTGACCGCCATCGGCTTCCCCTTCCGGAGCACGAAGACGATGTAGCTCGACACGTCTCCAGTGGCCCGGCGGAAGGCGCCCGGCCCGCTTGGGCCTCCCATGCCGCCGCCCGCCGCCCGAATCGCCTGGAACACCGCACGCCCCGCCGCCTGCTCTTCGGCGGTGGGCGTTTCGCCGCGCATGCGCTTTTGCATGCTGCTCTGCGCCAGCTTGACTTGCGCGGCCGTGATGCCCGGAGGCGCCGGCATCGTGCTTCCATTGGGCAGCGTGATCATCACGGGGGCGCCCGTTGCGGGAGCCGCCCCCGAGTCGCGCCGCGTCTGGCCGCCCAGCGATGCGCTCGCGGCGCCACCGGAATCGCGCGGCGGCTGCGCGGCCGCCGCCAGCTGCTCCTGCACCTGCTGCGGGTCGAGGCCCAGCACCTGTGCCGCGGAGGCGACGTCGCGCTGCGTCCGCAGCGCGGCGTTGGGCACCGCGAGCACGTTGTCGCGCCGCCCGACGTGGATCTCGACCTCGGTGTTCATCCCCGGTTTCAGGAGGTGGCTGGGATTCGCGATGCGCACCAGCACCGGAAACATGGTCACGTTCTGCTGCACCGTGGCCTGCGGCTCGATCTTCAGCACGCTGCCCTCGAACGGCCGGTTGGGATACGCGTCCACGGTGATCGTAGCCGGCAGTCCGGGTTGGACCTTCCCGATGTCGGTTTCGTCCACCTGCGTCCGGACCTGCACTGTGTCGAGGTTCGCCATTCTGAACAGCACGGTGCCGCCGCCCACGTCCGTGCTGGGCGACGAGATGACGGTGCCCAACTCGACGTTCTTCGCGATGATCGTGCCGGCGAGCGGGGCGCGGAGCCTCGTGTCGGTCATGCGGTCGCGGGCGTTCTCGAGGTCCGTCTTGGCGCGGATCACATCGGCGTTGGCATTCGCGTACGCCAGACTGGCGCTCTCGTATTCCGTTTCCGTGATGGCCTGCGCCTTGTAGAGGGTGTCGGAGCGCGCCAGCTGCGCCTTCGCGTTGCCGAGCTGCGCCTGGGCCACGGCGAGGTTGGCTTCCGCCTGCGCCAGATTGTTGCGTGGAATCCGCGGGTCGATCGCGGCGAGCAGCTGGCCGCTCTTCACGTCGTCGCCCGTCTGGACGTTCATCTCGATGATCTCGCCCGAGGCCTTGGACTTGACGTCGACGGTCAGCACCGGCTCGATGGCGCCGGACGCCACCGCCGAGACCACCACGGTCCGGCGTTCCACGGGGACTGCTTCGTACATCGGCGCGGGGTCTGCTTTGCCGCACGCGGCCACGCCCAGCGCCAGCAGGGCGGCCGCTCGTGTGTACGTGTTCACAGCTACCGTTCCGTCCTCTCGTCGCGCTCGACCTTGCCGTCGAGCAAATGAATCTGGCGGCGCGCGTGCACCGCGATGTCGTGTTCGTGGGTGACCAGCACGATCGTTTGGCCCGAGTCGTGGAGCTGCTGGAAGAGCGCCATGATTTCGGTCCCCGTCGCCGAGTCGAGGTTCCCCGTCGGCTCGTCGGCCAGCAGGATGCTCGGGTCGTTCACCAGCGCGCGCGCGATCGCCACACGCTGCCGCTGCCCACCTGACAGCTCGTTGGGCCGGTGGTCCATCCGGTCCCCCAGCCCGACCTTTTGTAACGCTCCCGCCGCCCGCTCACGCCGCTCCCTCGCCGGGAGGCCGGCGTAGATGAGCGGCAGCTCCACGTTGTGCAGCGCATCGGCGCGGGGGAGCAGGTTGAACGTCTGGAAGACGAACCCGATCTCCTTGTTGCGGATGCGGGCGAGCTGGTCGTCCGACAGATCGCTCACCTTCTGGCCGTTGAGCCAGTATTCGCCGGCGGTGGGGGTGTCGAGACAGCCGACCAGGTTCATGAGCGTCGACTTGCCCGACCCCGACGGGCCCATGACGGCGACGTACTCGTTCTTGCGGATCTGGACGTCCACCCCACGGAGAGCACGCACGACTTCGCCGCCCATGTCGTAGTCGCGGGTCAGGTGGTGCGTCAGGATGACGATATCGGGGAGCGGCGTGTCGCCGGTCCGGAACGCCATCGCCTGGGCGGCGGTCACAGCTCGTGCCCCACCAGCGCCTCGAGCTGCGCGCGCGCAATCAGGTAGTCGAAGCGCGCCTGGACCAGATCCTTCTCGGCGGTCGTCAAGGCGGCCTGCGACGTCAGGAGGTCCAGGATCGTCGCTGCGCCTACACGGTAGCGCTCGTTTTGGACGCGCAGGTCCTCGGTGGCCGCCGCGACGTTCGCCCGCGCGATGTCGATCTGTTGGTAGGTCGTGGCGAGCGCGGCGAGTTGTTGCGTGAGCTCGGCGTTGACCTGGCGGCGCGTGTCGGCGGCGGTCGCTTCGGCTACATCACGACGCACGCTCGACTGCACCTGCTGTTGCTCGCGGGCGAAGCCGTTGAACAGCGTCCACGACAACCCAAACGACCACGTGAACGACTCCTTGAGGTTGTCGAACAGCGGCAAGGTGGGAAACAGGGTGTCGGTTCGCGTGTTGGAGTAGCTCACGTTGAGCGACGGCCAGTACGCGGCGCGGTCGGTCCACACTTGCGCTCGTGCAGCGCGGGCCTGCGCGTCCGCCTGGTCCACGCGCGGCGCGCGGTCGAGCGCGCTCGCCCGGAGTGCCGCTGTGTCGGGCAAGGCGGGAATGACGCTGTCTGGTATCGCGCGCACGGGTTGGTCCACACCGATCTGGCTGCCGAGGGTCGCCTGCGCGGTGGAGAGGTTTGCCTGTGCCTGCAGCAGCTCGATCCGCGCCCGGCCGTAGTCGACCGTGGACCGGAGGGAATCGGAGCGGGTCGCAGACCCCGCATGGAGCTTGTCGACCGAGATTTGCAATTGCTGCTGCGCGCGGCGCACCTGCGATTCGGCGACGCGCACCAGCTCCTCCGTCGCGAGCGCGTCGTAGAACGCCTGCTTCGTGCCCACCGTCGTCAGGAACCGCTGATTCACAACGCCCGCTTGGGCGGCGTCGAGGGTCGCCGAGGCAGCCCTGAGATTGGCGACACGACGAAACCCGGCGAAGAGGTCGAGACGGGCGTTCAGTGAGCCGGAGTACGAGTAGATCGGCGGCAGGGTCGCGTTGGCGACGTTGGGGTCGGGACGCGGCTTGCTGCCGCGCGACGCCCCCGCGCTGGTCGTTATGGTCGGCAGGAACGCGCCGCGCGCCGAGCGCAGCGCGGCCCCTTGGTTACGCTGCTCCCCGCGCGCGCTCACCATCAGCGGCTGCACCAGTAGCGCGCGCTGGATCGCCTCGGTCAACGTGACCTCGAGGTGTTGCGGCGCCGGCGCCTGCTGCGCCGCAGCCGGAACCGCGAGGCTCAATGCCAGAACCCCCGTCACCCACCGCATCAGTCCCGCCCTCCGTCAGCCTTGGCCTTGGTCGAATCCCCTCTACGACGATGCTCGGCGTCCTCCAAGAGTCGCTGGTAGCGCGCCCGCTGATCGGGGGAAAGCTGGGCGGCGACTTCCGCCCGAACGATCGTCTTGAGGGAGTCGAAGCGCGGGCGGACGGCCGCCCAGAGCGCCTCGAACTCCGCATGATGGCGCTCGAAGATGGCGCGCACGGAGTCCCGCTGGGCGGGCGCCAGCGTCAGCTCGCGCGTCAGACGGTCCACCATCGCGTCGGGCCCGCGGCGGCTCTTGGTCTCGCAGCGCGCGCCCTCGCGGACGCCCCAGCCGGCGGCTCCACCGGCGACGAACACGAGTCCGAGCAGGGCCAGCGCGGCGATCTTGGATCTGTTCAACATGGTCGTCTCTTTCCTCAGGCTGTAGTTCAGCGTGGCTCGACCAACGACGCGAACACGACGCTGGCGTCGGGGGGGGCGGAAGCGGTCACCAGCGCCGCGAGCCCCGGGCCGCTGGTCGGCTCGAACGCGGTATCGAAGCTCGCGTCGTCCGGCGCCTGGAGGGCGCGGCCCACGAGGAAGCCGCACAGGGCGGCGACCGCGACGGCCGCGGCGACCCGGGGGCGCGCCCAGGCGGCGAGCACGTCCCAGGTGGGCACGCCGGCGGCCGCCTGCGCGGCGTCGTAGCGCACCAGCACACGGTCGACGAAGGCCGCCTGCGTTCCGTCCCGCGGCTCGAGCGCCTGCCGGAGGGCGGCGCCCAACTCGGGGTCGGGCCGGTGATCGAACATCCGCTCGTCAGTCATCTGTTACGCTCCCTTCCAGTCCGCCAGCAGCGTCCGCAGCCGGCGGCGCGCGTGGAACACTTCCGATCGCACCGTGCCTTCCGGAATGCCGAGGATCTCGGCGATCTCCGCGTGCGAGTACCCTTCGACGTCGAACAGCACCACCGCCGTGCGACGCCGCGGCGACAGCTCCGCCAACGCCGCCCGCAACCGGTCCCCCAGCTCGCTGCGTACCGCTTCCGTGTCGGGCCGCGGTCCCCCGCCGACGAGGCCGGGATCGAGCGGCTCGGCGCGTCGGACGCGGCGGCGGCGCCGGCGATCGGTTGCCGCGTTGGCCACGATGCGCATCAGCCACGGACCGAACGGGCGCCGCGCATCGTAGCGGTCCAACTTCACCAGCGCCGAGAGGAAGCCGTCCTGGGCGGCGTCGTCCGCTTCGTCGGGGTCGTCCAGCACCGCGCGGGCGACGCGCCGCGCCTGCCCCGCGTATCGGTCCACCAGGGCGCCAAACGCCGCCTTGTCGCCCGCGCGTGTCCGCGCGACGAGCTCCCCCTCCGTCTCGCTTCCCATACGCGCGACCCCCGGTGGAGGTTGGTCGCCCGCAGGGGACGCGGTCGACCGGGGGGGCGGGCGGGACGAGGGACGATCAGGCGGCATCGGCCTGCCGGCGGTGGCGGCGCCGGACGAGTGCGTAGAACGCGAGTCCCAGCGCCGCGGCGAGCGCTCCCGTAGCGAGCACCACGCTCGAGGCCGTGGGGAACACGATGAGGAGGGCGCCCAACAGGGCGAGTGTCACCGCCAAGGCGCCCGCCACCATTCGACGAGCGCCGCCCGCCACCTGCACGAGCGCGATGGCCGCGGCCGCCTGGAGTTCACGCCGTGTCCGCCGATGCGGCCCCGTCAGGGCCGGCGGACTCGGGCCGCGCACCAGCCGCGCGGGGAGCCGGCGCCGTTCGAGCAACACGATCTCCCGGCTGTACGCCGCGTCGTGCCGGAATTGGGCCGCGAGCGCTTCAGTGAGCGAGTCGCACTCCGCAACGATGTCGAGCTCGTAGTTGCCCATCAGACTCGAGACGTTGAGGTTGGTCGAGCCCACGCGGGCCCACTCGCGGTCGACGAGCAGCGTCTTGGCGTGGAGCATCGGCCCGCCGTACTCGAAGATACGCGCGCCGGCGCGCAGCAGGTCGCGGTAGCCGATCCGACTGAACGTGCGGACGACTGGGATGTCGCTCGTGCCGGGAAGGAGGAGGCGGACGTCCACGCCGCTCTTCGCCGCGTCCACGAGACTCGCGTAGAGCGGCGGGGGGGCCACCATGTAGGCATCGGTGATCCAGAGGCGCTCCTCGGCGGCCGCGGCGAGGAGCTGCACGGCGCGATAGGCGCGCGACTGCCCGGGCACGCCGTCGATCACCCGGAGCGCCGAGGAGCCGCAGGACTCCGCGGTGGGGGGGGGGGCGAGCGCATCAGGAGGAAGGGGCGGGCCGGCGCGCGCCCACACGCGCGCGAACGACCCCTCGAGCGCGGCGACCGCGGGCCCACACACCGCCACCATCGTATCGCGCCACGGCTGGCGGGCGCGGTCCGGATCGCCCGCCCACTCGTCGCCGATGCACAGTCCGCCGAGCATCGCCTCACGCCCGTCGACGACGATGAGCTTGCGGTGGTCGCGGCTCAGCACCTCGAAGGGTCCGCTCGTGAGCAGCGGGCGGAACGCGCGGACGTCGGCCCCGGCGCGCCGCAGGTCGCGCCAAAACCGCCAGCGCGTCGCGACGCTGCCCAGGGCGTCGTACAGCACCCGCACGCGCACGCCGGCACGGGCTTTCTCCGACAGAGCGGCGGCAAAGCGGCGTCCGGTGCGGTCGCTGCGAATGATGTAGTTCTCGAAATGGACGGTGCGGCGCGCGCCTGCGATCAGCTCGAGCATGGCGTCGAGCGCGGCCGCGCTGTCGGGAAGGTGCCGCACGGCGTTGCCGGGGATCAGACGCGCGGCGCCCGCGCGGTCGAGCGCGCGCGCGAGTCGGTCGGTCACCCCCCCAACCCAAGACCGAGGCCCAGCGTGGCCTCCACGGGGCGCAGCGCCTGCACGCAGAAGGCGATGTGGTCGTCGAGCGGCACGCCCAGCTCCTCGGCGCCCTGCCGCACCTCGTCCCGGTTCACGCCGCGCGCGAACGCCTTGTCCTTGAGCTTCTTCTTGACCGACGACACCTCGAGATCGGCGAAGCTCTTCGAGGGCCGAACCAGCGCGCACGCCACGAGGAACCCGCACAGCTCATCCACGGCGAAGAGCGTCCTCGCCATCAGCGTGTCGCGCGGTACGCCGGTGTAGTTGCCATGCCCGAGAATCGCGCGGCACACCGGCTCCGCCACCCCCTTCTCGCGCAGCTGCCGCACCCCCCACGCCGGGTGCCCCTCGGTGGGAGAGTGCTCGGGGTTGGGGTAGCGCTCGTAGTCGTAGTCGTGCAGCAGCCCCGCGAGACCCCAGGCCTCGACGTCCTCGCCCGACTTCGCGGCGTAGGCTCGCATCGCCGCCTCGACGGCCAGCATGTGCTGGCGCAACGAGGCGGACTGGGTATGCTCCTGCATCAGGGCCAAGGCTTCGTCTCGAGTCATTGGATGTCGACATGCCAGTTTTCTGCCCACAACGCCAGCATCAACAGCGGCCACAGCTTGCGCGCGTGATTCGCTTTGCCCGACCGGTGCTCGGCCAGGAGCGGGGTATCGAGCAGACGGTCGGCCAGCGGCGCGAGTCCCGTGTTGAGCCACCGCGCCACGGGCACCGACAGACCCCGCTTCCGGCGGCCGATCACGCTGTCGGGCACCAGCCCGCGGGCCGCTTCCTTTAATATCGCCTTGCTCGTGAAGCCCCGCACCTTGAGCCGCGACGGGGCGGGGAGCACCAGCTCCATCAGCTCCCGGTCGAGGAACGGCGCCCGCGCCTCGACCGAGGCCAGCATCGTCGCGCGGTCGACCTTGACCAAGAGGTCGTCCGGCAAGTAGGTGACGAAGTCGAGCCACAGGATCCGGTTCAGGGGATCGTCGTGGGGAAACCCGTGCAGCTTGCAGCCGAGCTCCGGAACGACGTGCTCATCGGGCCCGAGCGCCCCGAACCAGGCGAGGTGGCGCTCGAGCCACGGCCGGTCGGCGGCGGCCACGAACTGCTTGGCGAGGAATTCGAGCGTCACTTTCCCCGTCGAGCTGGGCCAGCGCTCGACGCTCCAGCGCAGCGCCCCGCGCACGGGGCCCGGGAGCCGCTGCCACGCCGCTGCGGCGCGGTGACCCAGGTAGGTCGGGTAGCCTCCAAACAGCTCGTCCGCTCCCTCGCCCGACAGAATGACCTTCACGTCCGCGCGGGCCGCTTCGGCCAGAAGGTAGGTAGGAAGGACGGCCGGGTCGCCCAACGGCTCCGCCAGCGAGCGCGTGACGACCTCGAGCGCGTGGGTCAGGGATTCGGTGTCCGCGGTCACGACGTGGTGCACGGTGCGGATATCGTGCGTCACCGCCTCGGCGAAGCCGCTCTCGTCGTATCCCGGCTCGACGAATCGCGCCGCGTAGGTGTGGAGCCGCTCGCCGGGCAGCACCCGCGCCGCGGCGGCGACGAGCAGCGACGAATCGAGCCCCCCGCTCGTGAACACGCCGAGCGGCACGTCCGACATCAGCTCGCGCTCGACGGCGCGCAGCAGCGTCGCGCGCAGCTCGCCGGCCGATTCGAGGCGCGAGGGCCCGGCGGCCACGGCGGCGGGACTCCAGTAGGCGCGTACATCCACCTGGGCGGTCTCAGCGATCAGGAGGTGCCCCGGCGGCAGCTTGTGAATGTCCTCGAACATCGTGTGCGGCGTGGGCACGTAGCCGAGTGCCCGATACAGGCGCAAGGCGGTCCGGTTCAGGCGGCGGGGCTGATCGGGATAGACGAGCAGCGCCTGGATCTCGGAAGCAAATCGCAGCTCGCCGTCCACGCGCGTCCAGAAGAGCGGCTTTTCCCCAGCGCGATCGCGTGCGAGGAGCAGGCGGCGCCGGCGCGCGTCCCAGACCGCGAGGCCGAACATCCCGTCGAGTCGGGCGATGGCGTCGGTGCCGAACCGCTCGTAAAAGGGCACGATCGTTTCGATGTCGCCACGGGAGCGGAACGGGTAGCCCCACGCCGTGGCTTGGCGGCGCAGGTCGGGGGCGTTGTAGATCTCGCCGTTGCAGACCATCCAGACCGCCTCGTCGGGACTCTGGAACGGCTGGTCGCCGGTGGTGAGGTCCATGATGGCCAGCCGGCGCGCCCCGATTCGCGCGTTGCTGTCGCCGACAACGCGTTCACCGTCGGGGCCCCGGTGGCGCAGGCTGTCCGCCATGCGCGCCAAGGCATCGGGGTGACGGAGCGGGGCTCCGCCGCCGATGACTACGGCGCCGAAGATGCCGCACATGGGCCGTAGGCGGCGTAGCGACCCTGCACCGCGAGCAGCGGCACGACGCCGTCCAGCGCTGCACGCGTCGCGCGGTCGCCGGTGCGCACGATGAACACGGTGGGCTGCGGACAGCGCGCCAGCACTTCGCGCCAGTAGCCGTCGGGCTTGAGGGGCGAGCCTGGGACCGCGCGGAGCTGTTCCGCGTAGTCGGCGATGAAGTTGCTCGTGAGCTCGCGCCCGGTCTTGGTGGCGACCGGGACGGGGTGACGGAGATAGAAGGGCAGGGACGGCGGATAGGCGGCGACGCCGAGGACGGCGGCGCCCCCCCCGACGGTATTCTGAATCACGCCGGCGAGTGTCGCCGACGAGCGATCCTCACCCACGGCGTCGAGCAGCCTTCCCGAAACGATCGGGATCACCAGGACGACGAGGGCGTACCCGGTCGCGCCGAGGGAGGGGCGGTTGACGCGCGCGGCGACGCTCACCAGGACGGCGGAGGCGAGCAGGGCGAGGCCGATCGCGAGCGCGGTCGCCGGAATCGCGGCTCGCTCGGCCGGCGTGAGGTCGATGGGCGCCGGGAGCCACAGCGTGAGCGAGACGAGGCCGAGGCCGAGCGCGGCGGCGATGGCCGCATAGGCCTTCCAGCCCGTTCTCATGCCCTCACCCGCGAGCAGGCGCGCAGCCGCGAGCGCGAAAGCGGGCATCAGGGGCAGCACGTATTGCGGCAGTTTCGACTGGTTCAGTGTGAAGAACGCCAGGGGTCCGAGCACCCAGCAGGTGAACAGGATCGCCTCCTGCGCGTGTGCGTTGACGCGCCGCGCCAGCCACGCCCAGCGCCAGCGCGCGGCGCGGGCCAGCGCCGGCACGATCCAGGGAAACGCCGCGACGGGGACGATAGGCAGATAGTACCAGATCGGGGCCGTGCGGTGGAACTTCGCCGTCGTGACGCGCTCGAGCGTCTCGCGGACGAAGACGTAGTGCGGGAATTCCGGCACGCGGACCGAGACGGCGATGAACCAAGGGAGGGCGACGAGCCCGAATGCCGCGAGCCCGCGCCAGGGAAAAAGGCCCCGCAGGGACCGGCCGGTGCACAGGGCGTAGGGGACGAGCGTGGCGAGAGGGATGAGGATCGCGACGGGTCCCTTGGTCAGCGCGCCGAGTCCCATCGCCGCCCACGCGAGCACCGGCCGCTCGTCCCAGAACGCGAGAATGGCGGCGGTCGTGCAGCACGCCAACGCGCTGTCGAAAATCGTGGCCCGCGCGTAGGCCATTACCATCGGCATCGTCGCGAGGGCGAGGCCCGCGAGCCATCCCGATTCCGGCCCCCAGCGCCGGCGGGCGTGCAGGGTCACCAGGGCGATCGTGGCCAGGGTGAACAGGTACGCCGGCAGCCGGGCGGCCGTCTCGGTGGGGCCGAGGATCTCCATCGCGGCCGCGGCAGCGGCGAAGTACACGACCGGCTTGTCGAGATAAGGAAGGCCATCCAGGTGGGGGAGGAGGTAGTCGTTCGACTCGGCCATCTCCCGCGCCACCTCGGCGTTGCGGCCTTCGTCGGGATCGAGGAGGCGCGGGCGGCCTAAGGCGAACCCGAGCGCCACTACGGCCGCCAGGACCAGAAGCCACAGCCGGGGCACGTTAAGCGGGCTGGGGCGGCAGCTGCGTCACCGTGATCGGCACGGTCGCCTTACCTTCGCCGTCGACCGTGATTTCGAAGCGGTACTGCCCGGCGTGCGGGAACGGCACGTCAAACACGAGCACCGCCGCCGCCTCGATCTCCGTGACGCCTGCGGGCGGCTCGGCGAAGTTCACGGTCCCCGAGCCGCCCAGGAGCTCCACATCTCCGTCGTCCATCAACTTGATCTGCACGCCGTGCTCACCGATCTCGGTGCGCTTGCCCTTGAGCCGGAGCACCAGGTGCAGCCGCGGGTGCATCGCAGGAAACTGCTGCACCCAGATGTGCTGGAAGATGCCGAGGACCGACATCTTCCCCGATTGATCGACCAGCGCATAATCGGCGACGACGGCGAAGTCGAGGTGCACTATTTCTTCGAGACCGGGACCGTGTACCGAGTCTTGTCCCACGTGAACGTGATGACCGCGGGCGTTGTCCCTACCGGCTCGAAGGCGATCACGAACTGCTCGACCGGTGTCCCAAGGGTCTCGACCTTTGCGTCCACCCGCACGAGATCCTGCTCCTGCTGATACTCGGTTCCCCATTGACCCGATTGCTTATTGATGATGACCTTCCAGCCGCCCGGTGCGGGAAGCGTCCAGAGCGTGTACTTGCCTGCCGGGACGGTTGCGCCGCCGATCACGAGGTCGATGGGCGTGCTGAGCTGCGTGGCGGCATTGGCACCCGTGCGCCACACCTTGTTCGACGGCTCGAGGGCGCCGAAGATCTCGCGTCCCCGGCGGGATGGGCGACTATAGTCGATCCACACGCTCGCGCCGCCGATCGTGGCCCGGGCGGTGTCGCGCGGGGACAGCTGGCCGAGCGGGCGGTTCGCGAACATCGGACCGGCCTGCGCCATCGGCACGGACGCGACGCGCTCGACGTCCACCTGCACCGTGCTGCCCCTGCCCGTGAGCCAGACGAGCCGGCTCTGCGGATCGAGGCGGAAGGTGAACGGCCCGAGGCCGTTGAGCTGCCCTTGATTGAACATCAGCGTGAGGGTGTCTGCGCCGCGCCTGCGCACGACGCCACCGCTCGTGCGATCCGAAGACGCGAGGGCGGTGAAGGCTACGCTGTCTTTTCCGGCTGCGCGCGCCTGGCGCGCGATCTGCTCGAACAAGCCGTACACGTGCAGCGTGAACGGGTACGTCCCGCGTGGGACCGCGACCTTTTGGGTGACCGTGCTGTCGCCGCGGGGCGAGACCAGCACCACGGTATCACCGATGAAATCCGCCGTCACCTTCGTCTCCGCCGGACCGGGACCGCCGCCGATGTTGTGCGTGATGAGCTCGTAGCGGCGAATCGACCCGTCAGGGTTCAGGTCCGCCGTGTAGATGCGATGCACACTGCGGGGGGCGCGGATCACGTACTCGCCGCGCAGCTGCGTCGCGGTGCGCGTGTACTGCTCGAGCGACAGGGTGTCGGCGCCGAGCCGGACGACGAACGCTCCGCTCTCCTGGGCGGCGAGCGGCGAGGCGAGAAGCACAAATGCAAGAGACGAAACAATGGAACGCATGGCAACACTCCGCAGGAGGTTAGCTGACTCTAATCGACGTGACTTCGTCGTTCGCGGCAATCTTGTTCACCACATCCTGGCCCTTGGCGACCTGTCCGAAGACGGTGTGAACGCCGTCCAAGTGCGGTTGGGCCGAGTGGCAAATGAAGAACTGGCTGCCGCCGGTGTCCTTGCCGGCGTGCGCCATCGACAGGGTGCCGGCGACGTGCTTGTACGTGTTGCGTTGCGTCTCGCACTTGATCGTATATCCCGGACCCCCCGTCCCCACCCGGCCCTTGCCCGTCTTCGAGTAAGGGTCGCCGCCCTGGATCATGAAGTTCGGAATCACGCGGTGGAACTTCGTTCCGTCGTAGAAGCCGGAGTTGGCGAGCTTCTCGAAGTTGGCGACGGTGTTCGGGGCTTCGTCGGCGAACAGCTCCAGCTCGATCGCGCCCTTCACCGTATCGATCACGGCTTTCTTGTTGGGCATCTACATCCCCGTGTTGAGGTTCTCGTCGACCTGCTGGACCGTTTTCATGCCCACGATCACGACGGCGACGTCGCTCTGGTCCAACACGAACTTGAGCGCCAATTGCGCCGCCGTCAGCCCCGACTTGTCGGCCAGCTCCTTGACCCGCTGGCCCAACGCGGTGATCTGGGCGATGTAGGGGCGGGGCATCCGGCCCCGGATGTCCCCGCGCTCCCAGCTGCTGTCGGGCGCGTACCTGCCCGCCAGGAAGCCGTTGGCGAGCGGCTCTCGGGCGATCACGCCGACGCTGGCTGCGCGGGCCGCCGGGAAAAACGCGTCCTCCGCCTCGCGCCGGGCCAGGTTATACACGATCTGCACGGTGTCGGGCATCGTCGCATTGATCGCCGCGATGCCCTCCTCCGGCGGATGCACGGACACGCCGTAGAACCGGATCCGCCCGTCCCGCTTCAGCTCCTCTAACACCTCGTACGTCTCCATGGTCGCGATCACGGTCAGGGACGGATTATGCAGCTGCAGCAGGTCCACGTAGTCGGTGCCCAGACGGTCGAGGGAACGCTCCACGGCGAACCGCAGGTAGGCCGGCGTGAAGTTGGCGTCGTGCGTCACCGGCAGGATCGCGTCCGCCTCGATCTCGTCGAGCGGGCGGCCCACGGCCTGCGACACGCGCTCGCGGAATAGCGGATGGACGTCCCGGTTGTAGAAGTTTCCCCCCACCTTCGTCGCGATGATCACCTGGTCGCGCACGTCGGACAGCGCCTCCCCGATCAGCGTCTCGGAATGGCCGTGTCCATACACATCGGCGGTGTCGAAGAAGTTGCACCCCAGCTCGTAGGCGCGCCGGACGGCGCGCTTCGCCTCGGCGTCGTCCGTGGGACCGTACGAGTTGCCGTACGCGTTCCCGCCGATCGCCCAGCCCCCGAACCCGATCTCGCTCACCGGCAAGCCGGTGCGGCCGAGGATGCGGCGGTTCACCCGAGGAGCTCCGCCAGCGCGCCGGGCGCCTCGACCGGGAGGGAGCACGACGTCCCCACGCAGACCGTCGCGCGGGGCCGCTCGGCCACGGTGCGCACGACCGCTCTGCGCGGTCGGTAGGTCTGCAGCGCCAGCAGGTGCATCGCGCACGCCGGACCGTCGCCCGAGGGCCCGGCGACCTCGATTCGCGTCACGGGGTGCACCGCCCAGTCGACGGCGCGGAGCAGCGTGGCACCGTACAGCGCCAGTTCCTGTGCCCCTCCCGCGAAGGCCGCGAGCTGCCGGTCCAGCCGGGTGCGCCACTCCGGCTTGTCGGTCAGCGCGGCGAGCCGTGCGAGCACGAGCGCGGCGACGCCGTTGGGCGACGGCGTGGGGGCGTCCTGGACAGGCTTGCCCTTCGTGCCGAGGTAGGCGAGGTCGCCGCGAGCCACATCGAAATACCCCCCACCGGCCTCGTCCCAGTGGAGGCGATCGCACAAGGACATCACCGTCTCGGCGCGCTCGAGCCATACCGCATTGCCGGTTGCTTCGTAGGCGTCGAGGAAAGCAGCGGCCGCCTGCACGTTGTCATCGAGGAGACCCCAGGGCTCCTCGCGGCCAATGACGTGCCCCATCCCTCGTCCCCCGTCCCACGTCCCCCAGAGCCGCTCCAGGACCTTGAGCGCGAGCGCATTGCACTCCGGCCGGTCCAGCACCGCGCCCGCCTGCAGGAACGCCGCGGCCATCATTGCGTTCCAATTCACGTAGGCCGCGCGGTCGACGTACGGCGCGGTGCGGCGGTCGCGCGCGGCCTTGAGCTTGGCGACGGCCGCGCGCAGGATCGGCCATTCGTCGTCGCCCGAGGGGTCGTGCTTCCACCAGAGCACATTCTTCTTGGGGTTGTGATGCATCTCCCCGGTTTCCGCGATGTCAAAGACACGCGCAACCACCGCGCCTTCTCGCGCCGTTAGTTCCGCCTTTGCTTCCTCCAGCGTCCACGTCCAGTAGTCGCCGTCGTCGCCGAAGGCGACGTCCGCGTCCTGGGACGTGGAGAATGCGGCTCCGTCCGACAGCACCTCGAGCACCCAGTCGACGATGCCGCTCGCCACCTCACGGAACAGCGGCGTGCCGAGGGCGGCGTAGGCGGAGAGGTACGCCTTGAGCAGCTCGGAGTTGTCGTACGACATCTTCTCGAAATGCGGCACGATCCAGCGCTCGTCCACGGCGTAGCGGTGGAAGCCGCCCCCCAGGTGGTCGCGGATGCCGCCTTTCGCCATCGCCGTGAGCGTCCGCTCGACCACGTCGCGCTGCCAGTCGAGCTTGGTGTCGTGCCAGCGCGCCAGCAGGAACTCGCACGCCGCGGGGTGCGGGAACTTGGGCGCGGCGCCGAACCCGCCGTACCGGATGTCGAACAGCCGCGCCATCTGGTTGGCGGCGTGGGCGACGATCGCGGCGCTCACCTCGCCGGCTTTCGCTTCGTTCAGAGACTCCGTCACGTGCTGCCGGATGGCGCGCGCGTTGCCCGCGACCTTCTCCCGCTCCTCGCGGTAGGCGCGCGCGATCTCGCGCAACACACTCCCGAATCCGGGGCGGCCGTAGTGATTCCCTTCGGGTGGGAAGTACGTACCGCCGAAGAACACCTCGCCCTCGGGTGTGAGAAACGCGGTGAGCGGCCAACCACCCTGGCCGGAGAGCGCCTGCACGGCTCGCTGGTAGCGCGTATCCACATCGGGCCGCTCGTCGCGATCGACCTTGATGCACACGAACTCGCGGTTCAGGACCTCCGCGACGGCGGCGTCCTCGTACGATTCGCCGTCCATCACGTGGCACCAGTGGCACCAGACCGCGCCGATGTCGAGGAGGATCGGCTTGTCCTCGGCCCGCGCCCGGGCGAACGCCGCCTCTCCCCAGGGGAGCCAGTGCACGGGCTGATGGGCGGCGGACTTGAGGTAGGCCGACGATTCGGCGGCAAGCTGGTTCGACATGGCTAGGGGAAATGTATCCGTGGGCTAAAGGCCCGGCTTATCCCATCAGCCCCCGGATGGTCACCACGATTCCCAAGAGGCACGCGGCGGCGAGGTAGGCCATGACGATCCGCGTATCGCCCAAGACGCAGCGGCTGCGCGCGAGGCCCTGGCGGCGCGCGCGCGCGTACGCCCAGAGCCCCACGCCGGACAGGGCGGCGACGACCACCGGCGGGCCCAGCACCCACGCGAGCAGGCCGATGGTGGTGAAGATGCAGAAGCGCACGGGGTCGTACGCGGTGGCGCGGACCGGTTCCATACGGGTCCTCCTAAGCCGGCGGCACGGCGAGGGCGAGGGGGGCCGCGGCTGCCGCGGGCGCGGCGCGCGCCGCGAGCTTCATGCGGGCGAGCGCGGGCCACGCCTGCACTGCGCAGAACGGCGCGCACTGGTGCTGCGCGTCGCTCGCGGTGCCGACGTGGACGCAGCACTGCAGCAAGCGCTCCTCGAGCATCGTGTGGACGTCCATGAACGGCTTCACGGTGATTCGCTTGATCCGCTCGGCAAAGAAGCGGCGCATCTTGTCGCGCTCGCCGAGCAGCGCGTCCTTGGCCAGGCGCAGCAGCGTCGACAGGCCAAGGTCGCAGTTCTCACAGATGTTGCGGAACAGCTCCGCGATCGTCGGATGCGTGAGCGAGCTCTGCTCGGACAGCAGGCCGAGAAACGATTCCTTGACGAGCGCCCGCAGCTCGGCCGGGATCTCGCGGTCGGCGATGCGGTTCGCGACCAGATCGAGATGCTGCTTCAACCGGTCGTGCCCCACGATGCCGACCAGCGAACGCCACTCGCCGCGATCGGTCTTGAGGAGGTAGCCCACACTGCAGCAGTGCGGGTGCGAGCAGGGGAGCGCGGTGAGGTCGCGCCAGGTGACGAGCCCGCCGGTCTGCGGTCCGAGCCGCGCCAGCACGCCGGTGTGGGTGAGGCGGCGGCGCGCATCGATCGGCGCCGAGCGCCCCGAGCCGAACTGCGGCTGGATCGAAATCCCGCCGACGAACGGCGTCCCGAGACCGTGGCGGACGACGGCGCCGATCTCGTCGTCGTTCACGCCCAGCGCCGCCGTCATCGTGAGCGTCGTGAATACGCCCGCGCCGCTGAGCCGCTCCACCGCGGCCTGCTTGAGACGGCGCAGGTCCGCGTTGCGATGGTGGCGGTGCGTCTCGAGCCTGAAGCCGTCGAACTGGAGGTAGACCTCGATCCGCGAGTTGTGGCGCGCCAGGAAGTCGAGCAGCATGTCGCTCTTGGCGATCTGGATCCCGTTCGTGTTGATCAGGATGCGGACGATATTGCGCTCCATGACCGCCGTGAGGATCTCGACGAGGTGCGGGTGCACCGTCGGCTCGCCCCCCGAGAGCATCAGCACGTCGATCCGCCCGTGCTCGCGCGCCAACCGCTGGTCGATGTTGGCCAGCACATCGTCGACCGCGACGACCCCGGTGTGCGACGGGGACGAGTCCGCGAAGCAGGTGGGGCAGCGCAGGTTGCACTGTTCGGTGATGTCTTCCAGCAGGATGCAGGTGTGCTGCGTCTGCATCTCGCCCAATCCGGCGAGGTAGGCGGCCGGCACGCCGGCGTAGTTTCCGGGCGTGTCCGGCGTGTGCTGCTTGGTCGGCGCGGTCCACTCCTCGAGGTAGCGCAGGATCTCGGGCGACTCGTCGTAGAGCGTCGCGATCCTGCCGTGGCGCGGGCAGCCACGGACCAACCACACATGCCCGGCTTCCTCGGCGAGGTACCCGCTCAGCCGCTCCACCTCGGCGAGCGGGCGGTCGGGCCGCTCGGCGTGGCACGCGGGGCAAAACGCGCTCACGTACCGGAGAATGCGGTCGCCGCGGAGCGGTGCGCCGGGCATCGCTCGCTAGGCCCTTCCGCTCCTGCCCGCCTCGACGGCGCTCGCGACGCCGGCGGCGGCGACCGCGAGCACGACGATCAGCAGGTAAAAGAGCCCTGCAAACTCCCCGTACTCCTTGTACCGGAACAGCGTGCACACTCCGCCCGTCACGATCGTCATGACCGCGAACCCGACCGAGATGCCGATGGCAGGCCAGCGCCAGCGCAGGCGATAGAGCAGGGCGGTCACCCCCACGGTCGCCGCGGCAAACACGAGTCCGGCAGCGAGCGAGCGGCGTCCGGTGAACACGGACAGCACCACCATGTTGATCGGCATGAACACGGCGAGCCCGGCGACGATCCCCCAGGATTTCTTCGCGAAGGACCGGTCTGGTGGCGGTGGCGGGTGGGGATCCACGTTCACACCTCCTGCGTCGCGAGCGCTCGCCGGCTCACGAAGTACGCGCCGAGCGTGAGCGTCGCCGGAATGAGAAAAAGCTGAGCGCGGGTCAGGCCCTTCCAGACCATGTCGTTGCCCCGCACGAACTCGACGCCGAAACGGAACACCGCATACAGAAGGAGATAGATCTTGAAGAGATCGCCCCGCCGCGGGATCCGCGGCCGCGCCCACCACAGCAGCGCGAAGGCCCCGGCCTGGAACAGGATCTCATAAATGAAGGAGGGGTGCCTCGGCACGCCGTCATAAAAGGAGACAGCCCAGGGGAGCTGGGTCGGCGTGCCTGGAAGCTCCGTGAAGAAGCAGCCCCAGCGCCCGATAGCCATTCCCAGGGCGACGGCGGGCGCGAAGACATCCCCTGTGGGCTCGCGATAGCCCACCAGCCGTTTGGTGAGGAGCACGCCGGCGTAAGCGCCCGCCAGCCCGCCGAGGATGCTGCGGCCGCTCGTGAGGAGGAAACCACCCACGCTGGGTGCGGGCTCGAGGGCGACGTAGCGCCACACGGTGCTGAGCCGCGCGCCGATCGCGCCGCACACCAGGGCTCCGACGAGGATCCACACGAGCCGCTCGTCCAGCACCTGGCGGCGCCGGGATTCGTACAGCCACACGGCCAACCCGGCGAGCGTGCCGAGCAGCACGAACCCATCGTGCGTCGCACTAGGCGGCATCGGGCGAAGCTACCCGCCGAGGTACCGCACCGCCACTCGCGCCAGGAGCTCCGAACCGATCACCAGCGACTCTTCGTCGATGTCGAAAGTCGCACTATGGTGCGGGGCCCCCTTCGCGCCCTTGGGTGCCGAGCCGACGAAGGCGAAGCACCCCGGGACCTGCTGCAGGAAGTACGACATGTCCTCACCGCCCATGGTGCGCACGCCGCCCTTCACGTTGTCCCGGCCCACCGTTTCGACGGCGACGTCCGCCATCAGCGCCGCCATCGCGGGATCGTTCACCGTCGGTCCGCTGAGGCGCCGGTAGCGCACTTCAGCCCGAGCCCCGAAGGCGCTCGCGATGCCCTGCGCCGTCTCGTCGATCAGCGCCGGCGCCTGCTCCCAAAATTTTCCGCCGAAGGTGCGCACGGTGCCCCGCAGGTCGGCGCGTCCCGGGATCACGTTGAACGCGTGACCCGCCTGCATCTGGGTGACCGAGACGACGCCCTCTTCCAGCGGATTGCGGCGGCGGGAGACGAGGCTCTGCAGTCCGGTGACGACGTGCGCCGCCACGAGCACCGGGTCCGCCGTCTGGTGCGGCGCGGCCGCGTGGCCACCGCGGCCGAGGATCGTGATCTCGAACTCGTCGACCGACGCCATCATCGGTCCCGGCATGATCCCCACGGTGCCCACCGGCAGATCGTTCCAGAGGTGGATGCCGAACGCCGCATGGACGTCGGGGGCGCGCAGCACGCCGGCGTCGATCATCGCCCGCGCCCCATTCGACACTTCCTCGGCGGGCTGGAACGCGAACTTCACGCTGCCCGGGAGCGGCGCCGCCGCCAGGCGGCGCGCCACCTCGAGACCGATCGCCACGTGCCCGTCGTGGCCGCAGGCGTGCATCTTGCCTGGATGCTTCGACCGGTACGGGACGTCGTTCGCTTCGTCGATGGGGAGGGCGTCCATATCCGCGCGCAGCAAGACGCAGCGACCGTTGTCGCCCGCCTTGAGGGCCACGACGCCCGTTTTTCCCACCCCCGTCCGTACGTCGTAGCCGAGGGCGCGCAGCCGCTCGGCCGCGAGCGTGGCGGTACGCGTTTCCTCGAACCCCAGCTCGGGATGCTGGTGCAGGTCGCGGCGGGTGGCGATGAGCGACGGACGGTCGATTGGCGGGAGAGTGGCGGTCATAGTTGTACGTTGTACGACGGTACGTTGTACGAACCGCGGAAGACACGACGTACAACGTAGCGACGTAGCGTCGTAAAACGCTTCACACCCGCGAACTCGGGCAGAGCCGATTCACCACACACTCCTCGCATTTCGGCCGCCGCGCGATGCACACCTGACGGCCGTGCTGGATGAGCGTATGCGACCACCAGGTCCACTTGTCGCGCGGCAGCAGCGCCATGAGATCCCGCTCGATCTTCACGGGATCGTCCTGCTTGGTGAGCTTCATGAGCCGTGTGAGGCGGTGCACGTGGGTGTCCACTACGACCCCTTCATTCTTCTTGAACCACGTGCCGAGGATCACGTTGGCCGTCTTGCGGCCGACGCCGGGGAGGGCGGTCAGCGCGTCCATCGTGTCGGGGACCTCGCCCCCGTGGCGCTCCACGAGCGCCTGCGCCATCCCGATGATCGACTTGGTCTTGTTGCGGAAGAACCCCGTCGACTGGATCTCACGCTCGAGTACGCGGGGGTCCGCGGCGGCGTAGTCCGCGGCCGTCCGGTATTTCGCGAACAGCACGGGCGTGACCATGTTCACGCGCGCGTCGGTGCACTGTGCCGACAGGATCGTGGCGACGACGAGTTCCAGCGCACTCGTGTGGTGTAGGGCGCAGGTGGCGTCGGGGTAGGCGCGCTCGAAGCGCGCGATGATCTTCTTTACGTCGGGGCGAGACTTCGTCTTCACCGTCATGCGTAGGCGGCCCGCCCCCCCCGTCCGCGCGCGTGCGCGAGGAATCCGTCGGCGTCGCGGCTGTTGAGCACGTCGCTCGCCTCGAGCCAGCCCTTGCGCGCGATGCCCAGGCCCACGGCGACATTACTCATGCCGGCGATCGAGTGCGCGTCGGCGCCGAGCGAGATGGTGACCCCGAGCTCGCGCGCCCGGCGCACCATGCGCCAGTCGAGATCGAGGCGATGCGGGTCGGCGTTCAGCTCCACGGCTACGCCGCGGTCGGCGGCGCGCTCGAACACGCGCTCCAGATCGATCGCATAGGGATCGCGCGACAACAGCAGCCGCCCCGTCGGGTGACCGAGGATGGTCATGTGGGGGTCGTCCATCGCTTTGAGCACGCGCGCGGTCATCTCCCCCTCGCTCATGCCGAAGCGCGTGTGGATCGAGCCGATGACGAAATCGAACCGGTCGAGCACGGCCGGCCCGTAATCGAGCGATCCGTCGGCGAGAATGTCCGCCTCGACGCCCTTTAGGATTCGGAACCCGTCGAACTGGCGGTTCGCGGCGTCGATCTCGGCGTGTTGCCGCGCGATGTCCGCCGCCCGCAGGCCGCCCCCGTACGTTGACGACTCGCTGTGATCGGTGATGCCGACCCAATCGTACCCGGCGTCGCGGCACGCGGTCGCCCACTCGGCGACCGTGGTGCTGCCGTCGGAGTAGTTGGTATGACAGTGGAGGAAGCCCCGCACGTCGCGCTGCTGGATGAGCCGCGGGAGCCGGCCCGCGGCAGCGGCCTCGACTTCGCCCGTGCCCTCGCGCAGCTCCGGCGCGATCCACGGCAGCCCGGCGGCGCGGTACACGCTCTCCTCGTCGGGCCACGGCCCGCCGCCGCCCTCGAGGCGCGCCTGGATGTCGGCGACGTGCTGCGCCGCTCCCGTGGCGCGAATCCAGGTGACGCCGAAGTCGTCCGGTGTCGCCAGGAAGACGTCCACCACCGACCCCGAGGCGAAGCGGAGCGTGACGACGCCTTCCTTCCCGACGAACTCGATGACCCCCGGGACCTCGCCCAGGCGCCGGACGAGCGCTTCGCGGCTGCCGCTCCCCGCGACCACGACGAAGTCCAGGTCGCGGATGATTTCCCGGCGTCGCCGCACACTCCCGGCGATCTCGACGCGGCGCACGCCCCCCTCGGCCGCGAGCGCCGCCGCGATCCTCTGGGCTTCGTCCAGGGCGTGGTGGAGCAGGCGAAACGTGCTGTCCCGGCGCAGCGCGGCGATGCCCCGAAGCACCTTCTCCGCCGTCCTGCGTCCGAAGCGCGGCAGGCCCGTGAGCCGGCCGTCCCCCGCCGCATCCTCCAGCTCGGCGAGTGATTCGACGTGCAGCCGGTCGTGGATCTGGCGCACCTTGGCCACGCCGAGGCCGGGGATGCGAAGCATCTCGACGAGGCCGGGGGGGACCTGCTCGCGCAGCTCGTCCAACGTGTCGGAGCGGCCGCTCGCGAGCAGCTCGCGCTCCACCGCGACCTGGTGGGCACGCACGCGCTCCGGGCCCTCGCCCCTGAGCTCGAGCAACGCCGCGACATGCTCGAGCAGCGACCGAACGGCGTGTTTATCCATGTCACGACGAACGTAATCCGGGATGCGGGATGCGGGAAGCGGGATGCGCGCCTGCCTAGCTGACATCGACCATGCGCTCCGTCGCATCCCGCATCTCGCCTCCCGCATCCCGAGTCGCGGGCAGCTGAGCCAACAACCGGCACGTGAGCAGGAGCAGCTCCCCCACGTTTGCCAGCGAGTGGATCCCGGCCTCCGCGCCCCCGGCCAGCGTCGGGGTGAACGGCGCGCTGCCGTCGTCGCGCGCCGCGTCGATCAGCGACTCACCGGCCGACGGATCGTCTGCGTCCGCGCGGCCCTCCACGCCCACCGCGCTGAACCCGGGCCGGCCCTCCCGCATCCCAAAGATGCCCAGCACCGCGATGGCGCCGGGCTCGCTCGTCTCCGTGACGAACATGCCGTCGAGCGGCTCCGGCGCACCTCCGCCCTCGGCCGTCGGCGCGCCCCACACTCGCAGGTCGGGGAGTTGGAGGTAGAGCGCCGGGTGGGGCAGACGCGAGCCGATCGGCCCGCCCGCCGCCGCGCGGCGCAGCGCGGCCTCACCGACGCGGTACACCCACCCGCCCGACGCCCAATGACGATGGGCGTGATGCAGCATCCGCACGTGAGCCTCGAGCCCGTCAGCGTCCGCATCCTCCGGCACGATCTCGCGCAGCAGCCGGCCCACCGGCTCCTGGAGCACGAAGCGGTCGCGGTTCGCGTCGTCGGCGATTGCGGCAAAGCGCTCACGGGCCAGGTGCTCGAAAGCGAGCCCGAACGGCGTGGGCCTCACGACCGGGGGAGAAATCCGTCGAGCGCGCCTACGAACTCCTCCGTCGCCTCGACGTGGGGGCAGTGCCCGGTGGGCAGCTCGATGAGATCGGCGTGGAGCAGCTGCGCCAGCTCGCGAGAGCCGGCGATGGGGATGGGATCGAACGTGCCATGAAGGATGCGGGATGCGGGAAGCGAGATGCGGGATGCGAGGTCCCGCAAGCGAGGACGGAGATCGTACTCCCCCAAACTGTCCCAGACGGCCTGCTGGGTGCGGGCGGTGACGCGGAAGGACGTCAGGTGCTTCGCGTCGCGGAAATCGCGGAAGTAGCCGGCGACGGCCAGCTCGAAGGCGCGGCGCTGATCGTGCACGCCGCTCGCGCGCAGCGCCTCGCGCTCGCGCTGGATCTCGGGCGCCGCCATGCGGCGCGCGAACTCCTCCTCGAACTGCCGCCGGTAGGCCACGGTGGGGGAAGCCGGCGACACGAGGGCGAGACGCTCGACCCGCTGCGGGTGCTCGAGCAGGTAGAGCAGGGCGAGCAGCCCGCCCCAGGAGTAGCTGCACAGCGTCACGCGCTCGAGACCGAGGTGCGCGCGAATCGCGTCGAGGTCGGCGACGTGCTCGCGCCAGCCGACCGGCGTCTCGCGCGGCACGGGGGATTGTCCCCCCCCGCGCTGGTCGTAGTAGAAGAGCTCACGCCCCGTCGCCAGGCGATCGTATTGTGGAAGGAGGTAGTCGTGGTGGGCGCCGGGGCCGCCGTGCAGCACGATCGCGAGGGGCCCCCCGACGGTGCCGACGCGACGGGTGAACAGCCGAACCCCGTCCACTTCGAGCAGCATGGCTGATTCTACAGCAGCACCGCCAGCGCGTCCGCGACTTCTTTCACCTCGGCCTGCTCCTGCTCCCCGAATCCCGCGGGCACGTCCGAGTCGATGTCCAGCTGGCCGAGGATGTGGTCGCCGCGCCGGATGAGCACGACCAGCTCGGACTTGGTAAACGCGTTGCAGGCGAGGTAGTTCCCCACCGCATTCACGTCGGGGACGTTCTGGTCCTGCTTGGTGGCGACCGCGGTCCCGCACACCCCGCGGCCGACGGGGATCCGCGTGTGCTCCGTGTCGCGCCCCGCGTGCGCTTCGAGCACCAGCTCGTCGCCGTGCAGCATGTAGGCGTAGACCGAGGTATAGGGCGCCCCGCGGCCGCGCAACCGGTCGCACGCCATCTGGAGGATGCCCTGGCGACCGATGTCGTGCAGGTGCGCGGCGCGGAGCGCGCGGACGATCGTCACGACCCGCGCTTGCCGAGCACCGCGGTGAGGTGCAGTTCCGCGCCCTCGCGCTTCGCGACGATGGCGACGGTGTCGCCGGCCTGATGGCTACGCAGCGCTTCGGTCATGTCGAAGAGATTCGCGACGGTTTTGGCGCCGATCGCCGTGATGATGTCGCCGCCCTTCAAGCCCGCCAGCTCGGCGGGGCTGCCGGCGCGCACGCCGGTGATCCGGACGCCGCCGGGGGAGCCCGTCATGTCGGGGATCGTGCCCAGGTACGCGCCGTATCCCGCGCCGGGCCCGCCGGCGCTCGCCTGCGGCCGCGGCGCATCCACGAACGTCAGGGGCCCCGGACGATTAGCGAGCGTCCACGCGAGGTCGGCGACGAACTGTGCCACCTGTGCCAGGCCGGCCGCGTTGATCTTGTCCCAGTCGTCGGTGGAGCGGTGATAGTCCTCGTGCAGGTCGGTGAAGAAGTGCAGCACGGGGCGGCGCGCCGCGAAAAAGACGGCGTGGTCGCTCGGTCCCCAGCCGTCGCCCGAGGCGCGCAAGTCGAACCGGGCCGGCGTGTTGAGCGAGTCGAGCAGGGCGGGGAGCTCCTTGGCCGTCAAGGAGCCGAGCGCCGAGAGACGCGCGTTCTTGAGGCGGCCCACCATGTCGAGGTTCAGCATCGCGTAGATCGAGTCGACCGGCTGGGGGATGGGGTGCTGCACGAAATAGCTCGAGCCGAGCGTGCCCAGCTCCTCACCGCTGAATGCGATGAAGACGATGGTCCGCGCCGGGTGGCGGCGCGCCAGCGCCCGTGCGATCTCGAGTACCGCGGCGGTCCCGGAGGCGTTGTCGTCGGCGCCGTTGTGCACGCGGCCCGTCGAGTCGGGGTCGAGCGCGCCGAAGCCCCCAAGGCCGAGGTGGTCGTAGTGCGCCCCGATCACCACCACTTCTCCACGGAGTGCGGGCGACGCGCCCGGGAGCACGGCGACGACGTTGCGCGTCGCGGTGCCGCCCAGCGTCGTGTGCAGCACCGCCGGTGCGTCGGCCGGAATCGTGAAGTCTTGAAACGACGCCCGGAGCCCGGCGCGCGCGAACGCGTCGCGCACGTACGCGCCGGCGCGCTCCAGCCCGGCCGTGCCGACGCCGCGCCCTTCCTGCCGGTCGTCGGCGAGGAAGCGGACGTCGGCGAGCACGCGGTGCGCCGCCGGCGAGAGTGTGTCCTGCGTCACGGGAAGCGCGAGACGGACGGCGAGCACGAGCAGAGTGGCGACCATGTCGCTAACTCTAGCGGCCGCCCGGCGTGACCGGAAGCGCCGCCGCGGTTAGATTCCCCGGTTCATGATCGTGCCTGCAACGTTCGCCGTGCTGTTCGGCCGTACCCTCGACCTGTTTCGCGATCCCGACGCGAAGGAAGGCCAGAAGGTGCAGTTCCGGGCGCTGCTCGCCCTCCTCGAAGGCGAGGGGGTGACCCTGAAGACCAACGGCGACTCGATGCACGTGAATGGGGCGGTCATCACGGGACCGGCCTACGCGTCTCTGCTCCAGCGGCTCGAGCTGCACTCGATCGGCGAAATCACGATCCCGGCGAACCCTCCCCCCAGCCAGGTATTCGAGTTGCTCCGGGCGCTCGCCGCGCAGCCGGGCCAGGACGACGTCCCGACGCAGCTGCGCGCCAGCGGGGCGGAGCGAATCACCGTCGCCATCCAGTCGTTGTTCGGGACGGCGGAGCCGGTCGTGCCGTGGGCATCGGTCGCGCCGAAGGCCGATCTGGGCACGGACGGCATCCTGCACGGGGAGCTCGAGGACGTCTCGTCGGCGCCCCTCGCGAACGTGCCGATCGTGTCCCACGAAGTCCCCGCGCCTCCTCCCGCGGCTCCGCCCGAGTTCGCGCCCGCCGCGGCAGCCTCGCAGGCGCCGGCGGATTTGCTCGCCGAGCTCCAGCGGAAGCCCACGGGCCCGCAGGTTGGGGACACGCTCGCGATCCTGGGCCGCCAGATCGAGAGCGCGATGAAGGCGAATCGCATCGAGCAGGCCTTGACGATCGTCGCCGGAATCGTGCGGGCGGAGCAGCAAATCGCGGACGAAAGCAAGCGGCGCCAGTACTCGATCGCGCTTAAGCGCGTGTACACGAAGTCGCTGCTCGAGGGGATCGCGCACCTCGCCGGCGCGCCCGGCCACCGGGAGGAGGCGCTGTTGGCCCTGCAACGCGCGGGCCCCGCCGGGATCGAGGTGCTGCTCGACCTCCTCGTCGCCGCGCCGACGATCACGGAGCGCCGGGGCGTGTTCGAAGCGCTCGCCGGCATGAAGGAAGGGGCCGAGCAGCTGGTACACATGCTGGGCCACCACCAGTGGTTCGTCGTGCGCAACGTCGCCGAGCTGGTGGGGGAGCTGGCCCTCGAGGAGGCGGTGCCGGCGCTCGGCCGCCAGCTCAGTCACGAGGACGAGCGCGTGCGGAAGGCGGTCGCCCTGGCGCTGGCGAAGATCGGCACGAAGGGCGCCGCCGAGGCGGTGCGGCGCGCCCTCAAGGACCCCTCCCCCGAGGTCCGGATCCAGGCGGCCCTCGGCGTCGGTGGACGGAAGGCCAGCGCGCTGGCGATGCCGTTCGTGGTCGCGATGGGAGAAGAAGAGAACGAGGAAGTCGAGAAGGAGCTGATGCTGGCGCTGGGCCGCATCGGCAGCCCCGACGCCGTGCAAGCGCTCATCAAGTTCGCCCAGCCCGGCGGCAAGCTGTTTGGCCGCAAGCCCGCCGCGCTACGCCTGACCGCCGTCGAGGCGCTGCGCCTCGCCGGCACGCCCGCCGCCATCGGGACCCTGGAGGGCCTTTCGGCGGACAGTGACAAGCAAGTACGTGCGGCGGCCCAGGCGGCCCTGACGGACCTCAAACGGAAGTAAGCCCCGCGGCATCTAACCAGGCGACCTTCCAAGGAGACGGCTATGCCCGCCTGGTTCCTCTTTTCTCTGCTCGCCGCATTCGGCGGTTGGGCATCGATCAGCCTCGACGATCTGCCGGACTACGCGGTGGCCCGGCAGCCGCTCACGCTGACCTTCGTCGTTCGCCAGCACGGCTTCACGCCCCTGAACGGCCTCGAGCCGCGGGTGGAAGCGGAGGCGCGGGGGCAGGAGACGATCGCCGCGACGGCAGCGCGGAGCGGCGACGCGGGCCGCTACACCGCAACGTTGAACCTGCCACAAGCGGGTGAGTGGACGATCACGATTCACTCGGGATTCGGGAACAGCCGCGTGACGCTGCTGCCGATGGCGGTCATCGCGCCGGGCGGCACCGCACCCGTCGCTCTCGCTGCCGCCGAGCGCGGCCGGCGGTTGTTCGCCGCCAAGGGCTGCGTCGCTTGCCACGTGCACGCGAGTGTGCCCGGATCGGGGATGGTCGCGGCCGGACCGGATCTCACCGAGAAGCGCCTGGGCGCCGATTATCTGCGCCAGTTCCTCGCCAACCCGGCGATGCGGACGCAGAAGATGCCGAACCTGGGACTCTCCGAGCCGGCGATCGCCGCGCTCTCGGCGTTCCTGTCGGGCGGATCGGGCAAAGCGGAGTGAGGGGACTAGCTCGGCACGAAGTCCGTGCCGGGCTCGATCCGGCGGGCGAACGCGGCGAGCAGGGCGGCCGCCCGATCGAGATCGGCGAGCGCCACCATCTCGTTGGGACTGTGCATGTAGCGGTTGGGCACGCTCACGAGACCGGTGGGAATCCCGCGGAGCGCGTTGTAGATCGCGTCGGCGTCCGTCCCCGTGTCGAGAGGCGCGGCCTGGATGGTGTACGCGATCGCTTCGCGCTCGGCACACTCGACCAGCAGGTCGAACACCACCGAGCTGACCGACGAGCCGCGTGACAGCACCACCCCACCGCCGATGCGGTGGTCGCCGGTCTGCTTCTTTTCCGCCCCCGGGTAGTCGGTCGCGTGCGTCACGTCCACCACGAGCGCCACCTGCGGATCGAGGCCCGCCGCGCTGGTCCGCGCCCCGCCGCCCCACCAGGCGATCTCCTCGCGCGTCGTGGCCACGGCGAACACCGCCGCGTGCTTGGGGCGATCAGCGGCGAGCCGGCGCACGGCCTCCGCCACCACGTACGCGCCGATGCGGTTGTCGATGCTGCGGGACACGACGCGCCCGTTGGGATACTCTTGGACCTGCGTGTCGAGCACCCCGGGGTCTCCCACGCGCACCCGCTCCGACGCCTCTGCCTTATTCGCCGCGCCGATGTCGATCCACAGGTCGGCCACCTTGCTCACTTTGTCCAGCTCTTCCTTCTTGAGCTGATGGATCGCCTTCTTGCCGATCACGCCGCGCACCGGCCCGTGGCGGCCGATCAGCAACACCCGCTGCCCGACCAGCACCTGCGAATCCCACCCGCCGATCCCGCTGAAGTACAGGAAGCCTTCGTCGTCGACGTGCGTGACCTGCAGGCCGATCTCGTCGATGTGGCCGGCGAGCATGAGGCGCGGCTTCCCTTTTGGGTTCAGCGCCGCGATCGAGTTGCCGTGCACGTCGGCCTGGACGTCGTCGGCGAAGCCACGGACCTCCTCGCGCCACACCCGCGCCGGCGCGTGCTCGAAGCCGGAAGGGCCCGCGGTGTCGAGCAGTTTCTTCAGGAATCCGAACGTCGCATTCGTCATGTCGTCTCCACTTTCCGCATGAGTATCAACCGTGGATCAACCCCGCAAGGATCTCCGCCCCTTCCACGAGGCGGGGTCCGGGGCGCGACGTGTAGGCGTTCCCGTCGAGAAACACGACCCGGGCCGAGGCGAACAGCGCCTGGGCGTCGGGGTCAGTGGTCGCCGCCAGCTCGCGGCGCGCGCGGGGGACGTCAAACCCGCACAGCGCGATCACCACGATCTCCGGGGACAGGTCGCGGAGTTCCGCCCACGGCCGCATCAACGAGCGGTCACCGTGCCGAGCAGCCACGTCAACGCCGCCGGCGGCCGTCACCAGTTCCGGGACCCAGTGGCCGGCGACGTAGGGCGGCTCGAGCCATTCCACCACCAGGACCCGCGGGATACGTGATGCGGGATGCGGGATGTGGTGGTGCAGGCGCCGCAGCCTGTAGCGCAACCCGGCCACCAGCTCCTCCGCTTCCCCCGACAGGTCCAGCGCTTCGCCCACGCGCCCGATGTCGTTCCAGACGCCGGCCAGGTCGTGGGCGTGCAGCGTGACGACGCGCGGCGCGGCCTCCAGCGCGCCCAGGGCTCGAGCCATTTCCCCTGCGCCCACGGCGCACACCTCGCACACCGCCTGGCCGATCAGAATATCCGGCCTCGCCCGGCGCAGCGCCTCCAGGTCCAGCTCGATCGGTGGGCGACTGCCGCCCGCCTGCGACACCTGCCGGTCGATGGCGCGCGAGGGGAGGCTCGTATCGATCCACGTCCGCGTGACCCGCGGGCGATCGCGCACGGCGCCCTCGGGCCAGTCGCACTCGTGCGACACGCCGACCAGCCGATCCGCCGCTCCGATCGCCGCCACGATCTCGGTCGCAGCGGGGAGGAGCGAGACGACGCGCATCGGGAATCAGGTTTTCCGCAGGCCGGTCCGGTAGAGCAGGACGCCCAGGACGGCGAACAGCGCGAGGCCGACGAGACTCGACGTCGCGACGGCGCCCAGCGCATGGTACAGGCCTGCCGCTTCGGCCAGCCAGTCGGCCGCCTTGCCGTGCGCGCTGCCCCAGCCGGCGATCGCCGCGACGGCGATCCCGCAGATCGCCCCGCCGGCGATCAGGCCGCTCGCGAACAGCACGCCGGGCCCCGACTCGACCTCGGCCATCGAGCGATTGTCGGACTGGACCCGCCGCTCGACCAGCCACCGCACGATGCCGCCAGCGAACATGCCCGCGGACGTCGTGAGCGGCAGATACACGCCCACGGCTACCGGGAGGGAGGACACCCCCATCAGCTCGATCGCGATGGTGAGGAACACGCCGATCAGCACCAGCGCCCACGGCAGGCGATGCGTGAGGATCCCATCCGTGATCAGCGCCATCAGGGTCGCCTTGGGGGAGTCGAGCCGCTTGAGCTCGTGCCCGGCGTACTCGCGGAACCGTCCGCCGATGCCCGGATCCACGACGTAGCGGATCTCGTGCGAGGCCGGATCGACGAGGTATTTCCCGGGAGGTACGCCCTGCGTCGGCAGGTACACGCGCACGACCTGGTAGGTGTTCGTATCGATCGAGTCTGTGCCGCCGACGCCGAAGTGCGACATCGTTTCGTCGAGCACGACGACGTTGCCGTCCGGGGTGCTGCCGCTCGCCGGGGCCACGAATCCCGGCCGGGTCTCGGGGACCTGATATCGATACGCGTTGTTCAGGAAGGTCAGCGTCCAGCCGACCGCCAGCGCCGATCCGATCGCCCCGACGAGAATCGCGATTTGCTGGCGTCGCGGCGTCGCCCCTACGAGGAATCCGGTCTTCAGGTCTTGCGACGTGTTGCCGCCGTTCGCGACCGCGACCGCGATCACGCAGGCGACCGAGATCGCCCGCACGCGGTCGTCGATCTGCGTCCAGCCGAGCAGCAAGAAGATAAAGGAGATCGCGATCAGGGCGGCGATCGTCATGCCGGAGATGGGGTTGGCCGAGCTGCCGACCTGCCCGCAGATCCGCGACGAAACGGTCGTGAAAAAGAACCCGAAGATGATGATGAGCACGGCGCCGAGCAGGTTCACGCCGATCTGGGGCAGGAACGCGAGCACGATCGCGAGCCCGACCGAGCCGAACACGGTGATGCCGACCGGCAGGTCGTCGTCGGTGCGGAGGCGCGCCGCCAATGCCTGGCCCACGGGGCTCGCCTTCATATCGGCGAAGCCGGCGCGGAAGGCCGAGACGATCGTCGGGAGAGAACGTGCCAGCGCGATGATCCCCGCGGTCGCCACCGCGCCCGCGCCGATGTAGAAGACGAAGGCGGCCCGGATCTCGCCGGCGTTCATGTCGCGAATCAGCTTGGTGGTGCCGAACATCGGCTCCGTCATCGCGCTGCCGAACAACTTGATCGCCGGCATCAACACGACGTACGCGAGGCACCCGCCGGCGAACAGGTAGCCCGCGATGCGCGGCCCGATGATGTACCCGACGCCCAGCAGCTCGGGGCTCGCTTCCACGCGCACTTCGGCGCTCTGGTACGAACGGAGCACGCGGCCCGGGTACTCCTGCCACAGCTTCAGCGCCGTCATCAGGAACTTGTAGAGAAACGCGATCCCGAACGCCTGGAACACCGTCCTGGCGTGCACGCCGCCGCGCTCTCCCGCGATCAGCACCTCGGCGCAGGCCGTGCCCTCGGGGTAGGGGAGGTTCCCGTGCTCCTTCACGATCAGCGCGCGGCGCAGCGGGATCATCATCAACACGCCCATCAACCCGCCGGCCACGGCCAGGATCGCGACCCGGGAGATGTCCAGGTCGTAGCCCATCAGGAGAATCGCGGGGATCGTGAACACGACGCCGGCCGACACCGAATCGGCCGCCGACCCCGTGGTCTGGACGATGTTGTTCTCCAGGATCGTGGCGCGGCCGAGGGCGCGGAAGATCGTGATCGACAACACCGCGATCGGAATCGACGCGCTCACCGTGAGGCCGATTTTCAGCGCGAGGTAGACGTTGGAGGCCCCGAAGATCAGCCCGAGAGCGACGCCGAGCATCAGCGCGCGAGGCGTGAGTTCGGCAGGCGATTGCGACGCGGGTACGTACGGCTGATGGTCGGTCATGCGCTATCTTGGACTCGACTCGGGACCCTGTCCAGTCGCGCCGCGAACTTGCGCATCAGGCGCGGGGTATGCACGTGCGCCGATGACGTTCGCGCGCCACTCCACCGACCCCGCCTTCCCCGCGCTGCGCCGAGCCCTCGCCGACCGCTACGATCTGCAACAGCCGATCGGCCGCGGCGGGATGGGCGTCGTCTACCTGGCGCGCGAGCGGGCGCTCGACCGCGCCGTCGCCATCAAGGTGCTGACCCCGGACCTGAGCGTGGACGCCGCGTGCCGCCAACGCTTCCTGCACGAGGCGCGCACGGCCGCGGGGCTCAGCCATCCCCACATCGTGCCCGTCTTCGCAGTGGACGAGCCCGGGGGCGGGGAGTTCGTCATCTTCGCCATGGCCCACGTCGCCGGCGAGACGCTGGCCGCGCGCGTGGCGCGGCTGGGTCCGCTCCCGCCGCGGGACGCGGGGCGCCTTCTGCGGGAGATCGGCGAGGCGCTGGCCTACGCGCATGGCCGCGGCGTGGTGCATCGAGACGTGAAGCCGGACAACATCCTCATCGACGCCGCCACCGGACGTACCCTCCTTTCGGACTTCGGCATTGCCCAGGTGGGGCGGGGGGGGAGGGGCGGGACGGGGGGCGCCCGCGCCGGCAGGTCGGCCGTGATCGGCACCGCTGCGTTCATGAGCCCGGAGCAGGCCCGCGGGGATCCGGTGGATCAGCGGAGCGACATCTATTCGCTGGGCGTGGTCGCGTACTACGCGCTGGCGGGACGGCTACCGTTCGAGGCGCCGAGCGACGCGGCGCTGCTCGCGCTCCACATCGCGGACCCGGCGCCGCCGCTCCTTAGCCTGGCCCCGAGCGTGCCCACGCGTCTCGCGCGAGTCGTCGATCGCTGTCTCGCCAAAGACCCGTGGGCGCGGTTCGCGGACGCGGCCGCGCTGGTGCGCGCCGTCATCGATGCCGTCGAGCCGCCTCCGCCCCCGCTCGCGGTGCGGGCGTTTCTGATGCGGGGCAAGCACCTCGCCCCACTCGCCTTCTGGTACGTCACGCTCGTGGGCGTGGGGCTCGTGCCCGCGGTGCTCTACGCCTGGCTGTACGCCGCCGACATCCCGTGGCGGGTGGGCGCCCTGGGGGGGGGGGCGCTCGTGCTGGCGGCGCTGCTGCCGTGCTGGTTCGCGGTGCGCCGCGTGCGGTGGCTGCTCGACGCCGGTCACCGGCGCGAGGAGCTGGTATCGGCCCTCGATGCTGCGCGGGCGCGGCGGCTCGAAGAGCTCGCGTTCGTCTACGGAGCCGTCCCGCCGGCGTTCGAGCGCGTGCTGGCGTGGCTGTCGCGATTGGCCCTGGCCACCGCGGCCGTTGCGGTGCTCTCGCCCGAAGGCCGCATTCCTCTCCAATGGCAAACGGCGGCGGCCGCCGCGGCGTTTGCCCTCCTGACGGCGGCCGCGGCCCGTGCCCGCACGGAGCAGCGCACCGATCCGCGCGGCGCGCGGCGGCTGCGTTTCTGGCGCGGCGCGGCGGGACGCTGGCTGTTCCGCCTTGCGGGGGCTCATCGAGCGTTAGAATAAGGGGCATGGCGCACCCTGGCCCCGATTCCCTCTTCCTTGATTTCCAGGCAGCCCTCGCCGGCCGCTATTCCCTGGAGCGCGAGCTGGGGCGCGGGGGGATGGGGGTGGTCTACCTGGCTCGCGAGGTGCGGCTCGACCGCCCGGTGGCGATCAAGCTCCTCCCTCCCTCCAAGACCGCCGACCCCAAGCTGCGCGAGCGGTTCCTGCGGGAGGCGCGCACCGCCGCGAAGCTTTCCCACCCCAACATCATCCCCATCCACGCGGTCGAAGAGATCGGGGAATTCGTGTTTTTCGCCATGGCGTACGTGGACGGAGAGACGCTCACCGAGCGCGTGCGGCGTCGCGGCCCGATGGCCCCGTCCGACGCCGCCCGCGTGTTGCGCGACGTCGCCTGGGCGCTCGCGTACGCGCACGGGCAGGGCGTGATCCACCGCGACGTGAAGCCCGACAACATCCTGCTCGAGCAGGCGACGGGACGCGTGCTGGTCGCCGACTTCGGGATCGCCAGCGTGGTCGCAGGGGCCGGCGGCCTCGTCGCCGGCGAGGTCGTCGGCACGCCCGAATTCATGAGCCCGGAGCAGGCGCTGGGCGAGGCCGTCGATGCCCGCAGCGACCTCTACTCCCTCGGCGTGGTGGGCTACTTCGCGTTCTCGGCGACCCTGCCGTTCGACGCGGCGAAGGCGACCGAAGTCCTGGCGAAGCAGGTGACCGAGCCCGCGCCGCCCCTCGCGGCCGTGAGTCCCGGTGTGCCGCGCCGCCTCGCGCAGGCGATCGACCGCTGTCTCGCCAAGGATCCCGCCGAGCGCCCGGCAGGGACCGAGGCGTTTGCCGAGCTGCTGAGCCACGCCCTCGAACAGCGCCGGGAGCTCCCGGTGGCGCTGCGCGCGTTCGTCAAACACGACGCCCGGCTCGACGGCAGCGGCGTGCTGCTCTACCCGTTCGCCATGCTCTTCGTCGCGCCCCTCGTGGGCTTGTGGACGGGCTCCGTCGGGGTCGGGTTCGCCGCGCTCATCGGCGGCTACACCGTGGTCCCCCTCGCCGTCCTCGTGAACCGGGCGCGGCGCCTCCTCACGTCCGGCTTCGGCCACAGCGACTTGAGCGTCGCTTTCAAGGCCGAGATCGAGCGCGGCCGTGAGGAGCGTGCGTTCGGCGTCGGCCATGGGCCGTCGCTGTTCGAGCGGATTCTCAAGTGGAGCTCGGTCGCATCGTTCGGCGGGCTGTTCGTGAGCGCGGTGGTCGTGGGCAGCCCGTTGCCTGCCGCCGTCCTCGGCACCATCGCCGTCGCTTCGGGATTCGGGATGCTCGTCATGCTGCAGCGGCGGCGCGACGTCGACTCCGAGTTCTGGGGCAGGCTGTGGACTGGTCGCCTGGGTCGTTGGCTCTTCGGCATCGCGCGGGCCTTCGCGGGGTCGAAGGCGATTCCCGCGCCCCTCACCCACCGGCCGACCGAGCTGTCGATCGGCATGGCGGCGGAGCAGCTGTACGAGGGACTGCCCAAAGAGACACGGCGACAGCTGCGCGACCTTCCCGACGTCGTGCACCGGCTCGAGGACGACGCGCAACGCACGCGCCGCCGGCTCGAGGAGCTGCAAGACGTACTGGGCGGCGCCAAAGCCAGCAGTACCGATCCGACCATCAGCGCCCGCCACGACCGCATCCTCGCCGAGCTGACCGCCGAGCGCGAGCTGGTGCAGCAGCGGCTCGCCGACGCCGTCGCCGCGCTCGAAACGATCCGCATGAATCTGCTGCGGCTGCATGCCGGCACGGGCAGCGTGCACAGCCTGACGACGGACCTAGGGCTGGCGCGCGAGGTCGCCAAGGGCATCGACCTGTTGCTCGAGGGGCAACTCGAAGTGGAGCGGGAGCTCCGGTCGTGACGCCGGTCGATCTCGAGTTTCAGGCGGCCGTCGCGGGCCGCTACTCGCTCGAGCGCGAGCTGGGACACGGGGGCATGGGGATCGTGTACCTGGCGCGCGACCTGCGACTCGAGCGCGTCGTCGCGATCAAGCTCCTGCCCCCTGACCGCGACCTGGCGGCGTTGCGCGAGCGCTTCCAGCGGGAGGCGCGCACGGCGGCCCGCCTCTCCCACCCGAACATCGTGCCGATCCACGCGGTTGAGGAAATCGGCGCCTTCGTGTTCTTCGTGATGTCGTTTGTGGAGGGCGAAACGCTGGGCGCGCGCGTCAGGCGAGAGGGCGCCCTCAAGCCGCACGACGCGGCGCGCATCCTCCGCGAGGTGGCCTGGGCCCTCGCCTACGCCCACGGGCAGGGCGTGGTGCACCGCGACGTGAAGCCCGACAACATCCTGCTGGAGCGAGAAGCCGGCCGCGCCCTCGTCGCCGATTTCGGCATCGCCCGGTCGGTCGAGACGCCGTCTCTGTCGGGCGAGCACGAGCTCGTCGGCACCCCCGAGTACATGAGTCCCGAGCAAGCGACGGGGGAAGCCACGGACGGGCGCAGCGATATCTACTCGCTCGGCGTGGTCGGGTACTACGTGGTGTCGGGGCGTCTGCCGTTCACGAGTCCGACGGTCGCGGGGCTGCTCGCCCAGCAGGTCGGGAAGGAGCCGCCGCCGCTCGTCGTCCCGGGGGCGCCCGGCTCCCTCCTCGCCGCGCTCGAGCGCTGCCTCGAGAAAGACCCGGCGCAACGCTTCCAAAGCGGCGAGGAGCTGGCCGCGGCGCTCGGAGCGCCGCTCGAGGCGCGGCGCGACCTGCCGGTGCCGATCCGGGCCTTTCTCACGGAGGGCCGCCTGCAGTCCCGATCGCAGTATGTGGCGCCGTTCATCGGCGCCGCGCTCCTCGTGCCCATCATGTTGCAGCGGCTCCTCGCCGCGGTGTTCACTGGGACTCCTCCCGCGGTATTCCGCGCGGGCGTCATCGCCATCGGGGGTGTCCTGTTCGCCGCGGCCCTGGCCTCACCAGCCGTGCTCGGTCTGCGCAGCCTGCGCCGGCTGCTCCAGGCCGGGTACCGCCACGATGATCTCGTGCGTGGCCTCGGGCTCGAGGTCGCGCGACGGCGCGAGGAGCAGGCGTTCGCGAGCGGCGAGGGTCCGAACCGCATGGAGCGCCTCATGCGCTCCAAGATGTACGCCTCCCTCGGCCTCGTGGCGCTTACGGGCGCCGCCGCCTTTGTGGTGCCTTATCCCGCCGTGCTCGCGGTGTTCGCCTTGTTTGGACTCTCGAGCGCGACGGCGGTCGCCACTGGGATCGCGGCACTCGCCGCCAGCCGCGGCCGACTGGCGGATCCTGACGAGCGTCGGCTCAAGTTCTGGAACGGGCGTATCGGACGTTGGCTCTTCAAACTGGCGGGTATCGGTCTGAGGCGAACCCCCGGGGCGCTCCCCGCTGCCGACCGTCCGACCGAAGTCGCCCTCGGGATCGCCGCGATCGACCTGTTCGAGGCACTTCCTAAGGACGTCCGCAGCCGCTTGGGCGACCTGCCCGCCGTCGTGCGCGACCTCGAGGAGCGGGTGCGACGCCTCCGCGGCAACGGTCAGGAGGGACGACTGGGAGAGGCGCTCGGTGCGCTCGAAACGATCCGGTTCGATCTGCTGCGGCTGCGCAGCGGTGTGGGAAGCGTGGACGGACTGACGGCCGACTTGAGCGCCGCGCGCGAGATCGGCGTTCAGGTGGATGCGTTACTCGAGGGGCGGCGTGAGGCGGACGACGCGCTGACCTAGTCCCTCACGCGGCCGAGCCGCTCGACGGCGTCCTTCAGCATCGCGTCGGTTTTGCAGAACGCGAAGCGAATCCACGTGCGGCCCAGCTCGGGACGCGAGCAGAAGCTCCCTCCCGGCACCGTCGCGACGCCGTGCTCCACCGTCAGCCACTCGGCGAACTTGTCGTCGGGCAGGTCGGAAAGGTCCGAGAAGTCGGCGATCACGTAGTACGCTCCCTCCGGCGCCTGACACCTAAAACCTGTCCTCGCGAGCCCATCGCAAAGGATATCTCGTCGTCTTCGGTAGTCGCGCGCCAGCCCGTCGTAGTAGTCCCGGCCCAGCGTCTCGAGCGCGACCGCCACGCCTTCCTGCAGCGGCGCCGGCGCGCCCACCGTGAGAAAGTCGTGGACCTTGCGGATCGCGTCCGTCACGTCGGGCGGCGCCACGATCGTGCCGATACGCCACCCCGTCACGCTGAACGTCTTCGACGCACCGCTGATCGTGATCGTCCGCTCGGCCATCTCGGGGAGCGTGGCCAGGGGGATGTGCTCCCCCTCGTAGTAGATGTGCTCGTAGATCTCGTCGGTGACGGCGTAGGCGTCGTGGCGCCGGCACAGCTCGGCGATGCTCTCGAGCTCCGCCCGGCTGAGCACGCGCCCGGTGGGGTTATTGGGCGTGCAGACGATGATGGCCCGCGTGCGGGGCCCGAACGCCGCCGCCAGCCGGTCCAGGTCGAGCGGCTGCCCGGGGGTCATCGGCACGAACACGGGGCGGGCGTCGCACAGGATGGCGTCGGGCCCGTAGTTCTCGTAGAAAGGCTCAAAAACGATGACTTCGTCACCGGGGTTGACGACGGCAAGTAGCGCTGAGGCCATCGCTTCCGTCGCCCCGCAAGTGACTGTGACCTGCGTCATTGGATCGATGGCCAGGCGGTACCAATCTTGGTACTTCGCAGCGAGGGCGTTCCTTAGGCGGTTCGCGCCCCAGGTGATGGCGTACTGGTTGACGTCATCCCGGATGGCGCGGGCCGCCGCCTCCTTTAGGACGTCGGGGGCGGGGAAGTTCGGGAACCCCTGGGCCAGGTTGATGGCGCCGTGCTCGTTCGCCAGGCGCGTCATCCCCCGGATCACCGATTCCGTGAAGCCGTGCGTGCGGCGGGCAGTACGCATGCCGGATAAAGATAGCGTAAATTCGCTGGCCCCTTGCGCCCTGGAACGTGATTTCGCCGTGAGCCAACCCTAGGTGTCGCCTCGCATTCGCGCGCTCGCCGCCCTAGGGCTCGGGCTCGCTGTCGCGACCTGCCGCGATGCGCTCGGGCCCCATGGCACCGGCGCCGGGCAGGGACGCGTCGTGTTCGCGCCCGTCCTGCCGTCCGAGGCGGCGCTCGCGAGCTTCGGCCTGGCCATCGATCAGGTCCGCATCGTCGTGGTCCGTCCGGGGCCACCGCCTGACACCCTGGCCGACACGACGCTCGCCCTGCCGCCCGATTCCGAGGCCTTGGACCTCGACATTCACGTCGCCCTCCTTTCCTCTCCAGAGACGCTCAGCGTCTCCGTCATCGCGCTCTCCGGCACACAGCCGCTCTTCCAGGGCACGGACCTCATCGAGGTCACGACCGGCGGCGACACCCCGACTCCCACGGAAATCCCCATCGACACCTATGTCGGTCCGGGGGCGGGAGTGGACAGCATCGACATCGTGCCGGCCGCGCCTTTCATCTATTGGAGCGATTCGCTCCGCTTCCAGGTGCAGGCGTTCGACAGCGGCGGGGCTCCCGTGACGCAGTTCTACGTCGCCTGGAGCACGAGCGATTCCTCCATCGCCAGGGTGAACGGCTTCGGGGTGCTGCGCGCGCCGGCGTCGCGCACCTCGGTCGCGGTGCGCGCCCGCACACCCAGCGGCGCGAGCGACTCCGTCATCGCCACGTTCGTGCCGCTGCCGACGCAGGTCGTGAAGGTCGCGGGCGACGGGCAGAGTGGCGCCGCCGGTGGGGCGCTCTCAGTGCCGCTCCAGGTTGAAGTCCGCGCGGGCGACAACCTCCCGGTGGGCGGCGTGGGTGTGCGGTTCCGCGCGCTCGCCGCAGGCGGCGCGCCGGCGGACACTACCGTCACGAGCAATGGCGCCGGCCGGGCCCAGGTGACGGGCACGCTGGGATCGGCGATCGGCGCCCAGAGCTTCCAGGTGACGGTGCCGGCGTTCCCCGCCATTCCCGCCGTCACCTTCGGCGCGACCGCGACGGCGGCGACGGCCAAGACCATCGCCCTCGTGTCGGGCAGCGGCCAGACCGACACGATCGGCAAGGTGCTGGCGGCGCCCTTCGTCGTCGTGGTGCGCGACACGTTCAACAACGTCGTAAGCGGAGCGCGCGTCGCCTGGAGCGTCGTCCTCGGCAACGGCACGCCCAGCGCCGACACGACCACGACGCTCGCCAACGGCCAGACGTCGGTCACCTACCAGCTCGGCGCGGTGCCCGGGATCGATACCGTGCGCGCCACGCTGGTGGGCACGACCGCGACCGCGACGTTCGTGGCGACGGCGATCGCACCGGCGCCCGCGCGGATCGCGTTCACCGTCGAGCCCTCGAGCGCCACGTCCGGCAGCGCGATCACGCCGGCGATCCAGGTCACCGTTCTCGACGGAAGCGGCAACCCGCTCCCGACGGCGACGAACAGCATCACGCTGAGCCTCGGCGTGAATCCGGGCGGCGATACGCTGTCCGGCACGAAGACGGTCAGCGCCGTGAACGGCGTCGCCACCTTCTCGGGGCTCTCGCTCGGCAAGGCGGCGAGCGGCTACCGGCTGATCGCGACGTCGGCGGGCCTCGTGCCCGACACCAGCGTCGCTTTCGCGATCACGCCGGGTGCGCCGGTCGCGCTCGCGTTCACGGTGCAGCCGAGCGCAGCCGCCGCGGGGACGGCGATCGCGCCGGCGGTGCAGGTCGCGGTCACGGACGCGGCCGGCAACATCGTGTCCGCAGCCAGCGACAGCATCACCGTGGCGCTCGGCACCAACCCGTCGAGCGGCGTGCTGTCGGGCACGCTCACGGTTGGAGCGAGCGCGGGCGTCGCCTCGTTCGCGGACCTGCGCATCGACCAGCCAGGGACCGGTTACACGCTGATGGCGACGGGGACCGGGCTCGCGCCGGACACGAGTGCCGCGTTCGACGTCGCCCCGCCGGCCAGCGTCGTGTTCTGGGCCAACGCCTCGGGCGGTAACTGGAGCAATCCGGCCAACTGGAGTGGCGGTGCGGTGCCCGCGCTGGGCGACACGGCGGTCATCAACCTCTCCGGGACGTACACCGTCACCTTCGACGTGGCCGATACGATCGGCGGCCTGAAGATCGGTGGTGCCTCCGGAACGCAGACGCTGCTCGTCGGCAGCCAGGCACTCGGCGTCGGTGGTGCGCTAGACGTGAATGCCGGAGGCGTGCTCGATGTCCGCAATCCGGGCCAGCTGAGCGGCCTCGGGACGCTGACGAACGCTGGGACTGTCAAGTTGCGCGGCACCATCGTCGCCAAGCCGTTTGCGAACGCCGGCACGCTCTACGTCGAAGGCGGCACCACGCTGAGCAGCGGGCTCACGACGACCGCCACCTCGCTCATTCGGGTGCAGGGCAACGGCACAACGGGCTTCTCGCAGCTCAGCGTCGGATCGGGCTTCACGAACAACGGCACGATCACGCTGACCGACTCGACCTCTGCCTATGGAGCGGGGCTCAACGTCGCGGGCGGCCCGTTGGTGAACGCGGCGGGCGCGCTGCTCGTCGCGAACCAGGGCTCCGGTGGACCGCGGCAGATCAACGCCTCGCTGGACAACCAGGGGACGTTCACGGTCGCGCCGGCGGCGGGACAGGCGGTCACGTTGGCGGCGCCGGTCGGCGATGCGGGGCACGCGAACACCGGCGCGATCGTCATCTCGAGCGGTGCGCTCAACATCACGCAGGCGGGGCCGAGCTTCGTCTTCACGAGCAGCGGATCGATCAGCGCGAGCGGCGGGAAGATGTCCATCAGCCAGCCCGCCGCTGGCACCGTGACACTCACCGGATCGCTCACTGTCGGCGCGACCGACTCGTTCGCGGTCAACGCCGGCACGTTCAATTACAACTCCGGCGCGCAGATCGGCGGCCTGGGAACGATCCACTTGAAGGGCGGCGTGACCGCGAACTTCACGCCGAGCTTCGCCACCGACTCGATGGGTCTGGTGCTGCAGAGCGCGACGCTCAACGGGCCCGGCACAATCACGAACGCTGCCGGCCGGTCATTGTCGATGCGCGCGAGCACGATCAACGCGCCGTTCGTCAACAACGGTTCGCTGTTCGTCGATGGGAGCAGCGTCCTGGGCGGCGCCGTGACGACGGGCGGTACCTCGTCGATCCGGATCCAGGGGAATGGTACCACCGGCTTCTCCCAGCTCACGGTGGCCTCCGGGTTCACGAACAACGGCCAAATCGTGCTGACGGACTCGACGGCGGCCTACGGCGCCGGGCTCGACGTCACGACCGGAACGCTCGTCAACGCGGCAGGCGCCAGCATCATCGCCCCGACCGGCTCGGCCGGTCCCCGGCAGCTCAACGCCCAGTTCTCGAACCAGGGGTCGCTAACGGTCGCCACCGCGGCGAACCAGGGCCTCACGATGGCCCACGCGAGCGCGGTGGACTCGAATACCGGTACGATCACCGTCGCGAGTGGCGACCTCACGATCACCCAGTCGGGGGTCAACCCGAGCCTCGTGTCGAGCGGCACCCTCGACTTCTCGGGCGGGAATTTCACGCTGAATCAGGGCGGCACCGGCACGTTCACGCTCACCGGCGGCGTCACCGTCGGCGCGGCGGACACGTTCAAGGTGTCGAGCGGGACATTCAACTACAACGCCGGGGCGACGATCGGTGGCGCCGGGGCGCTCGCCCTGATCGGCGGCGTAACGGCGAACTTCACCCCGTCGTTCGCGGACAGCGTGACCTCGCTCGTGCTCGTCAATGCGACCGTCAACGGCCCCGGGACGATCACGAACCTCGTCGGGCACACGCTGGCGATGCGCGCGAGCACGATCAACGCGCCGTTCGTGAACAACGGCACCCTCCAGGTGGATGGGAACAGCGCGCTGGGCGGCAGCTTCACGACGGCCACCACGTCGTCGATCCGGATTCAGGGGAACGGCACGACCGGCCTCTCGCGGCTGACCGTCGCGAACGGATTCACGAACAACGGCCAGATCCAGCTGACCGACTCGACCGCCGCCTACGGCGCGGGGCTCGACGTGACGAGCGGCGTCCTCATCAACGCCGTGGGTGCCGGGATCGACGCGTCGCAGGGTGCCGCGGGGCCGCGCCAGCTCAACGCGCAGTTCTACAACCGCGGCACCATCACGGTCGACGTGGCTCCGGGACAGTCGCTGACCGTGGCGCACGCCGCCGCCGCCGACTCGAACACCGGGACGATCGTCGTGGCGAGCGGCGCGCTCAACATCAACCAGTCGGGCGTGTCGAGCCTCGTGCACACCGGCACGCTGACGCTGTCGGGCGGCGGGTTCACGCTGTCGCAGGCGGGTGGCGCGTTCAGCACCACGGGCACGATCTCAATCGCCGCCGGCCAGACGCTGGCGTTGAGCGGCGGCACGTTCAACTACGCGAGCGGCACGATCGGTGGGCGCGGCAACCTGGCGCTGCAGAGCAGCGTGGTGGCCACGTTCACGCCGAGCTTCACGAACGACACCCTCGGCCTGACGCTGATCAACGCGACCGTGAACGGGCCGGGCGCCGTGACGAACGACACCGGCAGCTCGCTCCTCATGCGGGCGTCCACGATCAACGCGCCGTTCACGAACGGCGGCAGCCTGTTCGTCGAAGGGTCGTCGGCCGTGGGCGGATCGTTCACCACGCTCCCGGCGTCGCTCATTCGGGTCCGCGGCAACGGCATCACGGGCTTCTCGCGCCTCACCGCCGCCTCGGGCTTCACGAACAACGGTACGATCGTGCTGACCGACACGACCGCCGCCTACGGCGCCGGCCTCGACGTCACCACGGGCGTCTTGGTGAACGCGGCGGGTGCCACGATCCTCGCCGACACGGGCTTCGCGGGCGGCCGACAGCTCGACGCGATGATCGACAACCAGGCGGGGGGCGCGCTGGTCGTGGCCGTCGCGCCGGCACAGGCCCTGACGCTCAGCAAGACGTCGGCGTCGCACCGCAACGCGGGCACGCTCACGCTGGCGAGCGGCACCCTCACCGTCGCGGGTGGCAGTTCGAGCTTCGCGAACGACACGACCGGCACGATCGAAGGCCTGGGCATCTTCAACGTCAATGCCGTCGCCTTCAGCAACTTCGGCAGCGTGCGTCCGGGCCTGGGCGGGCCCGGCATCCTGAGCATCACCGGGAACTATCCGGCGTCCCCGACCGAGTCGCTCCACATCGAGCTGGGCGGCACGACTCCGGGTGCGCAGTACGACCGGCTGGCCGTCAGCGGCAGCGCCGCGCTGGGCGGAGCCCTGCAGGTCTCGCTGATCAACGGCTTCACGCCGGCCCTGGGCGACACGTTCACAGTGATGACGTTCGCGTCGCGGAGCGGCGGCTTCGGTGCTCTCAACCTGCCGCTCGTCGGCGGCGGGCTGGCGCTCGACACCGTCGTCACGGCCAACGGCCTGCAGCTCGTCGTGGTTGCGCCCCTCTTGGTCCACGCCGCGGACATCACCGCCGACGAAACGTGGTCGGCCGCCGGGACGCACGTCGTCTCGTCCTACGTCCGGATCCTCAATGGGGCGACCCTGACGATCGCGGATGGCGCCACGGTCAAGTTCGACTCCGCCGCCGGCCTTCAGGTGGGCGACTCGACGCTCGGCCAAGCCGGCGATCTCGTGATGCTGGGCACGCCGGGAAGCATTCACCTCACCGCGAACAGCCCCACTCCGGGCCCCGGCTTCTGGCAGGGGCTCGAAGTGCAGAAGGCGATCGGCCCGCAGATCTGGCGCAACGTCGACATCGAGTACGCGGGTGGCGCGCGCGCGAATCCGTTCAACGAAGCATGCATCCTGCTCGTCGATCCGGCGGGGGGGGTCGATCTCGACAGCGTGCACATTCGGCAGTGCGTGCACGCCGGCGTGCATCACTTCGCCGGCAGCCTGCACATGCACCGCAGCCAGATCGACTCGGTCACGGGTTCGGGGATCCACGCCGAGTACGTGACCGGCGCGCCCGTCCTGCGCCTCGACTCGACGACGATCCGCGGCTCCGGACAGGAAGGCCTGTTCATCGGCAACGGCTTCGTGAATCTGGTCGGCGCCACGGGGAACCGCTTCGTCGGGAACGCGGTCGCCGGGGTCCACATCTTCGGCAGTCAGCTCTCTGGATTCGGGCTCCAGGACTCCATCGCGGGCAATGGATTCGGCGCGGGCGGCTTCGGTGACACGATCGTCGTCGATTCGGGCACCGTGGGATTCGGCGTGCCGAACTTCACGATCTTCCGCCAAGCCGCGCCGTACCTCTTCACGGGGAACCTGAACGTCTGGTCACCGACGGGCGTGAACCTCACGCTCGATAGCGGCGTCGTCATGGCCTTCGATACGGCCGCCTCCATGAGCCTCGGCGACTTCGCGGACTCGGCCGGGAACTCGAGCGGCGTGAGCGCGAACCTCGTATCGCTCGGCACCGCCGCCAGCCCGGTGGTGCTGCGGAACCGGCTGGGTCGGCCCGGCTGGGGCGGCCTCTACCTCGGCGCGCAGAGCGGCACGCCCGTCGTGCGACACCTGCGGCTGGTACACGGCGGCTACCAGGCCTCGTTCGGCGGGGGGCGGGAAGTCATCGTCATCGGGTTCTTCGAGCCGCTGAACGCGAACCTGTGGGTCGACGCGCCGATCGGCTCCGCGCCGTTCGCGATCGACTCGGTCGTGAGCGATTCGAGCGCCTTCCACGGCATCGTCGTGAAGCGCGGGCCTCCGCTCGGCTTCCAGGTGCGGGACAACCTCATTCGCCAGTCGGCCGGCGTCGGCCTGGTGGCACGCGTGCGCCGCTTCAACCCGGCCGACCAGATCAGCGGCAACACGCTCACGGGGAACCTGTACGCGCTCGACATCCCGGCCGACGTGCTGCCCGGGTTGTTGACGAACAGCCTGACGGGGAACAACAAGGACACGCTCCTGCTGCACGGCGGGACGCTCGCCGTCTCCGATACCCTGCCGCAGCTCGGCTCGCGGTGGCGCGTGACGCAGAACGTCACCGTGGACTCGGGCGCGGTGCTGTCCGTGCTGCCCGGTGACACGGTGACCTTCGACTTCAACGTACGGCTCAAGATCGGCGGCGACGTCCCCTCGGCGCTGAATGCCGTTGGGACCAGCGGGTCGCCCATTGTGTTCACCGGGCCAACCGGGTTGTTCTGGGGCGGCCTCGAGTTCGCGAATCTCTCAGGGGCCGGCGGGGTCTCGCACCTCATCGTCGAGCGGGCGGGATCGGCCATCCCCTGCGGCGGCGACTGCCTGCCGATTCTGTTCGCCGCCATCCGGTACTCGAACGTGTCGGCGAGCGGCTTGATCCTGGATGCCGTCACCGTGCGGGCGTCGCCGCTCGTGGCGTTGGATGTGGATTCGGTGGTGGGAAGCCCGTTGACGGTCCAGAACAGCCAGTTCTACCAGAACGCGCTGTCACCGATGATCCGGAGCCCGTCGCCGCTGTCGCTCATGATTCACGGCTCGGACCTGTACCACTACAACGGCCAGATCATCCAGACCGCGACCGGAGGGTCCGACTCGCTCGACGCGACCGGCAACTGGTGGGGTGACGCCGCGGCGCTGTACGCCGGGTTTGAAGGCAACGATTCCCTGGGCCGTGCCGCGCTCGATGCCAGCCCGGTCCGCTTCGATGTGATCGCGGGTCCGCACTTCTCGGTGGGCCCGGCGGCACAGCTCACGCCGGCGACCGACACCGCCCTGACGGCGGCGATCAACGCCATCGTGGGCGATCCCGACTCGATTCGCGTCCGCGTGCTGGATGCCGAGGGACGCGGCGTGGCCGGGACGACGATCCAGTGGGGTGTGTCGAGCGGGGCGTTCCAGGATCCCGGCGTGCCCAGCGACATCGGCGGACGCGCTGGGGGCGTGTGGCTCACGTCAACGGCGGCGAATCTGCAATTCGTGCAGGCGACGGTGCCGGGCCTGATCGGCTCGCCTGTCACGTGGGCGGCGTTCCTGCAACCGGACCCGACGAGCGCGGTCGACTTCCAGCTCGTCTTCGAAGGGCCACTCGGGGATACGCTAACGCAGGGCCAGGTGGCGGCGGACAGCAACTCGGTCACGTTCACGTCCAGCGGGCGCCGCGGTGTGCTCGTGACGCACGCGCGTGATACGCTCGGCAACGTGACGCACCCGAGCGGCTTCCCCGATTTCTGCTTCACCGACGTGCCGAACAGCGGCGTGTGCCACAACGTGGGCTGGTTCTCGCCCTTCTACGGCAGCATCGACTCCGTGAAGGCCGACTCGGTGTTCTTCACGGTGACGGCCGCATTGCCCGCGACCATGCAAATTCGGGCCGAGTATGAGGGCGGCACGTTCGTCGACTCGATCGTGATCAACATGAACGTCGCACCGGTGGGGGTGCGCATTACCCAGGACACCGCGCTGTACGGCTCGCTCTGTCCCTCGGTCGGGCCGTACAACATCCTGTGCCGGCGCACGTTCCAGGCGCAGCTCGTCGACTCTGCGGGGAGCCCCCTGCCCCCGAATGACGTCTATCACTTCAACTGGACGAATGAGGTGGCGGGGGACACAACGGTCACCATCGATGCGCAAAGCGGCATGATGGGTGAGTTTGTCGAGGTGACCGCGCATGCGAACGGCACGGCGTCGCTCGTGACGCAGCAGACGTCCGGGTCCCCGTTGGTGCCGGACCGCGGCACCCTGGCCATCACGGTGAACCAGGTGATCGCCAATATCGCCGTCACGCCGGACACCGTGAGCGCGGGGCTCGGCGACACGGTGACGTTCACCGCGTCCGCGACCGATCAGGGCGGCACGCCGATGCCCGGCGCCGTCGGCTGGCGTCAGGATGCGCCCGCCGGTCAGTACCTGACGATCATCGATTATCCGAGCGCGAGCTCGATTCGGGTCCGGCTCGACAGCACGTATCCGAGCTACCCGCGGGATGCGGCGGTCATCACGGCATACACGCTGACTGCGCAGGGCGACACTATACTCGGCGCGGGCGTCATCTACAATCCGATCATCGTGAACGAGACGGGTCTCGGCGCGTTCCCCCAGGGCTCGGCCCTCGACCCCGTGCGGAATCGCGTGTACGTCGTCAACACCTCGAGCAATAACCTGTCGGTCTTCGACGGCGACACGGACAAACTGATCCAGACCATCGACGTCGGCTCTTCGCCGGCGAGCGTGGCGGTCAACCCGGTCACCGGCATGATCTACGTGTCCAACAGCGCCGCCGGATCCGTCACGGTGCTCGACGGCACGCGAGATCCGATCGGCATCGTCCAGACGATTTCGGTCGGCCTGAACACCGGCGGGATTGCGGTGGATACCGTGCGGAATCGCGTCTACGTCGGCTCGCTGCTGCGCGTGGCCGAGGGCGACCTGCCGTTCCTCTCGACGATCGACGGCGCGACGAACACGCTCATGCAGACCGATACGGTGCGCTTCAGCGGTGGTGGCGCATCGGCCCCGGGCGCGGTGGCGTTCAATCCGCTCACGGAGCGCGCCTTCGTCGTGCTGCGGACCGATACTCTAGCGTTCGTCGATGTCGCGGGCCTCACGATCAAGGCCGCGTTCGGCGACGTGGGGTTTGCGCTGAGCGGCGTCGCTGTGAACACGCAGACAAATCTCGTGTACGTGGGCAGCGGTGGTGAGGTCAAGGTGATCGATGCGACGCCGGGCGTGGATACGGTGTTCACGAACGTGTTCATCGGCGCGAATTCGGCTCAGGGCATGAGCGTCAACGAGAAGCGGAACAAGGTGTATGTCGCGAACGCGAGCAACAACATCGTCCACGAGATCGATGGGGCATCGAACGCCTATCGGACGGTGATCGTCGGCGCGTTCAGCGACTTCCCCCAGAGTGCGACCGTCAACCCGGAGACGGGCAAGGTCTACGTGCCGCACGCCTCTGCGCTGACGGTGTTGAAGTACTTCACGCCGTAGCCAGGTGTGGCGCGCTACAACCGTAGCCGCACGTTGATATCCACCAGGATCGCGTCGGGGGTATCGAGGAACACGATCCGGTTCTCGACACGCCGCACGATCATCTTGACGATCGGGCCCTTGCCCTTGCCCCGGCCCATGTTGCCGCGGCGGTAGTAGATCACGCGGTCGTTCCCGACCACCTCGATCCGCACCACCTCGAATCCCTGCCGGCCCAGCACGTCGCGCGTGACGGTAATCGCGCGGTCGGGGGCCACGACGAACTCGCGCTTCGGTCCCTTCCCTTGGGCGGAGAGCAGCGACGGAACAACAAGCACCAGCACGGCGACGAGCAAGCGCCAACGCGGTGTCATATAGGTTCCTCTTTCAGCGAGGTTTCAGGAGCAGTTTGGCAATCGTATTCAGCTGCATGTTACTCGTGCCCTCGTAAATCGTTCCGATCTTGGCGTCGCGGTAGAACTTCTCCACCGGATACTCCTTCGTGAAGCCGTACCCCCCGAACAGCTCGACGCACAGCGACGTCACGCGGTCGGCCACCTGGGAGGCGAACAGCTTCGCCATCGCCGCCTCCTTCGTGTACGACTCGTGGGCGTCCTCGAGGCGGGCGGCGTTGTACACCAGGAGCCGCGCCGCCTCGAGATCCGTGGCGGCCTGGGCGAGCTGGAACTGTACCGCCTGAAAATCCGCGATCGGCTTGCCGAACTGCTGGCGTTCGGTGGCATACTTGAGCGCCGCGTCGAGTGCCCCGCGCGCCACGCCGATCATCTGCGCCCCGATCCCGATGCGCCCCGTGTTGAGCGTCTCGATCGCCACCTTATAGCCCTGGCCCACCTCGCCAATCACGTTGGCGGCCGGCACGTCCACACGGTCGAGAATGAGCTCGGTCGTCGAGGAGGCGCGGATGCCGAGCTTGTCTTCTTTCTTCCCGACGCTGAAGCCCTTGAAGCCGCGCTCCACGGCAAACGCCGTGATTCCTTTATAACCCTTACTTGGCTCTGCATTAGCAAACACAAGAAAGAGGTGAGCCTCGGCGCCGTTCGTGATCCACAACTTGCGGCCCTCGAGCGTCCAGTGATCGCCGTGTTTCGTGGCGCGGGTCTCGAGTCCGAAGGCGTCCGAGCCCGAGCCCGCCTCGGACAGGGCGTACGCGCCGACGAGGTCGGTGGCGAGGCGCGGCAGGTACCGTCCCTTGAGCTCGTCGGTCGCCCACTTGAGGATGAGTGCGTTGACCAGGGTGTTTTGGACGTCGACGAAGATCGCGGCGGACGCGTCGACGGCGGAGAGCTCCTCGACCGCGAGCACGGTCATGAAGAGGCTGCCGCCGGCGCCGCCCGAGGCCTCGGGGATCTCGATCCCCATGAGGCCGAGCTCGAAGAACTTGGGAATCAGCTGGGGATCGAGCTGTGCCGCCTGCTCCATGGCGTGTACGCGGGGGCGCACCTCCTGGTCCGCGAAGTCACGGACCGCGCCCTGAAACATCTGCTCTTCTTCGGAGAGTCGCGTGAGGGGGTTCACGCCTTCTTGTCGGACGGGCCCAGCGTCAGCATCTCGCGAATGCCGCCGAGCGACCCGAGCACGCCGGTCGCCTCGTAGGGCATGTAGATGACTTTGTTGTTCTGGCCCGAGACCATCTCCTTCAGCGTCTCGATGTAGCGGATCGCGATCAGGTACTGTGCGGGATCCCCGCCCGTGCCCTTGATCGCCGCGGTGATGCGCTCGATCGCCTGCGCCTCCGCCTCGGCGACCTTGAGCCGGGCCGCGGCTTCGGCCTCCGCGTGCAGGATCTTCGCCTGCTTGTCGCCCTCGGCGGTATTGATCTCCGATTGCCGGATGCCCTCGGCTGCCAGAATGCGCGACTGTCGCTCGGCATCGGCGGTGATGATCGTCGCGCGGCGCTCCCGCTCGGCACGCATCTGTTTTTCCATCGCGTCGCGGATGTCGCGCGGCGGGTTGATGTCCTTCAGCTCCACGCGGCTGACCTTGGAGCCCCACTTGTGCGTGGCTTCATCCAGAATCGCGCGCAGCTTCGCGTTGATCGTGTCGCGCGACGAGAGCACGTGGTCGAGCTCCATCTCGCCGATCACATTCCGCAATGTCGTCTGCGTCAGCTTCTCGATGGCGTCGGGGAGGTTCGCGATCTCGTAGGTCGCGCGCACCGGGTCCGTGATCTGGGAATAGATCAGCGCGTCGATCTCGACCACCACGTTGTCCTTCGTGATCACGTTCTGGCGCGGGAAGACGTACACCGTCTCGCGCAGGTCGATCTTCTCGGTTCGGAAGCGCCGCGAGTAGCTGTCACCCGCCGGCGTGACGAGCGTCTGGTGCCAGTCGATGGAGCGCGGCTGGTCGATCCACGGCATGATGAGGTTGATCCCGGACGACAGGGTTTTGTGATACCTCCCGAATCGCTCGATGATCATCGTTTGGGCTTGCTGCACGATGCGAATGCCCTTGGCAATCGTGACCACGACGAGCAGCGCGATCGCTCCGACCAACACGAGACCGGGACCCATCGTTCAACTCTCCTTTTCGACCACCAGGGTGGTGCCGTCGACTTGAATCACCGTCACCCGCGCGCCCACCTCGATCGGGGAGTCGTCGACCGAGGCCCCACGCCAGTCTTCCCCTTCGACCTTGACCCGGCCTTGCCGCGACACGGGGTCGATCCGCTCCAGGACCACGCCGCGCTTCCCCAGCAGTGCGTCGACCCCCGTCCGCACGCCGCCGCCCGGGCCGAGCTGAAAGTGCCGCAGCATGAGGGGCCGTAGCCCGATCATGCTCCCCAGGCTGGTGGCCGCGAACGCAATGGTTTGCACCGCGAGCCCGGCGAACGGCAGCAAGCCCACCAGGCCGGCCGCCACGCATCCAACCGCCAGGCAGGCCAGCCAGAAGCCGGGGGCGAGCATCTCGGCGACGAGCAGCACGACGGCGCCGACGAACCAGAGCAGCCAGTCTTCCATGGGTCAAAGGTGCAACCCCGGCGCGCGTTGCGCTATCCAACCAAGGGTGCCATATCGCCTCTACGCCCTCTCGGAGACTCGTATGACGACACGCTGGCTGCCCCTGTACCTCGGCGCTGCGCTCGCCGCCGACGCATCCGCTCAAACCGCACAAGCGACCCGCTACGTCCTGAAGGGCGACTCCGTCGCCGTCTACAACCTGGTCGGCGAGCTGCGGGTCGAAGCAGGCTCGGGCGGCGACGTCGCCGTCGAGCTCCGCCTTGGCGGGGCCGATGCCAAACAGCTCGAGGTCCAGACCGGCGTGCTGCGCGGCCGCGAGACGCTGCGCGTCATCTATCCCGCCGACGTGATCTCGGTGCCCACCTGGGGCCGCGGCTCGAACACAACCATGCGCGTGCGAGACGACGGCACGTTCGGCGATGGCGGCGACCACCGCGGGTGGCGCGGCGAGGGGGGGGGACGCACCGTACGGATTACCGGCCGTGGCGAGGGCCTCGAAGCCTACGCCGACCTCCGCGTCCTCGTGCCCGCCGGCAAGCGGGTCGCCCTGCACTTGGGGGTCGGAAAGGCATTTGTGACGAACGTCGACGGGCAGATCTGGGTCGACGTGGCGTCGGCGGACGTCGCGGCCGACCGCACGCGGGGCGTCCTGAAGATCGAGACGGGGTCGGGGAACGTCGACCTGCGTGACGCCACGGGCGACGTGAGTCTCGAGTCGGGCTCCGGCGACATCACCGCCGCTAACGTCCGCGGCGCGCGCCTCAAGGTCGAGACGGGATCGGGCAACATCACGGTGACGGGCGCCGCGGCCCCCGAGATGGCGATCCAGACGGGCTCGGGCGACGTCGAGGTCACCGACGCGCAAGGTGACAACCTCTCCTTCGAGACGGGGAGCGGCAACGTGGACGTGGCGCTCGTCGCCACGTTCCGGACCGTGACCATCGAGACGGGCTCGGGGGATGTGACCCTCAAAGTGCCGCCGACGATCGGCGCCGAGGTGGAGCTCGATACGGGAAGCGGAGACATCGATCTGGGCGGGTTGACCTTGCAGGTGCAGCGGATCCAGCGCGACCACGTCGAGGGAACGATCGGCGATGGGCGGGGGCGGCTGTCGATCGAGACGGGGTCGGGGAACGTGCACCTGGTGAAGAGCTAGGACTCCTCCAGCCGCTCGATCTCGCGGCGCTCCTTCTTGGTGGGCCGGCCCCTGCCCGAGTAGGCGGGGGCCGGTGCCATTTTCAGCTGCTCGGCGAGTCGTTCGCGGGCCGCGCGCCCTTCCGGTGCTTCTTCGTACAACGTCACCGCGACCTTGGGCGGGCCGCGCCGCTCCGAGACGGCACGCACGGTGACGAGCCACTCGTAGGGGGGGACCCGCACGCGCACCGCATCACCCAGGTGCAGCGGCTTGGCGGGCTTCGCCCGCACGCCGTTCACCTGTACTCTCCCACCCGCGGCCGCCGCGGCCGCGAGCGCCCGCGTCTTGAAAAAACGGGCCGCCCACAGCCAGCGGTCGAGGCGAACGGCGCTCACTGACCGCTCAGGTAGTCGACGGCCAAGTGCGCCATGGCCCGGACGCCCACGCCGAGCGCCGCTTCATCCACGAAAAAGCGAGGAGAGTGATTCGGGGCCACCGTCTTCGGGTCGGCGCCCGGTGGCGTGATGCCGAGGAAGAAGAACATCCCGGGAATCTTCTGCTCGTAGCGGGAGAAATCCTCGGCAGTCGTCTGCGGCACGGCTGTCGACACGCTCGACGCACCGGCGACGCGTCGCAGCGTCGGCACCATCCGCTCCGTGAGCGCCGGGTCGTTGAACGTGACGGGGTACCCGGGCTCGATCGTCACCTGCGCGGTCGCGCCCGCGCTCTGCGCGATCGATTCGGCGGTCCGCCGCACGCGATCGTGAATGTCGCGCTGCACCGCGGGATCGAACGTGCGGATCGTCCCGATCATCACCACGCTGTCCGGGATGATGTTGTTGCGCACGCCGCCCTGGATCGCGCCGATCGTCACGATCGCCGGTGCCACCGCGATGTCCACCTGCCGGCTCGCGATGGTCTGCAGCCCGACGACGATCTGCGCCGCCACGACGATGGGATCCACCCCCGCCCACGGCAGCGCGCCATGCGTCTGACGGCCGTGCACGACGATCCGCAGGCCGTCCGCGGCCGCCATGATGCCGCCCGCCCGATAGCGGACTTGCCCGGCCGGGTAGGGAAACACGTGCAACCCGAAGATGGCGCCCGGCTTCGGGTCCTCGAGCGCGCCTTCCGCGATCATCATCTCCGCGCCGCCGCTCTCACCGGCCGGGGCGCCCTCCTCGGCAGGCTGGAAAATGAACTTCACCGTCCCCGGGAGGTCGCGGCGCATCCCCGCCAGCACCTCGGCCACGCCCATGAGCATCGCCACGTGGGCGTCGTGCCCGCAGGCGTGCATGACGCCGACCTCCTGGCCGTTGTACGTCGTGCGGACCTTCGAGGCAAACGGGAGGTCGACTTCCTCGGTCACGGGCAGCGCGTCCATGTCGGCACGCAACGCGACAACAGGTCCCCCCCCTCCCGCCGGCCGCCCGCCGCGCAGCACGCCGACCACGCCCGTGTGGGCTACGCCCGTCCGTACCTCGAGCCCCAGGGCGCGGAGATGGTCGGCGACGACCTGAGCCGTGCGCACCTCCCGGTTCGACAGCTCCGGGTGGGCGTGAATGTCGCGCCGCCACGCCACCACCTTCCCGTCTACGAGGGCCGCCCGCCGGTCGACCTCGGCGTCGAGGCGGCTGGATTGGGCGACGACCGGCGACGCAGCGACAGCAAACAGCAGCAAGGCCAGGCGCATCGGGGTTCCTCGGAAAGGGGCATGGACGGTAAGCTACTCCGAATCCCCGCAACCCTTCCAGCGTAGGGAGTGTCAAACCGTAAAGCCCGTCTCTCAACCCGGAGCCTCCTATGTTGCGTGCCGCCGCCTTCTTCGCTCTCACCTCCGTGGCCCTCACCGCGTCCCCACTCCAGGCACAGCGCAGCGACCAGGCCTGGCTGAACAGCTGCGAGGACGAATCCTGGCGCGAAAGCCGCGTCAAGCATTGCGAGATCCGCGAAACGGGTCTCAAGCGGTCAACGGGGGTATTGACGGTCGATCCGGGGATGAACGGCGGCGTCGAGATCATCGGGTGGGACCGCGACAGCATCGCGGTCACCGCGCGGATTCAGACCAGCGCGCGGACCGACGATGAGGCGGAGGCGATTGCGCGCGAGATCAAAATCGAGGCGGCGGGCGGGACCGTGCACGCCACGGGCCCCGACCCCCTGGGGCGCCACCAATCGTGGTCGGTGAGCTTCATCGTATCCGTCCCGCACAAGATCGACCTCTCGATCGGGACCGAAAACGGACCGCTGTCGGTGAGCGATGTGAGCGGCCATATGGAGCTGTCTACGCTGAACGGCCCCCTGGCGCTCAACGGTGTGGCGGGCGACGTGCATGCGCGGGCGCAGAACGGGCCGCTGACGGTGGGCCTGGAGGGGACGCGGTGGGACGGTGCCGGGCTCGACGCCGCGACCATGAACGGGCCGGCCGACCTGCGCATCCCCGAGGGGTACAACGCGAGGATCGAATTCGGGACCGTGAACGGCCCGATGCACGTCGGCTTCCCGCTGACCGTCACGCTGAGCGGCCGGATCACGGACCGGATCTCGACCACGCTCGGCTCGGGCGGCGCGCCGGTGCGCGTGGTGACGACCAACGGACCGATGACGGTGCGGCGTTGGTAGACGGTTAGGCGGGCCGATACAGGATCACATTCGCCCGCTCCAGTGTGATCAGTCCACCCCCGATCATCTCATCGAGATCGGGGAGAACTTGCTGAATCGTCTCCTCGGCTTCGACGACCTCGATGATCAGCGGCAAGTCGAGTGACAAGCGTAGCACCTTGTCGGTGTGCACCTTGCTGCTCGCGCCGAACCCCGCGATGCCGCGCAGCACGGTGGCGCCGGCGAGGCCCCTCTTGCGGAACCGTTCCAGCAAGGCCTCATACAGCGGCTTGCCTTCGTACTTGTCGCTCTCGCCGATGAAAACGCGCATCAGCGTGCGCTCACCGCGAAATCGTTCGGTCATATGTCGCTCACAGTAGTTTGTTGGCCAGCGCCGCTCCCAACGCGACCGCCATCAGGCATCCGGCAATGGTGACCCCCATGTAGAGTCCCGCCCGCCAATACTCGCCATCCCAGAGCAGCGCCATGGTTTCGTAGCTGAACGTGCTCATCGTCGTGTAGGCGCCGCAGAAGCCTATCGTGAGAGCGGCGCGCACGTCGGGCGAGACGACGATCGAGCCTGTGGCGTAGCGAATGATGAAACCGAGGGCCAGGGAGCCGGTCAGATTCACCGTGAGCGTGCCGCCGCGCCCCTGGACCCAGCCGTCGAGTCCATAGCGGGCGAGCGTTCCGGCGACGCCGGCGAGTGCGATGTACAGGATTCTCAAGAAGAAACTCCTCCCGTCGGTCGGTGCGGGTAGGAGTCATCAGCCCTTGGGATGGGCGGTTGAAGGCGAACTCCATCGCCTGCGGGAAAGATAATTCGTTATTATCCCGTCCGTGGCCACGTTGGCCGTCGTCCTCTCCGGCATCTCCGATGCCCTGCAGCACCGCCCCCTCGTGGCGGTGCCGCTCTTGTTCGCGGCCGGGCTCGTGACGAGCCTGAACCCCTGCATCTATCCGATGATTCCCATCACGGCGGGCGCGCTGGCCGGCGTGGACGCCGACGGGCGCTCGCGGCGCCGCACCGTCGGGCTCACACTCACCTACGCGACCGGCCTCGCGCTGTTCTACGCGATACTGGGCCTCGTCGCCGGGCTCACGGGCTCGCTGTTCGGCACCATCGGCTCGAGTCCGTGGGCGCGCCTCGCGATCGGTAACCTGCTCCTCGTGTTCGCCCTCGCGATGCTCGATGTGATCCCGATCCGCGTGCCCGCCCGGCTCGCCGCGTGGGCGGGGGGACTGGGCGGGGGATCCTATCCAGCCGTCTTTCTGCTCGGCGCGACCTCGGGCATCGTCGCGGCTCCCTGCGGCGCGCCGGCGTTCGCCGCCGTGCTGACGTGGGTGGCGAGCACCCAAAGCGCCGTGCTCGGATTCGTCTATCTGTTCGCATTTTCGCTCGGTATGACCGCGTTGCTGGTCGTGGTCGGGCTGTTCTCCGGAACGCTGACGGCGCTGCCGCGTGCGGGCGCCTGGATGGTATGGATCAAAAGGACGGCGGGCGTGGTTCTACTGCTGATGGCTCAATACTACTTCATCAAAGCGGGGCAGGTATGGTGAGGCGGCTGGCGCTCCTCGTTGCACTCCTCGTGCCGAGCCTCGCCGCCGCGCAGGACGACGTCGTCGGCATTCCCGTCGGCCAGACGCCACCCGCGGTCACGGTCCAGGACCTCGACGGCAACGCAGTCGAGCTGGCGCGCTGGGTGGGGAAGAAGCCGGTGATCGTTGAGTTCTGGGCGACGTGGTGCCCCATCTGCGCCGAGCTGCTGCCGCGGATGGAGGCGGCGCGGAAGAAGTACGGGGACCGCGCGGAATTCCTCGTCGTCGCCGTCGCCGTGAATCAGAGCCCCAACACCGTGCGCCGGCACCTCGCGCGGCATCCGATGCCGTTCACCTTCCTGTGGGACGCGAACGGCAGCGCCACCCGCGCCTTCCAGGCGCCCACGACATCGGATGTGGCGGTGCTCGACGCCCGAGGAAAGGTGGTCTATACGGGTGTCGGGGCGGACCAGGATATCGAAGCGGCTCTTGCGAGGGCGGTCCAAGGCGGTCCAGGACGGTCCAAGACGGTCAACGATCGTCCTTGACCGCCCTGGACCGTCTTAGGCCGTCTTAGACCGTCCTTCTCTCACTTCACCGTCGAGTCTGCAGGAACCAGTTTCGCGATCGCCGCCCCCAACTCCGTGTAGGCGGTCGGATCGATCTCCCGGAACGGGGTTGCGCGGTACGCGATTTTCCCGTCGGGTCCCACCACAAACAGATTGCGGTTGTCGAGGTTTCCGCGGACGCTGAAGGCGCCGTACATCTTGCCGACGACGGACCCTGAATCACTCGCGAACAGGAACGGGAATTCGGAGTCCCGCGCCCACGAGGCCTGCGCGGTGTCGGCGTCGGCGCTGATGCCAATCAACACCACGTTGCGGCCATCCTTGAACAGCTGCGCGTACTGATCACGGTACGCGTTCATTTGGATCGTTCAGCCACGCGTTCGCGCCTTGAAGAAGAAGGCGAGTACCACCGTCTTCCCCTTGAAGTCGCTCAGCCGGATGGGTGCGCGCAGCGCGCCGAATCGCGTCGCGCCCGGGAGGGTGAAGTCCGGCGCGACCGTGCCGACTTCGAGAGGCGGCGGGCCGGCGGGCGCAGGTGGAGTAGCCGGTTGCTGGGCGGCTGCCGTTGCAACGACGGTGGCGGCGAGCCCGGCGGCGAAATACAACGATCGCATATGCGAAGTCCCTCCCCGTGGTCCGGGGAATATACCCTACTGAAGGCCGTACCGCGTCTTCAGGATCTCCACGTGATGGCGCTCGTGCCCCGGGATCACGTAGCCGAGCGCGCGTACGCTGACGGCCTTGCCGCTGGCCGTGCCGCGACGCGTCCAGGCGTCGGCGTCGAAGCTGCGGAACAGCGCCAGGGTAGCGCCCCGGGTGACCCGCAGATCAGAGATCAATTCGGCGAGGGGATGGGCGTCGAACTTGGCGGGCGGAACGTACGCGTTCTCGTCGAATCCGGGGAGCGGCGTTTGATCGCCGCGCGCGATCCGCAGGGCACGGTACGCCATGATCCGCTCCGTATCCGCCATATGCCCCACGACTTCCTTGATGCTCCACTTCCCCGGGGCGTACCGCTTCAGGGCGTCGGTCTCTGACAGCCCGCGCAGCAGCTCGGCCGTGACATCGATCTGGGTGGCGAGCACCGTCACGGGATCGCTCTCGGGGATGTTGCCGACGTAGCCCACGAGATGGGCGGGGACTTCGTCCGCTTGGGGACGCCCGATGTTCATCACCGCAGCTCCCCGACGGGCAACGCGCCCACCGTCTTTCCCTCGCCGGTGATGATGCGGCGGTGGTAGTCCACCTGGCCGAGGTGATAGCCGAGGTGCACGGCGAGGTGCGCGAGGAACGCGCCGGTCGTGGGCGTGACGCCGCCAACCGCCTCGGGGAAGGGCTTCTTCAGGTCGGCGTCGTTGACGCGGGCGAGGCCCGTTTCGACGGCGGCGAGCGCCCCGTCGATCTCCCGCAGCAGGTCCGCGCGGGGGACATCGCGGCTGTCGAACTCGGCGTCGCGGTAGCGCGTGTACCCGGTGCCGCCGAGCACGGCGCCGAGGAAGTACTGGATGTTACCCGCGAGGTGCAGCACCAGGTTGCCGCCGGGGTTCGTGATGCCCGGGGCGCTTTCCCACAGCTCGGCATCGCTGGGGTACGACTCGACCTCGCGGCGCAACGCCTTTAGTTCGCGAGTCATCACTGTCTGGATCCAGTCTCTCATCATGTCCTCCCGGCACGCACCGCGAGCGGCCAGCGGGCGAGCCGCGCCACGGTGGGGTCACCCCACACCGGCCGCAGCTCGGCAACGAGGTCGTCCACCGGATCGCGGCCCTCATGCTCGACGTACGCCCGCGTGGCCGACCAGGTCCGAATGTATCCTGCCACGTCGTCCAGCGTCATCTGCTGCTCGATCATGAAGCCTGGCACGGTGAACTCAGCGAATGGAAAGTCGAGCGTCCGGTAGCGGTCCTCCGTGAGCTTCCGCTCGGGAGGCCAGAACGACCCGACGGTGTCCTTGTAAAACCGCCGCACGACGGCGTCGAGTTCCGGGGCGATGGAAAACGACCAGTACGTCCACACGGCGATCACCCCGCCCCGGGGGCGCAGCACGCGGCGCGCCTCGGCCCAGAAGCGCGGCCGGTCGAACCAATGGACGGCCTGCGCCGCCGTGACGAGGTCGACGGACTCGTCGTCCAGCCCGCTCTGCTCGGCGGGGGCCACCCGGTAGGTCACCCGGGGGTGCGGGGTCGCGTGGGCGATCTGGGCGTCGCTCGCGTCCGTCGCGATCACCCGGGCAAAGTGCCGGGCCAACCCCAACGCCGCTTGCCCCGAGCCGGTGGCGCAGTCCCAGGCCGCATCACGGCCCGGGGCCACGCCGGCGAGCAGATCGAACAGGGCATCGGGGTAACGCGGCCGGAACGCGGCATACGCGGCGGAAACACCAGAAAAATGATCCGCGAAACTCACGGGCGTGCGGGCGCCGCGACGGGCGCCGGTGGGAGGGGGACGGGCGGCGGCGTGGACCGCTGCGGCTGGCGGCAGTCGGGCCACGCTCCGGGCTGGCCGTTGGGCCGCGCCGGGAACACGTCGCGGCGCTCGCGCGGCGTCCGCACCGAGTCCTCGGACGCGAGATAGACGAGCATCGCCGCGAGCGTGGCGTTGTTCTTCACGTCGTCGAAAGTGAGCTTGTCGTAGGTGTCCCGGTTCGTGTGCCACGTGTAGCGGCCGTAGTCCCAGTCGCCCGAGCCGAGGCCGAATCCCGGCGCTCCGCAGGTGACGAACGACGCGTGGTCGGTGCCGCCGCCGCCGGGCGCGCCGGGGAAACTGAACTTGATGTTGCGTGTGATATCGACGGGGACGCGGGACAGGTATCGCGCCAGGCTCGCCGACGCGTTGGTGAACCCCGATGCACTCATGGTCTCGACGCGGCCGGTGCCGTTGTCCTGGTTGAAGAGCGCCTGCAGCCCGGCGACGACGTCGGCATGGTCTGCCACGAAGCCGGCGGAGCCGTTCAGGCCCTGCTCCTCGCCGCTCCAGTGGCCCACGAGAATGGTCCGCCGCGGGGTCGGGTAGACGAGCTTCAGGATCCGCATCGCTTCGAGCATCGTGAGCGTGCCCGTCCCGTTGTCGGTGGCGCCCGAGCCGCCGTCCCACGAATCGAAGTGCGCCGACAGCATCACGTACTCGTTGGGCAGCTCGCGGCCCTTGATCTCGGCGACGACGTTGAACACCGGGACCTCGCCGCGCGCCTGCGACTCCGCGGTCAGCTCCACGACCGGTCCCTGCTTGTTCTCCGCGAGGCGGAACAGCAGGCCGTAGTCCTCGCACGCCACATCCACCACCGGCGCCCGATCGGTGTAGGCGTCGAAGATCTTGTCGACGCCCCATCCCTGCGACCAGTTACTGCCGATGACGCCTGCGACGCCCCCGACCTCGAGTCGGCGGTGCAGCGTGTAGCGGCCGGCGTACCCGGTGCGCTGCACGCGTTGCTGCCACGCCTGCTGGGCGGCGGTGCGACGGGCTTTCATCGTGTCGACGTTCGCCTGAACTCCCCACTTCTCCCAGCTATCGTCGGGCCGGCACGTAGGTTGGGGAAAGGAGATGAGCACGAACTTGCCCTTCGCTTGCGGCAACCAGGCGACCAGCGCGGCGCTGTCGGCGATGTCGGGCAGGATCACGACCGGTGCACGTACCGGCCGCCCCTTGGGTGTGCCGGGACTCCACGCCAGCATCGTCGCCTCGAGCGAGCGTACGCGGGGCGCGACCAAGTCGAGGTGCGTCTTGCCGCGCTGCCAGCCGCGCCAGGTGCCGTACTGCTCTTTCCGCGCCGGAATGCCCCACGTCGTGTACGTCGCGACGAGCCAGTTCTGCGCGGCCTCCATGCCGGGAGACGCGGTGAGCCGCGGCCCGAGCGAGTCGAACAGCACCTGGGCGAGGCGCGGAAGCTGGGAGCTGTCCATCCCGATGGCCCACATGCGCCGAAGCGCGGGGTTCTCGACGATGAATCCCGAAGGCTGCTGACCGAATCCTTGGGCAGCGGCATGCGTGGTCAGGGTGACGGCGGCGAGCAGGGTGGCGAAGGGATTACGGTGCACGAGAGAGCTCCTGAGAACGGTGACGAGGCAGATCGGGGAAGTTTACTCCTTGGGGGCTCCCTTGGCACCCGCCCTTCAGGGCGCGTGCCGTGGCCGAGCCGGGGCTTCAGCCCACGGATCAACCAACCCGACCAACCCAAATCAACCTGGTCGGAGTTTCTCGTTTGAACCGTGCCTTAAAGGGCCGGCTCTCGTTCGGGCCGGCGACTCGGATCGCGCTCCTCACCCCATCCTCGCTTCCCACTCCTCAAGCGACCGCGGCCAGTCGTCCTTGAGGAGCCGCGACAAGGCGCGGTCGGCGAGCACGCGCCCGCGGGTCTGGCAGGTCGCGCAGTAATTGGCCTCGTTCTCGGCGTAGCGGATCCGCTGTACGGGCGAGCCGCACACGGGGCAGGGCTGCTTGTAGCGGCCGTGCACCGCCATCCCGTCCCGGAACGCCGTCACTTTTTCGGGGAACTCAGCGCCCGTCTCCGCGCGCAGCCGCGCGATCCAGGTCGTCAGGGTACGCCGCGTCGCCTCGAACAAGCGTGCGATCTCTTCATCCGTCAACCGGCCGGTGAGCTGAAACGGCGAGAGGCGGGCTGCATGGAGGATCTCGTCAGAGTAGGCGTTCCCGATGCCGTCGAACAGTCTGGGATCGGTGAGGGCGCGCTTCACCGTGTGGGACTCCTTCTGGAGGGCTGCTCGGAACGCGGGAAGCTCGGCGCCGAAGACATCGAGGCCGCCCGGATTTTGCGCTGCGAGACCCTCCCGACCTCGCACGACGTACAGCGATGCCCGGTGCTTCTTGCTGGCCTCGGTGAACAGCAGCGTGCCGCCCGGAAAGTCGAACGTCGCCAGCCCGATTCTGCCCGGGGACTTGGCGCCCCGTTTGCGCCACTTGAAGCGGCCCGCAATCATCAGATGAAAGACGAGAAAGATCTGATCTTCCATCTCCCACACGATCCGCTTGCCGAGGCGGCGCAGTCCGGTGACCGTTTTTCCTTCCACAGCGGCGAGGGGCGGATCGGCGCTGCGGAGCAGGAACGGGCTCGTCACCCGCGCGCGCTCGAGCGGGAGGCCGAGGATGCGCGGCGTGAGCGCTTCGAGGTAGACGACGATGTCGGGCAGCTCGGGCATGGGCTAGGGGATTATCGCCTGAACACCTCCAACGCCACCTCCACCTTCCCGAACGGAGCGCTCACCTGGATGCCCTGTACCATCTCCTGCACTTGCGCGAACATCTCGCGCGCGATCGCCACGCCCTCGGCCAGCGCCGCGTCCTTCCCTTTATCCGTCGCCTTTCGCATCCGCTGGAGCACCTCCTCCGGCACGTTCACTCCCGGCACCTCGTTCGCGAGAAACTCGGCATTGCGCAGGGAGACGAGCGGCCAGATCCCCGCGACGATGGGGATCTTGAACTGCTCGACGCGCTTGAGAAACGCCTCGAGCTGGCGCGGATCGAACACCGGCTGCGTCACTGCAAACTCGGCGCCGGCGTCCACCTTCCAGGCGAAGCGCGACAGCTCGCGGTCCAGATCGATCGCGCCGGGATTGACCCCGACGCCCACGACCCACTTGGTCGCTCCGCCGATCGGGTTGTTGCCCGGGTCGAGCCCCTGGTTCAAGCGGTACACGAGATTCGTGAGGCCGATCGAATCGATGTCGAAGACCGCCGTCGCCTCGGGGTACGGACCCATCTTGGGCGGATCGCCCGTAATGATCAGGATGTTGCGCAGCCCTGACGCGTGCGCGCCGATGATGTCCGACAGCATGCCGAGCAGGTTCCGGTCCCGGCAGCAATAGTGGATCACCGTCTCGATCCCGACCTCACGCTCGATCATCATCGCCGACGGGAGCACGCCCATGCGACTCTGGGCGCGTGGTCCGTCGGGGACGTTCACGGCGTCCACCCCCGCCGCCTTGAGCGCGCGGCATTGCTCGAGCATCGGCGCCGGATCCACGCCCTTGGGCGGGACGATCTCGACGCTCGTCACCAGCTCCCCGCGGGCGAGCTTCGCTCCCCAGCGCGACTTGTCGGCGAGCGGCACCGGCGTGACGCCGGCCGGCGCCTGCACCTGCGCACGCGGCACCACGACGCTCGGTTGCCGTGGGACGACGCTCGCGACGTAGTCCCGGATCTTCTTGATGTGCTCCGGAGTCGAGCCGCAGCAGCCGCCGACGAACCGCGCTCCCGCCTCGATCATCCGGCGCGCGTAGCTCGCCATGTACTCGGGGCTCGCAAGGTAGATCTTGCGGTCCCCCACGTCGCGCGGCAGCCCCGCGTTCGGCTGCCCCGAAACCGGCCGGTCGGTGGCCTTGACCATCTTCTCCACGGCCTCGAGCACGCCCGCGGGGCCGACCGAGCAGTTCACGCCGATGACGTCCGCACCCCACGCCGTAAGCTGCTTGGTAAAGGTCTCGGGGTCGGTGCCGAAGTAGGTGAGGCCGTCGGTCCCGATCGTCATCTGGCACACGACGGGGAGGTCGCACGCCGCCCGCACGGCGAGGAGCGCCGCGTGGACCTCGCTCAGGTCGCCGAACGTCTCGAGGATGAAGCCGTCCACGCCGCCGGCGAGGAGGCCCGCCACCTGGCGCGCGAACAGCGCCTGAGCCTCCGCACTCGACGTCGGGCCGAAGGGCTCGATGCGGACGCCGAGGGGGCCCATCGCCCCGAGAACGCTTCCCTTGGCCCCCGCCGCGGCGCGGGCAAGCTCGGCCGCGGCGCGGTTGATCTTCTCCGTGTCGTCGGCCAAGTGGTAGCCGCCGAGCTTGAGCGGGTTCGCGCCGAAGGTGTTGGTCTCGAGGATTTCGGCGCCGGCGCGGACGTATTCCTCGTGCACCTCGCGCACCAGGCGCGGCTGCTTCACCGACAGCTCGTCGTAGCACACGTTGAGGAAGAAGCCCTTGGCATAGAGCATCGTCCCCATCGCCCCGTCGAAGACGTGGACGCGGCCGTCGGCAATCAGATCTTTGAGGGTAGGCAGAATGCGCTCCGGCTTTTTAGCGGGTTTTTTAACGTGGCCGCAATACGCCTCAAATCGCCACGGAATCGCTTGTCGTGTCACAACATAGCCAGGCGGGAAAATAATTGCCAGGGTGCCGCGTACTCCTAGGGACCATGCGCACCGTCGCGGCCGACCTCCTGCTCGCCGAGCATGCGCCCGCCCTCAAGAACTTCCTCGGGGCGCGCTGCCGCGACGATGACCTGGCCGCCGACCTGATGCAGGAGGTGGCGGCTCGGCTCGTGGCGGCGGCGCCGCGGCTCCATCCGAACGGCAACGCGCGCGGCTACCTGTTCCGCATCGCGACGAGCGTCTGGCACGATCACTTACGCCGCGAAGTGGTGCGCCGCCGCGCGGCGGAACTCCTGGGCCGTGGCGAGCCTGCCCTCGCGGCGGCGGCAGACGAAGGACTCATCGCCGCGGAGCTCGGGGCAGCGATACGGCGGGCGGTCGCGGCGCTTCCCGCGCCCCAGCGTGAGGTGGTGGAGCTGCGGCACCGCGTCTCGGGAGCACTGACGTTCCGTGAGATCGCCGAACGACTGGGCCGCCCCTTAGGCACGGTGCTGACGCAGATGCGTGCGGCCCTCGCGAAGATCGCCGCCGAGGTGGAGGACTACCGATGAATCATCCGCACGAAGACGACCTGCTCCTCTTGGCCTACGGCGAGCTCGACGATGCGGCCGTCGCCGAGCTGGAGCGCCACCTCACGGCGTGCGACTCGTGCCGCGAGCAGCTCATCCGGCTCGAGCGGACCAGGGCGGCGTTGTCGTGGACGCCGCCCCAGAGGGTTCGCCCAGCGCGGTCGGTCATGCAGTGGGTAGCGGTCGGAGCACTCGCGGCGGCGGCGGCGGTAGCGGGCGTCGTGCTCGGCGGGCGGCCGCCGCAACAGGATCGGCCTGAGACGGCTGTGTGGCCGGGGCCCCTCGACTGGTCGCCGACAGCGGGCTATCTGGCGGGCGGTAAAGCGGTCATCACGATCGACGAACAACTCACCCGACTCGAACGGGAGCGGTCCTATGTCACTCCGTAACGTTGGCTTGATCGCGGCTTTGAGCGGCGCGCTCGTCGCTCCGGCGGCGGCGCAAGAGATGCCCAATCCGCAAGCGATGCAGGCGCAGGTGCAGCGCATCATGCAGGAGCGGCCGCGCGAGGCGGAAGCCGCGGCGCGCGCGTTCCTGATGCTCGTCGCGCCGGACCGGGTCGAGGGGTCGCACAGTCTCGACTCCTTGAAGGCACGCTCCGTCGATCAGTACTGGGCGGAGGTCGCGCAGCTGACGGTGCAGTTCGACATGGTGCAGAACCTGAATCGTCGCGACAGCGTGCGCGCCCAGCTCGTCGCGAAGATGTTCGGCCTCGAAGCCCACGCGCGCGAGTTGCAGCGGGCGTATCGCGGGGCGAACGAGGCGCAGCGTACGGCATTCCGGACTCAGCTCGAGACGCTGATCGGCGGCCACTTCGACATCGAGAACCAGCTGCGCGCGCTCGAAATCAACGACATCAAGCGGCGTTTGGCGGAGGTGCAGGCCGAGACACAGCGCCGGATCGACAAGCGGAGCGAATTCGTGAAGTGGGCGGTCGACGACATCATCCGCGACGCGATGCGTCCGGAGTAAACCCTAAAGGCGTGGGGTGTGGGGACGTGGGGATGTGGGCCCACTTCCCCACGTCCCCACCCGCCCACATTTTTGCCCCCCATGCCAAACATCGGTGAGTATCATCCCCAGATCGTCCATTTCGCGATCGTGCTTCTGGCGGTCGGCGTCCTGTTCCGCTGGATCTCCCTCACCGGCCGCGCCGCCTTCACCGGGCCCGCGGCCGCTGTGCTGCTCCTCGCCGGCACCCTGGCCGCCGTGCTCGCCGTGAGGTCCGGGACGGATGCGCATGGACCCGTTGAGCGGGTTCCCGGCGCGCGCCAGGCGGTCGTCGACCACGAGGAATGGGGGGAGCGGACGCGCAACATCTTCCTCATCGTGGCCGCACTCGAGATCGCGGCGCTCGTCGCGACCCGCCGATCGCCGCGGTTCACGGAAGGCTTCACGATCGCGTCGGCCGTGGTCGGCCTCGCGGGCGGGGCGGCGATCTACGAGACGGGCGAGCACGGCGGGGACCTGGTCTACAGCTATGCGGGCGGCGTGGGGATCCGGTCCGGGGATTCGACCGACGTGCAGCGCCTGCTCGTTGCCGGGCTCTACCACGCTGCGCAACAGGCGCGGGCGCGGCACGACAGCGCCGGCGCAGCTGAGCTGTTCGGCGAGTTGGCACGCCGTTTCCCGGACGACACGGCGGTCCGGCTCCTCGCCATTGAGTCGCTGATCAGGGACCGGCGCGATGCGAAAGGCGCGCTCGTGGCACTCGCCAAGGTGACGGTGCCGGCGGACAATCAGCGGCTGCGGCTCCGCGCCGGCTCCCTCAAGGCGGATGCCTTTGAAGTGGCGGGGCAGCGCGACTCGGTGCGCGCGACGCTGGAGCAGCTGGCGCGCGATTTCCCCGACAACACGCGGATTCGAGACCGGCTCGCGCGGATGTGAAACCGTGCGCTAAAGGGGATCAACCAACGACCGTCAGCTCCACCTCCCCCCGGTCAGTCTCCGAACACGCGGCGCGCGACCCACCAGGCCGCGACGCCGCCCGCGATGAACCCGAATACCGCCCCGAACGGGCCCAGCACGCTGTTGCCGAGGACGCCGGCGACCGTGCCGACGATGAAGCTGACGAGGGCCTTGAGCAGTTTCATGGGGTCTCCAGGATGCGCAGCGCGGCGGCGGTCTCGACGCCTTCGACCTTCACGGTCTTGCGCCGCCCCGCTTGGCCGGCGGTGATCGTGACGGCACCTCGCGGCACGCCGAGCCGCTCGGCGACAAAGCGTATCAACTCCTCGTTGGCCGCGCCGTCTACCGGAGGAGCCGCGAGACGAATCTTGAGGGCGTCCCCGTGGCGCCCGGCGAGCGCGGTCTCGCGTGCGCGTGGAACGACGTGCACGGTGATCGTGGCGCTCAGAAGCCGAGGCCGGCGAGCAGGATCGCCTTGAGCACCCACAAAACAATCAGCGCCACGATGGGGCTGATGTCGAAGGGGCCGAGGGGCGGCACGAATCGATGGATCGGCTCGACGAGCCAATCGGTGAGAAAGTAGAACGGCCGCATCCAGCGCGTATAGCGGAAGAACCCGACCCACGACCCGATCACCCGCACGATGAGCGCGAACACGAGGACGCTGTAGGCGACGCGGACGAGCGTCGCGAGGAGCGGGCGCGTCCCCCCCGCCGCCGACCAGCGCACCTCGGCCATGAATCCCTGTAGCCAGCCGAGGAATGACAGGGCGATCACCCCGGCCACCGCGACGATGATGACGAGCCACCACCCGGCGTTCACCGGATTGCCGCCCATCCGCACCAGGCGGCGCTCCACCGGCTTGACGATCCAGTCGGTGGCCGTGCGAATGGTGCGCCCGAGGCCGCTGAACGGTGAGATGTAGCGTGCCCGAACGAGCCACGATGCCAAGGCCGCAAGGGCGGCGAGGGCAAAGAGCGCCAACACCGCGAAACGAATGGGGACGAGGCTGTCGGGCACGGGGTTAACCTAAAAGGCGTGGGGGCGTGGGGAAGTGGGGGCGTGGGAAGGCTACGCTCGGCGTGATTTCGGTTGCGTCCTTCTCAGGTTGGTTTCTCATCGTTTGTGTCGTGTAAACATCGTCGAGGGGTACGCGCTCGGGACTGGTCCCAACTATCGACGCCACCTTCGGATTGCAATGGGATCAGCCGCCGAAGCGGAGTGTCTGGCGAGGCTCGCTGGCGAGATGGGCTATTTGTCCGAAGAAGTCGTCGGTGAGGCAGTTAGGTGTTGCCGTACGCCGCCGCCACGATCCGATCCTGCTCGGCCTTGTGCGCCGCCGGGTACCCCTCGGCGGGGCTCGAGCGCTCCGGCCGCGACACGTCGGTGAGCGCGATCCCTTGGGGAATGATGTCGCGGATCTTCGGGAGCACGAACTTGCGCGCGCCCATGTTGCGCGGCTCCTCCTGCACCCAGACGACCTCCTTCAGGTTCGGATAGCGGGCGGCGGCCTCGCCGATTTCGCTCGACGGGAACGGATAGAGCAGCTCCACCCGTCCGATCGCGATGTGCGGCGTCTCGGCGCGCCGCGGCGACGCCGTGAGATCGTAGTAGACCTTGCCGCTGCACAGGATCAGCCGCGTCACCTGGTCCAGCGCCGGCCGCTCGGCGTCCCACAGCACCGTGCGGAAGCGGCCTTGCGTCAGGTCCTCGAGCTTGGAGCTCGCGGCCGGTAGGCGCAGCAGGCCCTTGGGCGTCATCACGACGAGCGGCCGGACCTCCTCGTGCCGCGCCTGCCGACGCAGCAGGTGGAAGTACTGTGCGGGCGTTGTGCAGTTGGCCACGCGAATGTTGCCCTCAGCGCCGAGCGACAGGTAGCGCTCCAGCCGCGCGCTCGAGTGCTCGGGGCCGCCGCCCTCGTAGCCGTGCGGCAACAGCAACGTCAGCCGCGACGTGTCACCCCACTTGGCGAGCCCCGCCACGATGAACTGGTCGATGATCACCTCGGCGCCGTTGGCGAAGTCTCCGTACTGGGCTTCCCACAATACCAGCGCGGGGTGGGCGGCGGTGGCGTAGCCGTACTCGAAGCCGAGGCACGCCGCCTCGGACAGCGGGCTGTTGTGCAGCTCGAACGGTGCGCGCGCGCCCGGCAGGTGCTGGATCGGCGCCCAGCGGCGGTCGTTCGTCGGATCGTGCAGCACGAGGTGGCGCTGGCTGAACGTGCCGCGCTCCACGTCCTGGCCCGTGAGCCGAATCGGCGAGCCCTCGATCAGCAGCGATGCGAACGCCAGCGCCTCGGCGTGCGCCCATTCCATGCCGCCCCGTGCGATGGTCTCGCGGCGCCGCTCGAGCTGCCGTTTGAGCTTCGGATGGACGGTGAACCCGTCCGGCACCGCGAGCAGGGCTTCGTTCAGGCGCGTGAGCACGTCGGCCGGGACGGCGGTCTCGGGGTCCGCCACGGTGGCGCGCACGATGCGCCGCTCCTCGGCCGAGGCGCGCGAGCGCCGCGTCTTCAGCGCCTGCTGCACCTCCGTCAACTTGGCGTAGGCGGCGTCGGCTTCCTGCTGCGCGGCGTCCGGCGTGACCAGGCCTTCAGCCGAGAGCTGCGCCGCGTATTTCTCGCGCACCGGCGGCGTCTGCTTGATGATCTCGTACATCAACGGCTGGGTGTAGGCCGGCTCGTCGCCCTCGTTGTGACCCCACCGCCGGTACCCCACGAGATCGATCACCACGTCGCCGTGGAATTTTTCGTGATACATCCAGGCGAGGCGCACCGCGGCGATGCACGCCTCGGGATCGTCGGCGTTGACGTGGATAATCGGGACGTCGAAGCCCTTGGCGAGGTCGCTCGAGTAATCGGTGGAGCGCCCATCGCGCGGATCGGTCGTGAAGCCGATCTGGTTGTTGGTGATGAGATGGATCGTCCCGCCCGTGGTGTAACCGCGCAGCCGCGCCAGGTTGAACGTCTCGGCCACGACGCCCTGGCCCGCGAACGCCGCGTCGCCGTGGATCAAGAGCGGCACCACGGTGGCGACGTCGTACTTGGGCTGCACACCCGAGCGATCGGTCTGCTCGGCCCGCGTCCATCCCTCGACGACGGGGTTCACGGCTTCGAGGTGGCTGGGATTGGACAGCAGGGAGACCGTCACCGCCCTGCCCGTCGTGGTCTGGTACGTGCCTTCGGCGCCGAGGTGGTACTTCACGTCGCCGGTGACGGCTTCGGGGTCCGACGCGGAGCCGGCGCCGCCGCCCTCGAATTCCTCGAGGATGGCCTCGTACGGCAGGCTGACGACGTGCGCCAGCACGTTGAGCCGCCCGCGATGCGCCATGCCCATCACGACCTTGCGCGCCCCGAATGCCGCGGCGAGCTCGAGCGTGGTGTCGAGCATCGGCACCGTCATGTCGACGCCCTCGATCGAGAAACGCTTCTGGCCGAGGTAGGCGCGCTGCAGGAAGCGCTCGAGCGTGTCGACGAGGGTGAGGCGACTGAGCAGGCGACGCTTGTCCGCGGGGGAGAGCGGCTTGCGGTGCTCGCCCGACTCGATCACGCGGCGCAGCCACACGCGCTCCTCGTGGCTCGCAATGTGTTCCACTTCGTAGGCGATCGTGCCGCAGTAGGTGGCCGTGAGGTGCGGCAACGCGTCGGCGAGGGTGGCGCCCGGGACGTAGCAGCGCAACACGTCGCTGGGAATGCGGGCCATCGTTTCGGGGGTGAGGCCAAGTGGGCTAGGGTCGAGCGACGGATCGCCGGGCGGCTCGCTGCCGAGCGGGTCGAGATGCGCCGCGCGATGCCCGAGGCGTCGGATGGCGCGGACGAGGGCCATGGCGGCGGCGACATGCTTCAAGTCATCCGGAGTTGGGAGTCGGGGGCTAGGAGCCGGGGCCGCGAAGCCCCTGACTCCCGATTCCTGACTCCCGGCTCCCGATAAGCCCAGGCTCCCCGCGACGCCCTCGTAGAACCGTCCCTCCCCCTGCAAGAGAGCGTCCAAGTGTCGCAGGAAGAAGCCCGACTCTGCCCCCTGAATGATCCGGTGATCGTAGGTGCTGGTGATCGTCATGACCTTGGCGCCCCCCCCCGACGAGTCGCGGATCGCGCCGGTGGCGATGATCGCGCCTTGGCCCTTCATCAGGCGCGGCACGGAGGCGACGGTGCCGATGGTGCCCGGATTGGTGAGCGTGATCGTCGCGCCGGCGAAGTCGTCGGGGAGGAGCTTGTTGGTACGCGCCTTCTCGACGAGGGTCTCGTAGGTCTGGTGGAACGCGCCGAAGTCCATCCCCTCGGCGTGCTTGATGACGGGCACCACGAGGCCGCGGCTGCCGTCTTTGCGCTCGACGTCGACGGCGAGACCCAGGCTCACGCCCTGCGGCGTCAGCCGATGCGGCTTGCCGTCAATTTCCTGGAACGCGTGCGTCATCACGGGAAACTGCTTCGCTGCCTGGACGATCGCGTAGCCGATGAGGTGCGTGAACGAGATCTTCTTGCCGCTGGCGGCCAGCTGGGTGTTGAGGGCTTTGCGCTGGGCGTCGAGCGTGCCGACGGCGATGTCGCGGAAGGACGTCGCCGTGGGGACCGTGAGCGACTCGGTCATGTTCGCCGCGAGTCGGGCTGCGGGGCCGGTGATGGGCGTGAGACCTGGAGTCGGGAGCCGGGAGTCGGGGGTCGGGAGCGGAGTCGTCGCGGGCGACCTGATTCCTGGCTCCTGACTCCCGGCTCCCGAGACTTCCGCTCGGGTCGTCGGGATAATCGGAAGCTCCGCCGTCTTCCCATTGTCGAAGAGGTTGCGCCACTCTTCGGGGACGGAAGCGGGGTCGCGCAGGTACTGCTCGTACATCACCTGGACGAACGCGGCGTTGTGCGTGCCGAAGACGAACTCGCTCACGACGTGCAATCTAAGCGGGCGGTCCAGGCTCGGCGAAGGTGTATGTTATTGGGCACCTATGGGACTCCTCGCACTGGCGCTCGTCTTGGTGCAATCGCCCGACTCCGGGCTCAGGGCGCGCATCGAAGCCCGGATCGCGCAAGCGCCGGCGCGGGCGGTGGGGCTCTACTTTCGCGACCTGACGACCGGCGATTCGCTGCTCGTGGGCGCTGGGATCCGCTTCCACGCCGCGAGCACGATGAAGGTGCCCGTGATGATCCAGCTGTACCGGGATCGCGACGCGGGGCGTCTCTCGATCGACGACTCGATCCCCGTCACCAACACCTTCCACTCGATCGTGGACAGCTCCACGTACGAGATGGACAAGGCGGACGACTCCGACTCCTCCCTCTACGCGCGCGTGGGGGGGAAGGCGTCGATCCGCGAGCTGGTAGAGCTGATGGAGACCGTCTCGAGCAACCTGGCGACGAACCTGCTCATCGCACGGGTGGGCGCGCCTCGCGCGAACGCGACCGCCCATGCGCTCGGTGCCGACTCGATCCTCGTCCTGCGCGGCGTGGAAGATGGGAAGGCCTACCGCGCCGGCCGGAACAACACGACCACCGCCCGCGACCTGGGGGTGCTGCTCGCTGCGATCGCGCAGGACCGAGCGGCAACCCCCGCGTCGTGCCGCGAGATGCTCGGGATTCTCGGGCGCCAGCACTTCAAGGAAGGGATCCCGGCAGGGCTGCCCCCGGGGACGCGCGTCTACCATAAGACCGGGTGGGTCGGGACCGTGGTCTATCACGATGCCGCGATCGTGGAGCGGCCCGGTGGGCGGCGCTACGTGCTCGTGGTGACCACGGGTGGGATCCAGAAGGACGAGGATGCGTACAAGCTCGTGAGCGACTTGTCCCGCATCGTGTGGGAGAAGGCCGGTGGTGTTGCCGCGCCGCTACGGTGACGCCGGGGCGATCAGCGTGGGTATCTAGGGCGTGCTTCGCCGGCTCACCTGCCTCGCTCTCACGGCGTCCGCCGTGGCGTGTGATCTGACAAATCCCACGCTCGCCATACGTGTGGACGTGTCGCCGGCCGCGATCGTCGCGGGGGGAGGTGACACGACCAGCATTCGGTTGACGTTCACCAACCTGACGGCTCACCCGATCGACCAGCTCGCCCCGCCCTGCGACAACCTTTTTGCCGTCGAGAACCTGTTCGGGGGTGTGGTGGTGAGCAACTACCGGATCACATGTCCGGCGGAGAACTCGGTACCGTGGAGGATCCAGCTTGCCCCATTTGGGTCCGTCGACGTGACGCGCCGCTGGACCGGAGTCAACGTGCGTTACGCCGGTGGCGGATACGAGACGGTGGCTCTTCCGGCGGGCAACTACCGCATCTTCGGGACGCTCGGCGAGCTGCGGTCCCAGCCGCAGCCGATCGCCTTGATCAAACCCTAGACTACGACACGCGGCGCGTCTTCCTGCGCATGAAATCCATCAGAATGAACTGTCCCAGCGTCATCGTGTTGGTGAAATACGCCTTGCCCCGGCAGATCTCGGCAACCTGCTTCACGAACTCGACCAGCGCGCGATCCCGCGCCAGCATGAAGGTGTTGATCATGATCCCGTTGCGCCGGCAGAGACCCACTTCCCGGTAGGTGGCGCTCAAGATCCGCGGGTCCAGCCCCGCCGAATTGATGTAGACCTGGCCATTGGGCAGGGTCAGCGCCGACGGCTTGCCGTCGGTAATCATGATGATCTGCTTCATGTCGCTCTTTTGGGCGCTCAGGATCCGGCGGGCCAGCTTGAGCCCTTCGG
>DASXUE010000048.1:0-57307 GCA_036505055.1 Gemmatimonadales bacterium | reverse complement strand
GAGGTTCGTAGTTTCAGACCACGCAGTATTCGATCGTGACCCGCATGGCGTGAACGATAGCCGCGGTGTAGTTTGCGCGGCAAGCCTCTATGCGGTTCCTCTCGCGGCTCGCGGCCGCGCCGGCATTCGCCGTCCGGGTCGTCGTGTCTCTGGGCGGCATCGCCTGTGTCGGTGGGGGTGTGCTGGCGCACGTCCGCGGGGCGGCGCCCGTGGACGACAGCCTCCCCGTCGTCGCGGTGGCCCTCGTCGCCGCCGCCGCCCTCAGCCGCCGATACGGCATCGCCCTCCCGGGCAACGGGTTCTCGTCCTACATCGTGGGCGTCATGCTGTACGCCGTGCTCGACCGCGGCTGGGCGTTCGCGGCGGTCGTCGCACCCTTCGCCATGGGCGTCGGCGACCTGGTGCTGCGGCGGCTCCCGCTGCGCGCTGCCCTCGGCAACGCCGCCCACCTGACCACGGGCACCACCCTCGTCGGCCTGCTGTACGCCCGGGTCGGCGGGCAGACCGGCGCCGCCGCCCTCACGGCGGGGAACGTCTGGCCCCTCGCGCTGCTCATCGCTCTGCTCCCGATCGTCATCAACGGCACGTTCTACCTCGAGCTCGTGCTGGGGCAGGCGATCGCCTGGGTGGACGCGCGCCTCACAATGCGCTGGGAGACGATCGTCTATCTGGCGTCGGCGGCGTTGGCGCTGGCGTGGCTCGCCCTGTCGCATGCGGCGCTGCCGCCGGCGCCGCTCGTTCTGCTGGCCGCCGGCCTCGCACTCGCGACTGCCGGCAGTCTGTACGTGATCCGCCTCGGCGTGCACGCCGACGAGCTGCGTCTCATCCAGCGGCTCGCGCAGGCGATCGCCGCCGAGATGAACATCGGCCGCAGCTTCACGCGGGTGCAGGAGCTGACGCGCCGGCTCGTCCCGTGGGAGCAGATGGGCTTCGCGCGCTACGAGGCGCGCACGCGCCAAATGGAGCTGGTGGCCGACACGGCCGCCGCGCCGGGCGCCACCTTCCGGTTCGACGCCGACGCCGGTCTCACCGGCGAGGCAGTGCGGCTGCGCCGCGCCGTCGTGGGCCGCGGGCTGGCCCAGGACCAAGTCGTGGTTCCGGGCGGCGAGACGCCCGGCTCCGAAATGCTCGTGCCACTGTACCACGCCGGACAGCTCGTGGGGCTGTGGAGCGTCCGGCACTCAAACCCCGCGCTGTACCGCGACTCGGACGGTGAGCTGCTGGAGCTGCTCGCGCCCCAGCTGGCGCTGATGCTGGCGATCGACGGCTCGCTCCGTCCCGTCACCGGGGCGTCCGATCAGACGATGCAGTACGTCCAGACCCTCACCGCCACGACCGAGGAGATCCACGCCTCGAGTGAGGAGGTCGCCGCCTCGGCCCAGCGCGCCAGCCACGGGGCGGCCCAGGCGGCGAGTCTCGTCGCGGCGGCGGGCGCCGAAGCGGAGCAACTGAAGAAAAGCGCTGGCGAGCTCGCGACCGCCGGGGACCAAACCCGCGAGGCCGGCTCCCAGATGCAGAAGACCGCCGACAAGGTGCGTATCGGCACGGAGGGAGCGGTGCGGCAGCTCACCGATCTCGGCGCGACGACGGAGGAAAGCGCCGCCGAAGTGCGCCGCCTGCGCGACGTCGCGGCCCAGGTGGAGAAGTTCTCCGAGACGATCGGGTTCGTGTCGAACCAGACGAACCTGCTGGCGCTCAACGCGACCATTGAGGCGGCGCGCGCGGGGGTGCACGGCCGCGGCTTCGCGGTCGTCGCCGACGAGGTGCACAAACTGGCGGAGGAGAGCGCGCGCGAAGCGCGGAACGTGGGCAAGGCCGTTCAGGAGACGCGCCGCGCGCTCGACCGCGCGGCGCAGCTGCTCGAGCGGGTGCGCGACGACCTCGGCCAGGTGGTACAGAACTCCGCCGGCTGGGTACAAGACCTGGGCCGCATCACCGACGCGGCGGGAGAGACCGCCCGGGCCGGCAAGCGGGTGGCCGAGGTCGCACGTGCGAGCGCGGAGCTTGCGGCGCGCATGACCGCGACGCTCGGCCAAGCCGGCACCGCCGCCCAAACCTCCACCCAGGAAGCCGAGGCCGTCGCCGCCGCGGCGGCCGAGCAACTGCGCGCGATTGAAGACCTCGCCCAAGGCGCCACCGAGCTCTCGGCCCTCGCCGACAAGCTGTCGCAGGCGCTCCGATTCATGCGTGGCGAGAACGGCCACCGCTAGGGTCCTCCCGGCCGCCGCCGCCCTTTGCCTCGCCTGTGGCGGGGACGGATCGGGACCCGCGCTCGCTCCCGCGCGCATCGACTACGTCGACGGCGCTATCGAGCCCATCCTCGTTCGCGGTCAGCAGTTCGTCATTGAAGGCTTCGGGTTCGGCACCGCCCGCGGAACGGTGCGGCTGGGCGTGACCGAGGCCCCCGTCGCCGACTCGGCGTGGGCCGACCGCACGATCACCTCGACCGTACCCGATGCCGCCGCCGCGGGCCCGCTGACGGTGATCACCGCCGGCGGCCGCCGTCTCACCGCCACCGTCCACGTACTCCCACGACCGCCGCTCTTCAAACCCGATTCCCTCGAGTGGCTGGCGCGGGCGCCGTTGCCGCGCGCCCCGGCGGGCGTCGCCCTCGCGGCGGCGGAGTATCCCGCGGGAACCGCGGTCCGCACCACGCTCTTCGACGCGGGTGGGGCGGAGCCCTTCGACAGCAGCGGCCAGCTGCTCATGGCGCCGGATTCGGGTGTGTACGTCGCGCGCGCGCTGGACGCGGGCGGCGGGACGATCTCCGCCTGGGCGCGTCAGGGACAGGCGCTTCCCGCGCCCAGAGCCTTTGCCGCCGCCGCCGTCGCGACGCGGCACAACTCCCGGCTTCCGGGGAGCGCGTTGTACGTGATCGGCGGGATCGACGCCGCGCGCCGGGCGCAGGCCACGGTGCTGGGGGCGGATGTGACGCCGGACAGCGTGAGCCGCCGCTTCATCCCTCTGGAGCCGCTCCCCACCCCCGTCGCGGGAGCGATCGCGGTCGTCCGCCGTGGGCGGATCTACGTGATCGGTGGGACGAACGCCCAGGGATTGCCGCAGCGTACCGTGTACGTCGGCCGGATCGGCGCTGACGGCCACATCGACGGCTGGTACCAGCAGCCGTTGCTGCCCGCGCCGCGCGCCTACGGCGGCGGCCTGGTGCGCGACGGGCGCGTCGTGGCGATCGGCGGCGTCGCGGAGGCCGTACCCCCGGGGGGCGGCGTCGACGCCGCGCCCCAGCGGCTGGTGACGAGCGACACCGCGCCCGTCAGCCTGGTATCGGGATTCTTCACGGGCCCGTGGAGCCCCGGCCCGACGCTCCTCCCGGAGGGCCGTTCGCAGTTCGCCCTCCTCGATTTGGGGACTGCCGTCCTGGTGGTCGGTGGGATGTACGACGGCGCCACGGCAAACGACGCGGAGACGCTCGCCGCCACGACCGCCGGGGACTCGGTCGGCCCCCTCACCGGGCCCGTCGGCGTCAACCGGATCGGCGACGGAACGTGCGGTCCCGCCGGGGCCGGCACGCTGATTGGACCCGCTGGAGTGACGTGGCGGGAAGGGGACGGCCGGTACAGAGGATTGGTGGCCGGCGGGCTGGATCTCACCACTCGGGGACGCCGGACCTGTTCCTGGGGTTTCTGATTGGGGGTCGGTCTATTACCGTTGGGTGAGCCGACCCTCGAGGAGCGTTCGCCATGCGTGCGCAGATGACCCTGGCAGTGCTCGCGCTGACCGCCGTCCCGACGCTGGCCGCCCAGCGGGCGCACCAGTGGGAGATCGGGCCTTTCGGATCCTTCACCCGCTACGACCGCGCCTTCGGTCTGGACAACCAGATCGGTTACGGCGGGCGGCTGGCCTACTTCTTCGGCCAGACCGTCGGCATCGAGGTCGACCTGGGGCACCAGTCGCCCAACGCCGCAAGCGGTCTCGACAGCGCGACGCTCACGCATTTCAGCTCCAGCCTGGTGCTGAACTTCGGGGGTGAGCGCAACATCTTCTACCTCCTGGGCGGCTACTCCCGGCTCGACTTCGAGGAGTCGGCCCCCTACCGCTTCACTGACAACGCGATCCACGGCGCCATTGGCGACCGGATTTTCTTGAGCGACCGGGTGGCACTCCGGCTCGAGGTGCGCGGCATCTACGCGCCCGAGACGGGGTTCGCGACGGACGCCTGGGCGGGACAGGTCATCAGCTCGGTTGGCCTCTCGCTCTTCGCCGGATCCGGGGCGCTGCGTGACCTCGACGGCGACGGCGTCGCCGACAAGCGTGACACCTGCCCGGGGACGCCGGCCCGCGCTGTCGTGGATGTGCACGGCTGCCCGAGCGACTCGGACCGCGACAAGGTCTTCAACGGTCTCGACGCGTGTCCCAACACGACCGAGGGCGCCCAGGTGGACGCGCAGGGGTGTCCGACCGATGCCGATTCGGACGGCGTATACGACGGGCTCGACCAGTGTGCTGCCACGCCCAGCGGCGCGCGGGTCGACAGCAAAGGTTGCCCCACCGACGCCGACGCGGACGCAGTGCCCGACGGCTTGGACCAGTGCCCCAACACACCCGCCGGCGCGACGGTCGACGCAGCGGGCTGCCCCACCGACGGCGACAAGGACGGCGTGCCCGACGGCATCGACAAGTGCCCCGGAACGCCGGCCGGCACTGAAGTGGACAGCGCCGGGTGCCAGCGCTCCAAGGACACCGACGGCGACGGCGTCGACGACTCGAAAGACAAGTGCCCCGGCACCGCCGCGGGCACGCGCGTGGACGCCGCCGGCTGCCCGATCCTGTTCACCGAAGCGCGGACGCCGGTCATCCTGCGCGGGGTGACGTTCGAGTTGGGTAAGTCGGCGCTCAAGCCCGAGTCGTACACGGTGCTCGACATCGTCGCCGCGTCGCTCGTGGCGAACCCCGACATTCGGATCGAGATCGCCGGACACACCGACAATACCGGCTCGGCGGCCACCAACCAGCGGCTGTCGCAGTCGCGGGCGGAGGCGGTGCAGGCGTACCTGGCGAGCAAAGGAGTCGCGCCCAACCGGATGGTGGCCAAGGGCTACGGACCAACAGTTCCGGTGGCGACGAACACGACGCCGGCGGGCCGCGCGCAGAACCGGCGCGTTGAGCTCCGCCAGCTCTGAGAGAGAGGGGAGCACCGTGAGGATACTCGCGACGCTGAGCCTGGCGGTCCTGCTGGGCGCTCCGGCGCTCCCGGCGCAGTTCCAGCGCCGCTATGAGCTGGGCTTGTTCGGCGCCTACACCAGGTACGACGCCGCCTTCGCTCTCAAAGACAAGTTCGGCGGCGGCGTCCGCTTCGGCTACGCCTTCAACCGCGCGGTGAGCCTCGAGGTCGAGGCGCTGTTCCAGCCGCCGCACACCATCGCCCCCTCCACGAACATCGAACCGGTGATCGGCGGCGGGAGCCTCGTTCTGAACGCGCTCAACGCCAGCCGGCTGTCGATCTACGTCTTGGGCGGGTATTCGGCGCTCGACTTCGGCGGAACTAACCCGTACAAGTTTACCGACCGCGGCCTGCACGCCGGCGTGGGCACCCGCATCTTCTTGAGCGGCCGCGTAGCGCTGCGGCTCGAGGCGCGCGGCATCCGCACCACCAAGACGCACAGCACGTTCTCGCCGGACGCGGTCACGCACGTCGTGGCATCGGCGGGCTTTGCCATGTTCCAACCCGACCGACCCCGGCAGGCCGCCCCCGACCAACCGGCTCGGCCCGGCGATGCGGACGGCGATCGGGTCCGCGACGATCGCGACTCGTGCCCCGACACACCCGTCGGCGCGACCGTCGACAAGGTCGGATGCCCAAGCGATGCCGACGGAGACAAGGTCTTCAACGGCATCGACGCCTGCCCCAATACGCCCGCGGGCGCGACTGTCGACGCGACCGGCTGCCCGCACGACGAAGACGCGGACAAGGTGCTGGACGGGCTCGACAGGTGCCCCGCCACGCCTGCCGGTGTGGCCGTCGACGCGAACGGCTGCCCGCCGGACTCCGATGGAGACGGCGTCGACAACGGGGCGGACAAATGCCCCGATACGCCGGGAGGCGCGACCGTCGACCCGACGGGTTGCCCCATCGATTCGGACCACGACGCCGTGTGGGACGGGCTCGATCGGTGTCCCGACACGCCGGCGGGCGCCGTCGTGGACGCCACCGGCTGCCCCGTTGACACCGACCGCGACGGCGTGGCCGACGGGATCGACAGATGCCCCGACACCGTCGCCGGCACGCCCGTCGACGCCACCGGATGCCCGGCGGACAGCGACCAGGACGGCGTACCGGACAACCTCGACCGCTGCCCCAGCACGCCCTTGGGCACCGCCGTGGACGCGACGGGCTGCCCGCTCACCAAGGACACCGACGGCGACGGCGTGGGCGACCCGCAGGACCGCTGCCCCGGCACGCCGGCGGGATCGAAAGTGGACCAGTTCGGGTGCTTCCTGCTCTTCGAGGAGCGCGCGCCCGCGGTCCCCGGGGCCCCCGCGGCACCCGCGCGGCCGACGCTCATCCTCCAGGGCGTGACCTTCCAGACGGGCCGGTCGGTGATCACGGCGGCGTCGTACGCGACCCTCGATCAGGTGGCGGGCTCGCTCGTCGCGAACCCGGAGATCCGCATCGAGATCGCGGGCTACACCGACAACACCGGCGCGGCGGCGGTCAACACGCGGCTCTCGAACGCCCGCGCACTCGCGGTGCGCGCTTATCTCGCCAGGAAGGGCGTCACGCCTTCGCGCATGGTGGCGCGCGGGTACGGTCCGTCGAATCCGGTCGCGACGAACACGACGCCGGACGGACGCGCGCAAAACAGGCGGGTAGAATTGCATAAACTGCCCTAGCGAGGACTGAACCCCGCTTCCTGTTCACCACTGTTGCGTCTGTGCGTCTAGCCGTGGACGGTCTTGTTTGTATTTTTCCTGACCCTCTCCATGACGAGACTCGCCATGCGTTCCCGCGACCTGCTCGTGAGCCTGACTCTCCTCCTGTCACCCGCACTCTTGTCTGCCCAGGCACGGCCATGGGCCGCGACCGACTACTACAAGTTGACGTTCGTCGGCGACCCGCAGCTCGCGCCCGATGGCCGGCGCCTGGCGTTCACGGTCACGTCGGTCGTAGAGGACAAGGACCGGCGCCACAGCGAGATCTGGATGGCGACGACGGACGGCTCGGGGGGAGCGCCCTATCGGTACACGAGCCCCACGACTGAAGCCTCGGCGCCGGTGTGGTCGCCCGACGGATCCCTGCTTGCGTTCACGAGCCGCCGCGAGGGCGCCGAAGACGACGTGTGGTTCCTGCGCACCGGGGCGCCGGGGGGAGAGGCCTACCAGATCAAGGGTGTGAAAGCCACGCCGCTGTTCTCACCGGACGGCCGGCAGCTCCTGTTCAGCTGGCGCGGCGCCGAGCCCGACAGTCTGAAGCAGCAGACGTGGCGCAGTCGCGTCTCGCCGACGGCGATCACGCGCGGGCCGGACCCCAAGCGGTTCGACGGCCGCTTGTACACGTCGCTGCCCTTCAAAGGCGACGAGCGCGGTTACCTGCCGCCGCGCGAGACGCGGCGCCCGAGCCAGCTGTACGTCGTGCCGCTCGCCGGCGGGGAGCCGCGGCGCCTGACCGACGGTCCGTTCGGCGCCGGCGCGCCCGACTGGTCGCCGGACGGCCGGCAGGTCGTATTCGTGCGCGACACGACCGATACCCTCGAGATCCGGGACGAGGTGGCGCCGGCGCTCTACGTCGTGACCGTCGCGGACGGCGGGACCCGGCGTATTGCGACCGGCTTCCGGGAAAGCGCGCAGCCTGCCTGGTCGCCCGACGGCAAGACGATCGCCTTCATCTGCTCGAAGGGACGGGGCGAGGAGAACGATGTGTGCGTCATCCCGGCCGGCGGCGGCGAGGCCCGCAACTTGACGTCGACGTGGGATCTCGATCCCGGAAGTCCGACGTGGTCGCCGGACGGGAAGACCCTGTTCTTCGGTGCCGAGACGCGCGGCAACGTCCATCTGTTCACGATTGCGGCCGCGGGAGGGCCCGTCCGTCAGGTGACGACCGGTGAGCGGCAACTGCGCGGCTTCTCGCACAGCGCCGACGGCCGCACGCTCGCGTATTCGGCGAGCGACGTGACGCATCCGGCGGAGGTATGGGTGACGTCCCTTGCGACTCCCGCCCGCGAGCGGCGCGTGACGTCGCTCAACGACTCGCTCCTGGCCCAGGTGCGTCTGATACCGGCGGACACCTTCACGTTCGCGGGCGTGCAGGGTCTCAAGATCGAGGGCTGGCTGATGAAGCCGCAGGGCTATCAACCAGGTAAGGCGTATCCCCTCGTCCTCTCGATCCACGGCGGGCCGCACTCGAACTACGGAAACGTCCTCTTCCCCGAGTTCCAGATGCTCGCGGGACAGGGGTACTGGGTCCTGTTCACGAACCCGCGTGGCTCGACGGGTTACGGGCACGGATTCACGTTCGCCACGCGCGGACGCTGGGGCATGGAGGACTATCAGGATCTGATGCAGGCGGTGGATGTCGTCATCGGTCGAGGGGGCGTCGACACGACGCGGATGGCGGTGCTCGGCGGCTCCTACGGCGGCTTCATGACAAACTGGATCGTGGGTCACACGAACCGCTTCCGCGTGGCGCAGACCGACCGCTCGATCTTCAACTGGTACTCCTGGTACGGTTCGTCCGACGCGCAGGGGCTGACCGATTACGAGTTCTTCGGGCCGCCGTGGGAGCGGGATTCGCTGTACAGGTTCTACTCGCCGATGACGTACGCGGAGCGGATCCGCACGCCGATGTTGATCGTGCACAGTGAGGAGGATTTCCGCGTCCCGATCACCGACGCCGAGCAGCTGTTCGTCATGCTGCGCACGCGGGGCGTGCCCTCCGAGTTCGTCCGGTATCCGCGCTCGTTCCACGGCTTGTCGCGCACCGGCCCGCCGTGGTTGCTCGTCGATCGGCTGGAGCGGATTCGGACCTGGTTCGCGCATTGGATCGGCACTGGAGACGCGGCGCCGGCGGCGGCGGGGGGCGTGCGGTGACGCGACCCGGAACACTGGTCCTCATCGCCACCGCCGCGTTCATCGCCGGTCCGCTCGCGGGCCAGCGTCCGCGCCCGCCTGCGCGACGCCCCGCCGCCACCACGGCGGCGGCGCAGCGTCCCGGCATTCCCACGCCGCGCTCGGTGCTCGGCTTCGAGCCGGGCGACGACCGCAAGCTCGCCGAGTGGTCGGTCCTGGTGCGCTACTACCAGGCCTTGGCCCGGGCGAGCGATCGCGTCGAGTACCGCGAGCTCGGCAAGACGACGTTAGGCGCCCCATTTGTGGCGCTCGCGATCTCCAGCCCGCAGAACCTGCGCCAGCTGGACCGCTACCGGCGGATCAACGCCAGCCTCGCCGACCCACGCGGCTTCCGGACGAGCCGCGAGGCGGCCGAGGCGCGCCAAAGCGCCAAGGTGATCGTGCTGATCACGTCGAGCATCCACTCGACGGAGGTGGGCGGCCATCTTTCGCCGGTGCTGCTCGCCTACCGCCTCGCGACCGACACGAGCGCGGCGACGCGGGCGATACTCGACAATGTGATCCTGTGGCTCGTGCCGTCGCAGAATCCCGACGGCGTGACCATCGTGACGAAGTGGTACAACCGCACACTCGGCACCCCGGCCGAGGGGAGCGAGCCGCCGGAGCTGTACCATCACTACACGGGGCACGACAACAACCGGGACTGGTACGCGTTTACGCAGGTCGAGACGCAACTCACCGTTGATTCGCTGCACAACGTATGGCATCCGCAGATCGTGCACGACATTCATCAGATGGGGACGGAGGGGGCACGGTTGTTCGTCCCCCCCTATCTGGATCCGATCGAGCCGAACGTCGACCCGCTGCTCGTCGACGGGACGAACGCGCTGGGCTCCGCCATGGCTTGGGAGCTCGCGGGGCAAGGGAAGACCGGCATCTCGATCAACTCGACCTACGACGCCTGGACGCCGGCGCGCGCCTATCAGCATTACCACGGCGGCGTGCGGATCCTCTCCGAGACCGCGAGCGGCCGCCTCGCTTCGCCGATCGACGTGCCGTTCGACCGGCTGGAGGCGCGGGCGCGCGGCTACCACCCGCGTGAGCGCTCCTGGAACTTCACGAACCCCTGGCCCGGCGGGCGCTGGACGATCCGCGACATCGTCGGCTATCAGGCAGAGGGGGCCTACGCCCTGCTCGTCAACGCGGCGCGCTACCGCGACCGCTGGCTCGCGAACTTTCTCTCGATCGAGCGGCACGCGGTGCGTGGTTGGAGCGAGTGGCCGTACGCATACGTCATCCCCGCGCGGCAAGACTCGATCGGGCTCGCCACGCTGCTCGGAATCCTGCAGCGCGGCCAGGTCGAGATCCGCACGGCGCTGCAGGCGTTCAGTGTGCAGGGCCAGCGCTATCCAACCGGCAGTTACGTCGTCGTGCTGCGCCAGCCGTACGCCGCCTTCGCGAAGACGCTGCTCGAGATCCAGCACTACCCCGACCGCCGGCTGTACCCCGGGGGCCCGCCCGAGCGCCCCTACGACGTCACGGCGCACACGCTGCCGCTCCTCATGGACGTGACCGCGGTGGCCGCGCCGGACTCGCTGCGCGTGCCGCTGTCCGGACCTGTCGCGGCCCCGCGCGCGACCCCCGGCTACCCTGGGTTCGGGCCCGACATGGCTCCACGCGTGGGGCTCTACCGGTCGTATGACGCAACGATGGACGAAGGGTGGACGCGGTGGGTGTTCGACACCTGGAAGGTGCCGTACACATCGGTCGTCGACTCGGTGGTGCGCGCCGGCAAGCTCAAAGAGAAGTTCGACGTTCTGGTGCTTCCCGATCAGGGGCCCCGCGAGCTCGAGGAGGGTCTTCCCGCGCGCACCTACCCGGCGCCGTACGCCGGGGGCCTCGGCCCCGATGGCGCGCAGGCGCTGCGGCAGTTCGTGCTCGACGGTGGGACGCTCGTCGCCTTGAACGATGCGAGCCGGTTTGCGGTGCAAGCGTTGCTGCTGCCGGTGCGCAACGTGCTCGAGGCGGTCTCCGACGACGACTTCTACGCACCGGGCTCGATTTTCCGGCTCGAGCTCGACACGACCCACGCCGTCGCCCGCGGCCTCCCGCGCGAGACCATCGGCTGGTTCCAGGGTGGTCCCGCATTCGATGTGCTCGACTCCTCCGTCGTGCGCGTCATCGGCCGCTGGCCCGCGAATCCCGAGCGCGTCCTGCTGTCCGGGTGGGTGCTCCACCCCGAGCGGGTGGCGGGCAAGGCCGCCCTGCTCGACGTCCGTCAGGGCACGGGGCGCGTCATTCTGTTCGGGTTCCGGCCGCAGTATCGGGGTCAGAGCCTGGCCACCTACCCGCTGCTGTTCAATAGCCTTCAACTCCACCCATGACTTGACGCCGTCTTGACTGCCCCGGCCGATCGTCGGGCATCCCGATACCGGAGGCAGTCATGCGGCGCGCCATCGTTGTTGCCCTGTTGCTGGTCGCTTCGACCTCCTTGTGGGGACAAGACTCGGTCCCACCGACTGGCGGTGGCTTCTGCTTCCGCGGCCGTCCTAAGCCGAAGTGCTCCTCGTTCTTGATCACCGAATTCTCGACTCGGCGGCCGCTCGGCGCCGTCCCGGACGTGGTGGATCCGATCATGGATATCCAACTGGGCGTCATGGTGAACGCCGGACGCCGCAGCGCCATCGGTGCCATCCTCACGACCGGCGGCAGTGAGTCCGACAGGACCACGGGGTTCGGTGTGCGTTACCGTCGCTGGCTCAGCCACGGGCTCGCCGGCGAGATCGAGGGGCGCGTGATCAGCGTGTGCGAACCGAGCGGCCCGAGTAGTTGCGACAGGGCGCGCGGCGGCTTCGCGGTTCAGAGCGCGCTCAACCTCAGCGACTACGTCGGCGCGTCGGTCACCTACCAACACGTGAACGCCGGGTCGGGAACGGCGGGGGGCTACACCTGGTGGTCGTATCCCGCGATGTCGCAGTGGTCGGCGGGGGTAAAGGTCGGGTCGTACGTCGCACCTGTGGTGGTTCTGGGGTTGAGCGTTCTGATCGCCGCCACGTGGTGATCTGTTATCCGTTGTCCGGCAACAGCTTGCGGGACGCCGCGGGTGCGTGACTTGTGCCGGGCCGGGCCGTTTCCTATGGTGTATCCCCCGTATGAGACTGGCTCGGCAGGCAAGCGCGCTCTTGCTCTGGGCCGCGATCACAAGTCGCGGCCTTTTTGCGCAGCAGCTGCCCGACGGGCCCAAGGATCTGAAGCTGCGCGGCGCCGAGATTCGGTATGTCTTGCCGGAGCCGCTCTTCGACGCGGGCCCGCCCGCCCCGCCGATCCGCGCGCTGTACGTCAACGCGTGGGCGTTCGGCTCGACCAAGCTCTGGCATCTCGTGCGCCTCGCCGACTCGACCGAGATCAACGCCTTCGTCGTAGACGTGAAGGACGACACGGGCTGCCTGCTCTACCCCTCGCAGGTCCCCGTCGCGCAGGCCGTGGGCGCCACTCGCTGCGTCCGCACGCGCGACGTGCGTGCGCGGCTCGACACGCTGCGGGCCCACGACATCTATCCGATCGCCCGCATCGTCGTCGCGAAGGACCCGCTCCTCGCCGAGCACCGATCGCAGTGGTCGGTGAAGCACGTGGACGGCGGCCTGTGGCGCGACCGGATCGGGAGCGCCTGGGTCGATGCATACAACGACTCGGTGTGGATCTACGCCGCCCAGATCGCCGAAGAGGCGGTGCGATTGGGGTTCGCGGAGGTGCAGTTCGACTACGTGCGGTTCCCCGACGAGCCGAGGGAAATGATGGCGCAGGCGATCTTCCCGGCGCGGCGGGCGGGGGAGACGCAGCGCGCGGCGGTCCGGTCGAGCGTCACGATGCTCAAGCAGCGGCTCGAGCCGCTGGGGGTGCCCGTCACCTTCGACATCTTCGGCTTGACCGCGTCGGCCACGTCGGGCGATCTGGGGATCGGGCAGGTGTGGGAGGACTTCGTCACCGTCGCCGACGTGGTGCTGCCGATGGTGTACCCGAGCCACTACTACCGGGGCGCGTACGGGTACGAGCGGCCGAACGCGAATCCATACGCCATCGTGCGACACGCCTTGCTCGAGGCGCTCGAGCGGTCGCGGCCGCACGTCAGGTCGGCGGCGATCCGCCCCTACCTCCAGGCGTTCACGCTGGGCCGGCGGCTGCCGCGCTACACGCCGTTCGAGATCCGCGAACAGATCCGCGCCGCCGAAGAGCTGGGGATCATGTCGTGGGTGTTGTGGAATCCCCGCAGCGTGTATCAGCGCGGTTCGCTGCGGCCCTACTTCACCGAGGTGCGGACGGTTTCGGACCAGGCCCCGTAGCGCCATATTCCCCGCATGCGAAAGCTGCCGTTCTTCTTGGTCGCCCTCGCGGGCATCGCCTTGGCGTGCTCCGAAACGGGCGGCGTGGACGCCGACGCGATCGACTCGCGCGAAATGGCCGCCGTGCGGAGCGCGCTAGACTCGACCGTCGCCGGAGACACCCTCTACCCCACGCTCGCCGCGCTCGTCTTTCCATTCATCGATCGCGCGTCCCGCGTTCCGACCGGCAGCGACACGACCCGTCTGGTGGGTATCGAGCTGGACATCGACGCGGTCGCCGACAGCACGCCCCTGGTCGTCAACTTCACGGCGATCCTCGGCTGGCGCGGCTACGACTCGACGACGCGGACCGTCGACACGGTGTTCTTCATCCTGGGGGCCGGCCGGGCGCCGGTGAACGATTCGCTCAAGACGCGCTTCGCGCCGGACACGGCGAGGACGGGAACAGGCTTCGTCATCCATCAGGCCGCGGATTCGTCGGTGACCGGCTGGCTCGCCCGGGGTGGGCATCTGCGGACGACGGCGGCGAGCTACGCGGGCGGGCACACGCAGTCGGGCGGCGGACTGACCCTGACGACCTACCGCGGGATGCTCAACGGGGAGTTCACGATCACGGCGAAGCAGATTCCCGACTCGTTGGTCAGCACGGTCTCATCGGGGAAGGATTTCGGAAGCGGGGCGAGAGCGCTGAAGGTGAAAATCCGGGGAACGCTACGCTAGGATGACGACGCCAACACCGTCCCCGGTTCCCACACCGTGATGTAGCCCGTGATCGCCGACGCGGCGACCGTATAGGGGTTCGCGAGGTACAGCTGGCCCGGGCCCGAGCGGCCCGGGAAGTTGCGATTGATCGCGCTGATGGTGACCTCGTCGCGGGTCTTCGAGACGCCGGGGCCCGCGTTGATGCAGGCGCCGCACGATGGCTCGAGGAACGTGGCGCCCACCTTCCGGAACACGTCCAGGTAACCCCGCGCTTCGCAATAGCGCTTCACGTCCTGCGACCCGCACTGAATGAAGAACCGCACCCAGGGCGCGACCCGCTCGCCGCGCTCGGCCGCCTCGCTCAGCACGCGGGCGTACATGTCCATGTCTTCTTTCTTGCCCGCCGTGCAGGATCCGGCGTACGCGATGTCCACCTTGATCCGCCCGTCCACGTCCGCGATGGAGAGCCCGTTCCCGGGGTCGCCCGGGAGCGCGATCATCGGCCGGATCGTGCCCGCATCGATCTCGATCACCTCGCAGTACTCCGCGCCGGCATCGCTGGCGAGCCCAGCGCACAACCGCTCCGCGTCGGCGCGGGCCATCCCACGGTAGTCCATCAGGTAGTCGACGGTCTTCGCGTCGGGCGCGACGTACCCCGTAAACCCGCCGACCTCGGCGGTCATGTTCGTCATGGTGGCCCGTTCGTCCACCGACAGCGACTCGACAGCATCGCCACAGTACTCCACCAGTTTCCCTATGGCCTTGCCATTTCGCACGTACGGCTGCCGCAGGACCTCGAGCATGAAGTCCTTGGCGGTGACGTTGTCCGGTTTCTTGCCGCGGACTCGGACCTTCACCGTTTCCGGGACCTGCAGGCGCACGTCCTTGGTGATCCAGGAATTGAAGATCGCGGTCGTGCCCACGCCGAACGCGATGCAGCCGACCGCGCCGGCATGGGGCGTGTGCGAATCCGAGCCGATGATCACCTGGCCGGGGAGGGCGTGGGACTCGAGGATCTTCGAGTGGCAGATCGCCTCGGAGCCATGATGGCCGCGCCGCAGCTCGCCGTACAGCCGGATGCCCTGGGCTTCGGCGAACTGGCGCTGCTTCTTCTCGAGCTGCAGCGCGACATCGAGCAGGCCTTCCTTGATACGCTCGGGCGTCATCGCCTCCGGGAGGAAGGTCAGGTGGTCGCGGAACATGAGGATCGATTCCGGGTCGTTGACCTTCGCGTCCTGGCCGACGAGCTGCTCGAAGAAGATGGCGGCCATCGGCGTGACGTACTCGTGGCTGAAGCGGATGTCCGTGAGAACGAAACCCTCGTCGCCCGGCTTGACCGCCGGGACGCCGATCTTCCCTTGGGCGGCGTCGACCACCCAGCGGCGCGCGAGAATCTTCTCGCCCAGCGTCATCGGCCGCGGGGGCGTGGGCGGCGGCATCAGCGCGACCTTCCCTTGGAGCCGGGCGACGTTGTAGTTGAAGAGACCGCCGTACTCGATGATCCCGCGCGTGATTTCTCCTTCGCCCGCGGTGAACGCGCTGAGCGGGATGTCCTCGCCGCGACGCACCTTGTCGATGTTGGAGAAGTCGGTCGTCGTCAGGATGCCGAGGTTCTGGCAGTTCTCGCGGTAGATGCGCTCGATGTTCTCGGCGATCACGAGCTTGATCCCGGCGCACATTTCCGCGTAGGGCGACTGCTCGCGCGACGAGCCCTTGCCGCGCCGGGTGCCGCTCACCGATGCGACGAAGCCGCCCGCCCGCACCGAACCCCGCGCGATGGGAAACTCCTCCCCGCACTTGAGGCCTAGGTAGGGAAAGTCCCCCAGCGTCTCGTCGTAGTAATAGCAGATGTACGCGGGGGTGATTTCGTCGGTGGAAATGTTGTCGCGCAGCTTGACGGCGGGCGTCCACGCGAGGTCTTTGCCCGCGAGCTGCTCGCGCACGAGGGCGGGGTCCTCGGCCAAAAAGAAGACGCGCCCCGTCAGCCGCACCTGGGCGGGCAGCTTCTCGACGCGGCGGGACTTGAGCGCCTGCAGCATGCGCGAATTATCACCCCTTGCCGGAGGGGGAGCAAGCGGATTTTCTTGGGGCCGTGATTCTCCCCGTGCTGTTTCTGCTGCAGGCTCAGTTCCAGAGCCCGCGACTCATCGAGAGCTCGGGCGTCGCGGCGAGCCGCGCGCATCCCGGAATCCTATGGACGCACAACGATTCGGGTGACGGCCCGTATTTGTACGCGACCGACCTCGAGGGGCGAGACCTGGGTTTCTTGCTCGTGCCCGGCGCGGAGGCGAACGACTGGGAAGACATGGCGCTCGGCCCCTGTCCTCCGCCGGAACGCGCACCCACTTGCGTCTACCTCGCCGATACGGGCGACAACCCGGAATTCCGACCCTGGGTGACCGTGTACGCCGTTCCCGAGCCGCGGCCACCGATCGGACCGGGCGACACGCTGCGCACCACCGCGGCCCCCGCCGTCCTGCGGCTGCGTTACCCCGACGGCCCGCACGACGTCGAAGCGATCTACGTATCGCCGCGGGACAGCGCGTTGTACCTCGTGAGCAAAGGGCGCACGGGCGGGATTCGGCTCTACCGCGTAGGCGGGGCGCAGTGGGGAGGTGGAGGGGACGAGGGCGAGCAGCGCGTGGCGACCGCGGCGTTGATCCAGACACTCGAGATTCGTCCCAGCATCCGCACGGGTCGCCTCGCGACCGGAGCCGCGATGCGGCCCGACGGCCGGCTCGTCGCGGTGCGGACCTACACGGAGGTCTACCTGTTCACGGCGATCGCGGGCGGACGGTTGGTTCCGGCGCGGGAGCGGCCCTGCAACATTGCGGCGGTGGAGCGGGGCGGGGGCGGCGAAGCCATCGACTTTCTCGACGACTCGACGCTGGTGCTCACGACGGAAGCGCTGCAGGCTCGCGCGGGGACGATTCATCGCCTCGTGTGCCGCAGCAACTAAGGTCTGGGGTGCAGAGTTTTGCATGCTCGGACGTGACGTATAAAAGATTGTGATGTAGGAGTTTACGAGCGTCGCCCAGGAAAGTCCCCAGCGGTGATTGCCTATCCTCCAGGTCCCGGGTAAGTTTGCGCCCGTTTTAGCCCCCGCCCCCCGGACCTCGCACGCCAGGAGCAGCCGTTGGAGATCCCTTCGGGACACAGGTTGCCTCTGTCGTGGCTGAGCGAAGCGGCCAGCCTTCCGATCCAGTATCGCGCCCTCAGGGAGGCCGCCCCCGAGGCGGCTCGCGACCCCGAGCGGGTCGCGGCACTGCGCGAGCAGGTGCTCCAGTACAAGGAAGCGTTGGCGATCGTTCGCAAGCAGAAGGAGACCGGCTTGTGGGGCGGGAACCTGCTCGCCCCCGGTCCGTCGAAGGCGATGGGGTGGAAGGAAGCGGGGACCGTCTTTCGGTACCGCCGCCTGCTGGAGCTCGGCTGGGGGGGCGACCAGCGCCCGTTCAAGTTCGCCGACCGGTTCCTATTCCGGCTGTTGTCGCGGGATGAAGATCCGACGCTGTTGGTGGAGTTTCAGCGGCCCGCCAAGGCCGACCCGGGACTGGCGCGCTGGGCGCGGGGGATGGGGATGCAGGCGGCGGCGTGCGCCCTGGCGCGGGGCGCTCACGTGGACGACCCGCGGCTGCGCGGTGCGGCACACCGCATGGCGAGCGACGTGTCCCTGCACCTCCGCAGTGAGCTGGTGGAGAAGCCGTTCAAGAAGGCGCAGGGCAAGACGGTGCTCGATCCGCTGGGCTATCCCCCGACGGTCTTCTTCGTGGAGATGCTGGCGTTCATGCCGGCGTTGCAGCGCGAGCGCGCCGGATTCGTGGAACGCCTGGCCCAGTACTTCTCTCACCCCGCCCCGCGCCGCGCCTTCTTCGTGGTGGCGGGCAAGAAGCTGCTAAAGCCGATGTTCGAGATCCTGGGCGACCCCCTGCACGCCGATGCCCAGGGCCGGATCACCGACGTCCCGTTCGCGCTCTATTGGCTGGAGATGCTGGCCCGGCTCGGGATCCTGCGGCAGGTGCCGAGCGCGGCGCGCGTACTCGCCCGGCTGTACAGCGAGTGCGATGACCAGGGGGTCTGGAGTCCGAAAAGCCTCCGGACGCTGCCGAAGTCCCCGAACCCCGTCGTGTCCCACTATTTCCCCCTGGAAGGGCCGGGCAAGAGCCCGGCGCAGCGCCAAACCGACGCGACGTTCCGGCTGGCCCTGATCGCCCGCCTGCTGGGGATTCCGATCGAAGTTGTGTGAGCAGGAAGTAGTAGCTTATACTACTACTTATGCAGCAGCTCGACCTCACGCCCTTCGGTTTCACACCCACCGAGTCCCTCGTCTATGCCACCCTGTTGCGGCTCGGCCCCTCCACGGGCTACGCCGTTGCCCGGGGGGCCAGGTTGGCGCGGGCGAATGCCTACGGCGCCCTCGAGGGTCTCGTCACGCAGGGGGCGGCCAGCCGTACGCCGCCTCCGTCGCGACCGGCGCGCTACCGCCCGACCGACCCCCAGGCTCTGATCGCGCACCTGGCGACGCTTCAGGGCGAAGCGCTCGACCGGCTGACGCGGGGGTTGCGGGACGCGTCGCATCCGGTCGAGCCCGTCACCAAGGAGGTGGCCGGGGCCCGGGCGGTGGCGAACCTCGTTCTCCAGCTGGTCGCCCGCGCCGAGCGCCGCGTGGACGCCGTACTGGCCGCGGAGCTGTGGCGCCCGACGCTCCCCGCGTGGCGCCATGCCGCGAAGCGGGCACAGCTGCAGTTGAGGATCGCCGGGGAGATGGCGTCCGATGTAGAAGGGATCGCCGCCGGGTCGGTGCCCGCCGACACGCCGACGATCGTCGTCGTGGACGAGGCACAAGCGGTGCTCGCGTCGGGGAGCGGGGACCAGCTGGCCGGCGTGTGGAGCTCCCACCCCCTAATCGTCACGCTCGCCGCTCGGGCGCTGCCCACCTACGTATGACGCGCCCCGTGCTGGCTGCCTTCTGTCTTTGCGCCGTCGCGTGCCGCGCCGCGCCGATCTCCGAAGACCAACGCTACCCCTCCGACACCGCTTTCCGGGCAGCGTATCAGGTCGTGGACGGGACACAGCTACGCATCATCGACGCGGGACCGCGGGGCGGAGCGCCCGTCGTCTTTGTTCACGGATTCGGCGCTTCGTTGTACACCTGGCGTCACACACTGCCCCCCGTGGTCGCGGCCGGGTACCGCGTGATCGCGTTCGACAATCGCGGGTTTGGGTTCTCGGGCAAGCCCGCCCACGGCTACACCAACGCCGCCTACGCGCGGCTCGTGACCGCCCTGCTCGATTCACTGGGCGTCGCGAGCGCCGTGCTGGTGGGGCACTCGATGGGAGGCGCCATCGCGGCGGAGGTAGCCCTCGCACATCCCGACCGGGTTCGCGGCCTCGTGTTGATCGATGCGGCTGGGTACGGGGTGCGGTGGCCGGGCGTGCTGAAGGTGGCGCGCTGGCCGGTCGCGGGGGCCGTGGCGACGAGCCTCCGAGGACGCTGGATCACGGGCCGCTTGCTCCGCTCTACGTATGCCGACCCCGGCAAGGTCACCGAGGCGGATATCAGCCAGTACTACGGGCCCGTGCCGGACCCCGAATATGGGCGGGCCATACGGGGCGTGCTACGCGAGTTCCGGTTCGACTCGCTCGTCGGGCGGCTGGGCCGCATCGAAGCACCGACGCTCGTGGTGTGGGGGGCGGAGGATCGGTGGATCCCGCTGCGGGATGGCAGCCGCATGGCGGCTGAGCTGCCACGCGTGGCGTTCATCACGATCCCACGCACCGGCCACGCCGCCGCCGAAGAGGCGTCAGGTGAGGTGAACCAGCTCTTGCTGGCATTTCTGAAAGATGGCCTTCCCCGTATTCCCGAAAGTCTCGCGCGGCGTTAGATTTCATCAACCATCCGGTTGAGGAAATCGCCAGTTGCCGCCCAAACTAAGCAATAACAGGGCTTTACGTATCGTCGCGGCAGCCCGCGAAGAGTTCGCCCGCCGCGGCTTCGCCGGAGCGCGCGTGCAGCGCATCGCCGGCAAGGCCGGCGTCAACAAGCAGCTGCTGTTCTACTATTACCACTCGAAGCGCGGCCTCTTTCAGGCCGTGCTCGCCGAGGCAGCCGCGCAGCTCGAGGCGGCGCTCGCCACCCTCGCCTTCCCGTCCGGGCGGCCCCTCGATCGATTGCGTCTGGCGCTCGAGGCGCAGTTCGACTTCCTGGCGCGTCATCCCGATCTGGTGACACTGCTCGCGCAGGCCGGCCGCGCCGACCTCGCTCCGTTTGCTCCCGCCATCAAGCGTCTCGTGGTGCTATTCGCCGAAGGGCAGGGGTTGGGCCAGGTGCGGGACGACGTGGACCCCCATCTCACCGCGGCGCAGGCCTTGGTGTTGATGGTCGGCTACCTCGGGCTGGAATCGGTCATCGCGGCGAGCGCACGCCCCCTGGGCGCCGACGAGTCGGGGCTGCGTGAGCGCTGGCGTCACGCAGCCGTCGACCTCGTCGTCGCCGGAGTCGCTGCCCGCTAGTTCCGGTTGGACAGCATGCTGGGCTCGGCGGGCGCGTCCCCCTCGAACACGAGGTGTCCCGCTTCGAACCGCGCACCCCGCAGCGCCAGGCTCAGAACGTCCCCCAGCTCCTCCGCCAGGTGCACGTCCAGCGTCTTCCGGACCTCCTCGGGGAGGTCCTCGAGGTCCGCCGCGTTCTCCTTAGGCAGGATGATGGTTCTGATCCCCGCCCGGACGGCGCCCAGCACTTTCTCCTTGACGCCGCCGATCGGCAGCACGCGCCCGCGGAGGGTGATCTCCCCCGTCATGGCGATGTCGTGCCGCGCCGGCCGGTGGGACAGGGTCGAGACGAGTGCCGTGGCCATGGTTATCCCGGCCGAGGGACCGTCCTTGGGAATCGCGCCGGCCGGGACGTGGATGTGGACGTCCGTGCTCGCGAAGGCGTCCTCGGGGATCCCGAGCTGATCGGCGTGTGACTTGGCGTAGGTCAGGGCCGCGCGCGCCGACTCCTTCATGACGTCGCCGAGCTGGCCCGTGAGAACCAGATCTCCCTTGCCGCGCATCACGCTGACTTCGACGAACATGATGTCCCCGCCGACGGGCGTGTAGTACATCCCCGTCGCCACACCCACTTGGTCTTCCCGGGCTTTCCGCTCGGGGTGGACCTTGGGCCGGCCGATGAGTTCGTGCACGTCCTCCGGCTTCACCTCGACCCGTTGTGCCTCGCCGGCGGCGATCTTGCGCGCCACCTTGCGCCCGAGCTTGCCGATCTCCCGCTCGAGCTGGCGCACGCCGGCCTCCCGCGTGTAGCTGGCGATGATCTCGCTGAGGGCCTCGTCGGTGACGGTGAGCTGCTCGGCGGTGAGGCCGTTTTCGCTCAGCTGGCGCGCCACGAGATAGCGCTTGGCGATCTCGAGCTTCTCACGCTCGGTGTAGCCGGCGAAGGTCACCGTCTCGAGCCGGTCGAGCAGCGGCCCGGGAATGCTCTGCAGGAAATTGGCGGTGGCCACGAACAGCACCTCGGAGAGGTCGAAGGGCACGCCAAGGTAGTGGTCGGTGAACGAGTCGTTCTGCGCCGGATCGAGCACCTCGAGCAGTGCAGCCGCGGGGTCGCCCTGGAAGGAGACGCCCAGCTTGTCCACCTCGTCGAGCAGGAAGACCGGGTTCTTGGCGCCCGCCTGCTTCATCCCTTGAATGATGCGGCCCGGCATTGCGCCCACGTAGGTGCGCCGGTGGCCGCGGATGTCTGCCTCGTCCCGCGCGCCGCCCAGGGAGATGCGCACGTAGGGGCGGCCCATCGCGCGGGCGATGGACTTGGCGATCGATGTCTTGCCGACGCCCGGCGGGCCCACGAACAGCAAGATCGGCCCTTTGGCCCGCTTGTCGTCCTCGTTCCCCGGGGCGTCCACCACCGGCTCCCGCTGACGCAGCTGGCGTACCGCCAGGAACTCGAGGACGTGGTTCTTAACGTCCTGCAGGCCGTAGTGATCCTCCTCGAGGATCTCGCCCGCGCGCTTCAAATCGAGCGACTCTTCCGCTCGCTTGCTCCAGGGCAGTTCGGCCATCGTCTCGAGGTAGGTCCGAATCACCTGCGCCTCCATGGACTCCCGGCCGGCGCGCTCGAGGCGCAGCAGCTCGCGCTCGACCTCCTTGCGCGCCGCTTCGGGCAGGTCCAGGGCCTCGAAGCGCTTACGGAGCTCCTCGACCTCGCTCGCCTCACCCTCCTCACCCAACTCCTTCCGAATCGCCTTCATCTGCTCACGCAGGAACATCTCGCGCTGGCGCTCGCCAATCTCTTCCTGCACCTGCGACTTGATGTCTTCCTGGGCGTCGAGCACACCGATCTGGCGCTGCACGTGCACCAGCACGCGCCGCAGCCGGTCTTCGACCGATAGGGTCTCGAGCAGCTTCTGGCGCTCGGCGGCCTTGATGTCGAGGTGGCCGGCGACCAGGTCAGAGAAGGGACCGGGGTCGGTCACGCCTTCCAGGACCTGCTTGACGACGTCTTCGGGAAGGCCCGACTTTTCCCCGAGCTCCGCGGCCCGCTCTCGGGCCTCCCGGTACAGGGCGACGAACGCGGCATTCTGGGGATCGAGGGGCGGCAGCTCGGCCGCTTCGTGCACGACCGCTTCGAGATAGCCGTTGGTTTCGTGGTATTGCAGCGCGGTGCCGCGGGCGTCGCCCTGCAACACCAGCTGCACGCCGGCCAGGCCCCGCTGGACTTGGCTGATGCGGGCGATCGTACCGGTCGTGTACAGCTGAGCCGGCGTCACCTGCTCGCCGTTGTCCTTCTGGGCCACGGCGAAGATCAGCTTTTGCTCCTGTTTCAATGCGGCTTCGATCGCGCGCAACGTGGCGCGGCGGCCGGCGCCGATGGGGGCTGTGACGCCGGGAAAGAGCACGACGTCGCGAAGGGGCAGGACGGGTAGAGTCATGCGTTCAGACATGAGGACTCGAAACTCCGAATTGAGGGACGCGCATAAGACTTGGCGTCGGGCAGGTGCAGCGTCCGTGCCACCAGAAAACGCCGCGGGCGGCAGCGACGTTCCAGAAATGGCCGCCAAACAGGCGGGGACTGCCAAGTCGGCGCTGCGGAGAGGATCGCGTCAGGCTCGTTGCACCCCCGGCCCGATGCGGCTAAATCTATGCCCGCATGCTCAGTGACGGCGCATGAGCGATCAGCTCGCACAGCGGCTGACCCAGGCTCTCGGGACCTCCTTCACCCTCGAAGGGGAGATCGGGCGCGGGGGCATGGGCGTCGTCTACCACGCCCGGGACGAGCGCCTGAAGCGCAAGGTCGCGGTCAAAGTGCTTCCGCCGGAGCTCGCGTTCCGCGAGGAGATCCGCATCCGCTTCCTGCGCGAGGCGGAGACCGCCGCGCGGCTGTCGCACCCGCACATCGTGCCGATACACAGCGTGGGAGAAGGGCCGGAGGGGCTCGTCTATTTCGTGATGGCGTACGTGGACGGCGAATCGCTGGGAGCGCGCCTGAAGCGACGGGGCCGGCTTCCTCCCGAGGAGGCCCGCCGCGTGCTGATGGAGACGGCGGACGCGTTGGGGGCTGGGCACGCGTTGGGAATCGTGCATCGCGATGTAAAGCCCGACAACATCCTGCTCGAGGGGAGTCGCGGCCGCACCGTCCTCACCGATTTCGGGATCGCCAAAGCGCTTACCTCGTCGACGGGCCCCGGAACCCTGACCGCGACGGGCGTCGCCATCGGCACGCCGCACTACATGAGTCCGGAGCAGGCGGCGGGGGACCGGGAGATCGACGGCCGCTCGGACATCTACAGCCTCGGCGTGGTGGGCTATCAGATGCTCACCGGCGAGCTGCCGTTCTCGGCGCCGACGGTGCCGGGCCTCCTCCTCAAGCAGATCACCGAGCAGGCGCCGTACCTGAAGGATAAGGCGCCGACCTGTCCCGACGACCTCGCGTCCTGCGTCATGCGCTCCCTCGAGAAGGAGCCGGAAGCGCGCTGGCCGACCGCCGACGCGCTGCGCCGCGCGCTCGAGTCACGCAGCGCGCCGCCCTATCGCCCGCGCCGTTCGACGGGCGCGCGCGGCGGGGCGAGCACCCGTTTCGGGGCCCCGCTCCCTCCCGCGCCGCCGCCCTCACCCGAGCGGCTCGATCGGCCACGCCGACGGAGCGCGCGTGCCAAGGAGGCGGCATCGCAGCTCACGGCGAGCGGCGAGCCCAAGATCGTCGTCAAAGTCAGAGACGCGTTCGTGTCGTGGGCTTCGGTGTGCGGCGGGTTGATGCTCATCGACGGCATTCAGGGCGGCGGGCTCAGCTGGTCGCTCATCCCGACGATGTTCTGGGGTGCGTTCGGCGTGCTACCCCAGTTCTGGCGCCTGTGGGCGGCCGGGTACTCGTGGCGTGACGTGCTCAACCGGCCCGCCGCGCCGGACGGGGCGGCGGCGCGCCTTGGCCGCTCGAGCGGAGGATCGGCGCTGGCGCCACCCAATACCGACGAGTTCGGACACCAGGTGGATGCGGTGCGCCAGGCGCGCAGCGATCGAGAGGCGATCCTCAAGATCATGGAGCGCTTGCCGTCTTCGGAGCGGCAGCTCCTCCCGGACGTGGTCGCGACGGTCGACGGGTTGGTGCGGCGCGCCGAAGAGCTGGCACGCATGCTCCACAGCATGAGCGCCGACGTGGACGAGCGGGCGCTGACCCGGATCGACGACAAGATCGACGTCGTCAAGCGCCACGAAGAGGGGGCGGAGCGCGAGCGGCAGATCTCGCTCCTCGAGCGGCAGCGCCAGACCTTGAGCGACTTGCTCGGCCGCCGGCGGCGGGTGGAGGATCAGATCGAGTCGTGCGTGCTCGCGATGCAGAACGTGCGTTTCGACCTGCTGCGGCTGCGGTCGGCGGGCGTTGCGGCCGTGTTGAGCGATCTGACTCACGCCACCCAACAGGCTCGGGCGCTCTCGCGCGACGTGGATCACGTGATCGCGGCAGCCGGGGAGATTCGCGACGTGCTCGGCGAGGGCCGGCCCTAAGTCAGCGCTGGACCCCCCGGCAGTCGCGCACCAGCGCCGGGCCGCGGTCTCTCCGGATTCCGAACTCCAGCAGCTGCACGAACGCGCTGGCGGCCGCTTCGCAGTCGCCCGCGCGGAGCGCGGCGACGGCCCGGAGCTCGAGGTAGCGTGCGGACGCCGGCCGGCGGCCGATGGCGTAGCCCAGCACGCTATCGGCGAGCGGTGCCGGTCCGTCGAACGCCAACCGGGACAGGGCGTCGGTCAGGAAGCGCGCCGTCGGGAAGGGATGGCGGAAGGTGCCCCGCGCCGCGGCGAGCGCGCCCCGCGCCTCTGCGGCGAGATCCTGCCAGCGCCCGTCCCGGCCGGCCAGCATCGCCAAGGCGGCCCGCGCTTGCGCGGTGTCTCCCCCCGCGGCCAGGGCCGATCGGAGCAAGGCCCGCGCAGTCGGCGCGCCCCGCGCCGCGGCGATCATCCCCCGCGCCAGGAAGGCGTCGCCCCTCGGGCTGCGCGCCAGCACGCGCGCGAGCGCCGAGTCGGCGTAGGAGGTATCGCCCATCGCCACGCGGACGGCTGCCGCGCGCACCGCCCAGTCGAGGTTGAGCGGCTCAGCCCGCTGCGCGGCCTCGACGTACGGAAGCAAGCCGGGATCGGTGCGCCGGGCCGTGAACGTCCGCGTCAGGGCGAGCGATGTGGCGCTGTCCCAGCCCGCGATGGCCACGAGGGAGTCGAAGACGCCGGCGGCTGCCGCCCCGGGGTCGAGGAACCGGCGCGCTGCCTGGAACTCGAGCCGCGGCCGATCGTCGGTATGCTCGAAGGTCGCGCGCTCCATCAGGCGCGCGACGCCAGCCTCGCCCAGGAGCAGGCGGCCGTCGTACTGGTCGGCGCGGTCGATCCCCAACCACTCGCGCGCCAGCTCGCCCGATGATCCCCCGGGGCCGACGAGCCGCGCAACCCAGGCAGGGTCATACGCAAACGGCCGGGGCGACGCGAGCACCATGAGGTCGTGCGACTCACCGAACCACACCTGCACGTGAGGGAAGACCGCGCGCACGTTCCGCACGATCCCCGCCACGATCGGCAGCGGCAGCTGGTACAGCTGCACCCACTGGCAGAACACGCCGTCGTCACTGAGACGGTCGCGGACGATCCGGAAGAACTCCGGAGTGTACAGAGTGGCGACGCCGGCCACCCAGGGGTTCGACGGCTCCGACACGATGACGTCGAACCGGTCGCGGCGCAGCTGCAGGGCGCTGCGGGCGTCGTCCACCACGGCGGCGACGGTGGGGCGCGACAGCACGCTGGCGTTCACATGATGAAACAGGCTGTCCATCGCCAGCACGGCGGGCTCGATCTCGACGACGCGGACGCGCGTCATTCCTGGAACGTCGGCGAGCACCCGCGTGGTCACCCCGCTGCCGAATCCGATCACCAGCGCCGATGTCGCACCGGTCCGCGCCGCGGCAGGCGCCAGGCCCAGCATGATCTGGGTGTCCATGTCGCCGTGGTCCGAAGCGTCGATCTTTCCGTTGACCCGCAGCGACCGGCCGGACTCGGCGTCCCACACGCTGACCGTGGCGTTCCAGCCCTCGCGGAACGCGACCTGCCGCACGCCGCGGTGTTCGAGGAAGATGCGCCGCGATGCCGCGTCCATCCGCTGGCGGGCGTAGATCGTTGGCCCCAGATCGACGAGGCGTGTGCTCCAGCCGGGCGCCGCGGCGGCCGCCACGAGCGCGAGCATAGCCAGCACGCCCGCGCTGACGACGCGGACCTGCAGGCGTCCGTGCTCCGAGGATCCTTCCGCGATGCCGCGGGCGGCGATCCAAGCGAGTGCCAGCGCAGCCAGGCCGTTCGCCACCAAGCCCACGCGGAGCGTGGTCTGTGTACCCAACGCCACGACGAAGACGAAGCCGGTGAGCACGGCGCCGAGGATGCTGCCCACAGTGTTGAGCGCGTACGCCAGCCCCACGTCCGCGCCGCGCGCCTCGTCGGCGCGCGCCGTCAGGTCCGCGAGGAGCGGGAAGGTCATGCCCATGCCGAGCGCCGGCACGAATACGACCCCGCCGACGGCGACGCCCATCAACAGGAGCCGTGACACCGCGCCGAGCTCGGGAATCTGGAATACTGCCACGATGTAAGCGGGCAGGACCCCGAAGAACAGGAACAGTGCCGCCGCACCCACGCCGGTGAGCCCCTGGGCCAGCGCCGCGGCGACGGCGCTGTCTCCCCGCGACGCGCTGCGACGCGCCACCAGCGCGCTGCCCAGCCCGATCCCGAGCAGGAAGACCAGGAGGATGAGCGTGAAGGCGTACGTCGATCCACCGACGATCATCACGAGCACGCGCGTCCACGCGATCTCATCGAGGAGCGAAGCGAAGGCCGTGACGCCGAGCAGCACCAGCGCGAGGGTGCGGACCAAGTCACGGGGAGCGGGGAGCGGGGAGGGGGGAGCGGGCGGCGTTGGGCCGAGGCGCTGCGCGATCCGGATGGCGGCCGCGCCGAGCGCGATGTTGATGGCCGCCGTGAGCCAGAGACTGGCTCTGACGCCGACGTACTCGATCAGGAAAAAGCCTGCTAGGGCCGTGCCGGCGACCGCGCCGATGGTGTTGAGGCCGTAGAGCCGGCCCAGCGCCGGCTTCAGCTGCGCGCGGTCGTCCGCCATCATGGCCCGCGTCAACACGGGCAGGGTGCCACCCATCAAGGTCGTGGGGATCAGCAGGACGAGCGCGGCGAGCCCGAAACGCAGCGCGACGCTCGTGGCCCCGCCCCCGTCGAGCGCGAGGGATCCCGCCGCGCCGAGGTACACCCGGTGAGCGAGCCCCAGCACGAGGGGTGAGATGGCCCCGAAGAGGCCGATGGCGACCTCGAGGCGGCCGTACAGGGCGGCGGGCTGGGGATGGCGGTCGCCGAGCCGGCCGAACAGCCAGGCGCCCAGCCCGAGCCCGCCCATGTAGGCGGCGACGACGGTCGTGACCGACTGGATGGTGGAGCCGAAGGACTGATACAGCACGCGGACCCAGAGCAGCTCGTAGACGAGCCCGGTGGCTCCGGAGAGAAAGAAGAGGAGGCTGTAGGCGAGGGCCGCCCTAGAACGCATGCAGCTCGCGCATCGCCTGCGCGAGGTCATCCACCTGGGGCAGGATGTGATCCTCGAGGTCGGGGGCGTACCCGACGAACGTGTCGGTGGAGGCGACGCGCCGCACGGGCGCGTCGAGCCAGGGGAAGCACTGGTCGGCGATCTTGGCGGCAATCTCGGCGCCGTAGCCCCACGAGAGCGAGTCCTCGTAGGCCACGATCACCTTGTTGGTCTTGCGGACCGAGCGCTCGATCGCGTCCCAATCGACGGGGGACAGGCTCCGGAGGTCGATCACTTCCACGCTGACGCCGTCCCGCTCCTCCAGCTCCTTGGCGGCGACCAACGAGCGCTGCACCACCGCGCCGTACGCGATCACGCTGAGGTGCGTGCCTTCCCGGACCACTTTAGCCTTCCCGAACGGGATCATGAAGTTCGGGCCGGGGTTCGGCGCCTTGTTGTAGGTCTGGCGATAGAGGTGCTTGTGCTCGAGGAAGAGGACGGGGTCGTCACAGCGGATGGCGGTGCGCAGCAGGCCGTTGGCGTCCAGCGCCGTGGCGGGACAGATCACGCGCAGCCCGGGCACGGACGTGAAGACGACGGCACCCGTCTGCGAATGGTACACGGAGCCGCCCTTCAGATAGCCGCCGTAGGTGACGCGGACCACGACGGGTGCGGCGAACGCGTTGCTCGACCGCCACCGCATCGTTGCCAGCTCATTGCGGAGCTGGTGGTAGGCCGGCCAGATGTAGTCGAAGAACTGGATCTCGACCACGGGTTTGATGCCGCGCGTGGCGAGGCCGATAGCCCGGCCGATGATGTTGGCTTCAGCCAGGGGCGAATTGTAGACCCGCTCGCTCCCGAACTGCCGCTGGAGCCCCCAGGTCACCTTGAACACACCGCCCTTGCCCTTCACGTCCTTCAGGTGCTGCTCGCGGCTCGCGTCGGCGACGTCTTCACCGAAGACGACGATGCGCGGGTCGCGCGCCATCTCGTCTTTCATGCACGCATTGAGCAGGTCGACCATGGTCGTCGGCTCGCCCGTGAAGCGCGGGTCGTCCTCCGTGTCGAACTGTTCGGACGTGGGATCGACGTCCGGCGAGTAGACCCACAGCAGCGCCGTCTCGGGCTTCGGCTGTGGGGAGGTGAGGGCCATATCGGCGGCGAGCTGGATCTCCTCGTCCACCTGGACGCGGATCGCCTCGATCTCCGCCTCGGTGGCAGCGCCCTCGGCGACGAGGCGCTTCGGAAACGTGATCAGGCAGTCGCGTTTCGCTTCCTCTTCGCGCTCGCGGGGCGGTTTATAGAGCACCTCGTCGTCGGAGAGCGAATGCGAATAGGGCCGAATCACGTGGGCGTGGACCAGGGCCGGCCCCTTCCGCTGGCGGCACCACTCTGTGGCACGGGCGAGGGCGGCGTAGGACGCAATCGGGTCGCAGCCGTCGACTTCCTCGACCAACAGGTTCGGGAAGTTCCGGACGAGGCTCGAGACCGACCCACCCGCGGTCTGCACCTCGATCGGGACGGAAATCGCGTACTTGTTGTCCTCGATGAGGAAGAGCACCGGGAGCTTGAGGTTGCTGGCGCTGTTCAGCGCTTCCCAGAATTCCCCTTCACTCGTGGTGCCGTCGCCGGCCGAGCAGTACGCCACCTCGTCGCTCTTCACGGGCTTCTCGGCGATCCCGTCGATGCGCTCGTAGCGCAGCCACGCTTCGGCGCAGCCGACGGCCTGCAGGAACTGCGTCCCCGTGGGGCTCGACTGGCTGACGATGTTGAGCGCCTTGTGTCCCCAGTGGGACGGCATCTGGCGGCCGCCCGAGTTGGGATCGTCGGCGGCGCCGACGGCCGAGAGGAACATCTCGGTCGGCGTCATGCCGAGGGTGAGGCAGAGGGCCCGGTCCCGGTAGTACGGATAGAACCAGTCGTAGGAAGGCCGCAGGAGCTTGCCCGCCGCCACGAGCACGGCCTCGTGCCCGGCACCGGAGATCTGGAAGAAGATCTTGTTTTGGCGCTTGAGCTGGATCTCCTTGTCATCGATGCGACGCGACAGGAGCATCAGCCGGTACATGTCGAGCAGGTCGGCCTTCGCGAGCGTGGGTGCCGCTTTCGCGGGGGGGGTCCGAGTACGAGTCGCCATGGGCTTGAAAAATAGCCTACTTGGCGGCGGAAGGTGGGCCCAGGAGCACCCCCAGGCGAGGAAACTGTTCGAGGGCGACGGGCAGGGCGGAGTCGTTCCGGATGATGAACGCTTCGCGGGCGTCGGACCCCCACCGCACCTCCGCCACGCGGGCGGCGAGGATCCGCGCGAGTCGACGCTCGAGCAGGCTGTCGACTGGTGCGCTCACGCCCAGGCGCGCGCGCACGCGCTGCAGGAACGGGGGGACGACCGTGGTGCGCCATTGGGTCTCGGCAGTGAGCCAGGCGGCGGCAGCGGCGGGCGTCGCCGGGAGTGTGTGGGCGACGCTGTCCGAAACCGCATCGTCGAAGCCGGAATCGGCGGCGGTGCTCCACCACACCGGGAGCGGGGCGACGATCGGCACAACGAGGTCGGGGGCAATTCCACCGCCGCCCCGCACCGGGCGCCCGGCGTCGGTCCTGAAGACCGTACCGGTATCGTCTTCGGTGCCCGACTTTCCCGCGAAGCTCAGGTACTGCTCGTAGCCGATCCCGCGGTAGCGCCGTTGGATGAAGCGGCCGCTGGGCGTGATCACGCGCCCGACGGTAAGCGAGATGTTGTCACCGGAAGGCAGCAGGAGCATCGTCTGCATCAGGGCTTTGCCAAAGCTGCGCCGACCCACCAACAAGGCGCGGTCGTGGTCCTGGAGGGAGCCGGCGAGCGCCTCGGCGGCGCTGGCGCTGCGCTCGTCGATCAGGACCACGAGCGGTAGGTCGCGGAACTCGCCGTCTCGCTTGGTGACGAAGGTCGTGTCCACGTCGCGCTTGCGGCCCTTGGTGCGGAACACGACGGTTCCCTTGGGGAAGAACTCGCTCGCGATCTCCACGGCGTACGTAACGATCCCACCCGGGTTGCCCCGCAGGTCGAGGATGACCTGCCGTGCGTGCATCCCGCGCAGGCGTTTCAGCGCGTCGTGGGTCTCCTCGGCGGCGTTGCCCAGGAAGTCTTCGAGCCGCAGGTAGCCGGTGACGGAGTCCGCCATGCGGACCACGGACACCGAGCGCACCTCGAACGGACTGCGCTTCAGCGTAACGCTGAAGGTGTCGGGCTCGAGCCGGGGCCCGCGCTCCATGCGCAGACGCACTTTGGAGCCTTTTTCACCGGCGAGGCGGAGCGCGAGTGTCTTCATTTCGAGGCCGACCACCGACGTGTCGTTCAGCGCGACGATGCGGTCGCCCGGAAGGACGCCGCCTTTGGCGGCCGGGCTTCTCGGCGCGACGGCCAGGATGGTGGCAGCGCCTTCGACTTCTTCGAGCGTGATGCCTACCGTGAACAGCTCACCCCGCTCGAGGGCGCTCCGCTTCTGCCACTCGATGCTGGAGCTGTAGGAGCTGTGGGGATCGAGCGAGCGGAGGACGCCGCGGATCGCGGCAGCCACGAGCTCGCTGTAGCTCACGGAGTCCGGATAGTTGATGCGGATGTGGTTCAGGACGCCTGAGAAATTCTGCAGCTCTTCGTAGGCGGCGCGCGCTTGGGCGGCGGCGGGCACCGCGACCAGGAGGGCGGTAACGAGGGCGCTACTGGAGCGCCGCCAGGCGCCGCTTGGCGTCCTCGATCTGCCGAACATAGCGGCTGGGCGCCATGGCGATGAAACGATTGAACGACTCACGCGCCTCCTCCTTCTTCTCGCGTAGTTGCTGCACGATCCCCAGGTAGTAGGGGGCCCGCGAATCGCGGGGGTTCGCGGTGACGGCCTGCTTGAGGGCGTCCTCCGCGCCGGCAAAGTCGCCCAGCGCGGTCAGGGTTCGGCCCAGGTCGAGGAGCAGCGACGGATCGTCGGGGTTGGCATTCACGGCTGCGCGGCGCTCCGCCACGGCGCCGGACCAGTCCTGCCTGCTCTCCGCTATGGTGGCGAGCCGTGCGTGCGCCATGTACAACCCAATATCCTCCTCCAATGCCCTGCGGTAGTATCGCTCCGCTTCCGGCAAGTTGCCGGCGCGGTGATGCAGGACCCCCAACATGTAGCGATACTGATTCGTCTCGATCGGGATGTAATAGAGCAGGGAGTCCGTGGCTTGCCGCGCCGCCGAGCGCGTGAGGAGACGCTCGAAGTCCGCGATTGCCTCGTTCCACCGCCCGAGGTGGCCGGCAGCGAGACCCCGGAAGTAATACACGAACTCCGGAAGCGCCTCTCGGTCCCCTCGCGTGGGTGCGTCGTTGATGAGACGGTCGAAGCGGTTGTACGCTGCGTCGTAGTGGCCCGTCTCAATGTCGTCGAAGCCGCCAAAGAGGTACTCGTACAACTGCGTGAGGTACTCGGTGGCCATCCAGTACGGCGACTTCCCGGGCCGGGCCGCGGCCTCGGCGCGCAGGTCCACCAACGGGTTGATCAGTAACGCCCGTTGGTAAAGTCGATAGGCCTCGTCCACCTGCTGCCGCCCTTCGGGCGACAAGCGCCGCTCCCAGATATCGTCCCACAGGCGGAGCCGCCGCCCGAACGGCAGCCGGCTGAGCGTGAGCCATCCTTCGGCGAACTGCGGCTCGATCGTGACGGCGAGGCGCAGCTCGCGCTCGACGGCATCCCACCGCTTCGCGTTCCAGTAGCCGAGCGCCAGGTTGTAGTGGGCAGCGGCATCGTTGGAGTCTTGGGCAGCCAGCTGTTCCAGCTGTCCGAGCTTCGCGGGAAGGCGGAACTGCGCGGGCGCGGGAGCCGCGCCGACGATGAACGCCAGTGCGAGAGCGACGCTCCACGGCCTCATCGTCACCTGGGCGGTCACGGTTGCAACGCGGCCAGTCGTCGTCTCGCTTCGGCGATCTGGTTCCGGTAGCGGGTGGGGGCGAGGGCGAGGAAGCGACTCAGCGTCGCGCGGGCCTCGGAAAACTGGTGTTCCTCCTCGAGGGTGATGGCGAGGTGGTACGGAACGCGCGAGTCGCGCGGATTGCCATCCATGGCGCGCCGTAAGGCTGCTTCGGCCTCGCTCAGCTGTCCCGCCGCCCGCAGCACCGCGCCCAAATCGAGCAGGAGGCTCGGGTCGTCAGGGTTCGCGGCAACGGCTCGCTGGAACTGATCCACCGCTTGAGGCCACATCTGACGGCTCTCGTAAATGCGGCCCATCTGCACGTGCGCCATGAAGAGCCCGACATCGTTCCCCAACGCCTCCTCGTACAGGTTGATGGCGTCGGTGAAATGGTTGGCGCGGGTATGAAAGAGCGCCAGCACGTAGCGATAGTCGTTCGTCTTGAGCGGGATGTGGAGGACGGAGTCGGCCTGCTCACGCGCGACACCCCGCGCCAGGAGCGTACTGAAGTCGGCGATCGCCGTGTCGTATGCCCCGACGTGTCCCGCGGAAAGGCCTCGATACCAGAGCAAACCATCGGGGATCGAGCCGCGCCGTGCGCCTGTGTAACCGGCTGCGACGGCGTTGAAGGTGCGGTAGGCGAATTGATAGTCGCCGCGCAAAAACGCGGCGAACGGATCCCTATTGATGATCAGCCCGCCTGGAGTGAGCAGAATCCCCGCAGGCAGCGGAATGACCGCGCCGATGATGCGGAGATCCACGAGGGGATCGATCAAAAACGCGCGCCGGCGGAGACGCCAGGACTCCTCGACGCGATCCCGCCACTCCTCGGGCACGCGGCCCTTGACCTCTTCCTTCATCAAGCTCCGGCGGCGCGCGTACGGCAGATACGCGAGCGCGAGGTACCCCGGCGCAAACCGGCGTTCAATAGTGACGGCGGTACGCAGTGAGCGTTCGGCGCCGTCGAACCGTCTCTTGGCCCAATACGCGAGCGCCAGCTGATAGTGCGCAGCCGCGTCATTTGAATCGCGACGGGCGGCCTCTTCGAGAGATGAAAGGGATTCGGTCACCTGCAGCTGCTGCGCCGCCGCTAGCGAGGCCATAGCGAAGGTGGGAAGGGCGGCGATCACCACGAAGCGAAGGAGCGACATGGAAACCCGCCGCAACTTGGCACCGGCGCCGCGAAGGGTCAATATTGAGCCATGGACGAATCCGCCAAGAAAACCGTCCTCCGCCAATTCCCCTACGGCCTATACGCCATCACCGTAGCGCACGGCGGAGAGGAGCACGGGATGACCGCCAACTGGATCACCCAGGCGGCATTCGAACCCCCCATGGTGGCAGTGGCGGTGGAGAACACTTCCAAGACGATCGAGATGATTCGCGACTCCCATCACTTCGCCGTGAATCTGCTGCAGCAGGGGCAACGCGACCTCGCCGGGAAACTGGGCCGCACCTCCGACCAGGCTCCCCAGAAGCTCAAGGGCATCAAGACCAAGCCGGCGCCCGTTTCCGGCGTCCCAGTGCTCGCGGACAGCGTCGGGTGGGTCGAGTGTCGGGTCGTCGCAACACTTCCGGCGGGGGATCACACCCTCGTGCTCGGCGAAGTCGTAGAGGCCGGAGTGGAGCATGGAGACGCCCAGCCGCTGACGCTGCAGGAGGCCGGGTTCAAGTACTCGGGCTAGGGCTCAGGACTCGTGTAGACCACCGTTCCGCCCACAATCGTATACCGCACCTTCACGGCGCCGATCGACTCGGCCGGCACCGCGAACAAATCCCGGTCCAGCACGACGATGTCCGCGTAGTGACCGGCAGCGAGCGCGCCCCACTTCCGCTCCATGAACGTCGCCCATGCGTTGCCGTAGGTGTACGCGCGCAACGCCTCGCTCACCGTGATCTTCTGGTCCGGGACCCAACCGCCGGGGTTTCTGCCGTCGAGCGTGCGCCGCGTGACCGCCGCGTAGACGCCGAGCAGCGGGTTGAGGGGAGCCACGGTCCAGTCCGACCCGAACGCCAGCGGGGCCTCGGCGGCAATCAACGAGCGGAAGGCGTACGTCGTCTTGATGCGCTGCGGGCCGATCCGCTTCACGAGCCAGCGGCCGTCGTCGATCACGTGGTACGGCTGCATCGACGGCACGACCCGCTGCGCGCCGAAGCGTTGGATCTCCTGCGGGCGGAGGTGCTGGGCGTGCTCGTCGCGGAAGCGCCGGTCCCGCGCGCCGTGCGCGCCTGCGACGCTGTCGTAGATCGCCAGGAGCAGGGCGTTGGCACGGTCGCCGATGGCGTGGACGGCGACCTGCAAGCCCGCCGAGTCGGCCCCGCCGATCCACGCGCGCATGTCGGCCTCGCTGTGCTGCATGAGCCCCGAGTAGCCCGCCGAATCCGAGAACGGCTCGAAAAAGTACGCCGTGCGCGAGCCGGCCGAGCCGTCCATGAAGCCCTTCACCCCGCCAATGCGCACCCAGTCGTCGCCCTGGCCTCCCCCCCCCCGGGCCACGCTCTCGGCGACCGCGCGCCAATCCTCGAGCGGCAGATAGACGGCGACGCGCATCGTATGGCGGCCCGCCTGGGAGAGGCGCCGGTAGCTCGCGAGGTCGGCCCAGGAGGCGTTCATGTGCGCGGTGGCCGTCACCCCCAGGGACGCGGCGTGCGCGAGGGCGCGGGACAGGGCCGAGTCGCGCTGCTCGGGGGAGGGCGCCGGAAAGACCCGCCAAATCAGGTCCATCGCTTGGTCCTTGAAAATCCCGATCGGCTCGCCGGTCGCGGCGTCGCGGGGGATCTCGCCGCCGGCCGGCGTGGCGGTGCTGCGGGTGACGCCGGCGGCGCGGAGCGCGGCAGAATTCGCGAGCGCCATGTGCCCGTCGAGACGGCTCACGAACACGGGACTGTTCGGCGTGACCGAATCGATCCAGTCGCGCTGCGGGAGGGGCGTGCCACGCCACAGCTCGTGATCCCAGTCGCCGCCGGTGATCCATTCGCCCGGCTGGCGGCCGGCGGCGTACTCCTTGAGCCGTTTGATGAACTCCGCCGGGGTGGCCGCGTCGCGCAAGTCGACCGAGGCCAGCTGGAAGCCTCCGTCGATGAAATGCGTGTGCCCGTCGGCGAACCCGGGCATCACCATGCCGCCCCCCACGGCGAGCATCTCGGTCTTGGCCCCGATGTACCGCGCCATCTCCGTGGAGTCGCCGACGCCGAGAATCTTCCCGTCCCGCACCGCGACGACGGCGGGCTGCGCCCGTCCGCTCGAGAGGCCGGTCCACACCACGCCACCGGTGATCACGAGATCGGCTGGACGCTCGCAGCCGGCGGCCAGAACGAGGGCGCAGCAGAACAGTACGCTGTGACGGCGGCGATGCATGGCGGACTCCTCAGCGCAGGCGGGTGATGCGGCGAATCGTCTCGAGCGCGGCCATCGGATCGGGCCCTTTGTCCTTACCGGCACCGGGCGCGGGGGAAGCGGCGGGGGCTAGGCTGTCGCGGATGTCGAGCAGCACCTCGAGGAGCAGCTGCTCGCGCTGATAGGCGGCGTCGAGGTCCGCCATGCGTCGTTCGTCCTTCGCGGCCTTGGCGCGCTCGTAGGCTTCCCGGTAGATCGCGTCGAGATTATCGAGGACGTGCTGCCGTGCCCGTGGACTCATGTCGCAGAAAGATATAGGTTGACCGCATGACGCTGAAAGGGAAGCGCGTCCTCTTCTTCGCCGGGCCTCTCTACGAAGACCTCGAGCTCTGGTACCCCAAGATCCGGCTCGAGGAAGAGGGCGCCACCACGACGGTGGCGGGCATCGGCGAGAAGACCTATCAAGGAAAGCGCGGCTACCCCATCACCGTGGACGCCAACGTGGACCAGATCGAAGCCGGGCCGTTCGACGGCCTCGTCATCCCGGGCGGCTTCGCCCCCGACCAGCTGCGCCGCTTCGACAAGGTGCTGAAGCTCACGCGCGACATTCACCAGGCCGGCAAGCCGGTGGCCTTCATTTGCCACGCGGGCTGGGTCCCGATCTCGGCGAAGATCCTGAAGGGCAGGCGCGCGACGAGCGTGCGCGCTATCAAAGACGACCTGGAGAACGCCGGCGTGATCTGGGAGGACAGTCCCGTGGTCGTCGACGGCAACCTCATCTCCTCGCGCACGCCCGCCGACCTGCCGCAGTTCTCCAAAGCGTTGATCGCCGCGCTACTCCGCGGACCGCAGGATTAGGCCACTCGGCACCTTGGGCGCGAAGTAGGTGGACTTGGGCGGCATCACGTCGCCCGCGTCCGCCACGGCGAACACCTGCTCCACCCGTGTCGGATTCAGCAGCACCGCCGCGCTCGCCGCACCCTGGCGCACGTCGTCCAACGCTTCGCGGGCGTCGGCCGTGTAGCGCAGCGTCGGCGTTGACGTGTCGGCCGCGAGGATGGGCTTCACGACGAGCGCTTCGATGCGTGCGACGTCGAGCGCGCGCACCGCGGCGCTCCTGCCAAGCTCGGGCACGCGATCGAGCGGCGTGTCGCGCCGCAACGTCAGGCTCACGAGACTGCCGTTCGGCGCGGCGACGAGGCAGGCGGTGCGGTCCTGTCCCACACGGGCGAGATGCTTCACCGGATCGGCGGTCCGGGGCACGGGCGCGATGTCGAACCAGGCGCGCCAGCCCTCCTGCAGGGTTTGCGGGTCGCGGCCCGCACCGTAGATCAGGCGATGCGTCGGCAGAATCACCAACCCCGGGTCCCGCGCGGAGGCCACGAACGCCAGCACTCGGTCGGCCGCCGGGTTCTCCCGGGCATAGGCGCTCGCCGTTTCGTAGCGGTGATGACCGTCGGCGATGTAGAGGGGACCGTCGGGAAACGGGAAATGGGAAACGTCCCGCACCGCCCACAGACGGATTGGGACGCCGTCGAGCTTGGTGCGCGCGGGCGGGCGCCGGCGCGCGACCGCCTTCAGCGCGCGCGCCAGCTTCCCATCCGCGTCAGGCGCGATCACAAAGATCGATTCGATGTTCGTGCCCGTCGCCCGCAGCAGCGCGAGGCGGTCGGCCTTGGGACCGGCATGCGTCTGTTCGTGCGGCCTGACGCGGCGCGGCTCGTAGCCCTCCGCCGCCAACGCCATAAACACGCCGAGGCGCCGGCCTTGGGCCATCACGTAGACCGCGGGCTCGGCGTCCGTGGCCAGCACCCGTTCGCGCCGCCAGGCGGCGAGTCGCTCCGCGGCCCACGCGTAACGGTCGCCGCTCCAGCCCTGCGGTGCTTCCGGCAGCATCACGTGGACGATATTGTGTTCGTCGAAGGCGGCGAGCCGCGCGCGCTCGGGCGGCGCGATCACGTCGTAGGGCGGGGCGATCAGCCGGCCCAGACGGGCGGCCCGGCGATAGCGTTCCCCACGAAACGGCGCCACCAGCTCTTTCATCCGGAGTCTCCGTGAGCTTTCGCGAAGCACAGCAGGCCGTGGACCGCTGGATCGGCCAGTACGAGGAAGGTTACTTCCCCCGCTCGCCAACGTCGCGCGCCTGGCGGAGGAAGTTGGCGAGCTGGCGCGCGAGGTCAATCACCAGTTCGGTCCGAAGCCCAAGAAGCCCGATGAGCCGGAGGGGTCCGTTTCCATGGAGCTGGCGGACATCCTGTTCGTGGTGATCTGTCTCGCGAACTCCCAGAAGATCGACCTGGATGAGGCGTTCGCCGCGATGCTGGCGAAGGTCACCGCCCGCGACGCCGGCCGCTGGACCAAGAAGGTGCGCTGACCTCCTCGCGGATCCGCTCGTACGACACGAGGCGGTCGGCATCGATGGCCCCGGCGGCGGCGGCGGCGCGGACGGCGCAGCCAGGCTCCGAGAGATGGCGGCAGTTGTCGAAGCGGCACTGGTCGAGATAGGGCCGGAAATCGGGGAAGCAGGCGGCGAGGGCGTCCGGCTCGATTCCCCAGGTCGCCACCTCGCGCAGCCCGGGCGTGTCGACCACGTACCCCACACCCGCCACGGGGACCAGCTCCGCCGCCGTCGTGGTGTGCTTCCCGGTGCGCCACTTCTCGCTGATCGCCCCGACGCGCAGCTTCAAGCCCGGCTCGAGCCAGTTCAACAGGCTGGACTTGCCGACGCCCGACGCGCCGGTGAACACCGAGTGCCGCCCCCGCAGCAGGTCGCGCAGGGCGGGGAGCCCTTCCCCCGCCTTCACGGACGTGGGGAGCACCTGGTAGGCGGCGGGCGCGTAGCGCCGGGCCAGCGCCTCAGCGACGCCCCGTTCGAGCTCGATTTTGTTCACCACCAGCACCGCCGGCAGACGGTTCGCCTCCGCAATCACCAGAAACCGGTCCAGCATCCGGGGCACGGCCTCGGGGTCGCGGGCCGACGCGACCACCACGACCTGGTCCACGTTGGCGGCGACGGGCTGGGCGCGCCGCGCGCCGCCGCCCGCGCCCCCCTGCGCTGCCCGGCGCGCCAGCACCGAACGGCGCGGCCGGATGCCGGTGATCGCCGCCTCCCCGTCGCCATGGAGATCGAGATCCACGACGTCGCCGGGCACGACCCGGTCGTCGTCCTTGTGCTTGAGCTTTCCCCGCAGCGTCGCCGTCACTTCACCCGCCTCGGTGTGGACGCGATAGACGCCGCCCTCGCGCACCAGGACCACTCCCGTAGCCGTCACCGCCCCCTCACGCAGCGATCCAGGTGAGCCTTCACCTCCTGCAGCGTCAGGGCAAGCAGCGGCGCCAGCGCCTCCGCGGGCGTACGGCCGAACGCGAGGTAGTCGGTCTCCAGGTGGCCTGCCGGCCGGTCGCCCCCGCTCCAGCGCAGGAACAAGAGCGCGGCGCCGTAGCGCCCGGTCGCGTCGGGCGCGTCGTCGACGAACGTGGAGACGGAGTACGACTGTCCGTCGGGCCCGCCGAATGCCGGCGGGCGTTGGTGGACCTGCCGATACCCGCCGAGGGTCGTGTCGTCCGTCACTTCGGCCGTAGGGACTCCTTCACGACGTTCCCGACGATGAACGCGATGTTGGCGGGGCGTTCGGCGAGCCGCCGCATGAGGTAGGGATACCAATGCGTGCCGAACGGGACGTAGACGCGGACGTTGTAGCCTTCGCGGCGCAGCGCGTACTGGAGGTCGCGCCGCACCCCGTACAGCATCTGGAACTCGTAGCGCGCGGGGGGGATCCCCTGCGCCGCGGTGAAAGCCCTCGCGTGAGCGATGATCTTCTCGTCGTGCGTCGCGATCCCGGGATAACGCCCCCGCTCGAGCAGCCGCTCCATGCACGCGACGTAGTTCCCGTCCGCGTCACGTTTGGCGGGGAAGGCGACCTCGGGCGGCTCCTGGTACGCGCCCTTACACAGGCGCACCCGCGCCCCCAGCGCGATCATGTCGTCCACATCCTGCGCGGTGCGGCGCAGGTAGGACTGCAGCACCACTCCCACGGCGTCGCCGAACTCGGGATAGAAGGTCCCCTTGAGGAGCCGGAGCGTTTTCTCGGTGTAACTCGACTGCTCCATGTCGATGCGCACAAACGAATCGCGTGCCTTGGCCTTGGCGACGATGGCGCGCAGGTTCGCGACGCACAGCGCCTCGTCGATGTCGAGCCCCATCTGCGTGAGCTTCACCGACACGTTGGCCTCGGGGCCGCGGATCCGGTCCAGCGTTTCGAGGTAGGTATCGCGGGCGTGCTCGGCCTCCGCCGCGTGCGCCACCGACTCCCCGAGCAAGTCGAGCGACGCGAACAGGCCGGCCGCCTTGAGATCCCGCAGCGCGGCCACGGCGGCGTCCACCGTTTCTCCGGCGACGAAGCGCGACGCGAACCGGCGGGCGAGCCCGTTGCGGCGGACGAACTGGAACACTCTGGGCTGGTCGCTCAACCACAGCAAGCCGGCTCGCAGCATCAGGGATAGAACTTCGCGTTGCGGCGCGCGAGATCGCGCAGCGCGTCGCACGGGGCGAACCGGGGACCGCAGCGCTCGGCGAGGCGCTCCAGGTCGGCGACGAGCCGGGCTGCGCCCAGGTCGTCGGCGTGGCGCAGCGGGCCGCCGCGGAACGGGGGGAAGCCGAACCCGAAGATCGCGCCGATGTCGCCGTCGCGCGGGGTCCGCACGACGCCCTCGGCGACGGCGCGCGCCGCTTCATTGAGCATCCCGAGCACGAGACGCTGCAGGATCTCCGCGGGACGCGGACCCCCGTTGGGGTGGACGCCGAGCAGGTCGTAGACGCCGGCGTCCACCCCCCGTTTCTTGCCGCCCTTGTACACGTAGAACCCGCGCCCCGACTTCCGGCCGAGCCGGCCGGCCTTGACGAGCGTGGCCACGCCGCCGGTCGCCTCCAGGCGCTCGCCGTAGGCGGCCGACATGACCTGCGCGACCTTGTCAGCGACGTCGAGCCCCACCTCGTCGAGCAGCGTGACCGGTCCGACGGGGAAGCCGAAGCGCACGGCCATCTCGTCGATCTCCTCGACGGACGCGCCCTCGGTGAGGAGGTGGCCGACCTCGCCCGCGTAGGGCGCGAGAATCCGGTTCACCCAGAAGCCGGGGCTGTCCTTCACGACGATCACGGTCTTGCCCATCCGCCGCCCGAACGCCGTCGCCGTGCTCACGACGCCCGGCGCCGTGCGCGTCCCCGGAATGACCTCGAGGAGGGGCATCTTCGCGACCGGCGAGAAGAAATGCATCCCGATCACCTGCTGGGGACGGCGTGCTGCCTCGGCGATGCGGGTGATGGGAATGGTGGAAGTGTTGGACGCGAAGACGGCGCTCTCCCGCGTCGCGCCCTCGACCTCCTTGAGGACCTGCTGCTTGACCGCGAGTTCTTCGAACACCGCCTCGATCACGAGCTCAGCGCGCCCGAAACCCGCGTAGCTCGCGCCGCCCGAGAGCAGCGCGACGAGACGGGCGTGCTCGTACTTCGTGATGCGGCGCCGCTTGAGCCGGTCGTCGAGGATGGCCCGCGCCGCGCCCAGTCCGTGCGCGACGTGGGCCAGGTCGGCGTCCTTCATGCGCACGTCCACCTCCGCCTGGCTCACGGCGGTGCCGGCGATCCCGGAGCCCATGAACCCGGATCCTAGGATGCCGAGGCGCTTCACCTCGACCGGCGGCGGAGCGCCGGGGACTCCCAGGTCCTTCTTGAGCTGCGTCGTGGCGAAGAAGATTTGCACCAGCTTGCGCGACACGTCGGTCACGGCGAGCTGTCCGAAGAGCTGCGCCTCGCGCTTCAGTCCCTCGGCGAGGCCGTGTTTGAGCCCGTATTCGACGGCCTCGAGCGCGGCGGGCGGCGCCGGATAGTTGCCGCCCGTCCGGGCCAGGACCTGCTTGCGCGCCGCCCGGTAGACGAAGCTCCGCCCCAGGGGATTCCCGTCGAGCAGCCAGCCGGTGAACCCGCCGGGCCGGCGCCGTTTGGGCCGCCACCCGCCGGCCATGCGCTGCGCCGCGGCGACCGTGACGTCGCGCAGGATCGGCGGCGGCACGAGCTCGTCCACCATCCCCAGGCGGTAGGCCTTGGCCGCGCGCTCGCTCTTGCCGGCGAGAATCATGTCGAGCGCGGCGCGCACTCCCACGAGGCGCGGCAGCCGCTGGCAGCCGCCGGCGCCGGGAAGAATGCCCAGCTGGACTTCGGGAAGGCCGATCTGCGTCTCGGGGTGATCGGTCGCGACGCGGTAGTGGCAGGCGAGGGCCAGCTCGAAGCCGCCCCCCAGGCAGGCGCCGTGGACGCCCACGGCGACCGGTTTTGCGAACCGGGCGACACGGTCGAGCAGCTCCTGTCCGTCGGCCGAGAGCCGCTCTGCGTCCGCGGCCGAGGTGAGCTGGACGAACTCTTCGATGTCGGCGCCGGCGATGAAATTGTCCCGCTTCCCCGAGAAGAACGCGACGGCGCGGACAGCGGGGTCCGCTGCCAGCGTCTCAAAGCAGGCGAGGAACTCGTCTTTGACCGCGCGGGAGATGGTGTTGACGGGGTGGTCCTTGCAATCGAGGACCAGGACCGCGATGCCGGCCTCGACGTTCCAGGTGAGCGCGGGGCCGGAAGCCGCCACTACCGGCGCTCCAGGACCATCGCGAACCCCATGCCGCCCTGGGCGCACACCGAAACGAGCCCGAACTGCACGTCGCGCCGTTTCATCTCGTTGGCGAGCGTCGTCACGATGCGGCCGCCCGTCGCGCCGAAGGGATGGCCGATGGCGATGGACCCGCCCATCACGTTGATGATCTCCTCGTTGATCTCCCAACCCTTTTCCGCGAACCCTTGGAGGTTCGAGAGCACCTGGGCGGCGAAGGCCTCATGCAGCTCGATCAGGCCGAGCTCCTTCCACTCGATGCCCGCCCGCTCGAGCGCCTTGGGGACGGCCCACACCGGCGCCTGCAGCAGCTGCCAACCCGGGTCCACCGCCGCGACGGCGTAGGAGCGGATGTAGGCGAGCGGCTCGTAGCCCAACGCCTTCGCGGCCGCGGCGCTGGCGAGCAGGACCGCTGACGCGCCATCGGTGAGCGGCGAGGCGTTCGCGGCGGTGACGCTCCCGTAGCGGCGGTCGTACACCGGCTTCAGCTTGGCCATCTGCTCGAGGGACGTATCGGTGCGGACACCGTTGTCCTGGGTCACCACGTGGTCGCCCGGGCGCGCGGGAAACCAGGGGGCGATTTCCGCGGTGAGCCGGCCATCCGCGAGGCCCTTCGCAGCCAGCTGGTGGCTGCGCAGCGCCCAGCGGTCCTGCGCATCCCTCGAAATGTGGTTCTCCTTCGCCATTTTCTCGGCCGACTGCCCCATCGATTCGCCGGTCGAGGGCTCCGCGATGGCGGGAGCGACCGGGATCAGGTCCTTGGGGCGAATCTTGGCGAAGGTGCGCACGCGCGCCCCGAGCGACTTGGCTTTGCTCGCCTCGACGAGAATGTCGGCCAGGCGGCGCGAGGCAAGGATGGGAATGTCCGAGAGCGATTCGGCGCCGCCGGCGACGATCACATCCGAGTGCCCCAGGGCGATCTGGTCGTGGGCGGAGGTGATCGCCTGGTTGGCGGAGGCGCACGCGCGGTTCAGCGAGAAGGCCGGGATTTCCTTGGGGAACTGGGGGAGGAGGCTGACCTCGCGGGCGATGTTCGGGACGAGGGCCGACGGGACGACCTGCCCGAAGATGACCTCGTCCACGTTGCTGCCGTCGAGATCGGTGCGCTCGAGCAGCTCGCGGGCCGCGTGACGGGCGAGGTCCACCGCTCGTACGTCCTTCAGCACCGTCCCCGCCTTGCCGAAGGGCGTACGACACCCGGCGATCACCGCCACGCGCCGTCCGTTTTCTGCAGGCATTAGATTCTCCCCTCCGTTGCCTCACCCCCTTTCCCCCTCTCCACTCCGTGGAGTGGGGGGACGAGATTCCAACCTTCGTTCCCCCTCTCCACAACGTGGAGAGGGGGCCAGGGGGTGAGGCCCGAAACCTATCATCGGGCGGAAGTGGAGGGGAGTTGGCCGCCGAGACACCGTTCTCGCATCAGACGCGCGCCGCCGCGTTGGCGTCCATGGCCACGGAGCCGGTGGACCTACTCGTGATCGGCGGCGGCATCACCGGCGCCGGCGTGGCGCGCGACGCGGCACTCCGCGGATTCCGGACGGCACTCGTCGATCAGGGCGACTTCGGTGCCGCGACGTCGTCCCACTCGTCGCGTCTCATACACGGCGGGATACGCTACCTCGAGCAGGGGAACCTGCGGCTGGTGCTCGAGGCGAGCCGCGAGCGCCGCGTGCTGTTGCGCATCGCTCCGCATCTCGTGCGCCCGTTGGCGTTCGTCTTCCCCGTCTACCGCGGCTCCCGCGTCCCCCCCTGGAAACTGCGCGCGGGGATGTGGCTGTATGACGCTCTGGCAGCGTTCCGCAACATCAAGAGCCACCGCTGGCTCAACGCCAAGGAGGCGCGCCGCGCCGAGCCCGCGCTCAAGGACCGCGGCCTGGCGGGCGCCGCGCTGTACTACGACGCCCAAACCGACGACGCGCGCCTTGTGCTCGCCACCGTGCGGAGCGCGGCCCGCGCCGGCGCGCTGGTCGCGAATTACGCGCAGGTGACAAACCTCCTGAAGCCCGACGGGCGCGTGCGCGGCGCCGCAGTGCGCGACGTGCTGAGCGGCGAGTCCCGCACCGTCCGAGCGCTCGTCGTCGTGAACGCCGGCGGCCCCTGGGTAGACGGCCTCCGTCGCCTGGACGATCCCGGCGCCCCGCCCCTCCTCCGCCCCACCAAGGGCGCGCATGTCGCGGTGCCCCGCCGCCGCATCGGCAACGAGCGCGCCATCACGCTGTTCTCCCCCATCGACGGACGGGTCATGTTCGTCTTGCCCTGGGGCGATCTCTCGTACATCGGCACGACGGACACCGACGCCGACTGGGCCCCGGAGACGGTGCGCGTCACCGCCGGCGACGTGATCTACCTGCTCCGGTCGGCCAATGCCGCGTTCCCGGACGCGCACCTCGCCCCTAACGACGTCGTGTCGGTGTGGGCGGGACTGCGTCCGCTGCTGCGCCAGGAGCGGAGCGCTGCGCCGTCCCAGGTGTCGCGCGAGCACCGCGTGGTCGAGAGCGCGCATGGCCTGATTACCGTGGCGGGGGGCAAGCTCACGACCTACCGCGTGATGGGGCGGGACGTGGTCGACCGCGTTGCCGCCCGGCTGCACGAGCTGGACGGGCGGCCCGTCGCGCCGCGGCCCCCGACCGACGCCATGCCCCTCCCCGGCGGCGAGGCCGCGGACCTGGGCGTGCTGCTCGAGGCCGCGCGGGCGCGCGGCGTATCGGAGAGCACCGCCAGGCACCTGGTCGGGAGTTACGGCAGCGAGTGCGCCGCCGTGCTCAACCTCGTGGAGCGCGACCGCAGCCTCGGCGTGTCGATCCTTCCGGGAGGGCCCGAGATCTGGGCGGAGGTGGTGCACGCCGTCGAGCGGGAGATGGCGGTGCGGGTGCAGGACGTCCTGATCCGCCGGCTGCACCTGTTCTACGAGCACGCCGACCAGGGTGCGGCGGCGGTGACGCCCGTCGCGCGGCGGATGAGAAAGCTCCTCGGCTGGGACGACGCCCAGGAGGCCGAGGAGCTGGTGGACTACTTCAAAGTCGTGGAGCGCGCCCGCGCCTTCCGCACCGGGATCGGCCGCGGCAGCCGCGAGATCACAATTTGACCTTCGGGCGGACCCGCACGCGCACCTTGTGGTGGTCGTTCTCGTCGTCGATCTGCCGCAGGGCCCACGAGGCGGCGCGGCGGACCGAGGCCGAGGCGTCCTGCTGCGCCGCCTTCAGGGGTTCGAGGGCAAGCGGGCTTTCGATTTCGCCGAGCGCCCACGCCGCCGTCATGCGCACCTCGACATCCGGATCCTTGAGCGCCGCCGCCAGGAACTCGACGCCGCTCACGGATTCAATCTCCCCCAGGGCCCAGCCGGCCATGACGCGGACGTCGGCATCGTCGTCTTTCAGCCCGGCGGCGGCGAGCGGCACACCGCTCGCGTCTTCGATCTCGCCGAGGGCCCAGAGAGCGGTCTTGCGGACTTCGATGACCGGGTCGCGCACCAATGCGCCGAGCGGCGTCACGCCCTGCGCGCTCTCGATCTCGCCGAGCGCCCACGCGACGGTCTGCCGCACCTTGGGGTCGCGATCCTTCGTGGCGGCCGCGAGTGGAGCGACGCCGGCGACGTCCTCGATCTCGCCCAAGGCCCACGCCGCCGCGACGCGCACCTCCACGGCCTCGTCGCCGAGCGCGGTGCCGAGCGGTCGCACGGCGCGGACGTGCTCGATCTGGCCCAACGCCCAGGCGGCGGTCCGTCGCACTTCGGGGGCGCGATCGCGCAGCGCCCCCGTGAGGGGATCGATCGCGACCTCTTCCTCGATTTCGCCGAGCGCCCACGCCGCGGTGGCGCGCACGGCGACCTCGGCGTCGCCGAGCGCGTCGCTCAGCGGCTTGATGGCGCGCGAGTCCTCCAGCTCACCGAGACCCAGAGCTCCGGTCTGCCGCAGCTCCGGCTTCGCGTCTTTCAGCAGGCTGAGGAATAGCTCGTAGGTGCCCGCGCCCCCGTACTGGCCCAGCACCCGGGCGGCGATGTTGCGCACACAGCCGTTCTCGCTGCGTAGCACCGCGCGGTAGGCGCCCAGCGTTGACGCATATCGACTGTCATCCCGGTCATGCATCATGCCTTTCATCACATGGACACCGGGGCCGCCGCCGCCGCCCGGCATCGGCATGGGGGTTGGCGTGGGCCGCGGCATCGTCATGCTGCTGCGCCAGGGGCCCCAACCACGGCCCAGATTCCAGAAGCCGCCGAAGTTCGTCAGCGCCTGCCCGGCCAGCTCGCAGACAGTGGAGTCGCTCGTCTGGAGTTGCGCGAGGACGTGAGCGACTTGAGTCGAGTCGAGCCGCGTCGGAGTCTGAAGCGCTGCGAGCAGCACGGCGAGGTGCAATAGGTGCATGACGACCTCGAAGTGGATGGTGGCGGCAAGAGACGGGGCGCCATCACTTTGGATGAGCGGCGGGTGGCAAAGGTTGCTGCCGCCTGGAATGCCGGTATTATCTGGCCTGTGAGCCCGACCGGTTGTACGCTGCTTCTCGCCGTCTTCTGGACCGCCGGAGCCTGCGCCCCCGCCTCACCATCGCCGCAAGCCGGCCGCGCGCCGGCCGATTCCCTCATTCCCGCCGGACCCCTGGGCGACGCCGTCCGCCGGGGCCGGGCCCTGCTCGTGGCGACGCGAGACAGCCTGCCGGCGCACGTCGGGAACCGGCTGCGCTGCGTGAGCTGTCATCTGGACGAAGGCCGGCGCGAGAGCGGCACGTGGATCGGCGTGTTCGCGCACTATCCCCAGTACCGGCCCCGCAGCGGGACGATCGAGACGATCGAGTACCGGGTCAACGACTGCTTCCGGCGCAGCATGAACGGCGCGGCGCTGGACCCGGCGAGCCGCGACATGGCGGACATCGTCGCGTTTTTCTCTTTCCTGTCGCGCGGCGTCCCTGTCGCTCCGGCCCAGCCCGGCACGCGGCTCCAGAAGTGGGCCGCCTTCAAGGCCGACACGGCGGCGGGCGCGCGGGTATTCACGGCGACCTGCGCCGGCTGCCACGGGCCGGCCGGCGAGGGCACCGCCGGCGCCCCGCCGGTGTGGGGGGCAGGCTCATACAACGTGGGCGCCGGGATGGCGCGCGTGCGTACGGCAGCGGAGTTCATCAGCCGCAACATGCCGTTCGACCGGCCCGGCACGCTCACCGATCAAGAAGCGTTCGACGTCGCCGCGTATGTGAACGCGCAACCCCGTCCCGACTTTCGCGGCAAGGAGAACGACTGGCCCAACGGCGATCCCCCGCCCGACGTCGCCTATCCGACGCGGGCCCCTCGGCAGAAGCAGGCCCCTTAGCCCATCACCCAGGAGACGACCAATGTTCGATCCGCAGTTGTCCACCCACCGTCGCGGCTTCCTCGGCACCCTTGCCGCGACAGCCGCCGCGGGCCTCGCCAGCCTCACCCCGCTGGCGCTCGAGGCGCAGCCCCGCCGCCGGCCCGTGACGGGCGCCGCCGACCCCGCCTTCGAGGCCTGGCTCAACCGCATCACCGGCAAGCACAAGATGGTGTTCGACGCGCCGGAGGTGAACAGCGGAATGCCGGTCGTCTGGCCGCGCGTCTGGCTCAACGGCAACAACGAGAACTACGGCACGACGGACGCCGAGAACTCCGGCGTCGTGATTCTGCGCCACGCGGCGATCCCGCTCGCGATGGTGGACGCGCTGTGGGCCAAGTACAAGCTCGGGGAAGTGTTCAGTCTCAAGGACGGCGACGTGCCCGCGACCCGGAACATCTTCGCGAAGCCGCTGCCCTTGCCCCTTCCCGGCACCGGTGTCGAGCAGCTGCTCGCCAAGGGCGTGATGTTCGGCGTGTGCAACGTCGCGCTCACGATCTACAGCGGCGCGGTCGCGCAGAAGATCGGGATGGACCCGGCGGCGGTGAAGGCAGATTGGGTCGCCGGCCTGATCCCCGGCTCGCAGGTCGTGCCCTCCGGGGTGTTGGCGGTGAGCCGCTCGCAAGAGAAGGGCTGCGGCTACTGCTTCGCGGGGTGACGCAGCACCACGTGTGACGTCGGTCACCGGACCACGGGTCGCGGGGCAGAACCCCCGCGAACCCGTGTCCGGTCCTCCGGGTACAGAAGGCCGCACCACAACCGGAGGAAGAACCATGATGCGACGCATCCTGACCGCGGTCGTGCTGCTGGTGTGCGCGGCCGGCGTCTCGCGCGCCGCGGCACAGCGGTCCCACTTCGGCGTGCACGGCGGCTACAACTTCGATCGCAGCGAGGGGTTGATCGGCGCCCAAATCCACATGCCGCTCACCCCGACGGTCGAGTTCTACCCGTCGATCGATTACTACCTGGTGGATGCCGGCACGCTGGTAGGCTTCAACGCCGACCTCAAGTTCCGCGCGCCCGGTGCGCCGCTGTATTTGGGTGGCGGCCTCAATATCCTGCATACGTCGGGCAACAACGACACGGGGTTCGACTTGTTCGGCGGGTTCGAGACGCGCTACGGCCGGACGCACCCGTACGTCGAGGGGCGCGGCCTGTTCCACGACGGCTCGTCGTTCCAGGTCTTGTTCGGAATCAACATCACGCTGTACTGACCGGCCCCTCGGAGCTGCGGGCGTAGGTGTATCCGCGCAGCGCCGCGTACGCGAAGATCAGCGTTCCAGCGACGCGCACCGCCGTACCCACGGCCTGATCCTGCTCGAGCAGACCGAGCTGCTCGAGCAGATAGGCCCAGTCGTGTTCTCCGCCCCCGACGAGCGGCAGCTCCTGCGCTCGGGCGTCCTTCACGTAGACCGAGATGTTCCAGCAGTTCTGGGCGATCCACCAAGCGGCCACGGTCGCAGCATGCCGGTCGCCGTGGCGCCAGAAGTACCAGGCGAACGTCACGGGGAAGAGCAGCTGCAGCAGCGTCCCGCCCAAGTAGCCGAGGAACTCGCCGAGCGGGCCGAAGACGAGGTGTCCCGTCTCGTGGATGGCGAGATCGACGTTGTCGATCAGCCCGAAATGGTCGGGGACAAAGAGGTAATAGAGGCCGTACACGGTGAGGGCGGCGGTCAGCAGCATGCGGCCCCGCGCCACGTTCGCTACCGCCACGCCCGCAGACTGCGCACGAAGTCGCCCAGCACCAGGAACTTCTCGAACACCGGTACGCCCTTGCGCTTGCGGCCGAACTCCGAGAACAGCTCGCGCAGGCGTCCCCGCCGCGTCACGTAATAGCGGAACGTCTCCGCGAAGTCCTCCTGCGGGTGGGTCGCCGCGTAGGCGGTGACGTAGTCGGGGAGCGTGGTCGTGACGCCGCGGCGCTCGAAATCCACCCACTTGGAGTCCGCCACCCGGTACGCCTGCCGCACTTCGCCGAACGCGCGGCGGAATCGGCCGGTCCGCGTGAAGGACCAGTGGTGAAACAGGAACGAGTGCCCCAGCTCGTGCAGGATGAGGCCGGTCAACATGTTCCACGAGATCTCGTCGCGCCGCCGCTTCCCTGTCACGTAGCGCCGCTCCACCTCGATGACCTTGGGCGAGTCGTGCGTCACACCCGACACGCCGGGCCGCAGCAGCACGCGGTAGTTCCAATCGGTGATGCGCGCGACGACGAGGAGACGGCGCACGCGCCGCAGCGCCCGCGCGATGAGGTCGCGCCCGGTCGCGTCTTCGCCGCACCAAGGGCAGACGTCCATCCAGTCGTCGACGCCCTTGCTGCAATGGGGGCAGACGTTCTGGTAGTCGTCGTAGCGCCATTTCTGCGGTCGGCCGCACCAGGGGCAGTGGCGCATCGGATACATGACGCCGCCGCCGCAACCCCAGCGGCAGCGCCGCTCGTACTTGAACCCCTTCGGCGCCTTGAGCGGCTCGGGGCTCGAATCGCGGTCTGCGATCTCGCGCCCGCACCAGGGGCAGAAGGAGAACGCGTCGGAGACGATCCAGCCGCAGTAGTAGCACTCCGCGCCCGTCAGCTTCTGCGTGTCGCGCCACTCGAGGCGGCGCCCGCAGCTCGAGCAGGACGACCAGAAGCGCTCGACCTCCGCGCGGCAGGTGGGGCACCGCAGCTCGGGCGTGGGCACCTCGCGCCGGCGTCTAGTCCCGGGCACGCGCCACCGCCTCATCCACGATCCGCTCGATGAACTCGTTGTACTTGAGTCCCGCCTTCTCCGCCGCATTCGCCATCTCGTGCTCGTAGGCGATGAACGGGTTGGGATTGACCTCGAGGACGTACACCTCGTCGTCGTGCGCCAGGCGCACGTCGATCCGCCCGTAGTCCTGGAGCCACAACGCGTGGAACGCCGTCGTACAGACCTCGGTGAGCTTCGCCGTCAGCTCGTCCGACAGCCCCTTGGCGAACACGTTCCTGATCTTCTTGCGCTTGCGGTACTCCTCATCCCACTTCGCCTTGTAGGTCGCGATGCGATGGTCGGTCGTCTCCGGCTCGCCGAACGTCATCTCGGTGATCGGCAATACCTCCAGCTTGTCGTTCCCGATCAGCCCCACGTACAGCTCGCGTCCCTCGATCAGCTCCTCGACGATCGCCGCCTGCGTGAACTTCTCGTGGATGAACCGCACGCGCTCCGCCAGGCTCTCGTCGTCCTCCACCACCGACGCCTGGGCGATCCCCACCGACGCATCCTCGAGCAGCGGCTTGACGATGAGCGGGAAGCGCAGGTCCGAGGGGCGCATCGGCTTCTCGCCGGGGTGGAACTCCGCGAACGCCGGTACGCGAATGCCGTGGAAGGCGAGGATCTTCTTGGTCAGAGACTTGTTGCGCGCCACGAGCAACGCCGTGGGCGACGATCCGGTGTGCCGGTAGCCGTGCATCTCCAGCACCGCCGCGATCGCATGCTCGTAGCGGGCGTGCCCGCGGAACGCCTCACAGCCGTTGAACACGAGCTTCGGTTGGAAGGCGGCCAGCCGCTCGAGCACCGGGGCGAGCGCGTCTCCAACGCCGACCATCAGCACCTCATGACCCTTGGCCACGAGCGCCCGCGCCACGTCGTACTCCGCCTCCTCGACTTTGCTCTCCACCTCGCGCTTGTAGTCCGCGTCCTCCCACTCCGGGTGAATGGTGTCGAAGACCACCGCGATCTTCACGGGTTCACCCGCCCCATGTCCCGGCCCACCGTGCGGAGGCCGATCAGAATCACGAGCCCTCCCAGCACGCCCGCCGCGGGGAGCAGGAGCATCGCTGTGCGGAGGCTGCCGGTCTGATCGGAGAGATAGCCGATGAGCGGCGGCGCGAGGGCGTCGCCCGCGAGGTGCGAGAACAGCACGAAGCCTCCCAGCACCGAGGCCTGCACGGCCGGCGGCACGACGTCGAGGATGGCCGCGGCGAGCGGGCCGTTGTACCAGGTATAGAGGAAATACGTCGCGCACACGAGCGGAGCGAACCAGCGCAGGTCGTCCACCATGATCAGGGCCGCGCACACCGGTCCGCCCAGCACGAACCCCGCGCCCGACGCGAACACGCGGCCTCCTTTCCAGCGCTGCTGCAGCCGGTCGGCCGCGCGGCCGCCGAACAGGGCCCCCAGCACGCCGCCCACCAGCGCCCACACGCCGAACTGGGCGCCGATTTCCGCCACCGAGAAGCCGTGCACGCGCCGCATGAACGTGACCCCCCACGCGATCAGCCCGTTCACCGCGAACGTCACCATCGCGCCGCCGACGAAGATCCAGATGAGCGTCGGGGTGCGCAGCACGAGCGCGGCGGCGCTCTGGAATTCGTCGAACGCTCCGGCTGCGACTTCGCCCGCCTCGGTCGTCCGCCGCAGCGCCGCGGGAACGAGCCGCCACACGCTCCACGCGATGCCCGCGCTTACGCACACCGCGAACACCGCCGAGTCGGCCTCGGCGGGACTGCCGCGCAGCAGAGCGAGTGCGCCGGCGAGCACGGCCCCGATCCCGCCGCAGATGGCGAGCGGTGCGACATAATACACGGCGCCCCGGACGCCGCGGCGCCACAACCGCACGACGGTGTTCACGATCGGCGGCGGCGGACGCTGGTCCACCTCGCGCAGGCGGGACGCGAGTACGGCGAGCAAGATGCCCGGCACGCCCATGGCGATGAACGCCAGCCGCCACCCGTAGCGCTCGGCGAGCACGCCGCCGAGCACGATGCCGATCAGCCCGCCCAGCGCCATCCCGACGGAGTAGATGCCGATCGCGAAGGCGCGGCGAGGACCCTTGTAATACTGGGCGATGATCGCCTGGGACGCCGGGCCGTACCCCGCTTCGCCGACGCCGACGAGGGCGCGGCAGGCGAACAGCTCCCAGAAGCGGTTCACCAGCCCGCCGATGCCCGTCGCCGCGCTCCACACGGCGACGCCCCAGGTGATGACGCTGCGGCGCGAACGGAGGTCGCCGATCACGCCGAGGGGGAGCGCGGCGAGCGAGAGCACGATGATGTACGCCGAGCCGAGCCAGCCGAGCTGCGCGTCGGTGAGGCTCAAGTCCCGCTTGATCGGCTCGAAGACGGCGTAGACGACGTTGCGGTCGAGATAATTGAGGAGGTTGATCAGCGTGAGCAGCCCCAGGACGTACGCCGCATACGCCCTGGAGGGGCTGCCCGAACCGCCGGCGTCAGGTGGCGCGCCCGCCAGTGGCCGCCTCCGCGCGCGCGTCGCGATCCGCTTTCGCCTCGAGGTAGGACTCGGTCAGCTCGCGCATCATCGCTTCCCGGCGGTCGTAGAGGCGCTTCAGCGCGCGCGGCTTCCGCCGCGCCAACGCGTACGACGCGAGGATCGGGAAGCCGACCGTATTATCGAGATAGCACACCACCGTGTCGGGGAGCTTGTCGGGGTCCACCTTGCCCCAGCTCACCGCCTCGGCCGGGGTGGCGCCCGACAGGCCGCCGGTGTCGGGCCGCGCGTCGGTGAGCTGCAGATAGTAGTCGTGCCCTTTCTCGCTGATCCCCAGGACTTCCTGGATCTGGGGCTCGGTCTGGAGCACGAAGTTCTTGGGGCTGCCCCCGCCGATGATCAGCACGGCGCTCTTGCCGCCGCGCACCTTGGCGGCGAACACGATCGCGGAGGTCTCGTTGACGTCGGCGCTCACGTCGAACCGCAGCTGGCTGCCGGACAGCGCCTGCTCGGCGACGTTCATGCCGATGGACGAATCCCCAGGGGACGAGGTGTAGATCGGCAGGCCGCAGGCGTGCGCCGCCCCCAGCACCGACTTGCGCGACAGCCCCAGCGCTTTCTCCCGCTCCAGGACGTAGCCGCCGAGCAGGTAGTGGTATTCGGCGGTGCTCATCGGCCGCTGGAACTCGGGGCGCGCCGACACCTCGCGGATGAAGCGATCGGTCGACAGCAGCACGTCGTAATCGAAGAAGATGTCGTAGATGCGCACGACCCCTTCCTCGCGCAGCACCACGTCGTCGGCGAACGGTGTGCCGCGGTGCATCGCCATGCCGAGCCCGAAGTGGGCGTCGTGGTAGAGGTTCGCACCCGTCGAGACGATCCAGTCGAGAAACCCGGCCTCGATGAGGGGGATGATCGTCGACATGCCGAGTCCCGCCGGGGTCATCGCCCCGGTGAGGCTCATCCCGACGGTCACGTCGTCCTCGAGCATCCGCTCGGTGAACAGCCGGCACCCCTCCGCCAGCCGACCGGCGTTGTAGGCGAGGAACGCGTTGTCCACCAGCTCGGCAGCGGTCTCCTTGCCGGTGATGGCCTTGGGATTGATGCGCGGGCCCCGCAGGAATTCGTTGCTCATCGGCTCAGCCCTTGGTGTCGTAGGTGCGGCTGCGACGCTCCCGCGCCTCGACGATCCAGCGGACCGTCTCGGCCGGATCGTCGGTGATCCGGAACAACTTCAGATCCTCGGTGGCGATCTTCCCCTCCCCGGCCACCCGCTCGCGCAGCCAGTCGGCGAGGCCTTGCCAGTACGCGCCCCCGAAGAGCACGACCGGGAACTGCTTCACTTTGCCGGTCTGCACCAGGGTGAGCGCCTCGAACAGCTCGTCCATCGTCCCGAAGCCACCCGGAAAGACCACGAACGCCGTCGAGTACTTCACGAACATCGTCTTACGAACGAAGAAATACCGGAAGTTGATGGAGCGCTCGACGTAGGCATTGGTGCCCTGCTCGAACGGCAGCTCGATGTTACACCCGATTGAGAGGCCGTTGCCCTCCTGGGCGCCGCGGTTCGCCGCTTCCATCACGCCGGGGCCGCCCCCCGTGATGATCGGGAAGCCCTCGCGCGCGAGCAGCCGCGCCGTCTCGAGCGCCTTCTGGTAGTACGCGTCGTCGCCCGTGGTGCGCGCCGACCCGAAGATCGTCACCGCGTTCCGGATGTCCGAGAGCGTGTCGAACCCCTCCACGAACTCCCCCATGATCCGCAGCACCCGCCACGGGTCGGTGCTCGTGAACGGGGCCCGCCGGTCGATCGCGACGGGGGCGGGGGTGAGCAGCCGTTCGTCTTCAGTGAGCGAGGTGCGTGGCGAGCCGCTCGAGCGCTGTGACATGGTCATCCTGCAGATTATAGAAGAAAGGAGAGAGGCGCACGTGCCCCGGCCGCGTGTCGGCGACCACGCCGGCGTCAGCCAGGTGCCGGACGGCGGCAGGCGGATCGGGCACCGGGAGCATGACGATGGCGGACCGGGCCGAGGCGTCCGCGGCGACTTTGGGGACGAAGCCCGCCGCCCGCGCGCGGGCGATCAGGTCCTCGGTGAGCTCGGCCGTGACGCGGCGAATCGCCGGGACCCCGATTTCCTCGACGTACTCGAGCCCCCCCAGCTGGGCGTACACCGCCGCGAGCGAGGGCGTGCCCAGCTCGAAGCGCCGGGCGTCGTCGTGGAACGTCAGGGTCCGCGGGTCGAAGGCGAACTGGTCGCGGTGCCCGAACCACCCCGCCACCGCCGGCTGGAGCCGCTGCGCCAGCTCCTCCCGCACATAGGCGAACACGATGCCGGGCCCGCCCAACAGCCACTTCAGGCCGCCCGCGGTGAGGATATCCACGCCCACCGCCTTCACGTCCACGGGCACCTGGCCGACCGCTTGGTAGGCATCGATCAAGCACAGCGCGCCGCGTTTGTGGGCGACGTCGGCGACGCTCTTGATGTCCTGAATCGCCCCGCTCGTGAAGTAGACGTGGGACGTCGCGACGAGGGCCGTCCGGTCGTCCACCGCGCGCGCGATGGCCTCGACGGGGACGCTCACCTTGTCGGGGCTCTCGACGACGACCAGCTCGACGCCCCGGCGGGCCTTCGCCAGCCACTGGTAGGCCACGGTGGGGAAGTCGAGCGACGTGATCACGACCTTGGGACGTCGCGCGTAGTCGATCGCCTCGGCCACGGCGCTCAGCGCGACGGAGATGCTGGGGGCGAGGGCGATCTCCGCCGGCGCGGCCCCGACGATCCGGCCGTAGCGGGAGCGCAGCTCGCCGAGCGCCGCCCACCACACATCGTACCAGGCTGAGGCGCCCCGGCTCTGCCAGAGGTCGAGGAATTCGGCTACCTTGCGGCGACTGCGCTCGCCCAACGCCCCGAGCGAGCAGGTGTTAAGGTAGATCCGGTCCCGGAAAATGGGAAACTCGCTCCGGTAGCGGGCCAAGGAATGCGGGTGGGTGGCGAGCCCGCTTGCGAGCGTCATAGGCGCTCAATATACAGAAGAAATGCAGACTCCCGCGAGGAGTTGGTCGTCGCTCTACGCGCGCCTGGCGCTGCGCGCCGCCGTGAGTCCCCGGCTCGCCGTGGACTTGCTGCGGCTCGTCTGGAGCTTCCGGTCGCGCGACTGGTGGCGGCGGCCGCCGTTCCTCCCGCTGCCGCCGCGCGAGTACATGCGCTGGCGCATGTTCACCGCCTACGGCGACGAAGAGGCCATCCCGCCCGTCGACGACGTCGTGAGCTTCGCGCGCTGGCGGCGGGTAACAATGGGATTATGAACACCGTCGAGCGGAGCGTTGAAGTAAAACGTCGAGCGGCGGAGCTCGGGTTCTCCGCGACCGGCATCGCGCCGGTAGAGCCCAACGCTCACGCGGAACAACTCGATCGCTGGCTCGAGGCGGGCTACGCCGGCACGATGACCTACCTGCACCGTCAAGCCGAGAAGCGAAAGGATCCGCGGCGCATTATGCCGGAAGCGCGCGCTGCGGTGGTGACGCTGACGAATTATTTCCATGGCGGCCTCACCCCCTGTCCCTCTCTCCACAACGTGGAGAGGGGGAACGCCCGCGTCGCCCAGTACGCCTGGTCCCCCGACTACCATGACGTGCTTGGCGCGCGTCTCGAACGGCTCGCCGCGGCGATCCGCGAGGTGGTCCCCGGCGCGACGACGCGCGCGTACGTCGATGCGGGGCCCGTCCCCGAGCGCGAGCTGGCACAGCGCGCCGGGCTCGGTTGGATCGCGAAGAACATG
>DASXUE010000047.1:0-52424 GCA_036505055.1 Gemmatimonadales bacterium | reverse complement strand
TCGGGGCAATAGCCGTGGCTGAACTGCGCCTCCGACCGCGCTTCCACGTAGCGCTCGATCGGCTCCCACCGCTCCCCTTCCCCGCGGATACGCTTGCAGTAGGCGCAGATCGGGAGCAGCCCCTCGAGCTGCTGGACGTGGTGCCGGAGCCCGAGGATCCGCTCGGCGACCTTGAGCCGCGCGTGCAGCTCCTCGATATCCACAGGCTTGGCGATGAAGTCGTCGGCGCCCGCCTCCATGCCGCCGAGGTAGCGCTCCTTGCCGCCGGCGGACGTCACCAGGATGAAGTAGACGTATCGATCGGACGAGCGGGCGCGAAGGCGGCGGCACAAGTCGACGCCTTCGAGCGCGGGCATTTGCCAATCGGAGATGACGACGGGAAAGTGCGCCAGCTGGAGATCGGCCCAGGCCTCCTCGCCGTCGCCGGCGACCGTCACCTCATAACCGAGGCCCTTGAGCTTGGCGCTCAGGGTCATCCGGGTGACGGCATCGTCCTCGGCGATCAGGACGTGCATCGGCGACGTCGGGGTCTACAGGGACAGGGCGAGGCGTGCGTAGTAGAAGGCTCCGTTCATACCGAACTGCGTCACGCGCCGGCTGTAGATGAAGCGACCATTGTTGATGTTGTTCGCGACCTTCTGCTGGTCGGGATAGGTGTTGAACACATTATTGCCGCCGACCGCGACGCGTATCCCACTCATGAGCTCAAGCCCGAGGTCCACGTCGAGCAACGTTTTTGCGCCGAACTGCTCGTCGTTCGTCGCGCTCGGCGCCCGGTAGACGATCTCACCGTAGTAGCTCGCCCGCACCAGGGCCGTGAAGGGGCCCGCGGCGTAGCGCGCCGAGATCGCGCCCTTCTGATGCGGCAGCGCGTCCTCGAGGCGGTTGCGGTCCTCGCGGTTCAGGAGTCGAATGCGCACCGTGTCGATGTTCCCGCCGGCGAAGGTGTCGGCCATCGCCTGGGGTACGTTGACGCGGACCACTTCCGTCTTGGTGAGGTTGGCCGACGCGGTCACGTTCAGCGTCCCTCGGCCGACCGCGCGGGCGTACGCGACCACGAGGTCCAGGCCGGAGGTCCGCGTATCGACGGCGTTGGCGAAGAACTGCGCGCCGGTCACACCTTGATTCTGGAACGGTGTCAGGAGCTGGGTGACCCGAGGGCCGATCGTGGCATCCGCGGCGGAGAACTGACTGGTGATCACGATCCGGTCGTCGATCGTGATGCGGTACACGTCGGCCGTGAGGGAGATGTTCTCGTGCGGCCTGGCCGTGACGCCGGCGCTCAGGTTCACCGAGCGCTCCTCGCGGAGGTCCGGCACCCCGAACGCTCTCGTGACCCGGCTTCGGTTGTTGCTCGTGAGCACGTTGCGCGGCTCGAGCTCGCCCGTGCCGGTATTGATCACGAACTGCGTGCTGACGTTGTTGAACCAGACCTGGTGGAGCGCCGGCGCGCGGAAGCCGGTGCTCGCGGCGGCGCGCAGGGCGACGTTCGGAATCACCTCGTAGCGCGTCGCCACCTTGCCCGTGAGCGTGTTGCCGAAGTCGCTGTAGCTCTCGTACCGGCCGCCGACGTCCACGAGGAGCCGGTCGGTCAGTTGCGTCTCGAGGCCGGTGTAGCCGGCGATGCTCGTGCGAGAGCGACTGACCTCATTCGCCGGCTGGAAGCCCGGGAAGCCCTGGGAGCCGGGCAGCTTCGGCGCCCCGGTCGAGGTCGTGTCGAAGTCCACGCCCGCGGAGTCCCCACCGTTTCCCAGTTGCCACGACGCGGCGTCGCCCGCCCGGATCTCGTAGGTCTCGACGCGAAACTCACCACCCAGGACCAGGGAGAGCGATTTGACGCCCCCCATCGCGATCGGCCGGACGAGGTCGAGGTTGCCCACGGACTGTGTGAAGCCAAGGCGGCCCGCGTCGAACGTCGTGGGACTCGCGGTCCCCATCGACGCATTCACCGTGTTCTCGATGATGAATTGGAAGTCGTTGCGACCCTGGGTGAGGCTGAAGTCCGCATCCCACCCGTTGGTCGAACCCCGCACACCGGCCACGAGCGATCGGTCGTCGATGCCCGTGTTGATCAGCGGCAGGAAGCCGTTCGGGAAGATCGACAGGACGCTCTGGTTCTGCGAGCTCGGGAGCCGGTAGAACGCGCCGGCCAGGCCGTCCCGACGCGACACACCGCCGAATGCGTACAGCTCGGCATCGCCCGCGAGCGGGAGCGTGGAGTTGAAGAACGCCATGCCCACCGTGGCGGCCGACTGGCCGACCTCCATCGACACGTCGCGTCGCGTTAACCCTCGCGCGGCGAGCGCGGAGTCGGTAGCGGCAGTCCCGGTGACGCCCGGAAAGACGTCCCCGGTCCACGGCTCCGCCCGGTTGGTCGCTCCGCGGTCGAGGTACTCGGCGGTCACGTTGAAGAAGCCGCGGTCGCCCACGGCGAAACCGTAGTTCAGGTCGGTCTTGAGTTGCTCGCCGTCCCCTTCTCCGGTCACCCCCGTCGTGGTGGACGCGCGGATGCCCTCAGACTGGCGCTTCAAGACGATGTTGATGACGCCCGCGATCGCATCGGACCCGTACTGAGCCGACGCGCCATCGCGCAACACCTCGATCCGGTCGATCGCCGATGCCGGAATGGCGTTGAGATCCACGCCCACCGTGCCGCGGCCGAAGGTGCCGTTCACGTGCACGAGCGCGGGCGAGTGGCGGCGCTTGCCGTTGACCAGGACGAGCACCTGGTCGGGGCCGAGCCCCCGGAGGCTGGCCGGATTGATGTGGTCGCTGCCGTCCGCGATCGTCTGGTGCGAGGCGTTGAACGAGGGGGCCAGCGCCGTGAGGATCTGGTTCACCTCGGTCTGGCCGGTCTCCTGAATCTCTTCAGTGGAGATCACGTCCACGGGAACCGGTGTCTCGACCGCCGTGCGCGCCGTGCGGGACCCGATGACCGTGACCTCGGAGAGCGCGAGCGCGCTCGGGGTCAGCTGGAAGTTGGCGGTCACCGTCTCCCCGGCGGCGACCGTGATCCGCTGCTCGGCCGCCGCGTACCCGATGACACGCGCCCGCAGGATGTGGGCACCGGCGGGGACGCTCAGGCGGTACTCGCCCCGCGCGTTGGTGATCGCCGTCCGCGCGGTGCCCACGATCACGACGCCCACATTCGCGAGTGGCGTGCCGGCCTCCGCGGTGACGGTGCCGCTGACGGTGCCGGTTTGTTGTTGGGCGGCGAGGGACGCCGCGAGCACGCAACCGGGCAGCGTCAAGACGAGGTGTGAGAGACGCACGGGCACCTCCGAAAGAGCGATGTCTGGGTTACTTAGTCCGGCGGCCCGCCCCCGCCGCCGGTCGAGCCTCCGGGGTTCAACTTCCCGAGGGCGCCGAGGGTCGCGAGTGTAGCGACGCCGGCGATGGCGACGGCGAGCGCCACGGTCTTGGTCCGCTGCAGGCGACGCACGTCGACCCGCAGCACGTCCTGCGGCGTGACACCGATGCGCTGGTACAAGAGCTGCGATCCCAGCTCGCGCGCGCCGGTCGCGGTGCGCACGGAGAGCAACAGGCGGCCGTTCTGCCGGTCCACCAAGGTCCCGCGCAACGGCCGGAGCTCGACGCCGAGGGAGTCCCGCAAGGCGAGCTCCGCCTCGGTCGACAACAGCGCCCGTACCTCGGTGCCGACGGGCACGGCATCGAGGGTCGCGGGCACGTAGGTGTAGCACCCGAACGAGAGGGCCGCGCCGGCAAGGCCGAGCACGGCCCTCGGGTGTGTCGTCACGGGACGTTCGGGTTCGTCTCGCGCTCGTTCCGCGCGACGGGGAAGCACAGCACTCGTGCCACCGGCGCCGTCATCGTTTCGATCGGCGTCGAGTGGAGGGTATCGGTCACCGACGCGCGGTAGGTGCCGTCGATGTAACCGCCCGGGACGCTGTTGTCGGTCCAGCGCCGCAGATCGCCGAGCCGCCGTGCCTCGAGCCACAGCTCGATCGCCCGCTCGGTCTTGAGCGCGGTCCAGGCCTCCGCGAGGTTCGTGAACGTGACGCCCGGAAGCGCCAGCGCCGTGCGATGGAGGTTCATCTTGGCACGGGCCAGCGCCGTGTCCCCCGCGACGAGCGCCGCCTCAGCCTCGAGCAGGCGCATCTCCCAGCCGCTCGACACGCGCACCGGCGCCGAGGTCGTCGTGTACTTCGCTTCAGGCCAGAAGGGCACGCGGCCGCCGAACTTTGAGACTGCGGCGTCTCCCAGCAGTCCCGTCGTGTCCCACTTGGCGCGCGGATCCCGCGTGACGCGGTAGTAGCCCTCGTAGAACGTCCCCCACTGGGTATGCGCCCGGAACGACTGGTTGGCCCGCGCCCAATAGAGGTAGTTGTATTGGTCCGGGGCCGCGTTCGAGTACGGGACTTCGAACTTGAACGTGTCTGGGACGAGAGCCGCATCGGCGAGCGCGTCGGCCCACGTCGCCAGCCCGTATGTGGCGAGGTCTGCGCGCACCGAGGCACGCCCCCCGTAGGCGGCCCGTTTGAACTTCACCGTTTGAGTGTCGGTCTTGCCGCTCGCCGTGAGCACGGCGAGGGCGTTCGTGAACGCCGTATCGGCGCGCAGGAAGTAGAGGGTGTGAGACCCGAGGCTGCCAGGCAAGAGGTTGTAGCGTGTCGAGTCGGGAACCACGATCGGGATCACGGACTGGCAGAAATTCTCCCCCAGCAGGCGGTTGGCGAAGCCGGCGTAGACGTACGACTGCGCGACGAGGATCGATTTGGCGAACAGCGTGTCGGGCATGACGCGCTTGAATCGCGCCACGGCCGCCTCGGGGGTGTACCGCGCCACGTTGGACGACGTCCAATCGGCGTTCATGGTCGCATCGGTGGGGAGGCCGATCTGCACGTCGGTGGGGATACCAAAGCTGCCGGTGGAGCCGGCGGGATTGATCTCGAAGGTCACGGCCGCTCCCCAATACAGGAGCTGGCCCCCCGTCGTGGCGCTCGAGCCGATGGCGTCGGCCAGGGCGCGGCGCCCGCCGGCAGCAACCGCGGGCCAGGCTTCGGGCTTGTCCAGGGCTTCGTCTGGAATGAGGCCGGGGTTGGTGACATTGGTGTCGCACGCCGCGGCGATGAGGAGCGCCGCCGCAACAGCAGAGGTACGAGAGGTACGCATAGGCCGCTCCTTTCTCAGAACGTCATGCGAAGGTTGAAAGTGATCACCGCGGGCGGCGGGATGTGCTCGGAAATGTCCCGGTTCTGGGAGTCGAGGGCGTCCCGGCCCACCATTTCGGGGTCGAAGAGCCGCAACTGGCTGTTGATCCATTTGAAGTAGTTCTGCACCGTGATCGCGAGCGTCGCAGAGCTCACCCGCCGGATAGCCCAGCCGACTGGAATTGTGAGCGTCACGTCGCGCAGCTTCCAGAAGTCCTGCGGAAACCAGAAGGTGTCCACATTCGTGTTCGTGGGCACGCACTCCTTGCGCTCCCGGGCCGTCAGCTGGGGGATGTTCGCATTGTGGAGCGAATCCGTAGGGCCGCCGGGATAGAGGATCGGGTAGGCGCGGGCGCAAGTCGGCCAACGGACCGAGCGGCTCAGCGCATTGAATGACGCGCCGTCCTGGATCCAGGCGCCACCCTGGTACTCCCCGCGGGCCGAGAGGGTGATGCCCTTCGGCATGCGAACGTTCAACTGTTGACCAAGAATGAGCGTGGGCTGCTGCGGCCCGAAGATGTGCATGCCATCCGAGGTACACGACGACCGGCACACGGTGTCGGGTGCAGCGATCGCGTTCGGGTTGTTGATGATGACCCCGCGCGCCGCCATGGGCGGGAATCCCACCTCGACCCAGCCGCCGCCCGCGGCGAACGCGACGGCGCCGCCGAGATTGCGCACCAAGCCGTGGTTCGTGTACACGCTGCCGCCGACGTCGACCCCCCAGTCCGGCTTGTTGAGCACCGTAGCGTTCGCGGCCAACTCGATCCCCGTGTTGGACATTTGGCCCACGTTCGAGCGCTGGTCGAAGGAAAAGCCGCCCGAGGGAACTTGGCGGACAGCAAACAGGGCCTCGGTCGTCAGGCGGTGGTACCACGTCGCCTCGAGCGTCACCCGATTCCCGAAGAGGGCGGCGTCAAACCCCAGCTCCGCCTCGCGGGTCCGCTCGGGGCCGATGAGCGTGTCGCCCACCTGACCCGGCAGCAGGCATGAGATGCCGGCGATAGCGCACGGCCGCCAGCTGCGGACCTGGTCGAACGCGCCGGGTGCCCGTCCCGCCCACCCGAGGGCGCCGCGCAACTTGACTTCGCCCCAACCCGCCGGCCAGAACGGCTCGTCCGAGATCACGTACGATCCGCTGATCTTCGGATATGCTTGGAGCCCGAGCGACCTCCCGAACGCGGTATTGCCGTCGAGGCGAACTCCGCCGGTCAAGAAGTAGCGGTCGCGGAGCTTGAAGACGTTCTGGAAAAAGAACCCGGCATTAATGACGCGGATGCGTGCCTCGCTGGCCAGGAGCACCGATCCGTTGGTCACCACGAGGGGGCCCGGACCGGGGAAGTTTTCCCCGTAGGCGGTCGTGCGCACCTCCTCCGAGGTGACGCCCTGCCCTCCCACCGAGAACGTGGACGCCAGCTCCGGAGACAACCGGAAGTTCATGTTCCCGACGTAGTCCGCCGTGAGCAGCGAATAGCGCACCTGCTCGTCGACGATAATCCCCTGCGGGGCGGCGACAAAACCGAAGGGCCGCACGTTGCGGTTTTCCTGCTGTGCCAGGTCGTACCCGATCGTGAAGCGGTTCGAAAACCACGGCAGCGGGGTGTAGGTCGCCGTGGCACCTGACACCAGGTGGTTGATGCCCGTGGTGATCGACTGGTTGAGGAGCGAGTCGATCACGACCGGATCGCTCGACGAGCGATAGTTGCGCTCGGCGCGGTACACGTTGAGCACGAGCCCGTGGGCGTTGTTCCCGGCGGGCGTGTTGGACAGGTCGGTGTTGGAGTACGCGGTGTTCCAATCCACCTTCAGGTTGTCGGAGAGGGTCAGACCGAGGTTGCCCCGGGTCGAGAACTTTTTCTCGTTGTCGAGCGGCAGGACTCCATCGTTGTCCTCCGACGTGGCCGAGAGGAAATACTGAATCCCTCTCCCGCCGGTCGAACCGCCCGCCACGGATCCGCTGTAGCGCTCCCGGTAGGCGTTGCGGATCCAGGAGCAACCGGTGGCGGGGGCCTCGTGACATAGGCCGTTGACCGCGCCCGCTGGGCGCAGGTTCAAGTAGGGAACGGAGTCGGTGCCGAACGGCCGCAGCTGCGCGTAGCCCTGCGCAGTCTCGAACGTCCAGCGCGTCGCGCCCCCCGCGCCCTTCTTCGTGAAGATCTGAATGACCCCTGCCGCAGCCTCCGTGCCGTACAGCGTGCTCGCCGCCGCGCCCTTGATGATCTCGACGCGGTCGACGTCGGCCGGATTGACGTCGTTGAGTGGGCTCGCCTGATAGTTGGCGCCCCGGAACCCGTTCGAATCATTGAACGGGGGGCGGTTGCGCCGGTAGCCCTCGCTGCGCACGCGCACGCCGTCGACGTAGACGATCGGCTGATTGCTCTGGCTCACGCTGACGGCGCCGCGCAGCCGGATTTGGGCCCCTTCGCCCGCCATGCCACTCGTCTGCATCACGCTCAACCCCGGCGCGCGCGCCTGGAGCAGTTGATCCATGTTGGCGGGCGGATCCTTGACTTGGGACAGGTTGACCTGCGCGATCGAGTTGCCCACCTCGCGGACCCGCGCCTGCCCCGCAGTGCCGGTCACGACGACCGCGTCGAGCTGGAGCACGCTCGTGGTGAGCGCCACGTTCGCCTGGGTGGTCTGGTCCGCCAGGATCGTGACCTTGAGCGTGGCGACCTTGTACCCGATGGCGAGCACGCGGATGTCGCGGAACCCTTCCGGCACGTTGAGCAAGCTGAAGCGGCCGTCGGGTCCGGTGCGGGTGCCGAGGTTGGTGCCGCTGACGGTCACTTCGGCGCCGGCGATCGGCTCGCCGGTCGCCGCGACGGTGACGGCACCTTCCACCGTGCCGGTTTGCGCGGCCAGGGGACGCGCGCCGAACAACAGTCCCAACACGATGGCGGCCAGGACAAGCCACGTCCCGGGGCGCCAGTACGACTTGAGAGGCGGCATGGATCCGCTCCAGTTGGGTGTTGAGTGGGAAATGTCACCGGGGGGAACCGGTGTCAAGGATGCGCCCGGGAGGATTCGAACCTCCGACCAACAGCTTAGAAGGCTGCTGCTCTATCCACCTGAGCTACGGGCGCGCGATTGGGCTCCAACGACTTACGGCGCAGTGTTTCATCGCGCTTCCAAACAGTGCCACAAACAGTGCCAAAACTTAATGCTTCCCTGCCCCGACGCGCAGGGCCGCGAGCTGCGCCTTGAGGACCTTGTGGTGCTGCGCCACGCCACTGCGGTGGCGAGCCTCGAGGCACGCGCGGTCGTGGTGACATTCGTGGTGCCAACGGGGCCGTCTTAACGACCCCCCGTTGACCGCTGTGGCAGGAGTGGACCGACAAAGTCGCGGCAAAGCGCTTTCCACTTCTCCCGTATCCCGCCGAACGTCAATCCCTGCCCCAAGCAAAGAGGGCGGCGCTGCCGCCGCCCTCCGAGTCCCGTCCCCAACCAGCGGTTAGCGAAGCCGGTGCGTGCCCGGGGTCGCGACGCCTGCCGGTGGTTGGAATGCCACGTTTGTCCGGATCCGCCCCGGGCCGGTGATCCTGTTGGGGTCCACCTGTCCATCGCCGTCGCAGTCGAAGCTGCCGTTGTCGATCACGTCACTCGTGTTGCCGCGCGGCAGCACCACGATGTTCGCGCCCGTGGTCGCGTCGAGGGTCAGGCCAATGTTCCCGCCATTCCCATTGAGATCGTTCTGGGCGAACGTGTTGCGACACGCTAGTCTGGCGAATATGCCCGCGGTCGCCGCGCCGGTGACGATGTTCTGTGCGAACACGTTGTCGGTCATGGAGATTGGCACGAACGACGGTCCGGTGGCGAACCGTATGCCGAACCCCGCGGCGCCCTCCAGCCGGTTCCGCTGGAATCGGCTCTCGGTCAGGTCCGCCGGCGCGATGGAGTTGCTCCAAGGACCGAGCACAAGGTTGTCCGTCACCGTCACGTTGGTGCCGTCGCGCACGCGGAGACCGCCGAAACTTGCGGAGCCTGCCGGCGCCGTCGCGACGATCGTGTTGCGCTCGATGCGCGTGCCATCGTTCGGGCCTCCGGGGAACCCCATTTGCAGGTGAACACCAGTGATACCACCGGCCGACTCAAAATAGTTGTCGGCGATGACGGCCTCCCTCGTGCCCACGAAAAACGCACAGCCTTCCGAGCACGTGACGGTGTTGCTCGTCAGGCGCACGCCGGCGACGGCGCCCGCGAAATACGCATCTCCCTGCGCAGCGCTGCCGTCGAGAACCAGGTGATCCACGACGACCCCGTTGGCGCCTGCTGTCACCAGCTCCACGACACTGCCTTCGGCCGCGGCAAAGATGCCGGCGCCCGGCGTGACACACGTGAGCGTGACGTTCTCGACGGCGACCGTGATGTCGGCGGTCACTGCGAAGAAGCCGTCCAGCCCGATCACCTCGCCCGGAGTCGCGGCGGCGAGCGCTGCGCGCAGGCTGGCTTCGTCGGTGACGGTGACGGCGGCCGGGGTGGGACAGGAAGTGACTGCGTCAACGGAGAACAGCGGTCCTGCGGAATGGGCTGGCTCGGTAGTCGACTCGCGACAGGCGACGATCAGGACGATCGTCGCGAACACCGCCCCGCATCTGACGGTACGCATGGCATACCTTCGGGCAGGTTGACAACCTTCAATTGGAAGCGTGCGGCGGAGAAGTCAAGCACCAATCATGACGAGTTACTTCGCGGTCGCGGGGCGCCGGCCGGGCGTGCTTAGAAGGCTGCTGCTCTATCCACCCGAGCTACGGGCGCGGAACGACTCAGACGCCGAGTCGCCGAGACGCCTAGGATAATCGGGGCGGCGGGATTTGAACCCGCGGCCTCCTGGTCCCAAACCAGGCGCGCTACCGGGCTGCGCCACACCCCGATGAGAAGCCTAGGAAAAGCTATAAACCAAACCTCAAAAAGCTACTTAGACCGCCTCAACAGCACCTCGATGAGCGCCCGAAACGCCCGGCCGCGGTGGGAGACGCGATGCTTCGCGGCTGGGGACGCCTCCCCGAAGGTCATCTGCAGCTCGGGCGAGTAGAACAGGGGGTCGTACGCGAACCCGCCGGTGCCGCGCGGGGCGGTGAGGATGAACCCGTCGCAGGCCGCCTCCACCAGCTCCGGGACGCCGGTCGGGGCGGCGAGGAAGGCGACGACGCAGCGATACCGCGCGGCCCGGGCCTCTTCCGGCACGTGCGCGAGCTTCTCGAGCAGCAACGCATTGTTCGCCGCCTCGCTCCCCGGTCCCTCGGCGCCGGCCCATCGCGCCGAGCGCACGCCGGGCGCCCCGTCCAGCGCGGCCACCTCGATCCCGGAGTCATCGGCGACGGTCGGCAGGCCGCTCCGCTCCGCGAAGTAGCGCGCCTTGGCCACGGCATTTTCGACGTAGCTGGTGCCGCGCTCCAGGTCCGCCTCCTCGGGCAGTCGTTCGAGCAGGCGGTCGGCGGGGAACGACAGGTCGAACGGGAGGCCGGCGAACATCTCGCGAATCTCGCGGGCCTTCCCCTCGCTCCGTGTGGCGACGAACAGCTTCATGGCGTCCGCAGTTTCCGCAGCAGCTCCGTCGTGGACCGGCCCTCGACCAGGGGCACGCGGACGACCTTTCCCCCCCAGCCAAGGACCTCGTCGGCGCCCACGATCGCGGCGCGGTCGTAGTCCGCCCCCTTCACCAGGACGTCGGGACGGAGGCGCTGAATCAGGGCCAGCGGCGTGGCCTCGTCGAAGAGCACCACACAATCCACGGCGGCAAGAGCGGCCACCAGGCGGGCGCGCTCCGCCTCCGGCACGACCGGGCGGTCCGGTGCTTTGGCGAGGCGCCGCGCCGATGCGTCGCTGTTCAGCCCGACGATGAGGGCGTCGCCTTCAGCCCGCGCCGCCTCGAGCAGCGCGACGTGGCCGGTGTGCAGCAGATCGAAAACGCCGTTCGTGAACACGATTCGCCCGCGTTGCGCGGCGCGCCAGGCGACGGCGGCCTCGAGGGTGCGGGTTTTTGGCGCGGTGTTCAGAGCGGCTGCGTGGCTTTGGGATGAAACGTGAAGGTGTGATTGAAGAGCGGCAGCGAGACCGCCTCCCTGTACTGCGTCTCGATACGGATCTCCCGCGGCATGGAGAAGCGGCGGATGATGAGCTGCGTCCCCGCCTCGTCGGGCAACCCGATTTCGGTCACCGCCGCCTGGATCCGGCGGCGGATCGTGCCGTCGTCGATGGCGGCGGCGAGCCGCGACTGCGTCTGCATTTCGTCGAGCAGGCGGTAGTACCGGAAGTACACTTCGCCGATGTGGACGCCGTAGTACAGCAGGCCGACGAAGATGAGCAGCGACACGAGGCAACCGGTGGAGCTTGCGCCGCGGCGGGTCACCACTGCGACTGCGCTCCATCCACGATGTCGTTGACGAGTTTTTGCAAAGCGAGCTTCCGACCTTGGGCCTCCAGGGGCGGATTGTACTCCCCGTCCACCGAGAGGCCCTGCCGCTTCCACAGCGTCTTCCCCTCACGCTGATCGACGATCTCGACGTCCACGGTGAGCTGAACGCGCCGCTTGGTGACGTCCGACCGCCCCAGTCCCGGCACCACCGCGGACGCGATCCCGGGCTCGTAGCGGACGATGCGCCCGCGTACCAAGGCGTCGGCGGTCGCCTCGCCGGCGATCCGCAGCCCGAGGCGGCCCTGGAATGCCTCGCGCACGGCTTCACTGACCTCCTGCGTCAGCGTCGGCTCCGGCGTGTCGTTGTCGAAGGGGAGAATCGCAACCGTCTTGACGTTGGGGATGCCGCCGCCCGCGAAGCCGTAGATGCAGCCGGCGAGCCCGAGCCCCAGGACGCTAGCGGCGGCTGCGCCAAAGCGCCGGCGGGATGACCGCCGCCGAATCGACCGCCACCACGGTGAGCTCAAACCGGGCCGAAGCCTCCGGGAAATCGACGCGCGCCGCGACGGGGCGGTTCTGCGCATCGAGTATGGTGCGGCTGCGCGCCAGGACATCCGTGGCGCGCCGCCATTCTGCCTCGAGCACGTGACGGGTGCCTACCGTGATCGCGTACTCGAGTGTGTCGCCTTCTTCTAACCGCGCGAACCGCCACAGCGTGCGGGGCGCGTCCCTGACCTTGTCTGCGTCCACACCGCCCGAGACGACGGCGCCGCCGGCGGGGGGCCGGACCATGCCCAGCGACGCCCATAGCATCGGGATCGCCGGCACGAGCGAGCGGAAGTTCGCCGCCGGATCCGCCCACGCCACGGTGTCGCCCAGCACGACCGCCGCGCCGCTGCCGAGGCCGAACGGTCCCGCGTAATCGAACCGCAACGAATCGGGCGGGGCAATCCGGGCGCTGCCCCGTCCCGCGTACTGCACCCGGCGGTCCGCGTAGCGCCAGCGGAACCGGATGACGGTCGGCCCGCGCGGCAGCGTCGACTGCGTCCACAGGACAGCGCTGTCGCGGCTCGCCGGCGCGAGCGCGACCGGTACGAGGGGCCCCGGCGGGCGGGGACACCCCGCCAGCAGCGCTCCCGCGGCAATGTAGGAGAGGGCGCGGAGCCGGTCAAGCGAAAACCGTTGACCGGTCAATAGTTAAAGCCAAAAAAGAAGTCGACGAACTTCGTGCCACGACTGCTGCGCGGCAGGCTGTAGAATCCCGGATCCCCGGAGTGGAACCGGTAGCCGAGGTCGAGGCGCAGCACGAGCGGCGGACCGATCGGCATGCGGAGACCGAGGCCGCTCGCGCCGAGCACGCCGCGCGCGGTCGTGTTCTCCGACCACGCTCGCCCGTAGTCGAGAAACAACGCGCCCTGCACGCCGGGGAATCGCGCGGCGCCGAACGGAAACCCGATGGTCAGGAAGTCGGTGATGGGAAACCGGTACTCGGCGTTGAAGAGCCAGGCGCGCGTGCCCGCCACGTAGCCGTAGCGCGGATACCCACGCAGGCCCCACGATCCGCCGATATTGATGCGCCGCGGGCGCTCGCCCCCCGAGGCGTACCCGAGCATGCGCACGGCGAGGGCGCTGTGCAACGACACGCGCAGGTATTCGCGGACGTCGGCCGAGAAGAGCCAGGAGTCGAACCGGCCATGGCTCAGATCGTTCACGAGCCCCGCCGTGACGTTGTAGCGTCCGCCGTCGATCGGCCCGGTCGCGAGCCAGAGCGTATTGTCCTTGACATAGCTCAGGTAGTTGGACGCCAGCCATCCGACGCGCCGCAGCTCGTCGACGCCCGGGGTGAGCAGGTCGAAGCGGTCGGAGCGCTCCACCCGATATTCCGCCTCGAGCCGGCGGAAGCGGGTGAACGGATAGCGCACCAGCGCGAAGGCGCCGTACGACGTCTCTTCGAACACCGAGCTGAAGTCGCCCTCGTAGAACAGGCCGCGCTGTCGGAACGCGCCAAACCCCCAGTTGACGCGGCGGGCCTGGTTCACGTACGCCACGGTCCCGTTGACGTTGTCGATCAGGCTGCCGAGCCCCGTCCCCTGAAACGACGAGAGGCCCACGAAGACCAGATGGTCGCCCAGCAGGTCACTGAACATGAAGACGGCGCCTTGCGCCGCACCCAGGCCGGGGGCGACGACGGCGTCGCCCGCGGCGAAGTCGAGCGTGAACTTTTTCTCGTACGGCGCGCCGTCGGCGCGCGCGTACTGCGGGTGGGACAGCTCGCCCCAGGTCCACTCCGCCGGCGGCAGGCGGCCGCCGTCCGCGAGCGTGATCGTTGCGCCGGTGTCGGCGCCGGCCGGCTCGGCGAGGTAGATGTTGAAGCTCAGGTCCGCGAACGCGCCGAACAACAGCCGCTGGCGCTCCGGCACCCATTCCGGATCGAACGCGCCGTTCAGCGTGTTGGTCTCGCGCCGGCCCGTGCCGCTCGAATCCGCGGAATAGATTTGGAATGTGCCGTCGCGATCGCTCGCGAAGTAGATGCGGCCGCTCGCCCGAGACCAGCGGGGCCCCTCATCGCGCCAATGACCGTACGTGAGGTAGCGGATCGCCCCGGTGGTGAGGTCCAGGGCGAAGAGATTGCGCGCGCCGTCGGGACCGAATGGCGTGCGGTCCGACGAAAACGCCACGGTGCGCCCGTCGGGACTCACCGTAGGATCGACATCCTCGTAACGATCGGAGGTGAGGCGCTCGAGCCGCCCGCCCTTCCTTCCCGCCCCGTCGTCGAGCCAGAGGCGGTACAGGTCGGAATACCCGGAGACTGAGAGCCCGCTGAACACGATGCTCCGCCCATCGGGCACCCAGGCGGGGGACAGGATCGAGACCAGCTCGGGGAACTGGTACCGCCCCACGACCCCGCCCTTGGCGAGGCTCCACAAGAACAACGCATCCCGCTCCGCGTACTTGCTGCTGAACGCGACGACGCCCTGCGCGTTGACGTCGAGCCGCGATTCGAAGAAGTGGAACGACTCGAACTGCTCCGTGCGCTCGCCCTTCACCACCGCCCGCTTCCCTCCCCCATCGACGTCCTGCGCGTAGATCGTGGCGTAGCCGGTGGCGGGGGAGAAATAGAGGAAGCGCGCCGTGGTATCGCCGGGCAAGCGGTACGCGGTGGGCTTGATGGCGAGCTCGGTCAGGCGCCGGGCGGTGATCGCGAGCGGGCGCTGCACGGTGACCGACGGATAGTACCGCCGGCGCAGCCAGTACTGCCATTCGTCGGAGAGCGCCTGGATCGACCGGCCGTAGACGCCCGCGAGCGCTTCGTCGAAGGTCGCGTACTTCCAGATCTCGCGATACATCTGGAGCACGCGCCACTCGCCATAGCGCTCGGCGAGATAGCGGTGGATCGTGCCCCCCAGGGGGTACACGAGGCCGCCGTAGGCGTAGGTCAGGTCGGAGAGCGTGGGCAGCTGCCCGGCCACCGTCATGTCGCGGAGCACCATCTCGTCGCGGCTGTCCTCCCCCGACGAGAAGTACTCGGCGAGCCCCTCGGTCCACCACAGCGGCAAGCCCGCCTGCCGCATGCGCGGATAGCGGTTGAACACTTCCGCCGAGAGGCTGAGCTGGAAGACGTGCACCAGCTCGTGGCGCAAGGTGTGGCGGAATTCGCTGTAACTGCCGCGGAACGGCAAGGCGACCCGGCGCTTGAGAAACTCCGTCACCCCGAGCAGCCCCTCCGGCGGAATGAAGGGCAGGATGTTCGTCTGCTCGAAGTCCGAGTGCGAGGCATATACGATGAGGGGGATGCGGCGCGTCACCGCGTGGGTGAAGCGGCGCTCCAGGGTATCGTAGCTCTGCTCGGCGTAGGCCAGCGCCACCCGCCCGAGCTCCTCCTCCTCCGGATAGTAGTAGAGGTCCACGTGCTCGCCGCGCAGCACGCGCCATTCGAAGCGGCGGTATTGGATCTTGTTCTGCCCGAAGTAACCGAACTGCGCCGCGAGCGGTGCGGCGAGCGCGATCGCCAGCCCGACGACAGCGGCGAATGCCCTCACCGGTGGATGCTCCGAATCCGGTCGCCCATGGCGATCGCCTCCAGCACGCCGCCCCCCGAGACGACTCGGCCAAACACGGTGTAGATGCCGTCGAGGTGCGGCTGCGCGGAGTGCGTGATGAAGTACTGGCTGCCGCCGGTGTCCGGGCCCGACAGAGCCATGCCCACGGTGCCGACCTCGTAACGAGTCGGGTTCACCTCGTCGCGCAGCACGAAGCCGGGGCCGCCCCAGCCGTCGCCCCGCGGATCGCCGTCCTGCACGACGAAGTTCGGCACCACGCGGTGCCACCGGGTGCCGTCGAAGAAGCGCCGCTCCACGAGATCGAGAAACGCCGCTACGGTGAGGGGCGCTTCCGCGGGCAGCAGCTCGATCACCAGGGTGCCGCGATCGGTCTCGAGCGTCACGCGCGGATTGGGCTGGCCGCTCGTCACGGGCGCGAGCCAGCGGCGGGCCACGTCGCGGTAGTCCGCCGCCGACCGGCCCGTCGCAATCGGCATCGCGGGACCCCACGCGTCGCGCGCGTCGGGGAGGGTGTCGGCCGCGCGGCGGCGCACGAGGTAGTCATCGGGGCGCGGGACGACGCCCACAAACCGCTCGGCGACGCGGAGCCGCCCCGTTGGGCTGGCGGCGGCGATCGCGCCCAGCGCGCCGACCGCGGAGAGGCGGGCGTCGTTGAACGGGTCTCCCGCGGCACGGTGGTAGGCCGCGAGGAGGGCGTCGACGTCGGCCGGATCGGGATGGCCCGCCAGCACGTCGGCGGCGACGCTGCGGACGGCGGGATCGGCGTGCGCGAGCAGCCGCCGGGCCTGGGCGATGAGCACAGTGTCCTCCGCCGGCACGACGCGCTGCAGCGTTTGCAGCGCCTGGGCGACGACGCGCCCGTCGGGGTCGACGAGCTGGGCCTCGAGCGCGGCCCGCGCGCGCGCCGCGCCAAACGCCTCGGCGGCGACGCTGCGCCAGCGCCAGTCGGACTCGCTGAGCAGCGCCGTGGCGGCCGCCGCGCCGGCGACGCTATCGGCCTGGGCCAGGGCGATCACCGCCTGGCGGCGCAGGGCGAAGACGCTGGCCGTGAGCCGCGGACGGAGCGCCGCAACGGCGGCCGAGCCGCCCAGCGCCCCGAGCGTCGTCTCCGCCTGCACCGCGACGCCCAGATGCGGATCGGTCACGAGGGGCGTCACGGCGCCCGCCAGCGTCGAATCTCGGAACGAGCCGAGGGCGCGGAGGGCGTTGATCCGCACCTGCGCGTCGGCATCCCGCAACAGGGGCCGCAGGCGGTCGATCGCCCCGCGGCGCTCGATGCGCGCGCTGTCGAGGAGGGCGCGCCGGACGCCGTTGGCGGCGATGGCGCGCACCGCCGGCTCGCGATCGTCGAGCGCGGCCACGAGCCGCGCCGCGCCCTGCCGCGCGCGCAAACGTCCCAGCGAATACAGCGCGCGCCAGCGCGTCCCGATGTCGGGAGACTCGGCGAACGCGGTGAGCTGCGGGACCGGCGCGCGGCTGCCGAGGCGCCACGACTCGAGCAGCGCCGCCGTCACGACGGGTGGGGCGCCGCCCGGTGCGGCGGGCGAACCCGTCGCGATCACGTCGACGATCGCCCGCGCACCGTCATCGCCACCGATCTTCGCGATGGCCGTGACGGCCTCGAGCTCCGGCGTCCCCTGCTCCGCGGCGGGAGCGGCGCGGACCACCTGGAGCAGCGCCGGGATGGCGCGGGCGTTCTTCAGGAGACCGAGACCGAACGCGGCCGCGGCCCGCACCGCCTCGGCCGTGTCCGCCAGCACCGGCATGAGCAGCTCGACCGCCGCGGTGTCGCCGATCCGTCCCGCGGCGAGCGCCGCCTGGCGCCGCACGGCGGGATTGGGATTCGTGAGGGCGTCGCGGAACACGACGGGGTCGAGCCGCCGCGCGTCGGCCGCCGCCAGCAGGCCGGCCAGCTGGCCCACGAGCGTCTCGTCGGCCGAGGGCTGCTGCGCGAACGCGGGCACTGGAGGGCGGCCCGCGATGAGTAATAGAAGGAAGAGGGCGACGCTACAGGCGAACCGGATCGGGCGCGGGCTCGAGCAGGTCACTCACGTGCTCCGGGATGCGCGACAAAGCGCGTTGGGCGTTGAGGGCGATCAGCGACGTTTCCGCCGTGGCGAGCAGCTCGCCCGTCTCGGCCCGCTCGACGGCATATCCGAAGGTGACGCGCCGCGAGGCAAGGTCCCGCACCCAGCACCGCACTCGCACCAGGTCGTCGTAGCGCGCCGGTTGGCGGTAGCGCACGTGCGCCTCGGTGACGGTCAGCAGCACGCCCTGCTCCTCCAGCTCCTTGTAGGACACCCCCCGCTCGCGGAGGTGTTCCGTACGCGCGATGTCCATCCAGATCAGATAGTTCGCGTGATAGACGAACCCCATCTGGTCGGTTTCGGAGTAATTGACGCGGGTGTAGACCGCGCTGATCACGCCTACTCCCCGTAGGGGATCCAGATGTTCTTCACTTCCGAGGCCCGGCGCAGGAACTCGCGCCCTTCCGCCTGACGCGACTCCAGCCAGTCGCGGGGCCGCACGGCCGTCCAGGTGCGTTTCATGTTGGCCGCCGACGCGAGCTCGACCGCCTTCGCCCCCGCGGCGCCCCCGAAGTACCACACCCCGTCAACGTCGTCGTGCTCGGCGAGCACCTTGGCAAGCGCGTCCTTACCGCCGGTGACGACGTTCACGACGCCGGCCGGGACGTCGGAGGTCTCGAGCACCGTGTAGAACTCGGTCGCGGCGAGCGGGCGGGCCTCCGACGGCACCGCGATCACCGTGTTGCCGACGGCGATGGCGGGAGCGACGAGCGAGATGAAGCCGAGGAGTGGCGCCTCCTCCGGGGCGACGAGACCGAGGACGCCCACGGGCTCGTTCATCGCGAGCGTCACGCCGCGGATCGGCGTGTGGTGCACCGCGCCGTCCCACTTATCCGCCCAGGCGGCGTACGTAAACAGCCGGGCGATTGCGGCTTCGACTTCGGTGCGTGCGGCATCGGCGCTCCCACCCGTCAACGCCTCGATCCGATCGGCGTACTCGGCGCTCCGCGTGGAGAGGTTCTCCGCGATGTAGTAGAGCACCTGGGCGCGCATATGCCCGCTGCCTCGACCCCAGCCCGCCGCCGCGTGAGCGGCTTCGACAGCGTTGCGAATGTCCTTGCGGTTGCCCTCGGCCACCTCGGCGAGGACACGGCCGTCGGCGCCGACGATCTTCCGCGAGTAGCCCTGGTCGGGGCGGACCTGCTTGCCGCCGATGAAGAGCTTGTACGTCCTGTCGATTGGCGGAAGCGGAGACTCGGGATGCGGGATGCGGGATGCGGGATGCGCGACGTGGGGTTCAGCGACGGCTGCACCCATCCCGCTTCCCGCATCTCGCATCCCGTCGGATCCGTGCTCCCATTGAGGCTTCAAGTACTCGAACATCCCCTCCCGCCCGCCCTCCCGCCCGAAGCCCGACTCCCGATAGCCGCCGAAGCCCGAGGCCGCGTCGAACATGTTGGTGCAGTTGACCCAGACGACGCCCGCCTTGAGCTTCGGCGCCACGTCGAGCGCCAGGTTGATGTTCTCAGTCCAGACGCTGGCCGCGAGGCCGAACGGCGTGTTGTTCGCGAGCTCGACCGCTTCGGCCGGGGTGCGGAACGTCATCGAGACCAGTACCGGGCCGAAGATTTCGACCTGCGCGATCGTCGCCGCCGGGGAGACGTCGGTGAAGAGCGTGGGCGGATAGAAGTAGCCTTCGGTGGGACACGCCCATGAGGGCTGCCACATCTTGGCGCCTTCCTCGACGCCCTTCTCGACCAGCCCGCGGATTCGCTCGAGCTGCACGGGCGCGACGATCGCTCCCATGTCGACCGCCTTGTCGAGCGGGGATCCCACGCGGAGCTTCTCCATGCGGGCGCGCAGCTTGTCGGTCAGGCGGGCCGCGATCCCCTCGTGCACCAGCAGGCGCGAGCCGGCGCAACACACCTGGCCCTGATTGAACCAGATGGCGTCGACCACGCCTTCGACCACGCTGTCCAAGTCGGCGTCGTCGAACACGATGAACGGACTCTTCCCGCCCAGCTCCAATGTCAGCTTTTTGCCGGTGCCGGCCGTCGCCTTGCGGATGACCCGCCCCACTTCGGTCGAGCCCGTGAACGCGATCTTGTTCACATCGGGATGCTCGACGAGGTGCTTCCCCGTCGTGCCGTCTCCGGTGACGACGTTGAACACGCCGGGCGGGAGACCCACCTCGTGCACCAGCTCCGCGAAGCAGAGCGCCGTGAGGGGGGTGAATTCGGCGGGTTTGAGAATGATGGTGTTTCCCGCTGCCAGCGCCGGCGCCACTTTCCACGCGACCATCAGCAGCGGGAAGTTCCAGGGAATGATTTGCCCGACCACGCCCACGGGCGCGTAGCCGGCGAACTCGGTGGCGAGGAGCTGCGCCCACCCGGCGTGATGATAGAAGTGCCGGGCGACGAGCGGGATGTCGAGGTCGCGCGTCTCGCGGATCGGCTTGCCGTTGTCGAGACTCTCGAGGACGGCGAGGAGGCGCGAGTGGCGCTGCACCTCGCGCGCGAGCGCGTACAGGTGGCGCGCGCGGGCGTGCGGGGTCAGGGCCGCCCACCCGGGCGCGGCGGCGCGCGCCGCGGCCACCGCCGCGTCCACGTCCGCTTTGCTCCCCTGGGCGACGCGCGCCAGCACGGCGGTCGTCGCCGGGTTGATCGTCTCGAAGTACTGTGCCTCGACGGGCGTCGCCCACCGGCCGCCGATGAAGTGGCCGAACTGGGCGCCGTGCTGCTTGATCCAGTCGAGGGCCGGGGCCTCGCTCTCTGGAGCCGGCCCGTAGTCCATCGTCTCGAAGATCTTCGCGACGGTCGTCATCTCACACCATCGGGTGCCGGTGCGCTGCGGAGTAGCGCCCCGTCACGAAGTGCTCGAGCTGGCGCTCGATGTCGGTGAGCAGCGCGCTGGCCCCAAGCCGGAACAGCGCGGGCCGGAGCCAACGGTCGCCCAGCTCCTCCTTCATAAGGATCAGCCATTCGAGCGCTTGCTTGGCCGCGCGGAGCCCGCCGGCGGGCTTGAAGCCCACCGCGTACCCGGTGCGGTCTTCGTACTCGCGGATCATCCGCGTCATGACGACGCCGACCGGCAAGACGGCGTTCACCGGCTCCTTGCCGGTCGACGTCTTGATGAAGTCCGTGCCCGCCATCATTGCCACGAGGCTGGCGCGCGCGACGTTGGTCAGCGTCGCCAGCTCCCCGGTCGCCAGGATCGCCTTCATGTGCGCCGGCCCGCATGCCTCGCGGAAGGCGCGGATCTCATCGTACAGCGCCTCCCAGTGGCCCGTCAGCACGTGGGCACGAGTGATGACGATGTCGATCTCTTGTGCCCCGGCCGCGACAGACGCCCGCACCTCGTGGATGCGCTCCTCGAACGGATTGAGCCCCGCCGGGAACCCGGTCGACACGGCCGCGACGGGGATGCCGGAGCCCGCCAGCGCCTGCACCGCCGTCGGGACCAACGCGTGATAGACGCAGACCGCGCCGACCTTGACGTCCAAGTCAGCCACGCCCAGGGCGTCGACCAGGTCGGGGCGCAGGGGGCGCCGTGCCTTGGCGCAGAGGCGCACGACGTTCCCCGGGGTGTCGTCACCCTGCAGGGTCGTCAGGTCGATGCAGGTGATGGCGCGAAGCAGCCACGCCGCCTGCCATTCCTTCTTTACCGTGCGGCGCGTGGGGATCGTCGCCGCGCGCCGCTCCACGGCGCTGCGGTTCACGCGCAGGGCCCGGACGGCGTCGAGATCGAGGGGCGAGCCTGGATTGCGCTCGTCGCGTTCCGCCCTGGGAATAGTGACGGAAACGACGGCGCGCAGACGCTCGGAAGTGGCCTTCATGCTGGCGGGAGAATGCGAACCAGGGCGGGAAAAGTCAACGCAGGCCGGCGCCCCGGCGGCACGCTTCGACCGCCGCAGGCTCCGCCGCGCGCGCGCACTGCCGCTCCCAGTCCTCGCGCCTGGGGAAGATCGTCGTGATCGCGATTCCCACGCCCGCGTAACACGAGCGCGCGTCGATCCCTCCCGCCTCCCCGGCAGCCGCCACCCGACACATCTCGAGCGCCTGGTCGGTCGTGCCGGTCCAGTTCACGAGGGCCTGCACCGCGCCGACGTAGCAGGCGGGTCGGTACGGCTCACTGCCCGTCGCGCACAGCTGCGCCGACTTCCCCGGATCGCGCGCGGCGTAGGTCGTGACGTCCCGGCCGAGACTTTCGTAACAGGGCATCCGCATGTCGGCGGGGGCGCGGTCGCACACGCGCGCGGCCGCAGGGATGTCGCCGCCGTTCAGGTGAAGCATGACCGTCGTCTGAAACTGGTAGCACGCGCGCAGGTAGCGGCGCGCCATGATCGAGCACGGGTACAGCGGGTCGGCCGGATCGATCGCCTTGTACGCGCTTGCGTGGTGATGAGCAGGCATGGCGGCGGGATCGTGCGGTGCGGTCGCATTGACGAACGCTTCCATGAAGACGCCGCCGTAACAGGACACCCGACCCCATTCGGCGGCGAGCAGGTCGCAGCCCGCGAGCGCGCGGGGGGCGTCGTGCCCGTGAAACATCGTCAACCCGTGCCCCTCGCCGTGCAGGCACTGGAACAGCAACGCGCGGTTGTACGTCGCCGCTTCCAGCGGCCGGCACAAAGCCCGCACCTCGGCGGCGGTGATTCGCGAGCGGCTCTGAAAGTACGCCTGCATGAAGCCGTGCCGGCAGCCCGAGGCTGAGCCGTCGCCACAGCTCACGAAGGCGCTGGTGATGTCCGGCGAGCGGGCGTAGGCGAGAAACCCGAGACCGTGCGCGTATTCGTGCGCGTGCTGCGCCACCTCGGAATCGGCAGCGGCCAGGGAATCGAGCGTCGCGACGGCGCGCGCCACGCCGTACGTGTTGAGGTAACCCGCCAGCACCCGGATGTAGCACGTCCGCCGCTCCTCGCCGGCCCGCTGCCGGCACACGGCCCCCACCCCGTGCTCGGGGCCGGCGGGACGGGCGAACTGCAGCGCCGCGAATCCGGCCACGGCCACCGCACCCAACACGATCAGAACGGCTCTCGGTCGACGCATGGCGGAACGCTAATGCGCTTGCGGCTCGGGTTCCAGGTTCCTAAGCTTGGGGCCGTGCCTCCCCCTCCCGCACGCGTCATCGTCGTCGCCGACGCGCATCTCGGCCAGGTCCCGGCGGCGGTCCGGGCCGCCTTCCATTCCTTCCTGGACACCGTGCCTCAACCCGGTGATCAGCTGCTGATCATCGGCGACCTGTTCGACTTCTGGTTCGAGTACCAGAGCGTCATCCCCCGCAAACACTTCGCTACCGCCGCCAAGCTGCAGGAAGTCCGCAGCCGTGGCGTCTCCATCACGTTCGTGGGCGGCAACCATGACCGCTGGGGAGGGAGTTTTTTCCGGCACGACCTCGGCATCGACTTCTTCGGGGGGGAAGCGGACTTGGACCTCGGGGGGCGGCGCGCGTTCGTCGCGCACGGGGACGGTCTCACCGAGCAACACTGGACCGGCTGGTTGATGCACCGCTTCACGCGCCATCCGATTACGGTCGCCGTGTTCCGCGTGCTGCATCCCACGATCGGCTTCTGGATTGCCGACCTCTTCTCCCGTCATTTGGCCGACAACACCAAGGACCGCGCCGTGCTCGACCGCGCGTCGGCGGCGCAGCGTCAGTGGGCGGCGCGCCTGCTCGAGCGACGGCCCGAGCTGTCGCTCGTGATCATGGCGCACACGCACCGGCCGGTCGTGGACACGCGGCCGGACGGGCGGGCCTATCTCAACCCGGGGGCGTTCCTGGACGGTGGACGGTATGCGGTGGTGACGCGGGACGGGGTGGAGTTGAAGCAGTTCGGCTAGCCGAGCGGGACGACTTCCACCTTCTTCAACTTCTCCCCCAAGAACCGCGCCCCCACCTTCCGGAAGTGCGGCTCATCATCTGAGACAACGAACCGGTGCTCGTGGCTGCCGCCCGGCGCGAGGAGGCCGCGGGTCTCGAGCTCCGTGGCCACGACCTTAGCGGTCTCCTCCGCCGAGTCCACCAGCGTGACTCCGGGCCCCATCACCCCTGAGAGCAGCGGTTTGAGGAGAGGATAGTGCGTGCAGCCGAGCACCAGCACGTCCACATGCGCTTGCTTCAATGGTTCGAGGTACTCGCGCGCAATCAGCTCGGCGGCCGGGTGCTCGAACCACCCTTCCTCTACTAGGGGCACGAACAACGGGCAGGGTTGGGCGTGGACGCGCGCGTCGGGACGCAGCGCCTTGATGGCACGCTCGTAGGCGCCGCTGGCGATCGTGCCCGCGGTCCCAATGACGCCGATCGACCCGCTTTTCGTCGCGGCGACCGCGGCGCGCGCCCCCGGCTCGATCACCCCCACGACCGGCACCGGCGAGTGCTGCTGCAAGTGGCCGAGCGCGTGCGCCGTGCTCGTGTTGCACGCGACCACCACGGCCTTGACCCCGCGCTGCAACAGGTAGGCGAGGATCTCGGCGCTGTAGCGTCGCACCGTATCGGGGGACTTGGGGCCGTAGGGGACGCGCGCCGTATCGCCGAAGTAGATCACCGATTCGCGCGGCAGGCGGTCGAACAGGGCTCGGGCGACGGTGAGGCCGCCGATCCCGGAGTCGAACACGCCGAGCGGCGCCGCGTTCACGGGCGACCGCGCAGCGGGATGCTGATTCCCAGGCCGTTGGGCACGGCGTGGAGGTGGAGATCGCGGGGGAAATCCTGCAGATGGGCCGAGACGTAGGCTTCCGCGCCGGCGAATAGATGATTGAAGACCCAGAGGACCGCCCAATCCTGGACCTCCTGGCGCTTGAGCTTCGTGGCCACGGCGTGGGTCGCTTTCATGTAGTTCACTTCCTGCCGGGCCTTGAGCGTCATCATCGCCGTGACCCCTTCCCAGGCGACGAACAGCGCGCCGGTGGTGTGTCGTCCCGTCGCCGCCTGGCCCCAACCGGGCACGAGGAGGGATCGCCAGAACGCGCCCATCGGGCGAACGCGGTGCACGGTGTCCGTAGGTACCACGCGGATCGCCGGCGGGGTGGCGCGGGTGGTGTCCTGGGCGAAGAGTCGGACGGTCGGACTGATGGACAGCAGCGCGGCCGTCACCATCAGTCCGACCATCCGACCGTCCGACCGTCCGACCGTCACCGTGCCACCATCACGTTCAGTTTCCCCCGTTGGACCTTCACCGTGCATTCCCGGACTCCGGGCTCCCGCAGCTCGCCATCCAGATGCAGCAGGAGGGGCGCGTGGGGCGAGCGGATGGTGATCTCCGCGGTGCGCACGAGCGCCACCTCTCGCATTCCGGCGTGGGTCCCCCTGATGACCCGCGGGATGGCCAGCAAGAACCGCGGCAGCGAGACGCGGCGGATGAGGCAGGCGTCGAGCTTGCCGTCCGCCGGGTCTGCGTCGGGCGCGAACCGATAACTCCCGCCGGCCGTCGTCCCGTTGCATACCTCGACCATCATCATGTACCCGCGTTCCCGGAATCCGGCGGCGACCACCTCGAACAGCGGTGGTCGAAAGCTGAAAAACGTGCGGACGATCGGCACGAGGTAGGAGAGGAAGCCGCGCAGCCCCGGCATGGCGTTGCGGGTGCGCACCACGGCGGGACCGAAGCCGAAGCCCATGCTGTTGACGAACCACTCATCCAGCACCCGGCCGACGTCGAAGCGCCGCGGCGCTGCCGTGACGAGGCGGGCCACGGCGCGCGCGGGATCATGACGGTAGACGCCCACGAGCTTGGCGAAGTCGTTCCCCGATCCGATCGGCACCACGCCCAGGGCCGCGGCGGAGCAGGCGGCGAGGAGCCCGTTGGCGACTTCGTGCACCGTTCCATCGCCCCCGACGGCGACGACGAGCCGGGCGCCGTTCGTCGCGGCCTGCGCGGCGAGGTCGGTCGCGTGCCCCGGGCGCTCGGTCCGGGAGACGTCCACTGCCCACCCCTGCGCGCGGAACGCCCGGCACACTGGGTCTTCGGCCCGGCGCGCCGCACCCCGCCCCGCGGCGGGGTTGAGGATGATGTGGGCATGGAGCAAGCGGCAGAATATACGCTACTTCAGATACGACTCGCTCCGATTGATGTCGAACTCTTGCTTGCAGCGCGGGCATTGCAGGCTCCGGCCGCGCTTGGGGAGGGGCGCGCGGTTGCGGCAGCTCGGGCACACGCCGTACTCCTGGCCCGGCGCCCGTGCACCGTTCTTCGGCCGGCGCACGACGGTCCAACTCAGGGGCGGCCGCGCCTGAATCTCGAGCACCGCCTTGAGCAGGCTGATCGGCTGCTTATTGACTTCGATGACGGCGCGGAGATCGCCCACCTGGAGAACACGGTACCACGCGCCTCGGCGGATCTTGACGTTGTCGACGTCCGTCTGCAGACGGGCGAACAGCAGCGGGGCCATCACGGCTCCTTGTGAGAATCGGACAGGCGGGCGCCGGACACATATAATGGGCGCAGCCCTCGCCCCGCAAGCCTACGACTCTTCCCAGCCGATGTCGAAATGCCCGTTGCACTTGGGGCAGCGCATGCTGCTGGCGCGCGTTTCGAGTCGCGCCCGCTCGCGGCAGTTGGGGCACACGCCATAGCGCGCCCCCCACGTCATCGGCAGCCGGCCGCCGGCTCCCGGCGGGCGCGCCACCACGGTCCAGCGCGTGGGCGGCGCCGGTACGATCTGCAGCGACGGCCGCGGCACGGCCGTGGGCCGTCCATTGACGTCGAGCACCGCTTCCATGGGCGTTAGCCGGACCACCTTGTACCACGCGCCTTGCCGCAGCTTGGCGGCCTGATCGGGGCGCACGCGCGCCCATTGAGCCGAGGACAACATGGCGCCTCCGTAGTCCAGGGTTCGGTCCTACGATTGTGTCTGGCGCTGTCGGAAGTCAAGCACGACAGGATCGTGGCGTCGAATCGGGTATTACGCGATACACCGCCACCTCCCCGTTCGTCAGGGTCTGGCGAAACGCGGTACGGAACTGCGACACAAACCCGCCGAACGCCACGACCTCGGGGTTCAGCGCGTCGGGGCCGGTGATCGCGTAGGATGCATGGATTTCCGCGATGTAGCGCCACAACCGGCAGGGGTCGGCCGAATTCGGCGGGGCGGCGGCGCCCCGGCCGGTGAACAACGCGAGCGCGCGTGGCTTGCTGAAGATGAATACATCCTGCGGGGCGGTCGCGGTCCGCACGAAGGCGAACAGCTCCCGCGCCTCCGGATCGGTCACGCCCGGTGAGATCCGGTCGTAGCGCAGCGTCGTGTAGTGGCCGGCATAGGTGAGACCCACCAACGTGAGAAATGTGGCGAAGACGACCCGCCGCCGTCCCCATCGCTCAGCAACGACCTCGTCGATGCGACGAATGCCGAGCAGGGCGTAATACAAATAGAAGGGCACGAGAGGGATCAGGAAGCGTGTGCCCTGGTACGAGGGCCAGAGAAGGAGGGGCGCGACATACACCAACGGGAACACCTCGAGCGCGCTTGCTCCGGCGCTGAGCGCCCGCGCATAACCCCACGCGGCCGCGGCGCCGATCGCGAGAAAGGCGACCTTTCTGCCTGGTTCGAAGACGCCGTTTTGCCACAGGTCCGAGAGGGCGCGCAGGTAGCCGACGGCGTTGTCGAGCAGCGTGGCCGCAGTGGGTGCGAACTGATCGAAGTAGCTGTCGTCCCGGATCCAGGAGACGTACTGGACGATGGCGAGCACGATGAAGACGGCGCAGGTCACGACCGTCCGGCGGGTGATCGTGCGGTGGCGGATCAGATCATGGGCCAGAAAGCAGGGGACGAGCACGATCGCGAGTACGCGCGTGGCATACGCAGCGTACGCCGCGATGCCCGCCGCCACCCCGCTCCGCGCATCGGCCTGTGTGAACCACCGGAGACTGAGCAGCACGAAGAACAGGAAGGGGATGTCCGAGAGGATGTGGTCCTTGAACTCCCACAGGAACGGATTCAGACCGAGGACGAGCACGAGGGCTTCGAGATACGGTGACGGGAGCGCAGCGCGGAACAGATGGGGGATGAGTAGGAGCGACCCGACAAAGAACGCGATCACGACGATCTTCATTGCCCGCAGGTCGAGGCCGAACAGCTTGACGACGGGTGCCAGCAGCAGGGGAAAGCCGGGCGGGTAGACGCGCGGACCGATCGACGGATTGTCCGGATTGTAGATGTATCCGGTCTCGGCGTAAGGGGTCCCCTGGGCGATGTTCTCGGCGTGATGGATGTACATGCTGAAGTCGTCGCCCCATTCGTGCCCCTCGCGAATGGTGACGACGTAGAAGAAGCCCACGAGGAGGGCGGCGGCGGCCGCGAACGACGGGCGCTTCAGCATGGGAGGAAGTGGCGGGAGCGTGTAGGAATCGAACCTACCGAGGCCCTTGCGAGCCCCAAACAGTTTTGAAGACTGCTCAGGCCACCAGGCCCAATCCGCCCCCCCGCTAGCTCCTTACCGCGATCACGTCGATCTCGACCCGCGCCCCTTTGGGGAGCCCCGCGGCCTGCACGGTCGAGCGCGCCGGCTTGTGCGCCCCGAAATGCTTCGCATACACCTCGTTCATCTGCGCGAAGTCGGCCATGTCCGCGAGGTAGACGGTGGACTTCACGACGGTGTCGAGGCTGGTGCCGGCGGCCGCCAGCACCGCGGCCAGATTCCGGAGCACCTGCTCCGTTTGCTCGGCCGTCGTCTTGCCCACCAGCTCGCCGCTCTGCGGGTCCAGCGCCACCTGCCCCGCCGTGAACACGAGGCCGTCGGTCGTGATCGCCTGGCTGTAGGGGCCGATGGCTTTTGGCGCCGCGTCGCTCGCGACGACGCCCAGTCCTTTGGTCTTTCGCATCAGAAGAGTCCCTCGATAGTTCCGTCGGGATGGACGCGGATCCGCTCCGCCGCCGGGCTCTTGCCCAACCCCGGCATGGTCATGATATCGCCGGCGAGTACGACCACGAACCCCGCGCCCGCCGAGGAAACGACGTCGCGCACGTGCAACGTGAACCCGCTCGGGGCGCCCAGCTTGGTGGGGTCGTCCGAGAACGAATACTGGGTCTTCGCGACGCACACCGGCGCCTCGGTGAGGCCGAGCGACGGCACGAGCTCGAGCGCCCGCTCCGCGCCCGCCGTGTACTGCACGTTCTCGGCGCCGTAGATGGCGCGCGCGATGATCTCGACCTTCTCCTTGATCGAACGCTTCGCGTCGTACAACGGCCGGAAGGTGGAGCGGGTGGTCTCGAGCAGCTGGAGCAGCGCCTGCGCGACGGCGACGCCCCCTTCCCCACCCTTCTCCCACACCTCGCAGGGCACCATCTCCACCCCTTCCACGGCGCAGGCCGCGCGCACCTCCTCGACCTCGGCGAGACTGTCCCCCACGAAGCGATTCAGCGCCACGAGCGCCGGCACGCCGAACTTCTTCACGTTCCGGATATGGCGGCGGAGGTTCTCGCAGCCCCGCTGCACGGCCGGCGCATCCGCCGTCCCCAGCCGCTCCTTGGCCACGCCGCCGTGCATCTTGAGCGCCCGCACCGTCGCGACGATGATCGCGGCTTGCGGCTCGAGCCCCGCCAGGCGGCACTTGATGTCGAAGAATTTCTCGGCGCCCAAGTCGGCGCCGAACCCCGCCTCGGTGAGCACCAGATCGGACAGGGCGAGCCCCAGCTTGGTCGCGACGACGGAGTTGCAGCCGTGCGCGATGTTCCCGAACGGGCCGCAGTGTACGAGGGCCGGCCCACCCTCGAGCGTCTGCACCAGGTTCGGCTGCAGCGCGTCCTTGAGGAGTAGCGTCATCGCACCCTGGGCTTTGAGATCGCTCGCGCGCACGGGCTGCTTCGCGTAACTGAAGCCCACCACGATGCGTCCCAGCCGAGCCTCGAGGTCTTCGAGTCCGGTGGCGAGCGCCATGATCGCCATGACCTCGGAGCCGGGAATGATGACGAAGTGGTCCTCGCGCGACGGGCCGGCGGAGACGCCGCCCAGCCCCACCACGATGTGGCGCAAGGCGCGGTCGTTCATGTCGATGGTGCGGGGCCACGTGATCCGCCGGACGTCGATGCCGAGCGCGTTGCCGTGATGGAGGTGCGCGTCGAGCATCGCGGAGAGGAGATTGTGGGCAGCGGCGATGGCGTGGAAGTCGCCCGTGAAGTGGAGGTTGATGTCCTCCATGGGGACGACTTGCGCGTAGCCGCCGCCCGCCGCCCCGCCCTTCACACCGAACACGGGGCCGAGCGACGGCTCGCGGATGCAGAGGATCGCGTTCTTCCCGAGCCGGCGGAGCGCCTGCGTGAGGCCCACCGTGACGGTGGACTTCCCCTCGCCCGCGGGCGTGGGGCTGATGCCGGTGACGAGGACGAGACGGCCCTTGGGGCGGCGGCGCTCGAGGGCGCGCAAGGCGATCTTCGCCTTGTACTTCCCGTACAGCTCGAGCTCGTCCTCGGCGAGGCCCAGCTCGGCCGCCACATCCGCGATGGGCCGGAGCTTGGCAGCCTGCGCGATCGCAATGTCGGACGGAACCTTCGCCACCGCCGTCACAGCGCGCTCTCGATCCGCGGCCCGAAGCAGCGGCGGGCGTTCGCCGTCGTCCGCTCGGCCAGGTCGGGGAGCGCCTCGCCCCGTGCGGCGGCGGCGTGCTCGGCCACGGCGCGGACGAACGCCGGCTCGTTCCGCTTTCCACGATGGGGCACGGGCGCGAGGTACGGCGCGTCAGTCTCGAGCAACAGTCGGTCGGTCGGGCAGTCGGACAGACTGACGGCCGGGTGCCAGTTCTTGAACGTGATCATGCCGCTGAAGGAAAAATAGGCACCGACGTCCATCCCCGCGTCAAACACTGCGCGGCTGCCAGCGAACGAATGCACGATCACCGCCGCCACCCTCCTTCCCCAAGCCCGCACCAGGGCCGCCACCTCGTCATCCGCGTCGCGGGCGTGGACTACTACCGGCCTACCGAGCTCGGCCGCGAGCGCGAGCTGTGCCTCGAAGGCGCGGCGCTGCGCATCGCGCGGGGAGTGGTCGTAGTGATAGTCGAGCCCCGTTTCCCCCACCGCGACGACTTCCGGAGCGGCGAGCAGGGCCCGCACGCCGGCCTCGACCTCCACGGACCAGCTCTTGGCGTCGTGCGGGTGGACGCCGGCCGTGGCCGACAACCCGGGCGTGGCTCGCGCGAGCGCCGCGGCGCGCACGCTTCCCGCCAGCGACTCCCCGATCACAACCACGTGCCCGACCCCCGCCGCGCGCGCCCGGGCCGCCACCGCGTCCCGGTCCCCGTCGAACGCCGGGTCGCCCAGGTGGCAGTGGGCGTCGACCAGCACGTCAGCGCGCCGGCTGGGGGGCGCGCGGCGGCCGAGGCGGGGGGGGAGGCAGAGAAACCGGGGCGGGCGGCGTCGGGGACCGGGCGCCCAGGGCCCGCGCCCCGCGCGCGTCCTCGCCCGGCCAGCGCTTCTCGATCAGCAGGAGCAGCGGCGCGGCGATGTAGATCGAGGAGAATGTGCCGGTAAAGATGCCGAACGTCATGACGAGCGCGAACGGCCGGATGACCTCCCCCGCGAACACGGCGAGCGCGACCGTCGCGGCCATCGTCGTGCCGTGCGTCAGGATGGAGCGCGGCAGCGTCTCATTGATCGAGAGGTTCAGAATCTCGTACAGGTTCTGCCGCCGGAATTTGTGCAAGTTCTCGCGCACGCGGTCGAAGATGATGATCGTATCGTTGAGCGAGTATCCCACCACCGTGAGCACGGCCCCGACGACCACGAGACTCACCTCGAGCTTCAGGACGGCGATGAACGCGATCGTCGTGAGGACGTCGTGGGCGGTCGCGAGCACCGCGGCGAGTCCGAAGCGCCACTCGAAGCGCGACGCGAGGTAGATCAACGTCACGACGAAGCTGAACAGGACCGCGAGGAAGGCCTTGCCCTGCAGCTCCCGGCCCACCTTCGGTTTGACGTCCTCGGTGCGGACGACCTTGTAGGTCCCGGGACCCTCGGGACCGAGCGTGGCGTCGAGCGCGCGCCGCGCGACCGCCGCCACGGCCTCGCGACCCGCGTCGGTCGTGGCGGCCGCCTCCTCGAGCCGCGCCCGGATCGTGAACGCCGTGTCGGCCCCGAAGGTCTGGATTTCCGCGCCGTGGAGGCCGACGCCGTCGAGCGCCCGCCGCAGGTCGCCGGTCGTGACGTGCTTGGCCGTCTCGACCTGGAGCAGCGTGCCGCCCGTGAACTCGATGCTGTAGTTCACGCCCCGGAAGGCGAGGAAGCCCACGCCGATGAGGAGGATCGCCGCCGTGATGCCGTACGCCCAGCGGCGGTAGGCGATGAAATCGTAATTGGCGTTCGCGAAGAGTTGGATCATCAGACGCTCAAGGTGGTCATGGCCGGCCGCCGTTGCAGCCAGATGAGATACAGGGTCTTCACGACGAAGATCGCCGAGATCATCGAGGCGATGATGCCGATGATCAGTGTGATGGCGAAGCCCTTCACCGGGCCGGTGCCGACGAGATAGAGGATGAACGCCGTGAGCGCCGTGCTGACATTCGAGTCGATGATGGCGCTCATGGCATGTTGAAAGCCCTCGTCCACGGCGGTGCGGACCAGTTTGCCGTGGCGCAGCTCTTCGCGAATGCGCTCGAAGATCAGCACGTTCGCGTCCACGGCGATGCCCACGGAGAGCACGAACCCCGCCAGGCCCGGCAAGGTGAGCGTGAAGCCGAAGGCCGAAAGGCCGGCGAACGTGAACAGCGTATAGAGGATGAGGGCCGAGACGGCGAGCACACCCGAGAGGCGGTAGTACAGCACCATGATCAAGATCACGAGGACGATGCCGACCACGCCGGCGACGATGCCGTCGTGGATCGAGTCTGCGCCGAGCGACGGGCCGATGGACCGTTCCTCGACAATCTGCAGCGGGGCCGGCAGGGCGCCGGCGCGGAGCACGAGCGCGAGGTCGCTCGCCTCCTGCAGCGGCTTCGAGCCGAGCTCGATCTGGCCATTGGCGCCGATCTGGCTCTTGATGATCGGCGGCTGGCCCTGCACGCGGCCGTCGAGGAGGATGGCCATGTAGTCGTTGACATGGCGCCCGGTCTCCTCGGCGAATTTGCGGCCGCAACGCCGGCTGAGCTCGAACGCGACGATCGACTGATTGGTCAACTGGTCGCGCCGCGCCGACGCCTTCTGCAAGCACTCACCGGTGATCAGGGGCCGCGAGTCGACGGCGTACAGCGCGCGGTAGGACCGCGCCCCGCGCGACTCGACCGCCGCGCCCCACCGCAGGTCGAGCCCGCGTGGGATGAGCTGCCGCACTTCGGGCCGTTGCAACAGTGAGTCCGCCAGCTGCCACTGCTCCTCGGGGACGAGGAACTCGCCGGGGAGCTGCCCCTGGAAAAGCAGCGACGAGAGCGCGCCCGGGGCGTTGGCCGCGGCGGCGGAGTCGCGCCCCGCCTTGCTGGTATCGCCCCCGAACAGCTGCGACACCGCCGAGGGCGCCGCGCCGCGCGACTTGACGCCCGCCTTTTTCAGCGCCGCGTCGATCTGCGGCAGCGTGTTCTGGACCTGGTTCTTCATGTCCGTGATGCGGAATTCGAGGAACGCCGTCCGCTGGATGACGCCCTTGGCGCGGGCCGGGTCTTTCTCGCCCGCGAGCTCGACGATGAGCCGGCAGCGCCCCACGATCTGCACCACCGGCTCCGTCGTGCCGAATTCGTCAATCCGCGTCCGGACCACGCGCTCCGCCCGCTGGATCGCGTCGGCGCAGTCGGGCACGGGTCCCTTGCTCTCATCCACCTCGAGGGCGAGGTGGATGCCGCCCTGCAGGTCGAGCCCCAGGTTGATCGGGACCCGGCGTATCGTCGTGTCCTTCATCCTGCCGGTCACCGCATCCGGGACGCGCTGCGTGACGTTACGCGGCAGCAGGGCAAGAATGCTGCCCACCACCAGCGCACCGATGAACATCAGTCGCCGACGAATCGTACCCATTGGCTCTCGCTACCGGTTGAGACTCGCCCGCGCCGCCTGGCGGTCACGCTCGAGCTGTGCCACCAGCGCCTCGCGGGACGGAAACGTCTGCACGTCGCGCAAACGCCGCACCCACTCCACCCAGACCGTCTCGCCGTACAGGTCCCCGGCGAAGTCGAACAGATGAATCTCGAGGGTCCGCTCGGCTTCGCGGAAGGTGGGCCGCGGACCCTGATTCATCATTCCTCCGACCCGCCCCCCTTCCCCCGTCCCCCTTCCCCCAATCGTCACCCAAGCGGCATATACGCCGTCCGGTGGCAACAGCTTACGAGGGTCCGGGGGCGCCAGATTGATCGTCGGCACCCCGATCGTGCGCCCCCTCCCCGCCCCCTGGACCACCTGGCCGCGCAGTCCATAGGTTCGTCCCAGCCCGCGCGCCGCGGCACCCAGATCGCCATGCGCCACCGCGGCCCGGATCAGCGTGGACGAGATCGGCTGGCCGTCCTCCCGCACCGCGTCCACGACGGCCACATCGAACCCCTCCGCTGCCCCCAACCGACGCACCAGCTCCACGTCGCCGCCCCGGCCCCGGCCAAACCCATGATCGTACCCCAGCACCAGCTCCCGCATGCCGTGCTCCGCGCACAGGCGCCCCACGAACTCATCGGCGTCGAGCTGGGCGACCTCACGCGTGAACGGCAGCCACACGACCCGGCCCACCCCCGTCGCGCCGAGCAGCTCGCGCTTCTCGTCGGGCAGGGTCAACAGCTTCGGCGCCGCCGCCGGGTTCACCACCTCCAAGGGGTGCCGGTCGAACGTCACGAGCAGACTGTCGAGGTCGCGCGCCCGCGCCCGCCGCACCACCTCGGCCAGCACCGCCTGATGCCCGCGGTGCACGCCGTCGAACGTCCCGAGCGTGACGACCGCCCCCCTGGTCATTCGGCGGCCACCACCACGCGGGGCTTCAGAAGGTCGCCTGCGACGTCGGCGACCGCCACCACCTCGGCGCCGGCGAACAACGCTACGGGGCCAGGGGTCAGGGGTCCGAGGGTCGGTCCCCGGGCCCCTGTCCCCGCCGTAATCGATCTCCCATGAACCACCGCGTTCCGTTCGTCCGCCGTCAGGTCACGTCGTTGCAGATCGGCGACCAGCACCGCCGGGTCCCGCAGGTCCGCCCGCGTGACGGAGTCGGGCGCTACGGCATCCGCCAACCCAAACGGCCCGACGGTCGTGCGCCGCAACTCTCGCAGGTGCGCCCCGCACGCGAGCGCGGCGCCGACGTCCCGCGCCAGACTGCGCAGGTAGGTGCCCGCGCTCACCGTGGCACGAAACCTGACGTCCGCCGCGGTGAGGGCCAGCACTTCCAGCTCACGAATCTCGACGCGCCTCGGGGCCGGCTCGACGGCTTCGCCGCGCCGCGCCCGGCGGTAGGCCCGCTCCCCCTCGATCTTCACCGCCGAATAGGCGGGGGGGCGCTGCAGGTACTCGCCGCGAAAGCCTTGCAGCGCGCTCGCCAACCGGGCCGCCGTGACGCTCTCCACCGACGCCGTCGCCATCACCTCACCGGTCACGTCGTCCGTGTCCGTCGTGACGCCCAAACGGATGACGCCCTCGTACGTCTTGGTCCACCCGGCGGCGAACGCGGCCAGCCGCGTCGCCCGCCCGACCACCACCACCAGCAGCCCCTCCGCGAACGGGTCGAGCGTTCCGAGGTGGCCGACGCGCCGGGTGCCGAGGGCGCGGCGCACGATGTCCACGACGTCGTGCGAGGTCGGCCCCGCGGGCTTCGCGACCAGCACGATGCCCCCGTCCGTCAGTCCTCGCTCTCCTTCAGGTCCCGGAGCACGGCGTCGATCCGCTGCGCGTGCTCGATGCCGCGGTCCAGATGGAAGTGCAGCTCGGGGCTGGTACGCAGCCGCAGCTGGCGCGACAGCTGGGCGCGGAGGTAGCGCGCGGCGCTCGCCAAGCCGTCCAGGCTTCGGGCCTTCTCATCGTCGGTCCCCATCACGCTCACGCGCACGTTGGCGTGCCCGAGGTCGGCGGAGACCTCGACGCTCGTCACCGTGACGAAGCCGATGCGCGGGTCCCGCACGTTCCCCGTGAGGAACTCGCCGATGGCCTGCCGGATCAGCTCGCCCACGCGTTCGGGGCGGTGGCTCGGGCGCCTTTTCATCTCAGAGGTAGCTCGTGCTCGTGTCCACAATGCGGGCACCGGCGGCGCCCGCGATCAACCGATCCGCCTCGCGCAACACGCTCTCGGCATGGCGGCGGTCGGTGCTGACCACCGACGCGGTGAGCTCGGCGCGCTGCCACAGATCCTGGTGCGCCGTCTCCGCGACCGACACGTTGAGCTTCTGGTGGAGCCGGTCCTTGAGGCTCTTCAGCACGGCGCGTTTGTCCTTCAGCGACTGGCACGCGACGAGGTGCAGCTCCCACGTCATGACCCCCACGATCACGGCACGGAGGTGTTGAGCGACCGGGCGACCTCTTCGATCCGGTACGCCTCGACGAGGTCTCCCACCTTGATGTCGTTGAAGTTCTCGACGCCGATCCCGCACTCGAAGCCTTCGCGGACCTCGCGGACGTCATCCTTGAAGCGCTTCAATGACGCCAACGTCCCGTCGTACACCTCGACCCCGTCCCGCACGACGCGGACGCGGCCGGTGCGCGGGATCACCCCGCTGCGGACGAAGCTTCCCGCGATGGTCCCGACCTTGGCGATCTTGAAGAGCTGGCGCACCTCGGCCTCTCCCAGGATGACTTCTTTCTTTTCGGGGGCCAGGAGGCCTTCCATGGCCGCCTTCACCTCTTCGACCGCCTCGTAGATGATCCGATAGGTCCGGATCTCGACGCGCTCGCGGTCGGCGGCGGCGCGCGCGTTGGAGTCGGGGCGCACGTGGAAGCCGACGATGATCGCGCCCGACGCCTTCGCGAGCAGCACGTCCGATTCGGTGATCGCGCCCACGCCGCGGTGCACGACTTCGACCTTGACCTCCGCGGTCGACAGCTGGGCCAGCGCGTCGGCGAGCGCCTCCGCCGGGCCGCCCTGGTCGGCCTTGATGATGATCCGCAGGCTGGCAGCGCCGCCCTGCGCCCGCTCCGCCATGAAGTCTTCGAGCGTTTTCACGCGGCCCGAGCGGCGGTGCTGCGCTTCGCGCTCAAGGCGCTGGCGTTTCTGCGCGATGTCGCGCGCGGCCCCGGCGTCTTCCATGGCCAGGAACGTGTCCCCCGCCTCGGGCACCCCCTCGAAGCCGAGGATCTGCACGGGCGTGCCGGGTCCCGCGGCGGACACGGGCCCGCCGCGCTCGTCGTACATGGCGCGCACCCGGCCCGAGTACTGCCCACAGATGAAGTCGTCGCCGACGCGCAACGTCCCGTTTTGCACGAGGATCGTGGCGAGGGCGCCCTTCCCGGGATCGAGCGACGCCTCGAGCACGGTTCCCTGCGCCTTGCGCTCGGGATTCGCCTTGAGGTCGAGCAGCTCCGTCTGGAGCAGGATCTGGTCGAGCAGGTCGTCGATGCCCGTCCCCTTCTTGGCCGAGATCGGGGTCGCGAGCGTGGTGCCGCCGAACTCTTCGAGCACCACGCCGTGCGCCAGCAGGTCCTGCTTGACCTTCTGCACGTTGGCCGACGGCAGGTCGATCTTGTTGATCGCGACCACGAGAGGCACGCCCGCGTTCTTGGCGTGCGAGATGGCCTCGATCGTCTGCGGCATGATGGCGTCGTCGGCGGCGACGACGAGCACCACGATGTCGGTCACCTGGGCGCCGCGGGCGCGCATCGCCGTGAACGCCTCGTGGCCCGGCGTGTCGAGGAACGTGATCTGGCGCCCGTCCTTGAGCGTCACCTGGTAGGCGCCGATGTGCTGGGTGATCCCGCCCGCCTCCCCGGCGACGACGTTCGTCTTGCGGACGTAGTCGAGGAGCGAGGTCTTGCCGTGGTCGACGTGGCCCATGATGGTGACGACGGGCGGCCGCGACTTCAGGGTCTCCACGGCGTCGGTCGTTTCTTCGGCCTGCGTGGTGGCGTATTCCTCTTCGCGCGTGGCCTGGAACCCGAACGCCGATGCGATCAGCTCGATCATGTCGAAGTCGAGCCGTTGGTTGATCGTCACCATCTGCCCCAGCTCCTTGAAGGCGAAGGTGACGATCTGTGTGGGCGGGACCTTGAGGATATTGGCGAGCTCGGAGACGGTGATGAATTCCGTCACGCGCACGAGCGTCTTTTCGCGCTCCTTCTCCTCGCGCCGCTTCTCCTCCTGAACCTCGCGGAAGGTGGGTCCCTCCTCGCGCCGGTGCATCCCTTTCCGGCCCACGGGGCCCTTCAAGGTGGCGAGCGTCCGCGAGATGTTCTGCGCCACGGCCTCCTGATCCACGAGCGACTTCTTCCCCTTCTTCCGCTTTTTGCCGCCCTTCTCGCGGCGCCGCTCATCGAGCGGCTGCGCGCCGGGAGCCGCGGACGCGACAGGCCGCGGCGGCACCGGACCGGAGGGCGTCGCGCTCGCTACGGGGCGCGGGCGCACGGGCGTCGGGATGAACGGCCGCGGCGGCGGCGGCGCCGGCGGCGCGCTCGCGGCCGGAGCGGGGGGCGCCTCCGCGGCCGATTCGGCGACCTCGACCGCGGGCGCGAGGTCCTTGAACAGCGCGGCCGCGCGCTCCTCGAGCGAGGCGGCGGGGCGCTCCTCCTCCTGCTGGCGCGCGGCGGCTTCGAGCGCCTGCCGCGCCTTCTCGGCCTCCACGGCCTCCGCGGCGGCCACCTCGGCGGCGGCCGCTTCCGCGGCGGCGACTTCCGCGGCAGTGCGGCGGCGGCGCTTGGGCCGCGCCTCGACGACGGGGACGGGCACGGGCTCTTCCACGGCCTTCACGGCGCGCCGCCGCTTGGTCGGCGTGGCCGGCTGCTTGGCCTTCCGCTTCTCCCGCTCCCAGCGCGCGCGCATCAGGGACACCTGCTCGTCCTTGAGGGGCGTCAGGTGACTGCGCACGAAGATGTCCAGCTCCTTGAGCATGCCCATGAGCTGCTCGCTGGAGATGCCGAACTCCGCTGCCAAATCATGAATCCGCGTCGTCGCCACTCACTCCTCCGAATCAGCTATCAGCTATTAGCTCGTAGCTATCAGCTATTAGCTGAGCTATGAGCTATCAAGCCGCGTGCTAGGGCGGGATCGGTCACGCCCACCGCCTGCACCGATGGCCGGCCGAGCCCCGCGCCCAGCTCCGTCGCCATCGTTCCGCGCAGCACCGGGATTCCCCGGGCGCGCGCCAGCCGCTCGACCTTCTCGAGCGTGCGTGGACCGGCATCAGCGGCCAGCACCACGCACATCACCTTGCCCCGCTGCAACCCTGCCCGAACTCCTGCCACACCGACCACAACGCTGCCCGACCGCAGTCCCAGGCCGAGCAAGCGGGTGATGCGCCCGGTCACGCCGGTGCGGGCTCCTCGCCGCCCTCCTCGGTCATCTCATTGAGGAAGGCCATGAGCTTGTCCGCGATCTCGGGGGTCATCCCCGGCAGCTGGTCGACGTCCTCGCGCTCCAGGTCCAAGATGTCCTGCAGCGTCTTCTTCCCCGCCTGCTCGAGCACGGACACCAGCTCGGGCGGCAGCCCCTTCATTTCGCTCAGGGCGACGTCGGTGACGCCCTCCTCCGCGGCGGGGAGCGGCGTGAACAGCGGGCCTTCGCCGCCGCGCTCCAACCACTCGCGGCTCGAGTAGAGGTCGATCTTCCAGCCCGTCAGCTCGGAGGCGAGCCGGACGTTCTGGCCGTTCCGGCCGATCGCGAGCGACAGCTGGTCCTCGTCGACGATGGCTTGAATCGTCTTCGTGTCGGGATCGGAGAACACCCGTGCCACGCGCGCCGGCGCAAGCGCCAGCTTCGCGAAGCGCTCGGGATCCGTCGACCACGGCACGATGTCGATGCGCTCGCCGTTCAGCTCGTTCACGACGGCCTGGACGCGGGACCCCTTGAGGCCGACGCACGCCCCCACCGGATCGATCGAGTCGTCGCGGGACGAGACGGCGATCTTGGTCCGGCTCCCCGCCTCGCGCGCCGTCGCCCGGATGTCCACGATCTGCTGCTGGATTTCGGGCACCTCGAGCTTGAACAGCGCCTTGACGAACAGCGGGTCGGCGCGGGAGAGGATCAGCCGCGGCCCCTTGGGCGTCTCCTCGATGCGCTTCAGCACGGCGCGAATCGTGTCGCCCTGGTGGAAGTGCTCGCGGTGGTTCTGCTCGCGGTAGGGGATGATCGCTTCCGCCTCGCGGAACTTGTTCAGCATCACCACGATCTTGCCGCGCTCGATCTGCTGCACTTCACCGGAGAGCAGGTCGCCTACTTTGTCCGAGAACTCTTCGCGGATCCGGGTGCGCTCCCCTTCGCGGACGCGCTGGATGATGCGCTGCTTCGCCGCCTGCACCGCCGTGCGGCCGAACTGCTCGAACGGCACCTCTTCCTCCAGCACGTCGCCGGGCTGGAAGTCGGGGTCCTCGAACCGCGCCTCCTCGAGCGAAACTTGCGTGCCTGGGTCCTCGACCGTCTCCACCACCGTCTTCAACACGACGATGCGGATCGTGCCCTTCATTTCGTCGATGCCGATCTCCGCCCGCACGTTGGGCCCGTAGCGCTTGACCAGGGCGGCGTGCAGGCCGTCCTTGAGCAGGTCGATCAGCTCGCTGCGCTCGAGCTGCTTCGTGTTGGTCAGTTCTCGGATCGCCGTAACGACATCTGTCGCGTTCGCCATAGTCACCAATCCACTGCCAGCCGCGCATCCTTGACATCGGCCAGCTTGTAAGGTCGTGCGTCTCCGCCCTGGGGCTCGAGTACCACCGTCTCCTCGTCCGGCACGGCGACGATTCGCGCCCGTACCCGGCCCAAGCCCGCCACCCGGGCCTGGACCTCGCGGCCCACGAACCGCACCCAGTGGCGGTGCCACCGGACCGGCCGCTCCATCCCGGGGCTCGAGACCTCCAGCATGTAGCGGGGCCCCAGGGGTCCCCCCGCCCCGTCCAACCAGGCCTCCAAGGCCCGGCTGGCGACGGCGCAATCCGCCACCGTCACTTGCTTGGCCGCGTCGCCCGGGTTGACCGGAGGCCAATCGATGCGCACTTGAACCAGCGGCCGGTTCGGCGTGCCGCCGATGCGGAGGTCGGCCAGATCGAACCCCAGCGCGTCGAGCCGGGTCCGGAAGGCGTCTACGAGGCTCTCGGAGAGCATGGAAAAAAAAGCGCGGGCTGAACTTCGCCCGCTGCAGACCGGAATGTATCCGGCCGTCCGGCAGTGTCAACCTTCCCTAAAGGACTCCCTCCGGGCGCCCGGTCGGGTGCCCTCCGGTCGTGGGTCGGCCGAGGTACGCCACCATTCGCCCGTCCCGCCCCCCCGAGGCGCGATGGGAGAAGAACTGGTTGTGGTCGTGGGCGGTGCACCAGGGCGAGACCGAGATCTGCTCGACGCCCAGCCCGCGCGCCTGGTCGACGAGAATCGACCGCAGGTCGAGGTGGACCGCGGCCGATTCACCCACCACGCCGAAGCGCAGCGCGACTTCAGAACCTACTTCATAACAGGTGCCGCAAATACCTACTCCACAATGCATTACAATATCGCTCGCCTTGGCGAATCCCCGCCACTTGAGGCTCTCGATCCCGCGCGCCAGGACGCCCCCGGCAATGCCGCGCCAGCCCGCGTGCAGCAGCGCGGCCGCGCCTTTCTGCGGCACGGCGAGGTACACGGGGATACAGTCGGCGACGGTCACGGTCAGGAGCACCCCGGGTGCCGCGGTGGCGTGACCGTCGAGACCATCGAGCACGAGCCACCCGTTCGGCAGGGGTGGGGCTTCGTGCCAATCCACGCGCGTCCCATGGACCTGGTGGCTCAGCACCACCGTGGGAAAGCGCGGCGCGAAGGCGGCGCAGAACGCGCGCCAGCGGGAGAGCACCTGCCCCACCGGCTCGTCGCTCCAGAGGCCGAGGCTGAAGGGGGTCGTCGGCTGGCCGCGGGTCGTGATCCCGGCGACCATGCCGTAGCGATCCGCCCACTCGGCCAGCTCCAGCCGCGGGACGGCGGCATCACCGGCAGGCGCTTCGCGAGCCTGGGCGCTAGTCTCGACGTTCAATCTGTGCCCCCAGCGCGCGGAGGCGCTCGTCAATGCGCTCGTAGCCACGCTCGATCTGGCCGACGTTGTGGATCACGGAGTCGCCCTGGGCCGCGAGGGCGGCGAGGAGCATCGCCATGCCGGCCCGGATGTCGGGGCTCTCGACCACCTGGCCGCGCAGGGGCGAGGGGCCCGCGATGACGGCCCGGTGTGGGTCGCACAGGACGATCCGTGCACCCATCCCGATGAGCTTGTCCACGAAGAACAAGCGCGACTCGAACAGCTTCTCGAAGATGAGCAGTAACCCCTCGCACTGCGACGCGACGACGATCGCGATGGACATGAGGTCCGCGGGGAAGGCCGGCCAGGGACCGTCCTCGAGCTTGGGGACGTGGCCGCCCAGATCGGGGCGGATGCGGCGCTCCTGATCGGCGTCGACGATCAGCGCGGTACCGTCGAGCCGGGGCCGAACACCCAGGCGCTCGAACGCGAGCAGCGTGGATCGGAGGTCGTCGGCGCGCACGCCATCGATCGTGACGGCGCCGCCCGTCACGGCCGCGAGCCCGACGAACGACCCGACTTCGATGTGGTCGGGACCGACCGTGTACGGCGCGGCGTGCAGCGGCCCGCCCCCCTCGATGGTGAGGCTGTTCGTGCCGATGCCGTCAATCTCCGCACCCATGGCGGCAAGGAACCGGGCGAGGTCTTGGACGTGCGGCTCCGACGCCGCGTTGCGCAGCACGGTCGTGCCGCGCGCCAGCACGGCGGCCATCAGGGCGTTTTCGGTGCCGGTGACGCTCGGCTCGTCCAGGAAGATGTCGGCGCCGGTGAGCTTCCCCTCGAGCGTGTAGGTGTCGCCGACGTTGATCTCCGCGCCAAGCTGCTCCAACGCGAGAAAGTGGGTGTCGACGCGCCGCCGCCCGATCACGTCGCCCCCGGGAGGGGGCAGGCTCACGCGCCCGAAGCGGGCCAGCATCGGGCCCGCGAGGAGAATGGAGGCGCGGATCTTCGCAGCGAGCGCCGGGTCGATGGCGCGCGGTTCCGCCGCGCGCGCGTCTACTTCGAGCGTGTTCGCCCCGTGCCAGCGCACGGTGGCGCCGAGGTGCTCGAGCAGCGCGGCCATCGTCTCGACGTCTCGGATGTGGGGCACATTGTCGATGCGACACGGACCGTCGGCGAGCAGGGTGGCCGCGAGGATGGGAAGCGCCGCGTTCTTGTTGCCCGCCGGGCGGATCGTGCCTTTCAGGGCGCGCCCGCCCGTGACGCAGAACGACGGTGGCATAGATGCGCCCAAGCTACGCGGCGGCTTGCGCCGACGTCAAGCGTTCGCGAACGTTCGCCCTCGTGAATCCCGTGCGCGAGTCCGGCGTCCTACTCGTCCTCGTCGGCCTCTTGCTCGGCCCCCGCCCCGGCCTCGGCGTCCTCGACGCATCGACTCTGCGTGTCCTCGCTCCCCTCACGGCATTGGGCATCGGCTGGATCGGCGCCAGCTTCGGATCGCGCCTCGAGTGGCGCGTGCTGCGCCGCATTCCCCGCAGCGTCTGGACCGTTGCCGCCGTCCAGGCCGCCGCGGCGTTCGCGCTCACCGCGATCGCCGCCTGGCTCCTCACCCGCGCGCTGCCGGCGCTCACCGCGGCGTGGCACCCCACCCTGCCGGCACTCCTCGCCATCGCGGCCACCGCCGCGGTCTCGAGCCCGCATGCCGTCGCGCTCGCGGCCCAGCGCGCCGGGGCCGGCACCCGGCTCGCCGACCGGCTCGCCATCAGCGCCTTGCTCGATACCCTGCTCGGGGCGTGCCTCTTCGCGCTCACGCTCGCGTTCTATCACCCGCGCGCCACCTTCCCCGGAGGCTTCGGCTGGTTGGGGTGGCTGGCCGTCGCGGTGGCCGCGAGCGGCGGTGTGGGACTGTTGTTCCTGTGGCTTTCCCGGCTGGGCCGCGAGTCCGAGGCCCAGGACCTCGAGCTGCTCGGCGTCGTCCTCGTCGGGGCGGGCGTCGGGTACGCCGTGGAGCTGTCGCCCTTCATCGTCTGCGCGCTCGCGACGGCGCTGATCGTGAATCGAGTCCCGTTCCGCCGCCGGCAAGTGCAGTCCGCCTTGCGCCGGTGGGAGCACCCCGTGTACGCCGGCGTGCTCGTCGCCGCCGGCGCGCTGCTCCGCCTTCCGACCCTTTGGCTCGTCGCCGCGGTACTGGTGCTCGGCGTCGTGCGGATCGCAGCGCGCTGGGCCTCCGCCCGTCTCGTTTGGACGTGGGCGCCCGGGCCCCGCCTTCCCCCGCAGGTCGGGCTGGCCACGGTCGCTCAAGGCGGTGTGGCCGTGGCCCTCGGACTCAGCTTCGGATTCGTGCACGCCGATGCCGGCGCCGTGTTCACGACGGTGCTCCTGGGCGTCGCGTTCGCGCAGGCGGCCCTGGGACCCCTCGTGGCTCTGGCGTTTCGGCCGGCGCGGGGGGAGGTTACGGCATGATCCCCGGATGGGTGGGCGTCGTCACGGCGGTGAGCCTCGCGATCATCGCGCTCGCCGCGATCGTCGTGGCCGCGGCGTCGATCGCCTCGGTCCAGGGCATCCGCACCTTCCTGCGGGTGGTGGAGCATCTGGCGGGCCCCGCGATCAGCGACGTGCGCCTGCTCGTCGCGTCCATCAAGGGAGAGGCCGATGCGTTGGTCGGCACCTCGCGGGACATCCGGCTCCGCATCGTGCACGCCGCGGACGCGGCCGAGGCTCGGCTCTCGGACTTGGACGCCCTGGTCGAAATGGTCCAGGAAGAGGTAGAGGAGACGGCGATCGACGCTGCCGCAACGCTGCGCAACGTGCGCCGCGGCCTGTCGCTGTGGCAGTGGAGCCGCAAAGTCCTGAAAGGCAGGCGGAAACGCAAGTGAAGTGGCTCGCCGCGGCGGCGGTGATCGCCGCGCTGGCGCTCGTGCTGCTGCCCGGGACGGCCCACGCCTGGACGCCGGGGACGCACATCTTCCTCGGCGAGTCGGTGCTCGCGAACCTGCACCAGATCCCCGCGCTCGTGGCCGACCTGTTGCGCGCATTCCCCTACGATTTCCTGTACGGCAACATCGCGGCCGATACGTCCATCGCCAAGAAATACGCGCCGGTGGGCCGACATTGCCACGCCTGGCACGTGGGCCAGGAGATCTTCGACCTCGCCCACACCGACCCCCTGCGGGCGTTCGGGCTGGGCTACCTCTCGCACCTCGCCGCGGACACGGTGGCGCACAATTTCTTCGTGCCGCGCCAGCTGGTGCTCACTTCCAGCACGGCGGCGCTCGGGCACTCGTACTGGGAGAGCCGGTTCGAGACGCATTTGGGCGACGCCTTCGCCCGGGAGGCCCGGGACGTGATCCTCAAGGATCACGCGCAGAGCGACGCCCACCTCGACGACATTCTCTCGCCCACCTTGTTCAGCGTACGCACCAGCCGCCGCCTGTTCCGCGGCATGGTGCACCTCACCGAGAGCCAGAGCTGGCAGTGGGCATTTCAGGTGATCGCCGAGAACAGCCGGTGGGACCTCCCCGATTCGGACGTGGAGCGCCACATGGCCGTGGCGTTCGAGTATGTGATGGAGATGCTTGGGCAGAAGGACGCGGCGGCGCGGCGGCTCGATCCGGCGGGCGACAAGGCGCTCGGCCTCGCGAAGCGGATGCGGCGGCAGGCATTGCGGCAGGGCGCGCGGCACGAGCCGCAACGCATTGAGGAGACGGCGGAGCAGCACTTCGGGCTGCCGCAGCCTTCGCTCGATTATTGGTATGAGTCGAAGGCGCAGCGGCCCTGGCGAGACCGCTAGGCGGCGAGTTTCTCCTCGAGCACGCGTTGGGCGAGTTTGGGATCGGCCTTCCCCTTCGACACCTTCATCACCTGCCCCACGAAAAACGCCATCAGTTTCGTCTCGCCCTTCTTGTAGCGGCCGACTTCCGTGGGGTGCGCGCCGAGCACCTCCGTCACCCACCCGGTGACGACGCCGCTGTCCGCCACCTGGATCAGCCCGAGCGACTCGGCCACGGTGCGCGGGTCGCCGCCGCGGCCGGCCACCTCCCCGAAGACGCGCTTCGCCGCCTGGTGGCTGAGCGTGCCGCCTTTGACCAACGCCACGAGCTGCGCGAGCGCGACCGCCGAGACCCGCAGCTGGTCGCCGTGATCCTTCGCGTCGGCGAGGCCCTCGGTCATCACCCAGTTGGCGGCGCCTTGCGGCTCGGCTCCGGCGTGCACCACGCTCTCGTAGTAGTCGGCGACCGCGCGGCTCGCTGTGAGGACCGCGGCGTGCTCGCGGCTCAGCGCATACTGCGCCACGAACCGCTCGCGCTTCGCCGCCGGCAGCTCGGGGAGCTGCGCCTGCTGCTCGGCGATGAAATCCGGCGGCAGCACGAGGGGCGGCAGGTCGGGCTCGGGGAAGTAGCGGTAGTCGTGGCTCTCCTCTTTCGAGCGTTGCGGCCGGACGGCGTTGTCCTTCGCGTCGTACAGCATCGTCTGCTGCGCGATCGTGCCGCCCGCCTCGAGCGCGGCGATCTGCCGGTCCCGCTCCACGCCCAGCGCTTTCTCGACGAAGGCGAACGAGTTGATGTTCTTCACCTCGGTCTTCGTGCCGAGCGCGCTCTCCCCCGCGCGACGCACCGAGACGTTCGCGTCCACGCGCAAGCTGCCTTTCTCCATGTCGCAATCGGAGACGCCGATGTACTCGAGGACCTGCTTCAACGTCTGCAGGTAGGCGCGCGCCTCCGCGGGCGAGCGGAAGTCAGGACCGGTGACGATCTCGACGAGCGGGACGCCGGCACGGTTCAGATCGACGACGGTCGCCTTGGGAAAGCGGTCGTGCAGCGATTTCCCCGCGTCCTCCTCCACGTGGAGGCGGACGATCGTCGCCGTGACGAGGCCGCGGTCGGGCGAGAGGAAAGACAGCGACCCGGCCGTCGCGAGCGGCTGCTCGTACTGGGAGATCTGGTATCCCTTGGGCAGGTCGGGATAGAAATAGTTCTTGCGCGCGAACACGCTCTTGGCGTGAATCGTGCACCCCAGGGCGAGCGCCGCGCGCACGGCCAACCTGAGCGCTTCGCCATTCGGTGCGGGCAACGCCCCGGGCAGGCCGAGGCAGACGGGGCAGACGTGGCTGTTGGGCGCCGCCCCGAACGCCGCGGAGCAGCCGCAAAACATCTTCGACGCCGTCCGCAGCTGGACGTGCGTCTCGAGTCCGATGACCGTCTCCCACCCAGGAGCCACCGCCCCCATCAGACTTCCTCCGTCGCCGGAATCACGCGCTCCAAGGCGTAGGCCGCCTCGAGCAGCTCGTCCTCGAGAAACGCCTGGCCGATGAACTGGCCGCCGATCGGCAGGCCCTTCACCCGGCCGATGGGGAGGGACATGGCGGGCAGGCCCGCCAGGTTCGCCGTGACGGTGAAGACATCCGACAGGTACATGGCCACGGGATCGCTGAGCTTCTCCCCCGCCTTGAAGGCCGGTGTGGGCGTGGTCGGCGTGAACAGCAGGTCCACGCCCCGGTCGAAGGCGTTGCGGAAGTCCTGGGCGATGAGCGCGCGCACCTGCTGCGCCCGGCGGTAGTAGGCATCGTAGTAGCCGGACGAGAGCACGTAGGTGCCCACCAGAATCCGGCGCCGCACCTCGGCGCCGAACCCCTCGCCCCGCGTGGCGCGGTACAAGGCCCGCACGTCCCCGGCGCCCTTCTCCCAGTTGTCAGGCCGCTCGCCGTACCGGACGCCGTCGTAGCGCGCCAGGTTGGACGACGCCTCGGCGGGCGCGAGCACGTAATAGGCAGGAACGGCGTACTGGGTGTGCGGCAGCGACACCTCGCGCACCGCGGCCCCCAGGTCTTTCATCAGGCGCACCGCCCGGTCGCAGGCGCGCCGCACGGCGGGATCCAAATCCTGAGGGAAGTACTCCCGCGGCAGGCCGATCACGAACCCTTGGAGCGATTCGGGCACCGTGGGCAGGCGCAACGGGTCCCGGTCTTCGCAAGTCGCGTCCTTCGGATCCCGGCCGCTGATCACCGAGAACACGCGCGCGGCGTCGTGCACGCTGCGCCCGAACACGCCGATCTGGTCGAGCGACGAGGCGAACGCGACGAGCCCGTAGCGGCTCACCCGGCCGTAGGTCGGCTTGATCCCGACGACGCCGCAAAAGGAGGCCGGCTGGCGCACCGACCCACCGGTGTCCGATCCGAGCGCGGCGGGGACCGCGCCCGCCGCCACCAGCGCCGCCGAGCCGCCCGAGGAGCCGCCCGGCACACGCGCCTTGTCGAGGGGGTGCACCACCCGGCCGTAGGCCGAGTGCTCCGTGGACGACCCCATCGCGAACTCGTCGCAATTCGTCTTGCCGGCGATGATCGCCCCCGCCGCGCGGAGCTTGGCGATCACGGTCGCGTCGTAGGGCGACCGGTACCCCTCGAGGATCTTCGAGCCGCACGTGGTGGTGAACTCGAGGGTGCAGATGTTGTCTTTCACGGCGACCGGCATGCCGTAGAGCACGCCGGTGGGCCGGGCGGCGGCGGTCTGGGCCACGAGGGACTTCCGCAGCTCTTTGGGCGGCGTGAGCAGCGCGTTCAACCGCTTGGCTTTCACCAGGCGGTCGGCGATCGCTTTGGCGTCGCTCACGACGCCTCCTTCTCCCCCTCCGGCTCGTCGAATTGCCCGAGCTTCGGCACGACGAAGAAGCCGTCTCGGAACGTGGGGGCGAACTCCGCGGGGGGGATGGCGAGCGGCCACGGCCGGACCTCGTCCGGCCGAAAGCGAATGGCGTCGGGACCGGGCACATAGGGCTTCGAGCCTTCGCTCGCCGGCACGGCCGACAGCTGCGCCACGTAGTCGAGAATTCGCGACATCTGCTCGGCCAGGACGGGGAGGGCGTCCTCGTCCACGTCCAGCTCCGCGAGCCGCGCGATGCGCAGCACTTCCTCCCGCGTCACACTCATGCGCTCTCCCCCCCCCAGTCCCGCTCGAGCCCGGCGTAGGCGACGAGCAGCTGCTTGGTCCCGATGTCCTGGTCGTCGAACGCGACCGTCACCTTGAGATCCCGCCCCTGCCCCGACACGGCTTGCACGATGCCGCCGCCGAACTTGCGGTGGCGTACCCGTTCCCCCTTCGCGTAGCGTGGAGCGTCCTGCGACACCTCTTCGGGAAGCCAGGGCTCGGGAATGCCGGCCCGCTCCGCACGGGACGGGACACGGGGGGCACGGGGGGCACGCGCGCGCTCCCACGACGGCGTCGTGCTCCGCTCCGCGAGCACGTTCGGCGGGAGGGCCTCGAGGAATCGCGACGGCTCCTCCAGCTCCAGCCGCCCGTTCCGGTAGCGCGTCCGCGCCCATGAGAGATACAACTTTTCGCGCGCGCGCGTGAGTCCCACGTAGCACAACCGGCGCTCCTCTTCGACGCCGCCCGGCTGCGTCACCGAGCGCCCGAGCGGGAACAATCCGTCCTCGAGTCCGGCGAGCGCCACCACCGGCCACTCGAGCCCCTTGGCCATGTGCACCGTCAGCAGCGTGACCCCGGCTGTTTCCCGCGCCTCGTCCACAGCGGTGATCAACGCCGCCTGCGTGAGGTACCGCTCCACCGGCGTGCCGCTTCCCTCCTCGTCCTCCTGCGCGTCCTGCACTTCGGCCCACCCCGCGGCGCCGGCGATCAGCTCGCGCACGTTGTCCAGCCGCTCGATCCCTTCCGCCCCCTCTTCCGCGAGGTACTGCTCGTAGCCGGTTGCCGCTAGCACGCCCTCCAGCACGGTCGCGGGGTCCGCCTGACCCACCGCGTCGCGCAACCGGTCGATCAGGCCGGCGACCCCGGCGAACGCGTCGCGCACGTTGGGCCGCAGCTCGGCCACGCGCCCGGCCCCGCGGGCGACCTCGAGGAGGGGCCGGCGCCATCCGATGGCCGCTTGCACGAGCAGGGTGAGCGACGCGTCGCCGATCCCGCGGCGCGGCACGTTGACGATTCGCAAGAACGCCTCGTTGTCCGCCGGGTTCGCGATCAAGCGCAAGTACGCCAGCAGGTCCTTTACCTCACGCCGCTCATAGAAGCTCACCGCCCCTACCAGGCGGTACGGGATGCCGCGGAACCGAAAGGCCTCTTCCAACGGGCGCGATTGCGCGTTGGTGCGGTACATCACCGCCATCCCCTCGTGCGCGATGTCGCCTTCCGCGGCCAGGCGCGCGAACTCCGTCGCCACCCACTCCGCTTCGTCGCGCTCGTCTGCCGCCGTGAGGAGCACGACCGGCGCGCCGCCCTGCTGTTCCGTGAACAGCGTCTTGCCCAGTCGCGCGGTGTTCTCGGCGATGACGCCGTTCGCCGCGTCGAGGATCACCTGGGTCGAGCGGTAGTTCTGCTCCAGCTTGATGAGCGTCGCTCCGGGGAAGTCGTTCTGGAACGCGAGCATGTGACGCACGTCGGCGCCGCGCCACCCGTAGATCGCCTGGTCGTCGTCCCCCACCACGCACAGGTTGCCGTGCCGCCGGGCGAGGTGCTTCACGAGCTGGTACTGCGCGGCGTTCGTGTCCTGGAACTCGTCCACCAGCACGTGCAGGAACCGGTCCTGCCAGTAGGCGAGCCGCTCGGGATGCTCGCGAAACAGCGTCAGGGGGTGCAGCAGCAGGTCGTCGAAGTCCATCGCGTTGGCCTGTTTCAGCGCCGGTCCCAGCGCGGCGTACACATCGGCGGCGACACGCGCCAAGGGGCTGTCGGCCTGCGCGCCCAGCTCCTCCGGAAGCATCATGCGGTTCTTCGCCCCCGAGATCAGGGCGTGCAGCGCGCGGGGCGGGTACGCCTTAGGCGAGACGTCGCGCTGTTCCAGCAGGCGCTTGATGAGCGCCTGCGAGTCGTCTTCGTCGTAGATCGTGTAGTTCGGGCCGAACCCAAGGAGCGGGGCCTCGCGCCGCAACAGCCGCGCGGACAGCGAGTGAAACGTGCCGATCCAGAGGCCGCGTGGGTCCGCGCCAAGCAGTGCCGCCACGCGGCTCCGCATCTCCCCCGCTGCCTTGTTGGTGAACGTGACCGCGAAGATCCGCGCCGGCGCCACGCCCCGCGTCTGGACGAGGTGCGCGATCCGCGCCGTGAGCACCCGGGTTTTCCCCGATCCCGCACCGGCGAGGACGAGCAGCGGGCCGCCGGGATGCTCCACCGCGGCCCGCTGGGCGGGGTTCAACGCCAACGTCATGGCGGTGGAAACTCGAGGACGAACACGCTCCCCTTCCCGTCCGGGCCGGGCTCGTGCCACACCCGCCCGCCGTGCTGCTGTTCGACGATGCGCCGGGCGAGGGCGAGACCGATGCCCCAGCCCCCCGTCTTGGTCGAGACGCCCGGCTCGAACAGCTGGCCCTCGAGGTTGGGCGGCACTCCCGGGCCGTCGTCGCGCACCGTCACGCGCGTGCCCCCGGACCCCGGTGCCGCCTGCACCTCGACCTCGATCCGTCCGCCGCGCCCGCTGAGGGCGTCGATCGCGTTCTTCACCACCACCTCCAGCGCCCACTCGATGAGGACGGGATCGCCCGTCGCGACGGGCCCGGGGCCCGGCGAGACGAGGGTGAGGGTCACGGGGTGGGCCAGCGTGGGGAGCCGCGGGCGGAAGTAGCTCAGCACTCGTTCCGCCGCCGCGCCGAGGCCCACCGACTCGCGCCGCGCGGGGCGGCCGATCCGCTCGAACCGCTTGGCCACCCGCTCGAGCCGTTCCGCATCGGCTTGAAGATGGGGCACGAGCTCCCCGCCCGGCGTACCCGGATTCTCCCGGAGGTAATCAATCCAACCCGTGAGGCTCATCAGGGGGGTGCCGAGCTGGTGGGCCGACTCGCGCGCCATCGCCACCCACAGGCGGTCGCGCGCCGCGCCTACCCGGACCCGGATCGCCCACGCCGCGAGCAGCGCGAGGCACAGGAACAGGAGCCCTTGCCAGACCGCGAGGCCGGTGATGCGCCGGCCCGCGGGCAGCGCGCCGTAGTGGATGGTGCCCACGCCCGGCTGCACGAGCGGCGCGTTGACCCGATCGAGGTAGGCGATCCAGGCGCGCTGCTCCGTCTCGGTCGCGCGGGGGCCGAACGGCGCGTTGTCGAAGGCGGTGATGCGGCCGGCGGTGTCGGTGACGGCGATGGGAATGCCGAGGCGGCGGACTTCTTCGGCGAGCGCGAGCAGCGCGTCGGCGGCGCCGCCTTCGCGCGGATCGTTCAGGCCGGCGAACACGCGTCCGAACAGCCGGCTCGTCTCGCGCGCGTCGTCCCGCAGATGGCGCGCGACGATCCACGCGTTCGTGACCGACAAGGCGCCGAACAGCAGCGCGAGGCCGACCAGCGCCCCCGGCCCGGCCCGCCGGAGGCTCCCGCTAGCCAAGGCGGTCCGCGCCGACATACGGCGCGAGCGCCGCCGGCACGGCGACCGACCCGTCCGGCTGCAGGTGCGTCTCGAGCAGCGCCGCGATGGTGCGCGGCAGCGCGACGCCGGACGCGTTCAGCGTGTGCACGTACTCGGGTTTCTCGCCCGGTCGCGGGCGGCACCGGATGTTGGCGCGCCGGGCCTGGTAATCGGCGAACGTGCTGGAGCTCGACACTTCGAGCCACTGCCCGACCCCGGGCGCCCACACCTCGAGGTCGTGGGTCTTGGCGCTCGCAAACGAGAAGTCGTTCGCGGCGAGCAGCACCACCCGGTACGGCAGCTCGAGCCGCTGCAACACGGCCTCGGCGTGCCCCGTCAGCAGCTCGTGCTGGGCGGGCGAGTCGGCGCCGCGGCAAAAACGCACCAGCTCGACCTTGTCGAACTGGTGCACGCGCAGCAGGCCGCGCGTGTCCTTGCCCGCGGCGCCGGCCTCGCGCCGGAAACAGGGCGTGTACGCGGCATA
>DASXUE010000046.1:0-5168 GCA_036505055.1 Gemmatimonadales bacterium | reverse complement strand
CGGCGCCGCCCTGACCAACGCCCCGTTCGTCCGGCCGTCGCTGGTCGGCGGGCTGCGCTACCGTGGCCGGCTCGAGCCCGGCTGGTCCGTAGAGGCGTACCGCGGCGGTGACCTGGTCGCCTTCGATTCGGCCGATGCCGGCGGCGGCTTCGCCATCGATCTCCCTGTGCGGTACGGGGAGAACCCCGTGGACTTCGTCGCCTACGGGCCGTTCGGCGAGATCCGCGAGTTCAACCGCACCTATCGTGTGCTGAGCGAGCTGCTCTCGGCCGGCCGCTTCGAGTACGGCCTCTCGGCCGGGCAGTGCCGATCGGCGCTGTGCGACGCCACGGCCAACCTGGACCTGCGCTACGGCGCGTCTCCCCGCTGGACGGTGCAAGGGGGGGTGGACCAGTTCTGGCGCGACACCTTGCCCAACCGGCTGCATCCCTACGCGTCGGTCGTGGCCAATCCGACGAACGCGTGGGCGCTGCAAGGAGAGCTGGTGGGCCGGGGGTTCGCCCGCGGGGCGCTGCGGTACGAGCCGTCGGTGGACGTGCGGGTCGAGGGGGAGTACACGGGGTTCACGCGCGACCCGCTCTCCCTGTTTGCGCAGCAAGGGACTCGGTCGCAGTGGAGTCTGGCCGGGTTTTTGCGGCCGCGGTCGTCGCACGGGTTCTTTTTCTTCGGCGCGCGGGTCGATCGGACGACGACCGCCTTGGGGCGCACGACGCACGCGCGGCTCGAGGCATCGATCCAGGGGGCGGAGATCCGGTTCCTCCCTTACGTCCGAACCGAAGCCGACGGGGTCGCGCCGGTCCGCGCGTTCGCCGGGCTCAACGCCTTCATGCTCCCGCGCCCGCAGTGGGGGGGCTTCCTCGGTCAGGTCTTGTTCCGCACCACGACCGAGGTGGAGCGCCGGGATGGTCTCTTCGCGTGGTCGGCGTTCGCGGCCCGTCCGGTCTCGCGCGGTGTGCGCCTCGAGCTGGGCTCGACGTGGCAACGGGGCGTCGCTGGAGCCACCTACACCCTCACGATCACCTCCTACCTCCCGGCCGCGCGCGCCGTCACGGCCGTCGCCGCGCCGCCGGGCGGACCGGTGACTGGCACGCAGTTCATCCAGGGCTCGGTGCTGTGGGACCGGCCCGCCGGACGGCTCAGCGTGGCGCCGGGCCCCTCGCTCGAGCGCTCGGGGCTCTCGGGCCACGTCTTCCTCGACGAGAACGCCAACGGCCGGCGGGACGTGGGCGAGCCGGGTCTCTCCAATGTCCGCGTGCTCGTCGGGTCGATGAGTGCCCGGTCCGACTCCGCGGGCGCCTATCGCGTCTGGGACCTCGTGCCGTTCGAGCCGCTGTTCGTCTCCGCCGACTCGCTGTCGCTGGATTCACCGCTCCTCGTGCCGGCGTTCGCCCGCGCGAGCATCGTCCCGGGGCCGAACCGGTTCCGCACCCTGGACATCCCCGTGGTGCAGGCGGGTGTGATCGAAGGCCGCGTGGTGCGGGAGGGGCGGGGCATCGGTGGCGTGACGCTCATCTTGACCGACGTCCGAACGGGGGCGCGACGGAGCCTCGTGACCTTCAGCGACGGCGGGTTCTACCTGCTGGGCGTCAAACCGGGGACCTACGAGCTGGCGGCGGACCCACGGGTGCTCGACGCACTCGCCGTGGACGCCCAACCGCTCTCCTTCACGCTCACGCCCACGGCGGACGGCGTCGGCCGGTCGGACCTCGAGCTGCGGCTCAAGCCTCGATTCTAGCGGCGGCCTCGGCGACATTCAGCACCAGGGTCGCCAGCTTCTCGAAATCGAACGGCTTGACGAGTGACGGCACGCCCGCCTCGAGCAGCAGGGCCGCGGTGTCGGGGGCGAAGGTGTCGCCGGTCGAGAAGATGAGACGGCGCACCATCGCAGGGTGATCCTGCCGCAGCCGCTCCAGGAACTCGCGGCCGTTGATGCCCGGCATCCGGACGTCCGACACGATCACGTCGAACGCCTCGCGCCCCAGGGCCTGGAGGGCTTCGTTCCCGCCCGCCACTGCCACGGCGCGGATCCCCCGCCGCTCCAGGAACCGCAGGACCGCGCGGCGCAGGGCCTGCTCGTCGTCGATGACCAGCACGGACAGCGGCTCCTCCCGCGGCACTGGAGACGGCTGCGAGGCGGACGTGAGGCGCTGGCGCACGCGCTGGTCGCGCGGCAGCTCGATCGTGAACGTGGCGCCGCAGCCGGGCTCCGCGTCCACGGAGAGCCGGCCGCCATGGTCCTGCACGATGCCGTAGCAGATGGACAGGCCCAGCCCCGTGCCCGTCCCCTCGGGCTTCGTCGTGAAGAACGGATCGAAGATCTTCCCTTGAATCTCCGGCGCGATGCCGGGGCCCGTGTCGGCCACGCGCAGCCGCACGCGGTCGTCGCGCGCGTCCGTGCCCATCATGATCGCCCGCCGGGTGTCGACGGTGGTGAGCGCCTGCTCGGCGTTGATGAGGAGGTTCAGCAGCATCTGTTGCATCTCGGAGCCGTTGGCCCACACGCGGGGCTCGCTGGGGTCCAAATCCAGCGTCACGACGATGTTCAGCGTGGTGAGATGGTAGGAGCGAAGGGCGAAGGTCCGGCGCACGATGTCGTTGAGGTCCACCAGGGCCCGCTCCCGCCCTCCCGCGCGCGCGAACGCGAGCAGGTTGGAGGTGATCCGGCCGATGCGGGTCGCCTCGTCGTAGACCATCTGCATCGTCTCGCGCTGCTCGGGGGTCAGCTCGTCGAGCAACAGCGTCTGTGCGAACCCCGAGATGATCGCCGCCGGGTTGTTGATCTCGTGCGCGACGCCGCTCACGAGCTGCCCCAGCGCCGCGAGCTTCTCCGCCCGTTGCAGTTGCGCCTGAGTGCGGCGTTGATCGGTGACGTCGCGGGCCAGCGCCAGCACCTTCGTGACGCGATCTCCCTCCCGCACCGGTGCGTAGAGCACCGCGGTGATCCCCGCCATGCCGTCCTCGCGCGGGAACGGCACCTCGAAGCGCTGGACCTCCCCGGCAAAGGCCCGCTGCAGGTTCTCCCGCGCGAACGCCGCGGCGCTCTCGTCCAGTCGCGCGAACACGGAGGCCCCCTCCGCGAGCGCGCGGCCGGCCAGGTTGAAATCGAGCACCCGCCCGTCGCGGTCCAGCACCACGATGGCGTCGGGGACGGCCTCCATGACGAGCCGCAGGCTGCGCTCGGCGGACGCCGTGGCGGCGAGTGCGCTCATGAGGGAGCGGGTTTGCGTCGCCACCTCCTCCTCGAGCAAGGTGGCATAGCGCCGGTCGGCGCCCAAGGAATAGACGACCCGGGCCCCGATGATCACCATGCCGAGGGCGACCAGCGCAGCGACATCCGACTCGACGTCCGGCCGGAGGATCCCCGCAATGGCCAACCCCGCCATCCCCACGAGCCCCATAAGGACCGCGACCGCCCGTGCACCCATCCCGGACGTCACCCGCGGCTCGGCGCCCGGGCGGGGCAGGTCCTCCGGGGCGACGGCCGCCGCGCCCGCGATCATAAGCAACCCCGCGTCCCACCCCAGGTCGAGCAGCCCGCCGGCATGGTACGTGCCCCGCAGGGCGGCGACCGCGTACACGATGTTGGTGACGGCCAGCGTCACGACGCCGGGCAGGATGAGGGCGAGGGTGTGGAGCGGCAGCGCGGTGCGCCGCAGCATCTGAATCAGGATGAGCCATAGCACGGCGATGCCCCCGATGGACCACGCCAGGCTCGCCAGCAGGCCAAGCAGCGAGCGCCCCGTGCTGAACAGCGGCTCGAGCAGGAATTCGTACGCCAGCGCGCCCGCCGTGAACGTGATGAGCAGCGTGTCGAGCAACAGCTCGGCGTCGACGCGCCGGGTCGGCTGTGCCCGCACGAGGTGCGCCACACCCCCGATCAACCCGATGTGGATCCCGAGGTAACCGACGTCGGCCAGGGAGGGGTAGGGAGGCGGCGCGCCGCCAGTGAGCTGGTAATACGTCCACACGAGCTGCCCGGCCAGGAACGACGCGCACCCCGCGCCGATCCACTCCCACGTGCGGCGCTGGGTGGTGCCCGCCAGCCGGCGAGCGGCGAGAAAGCAGCAACACGTCCCATAGCCCGCCGTCCAGATCCAGCTGACATCGGCCGCGAGCGACAGGCGTGCCGGATCGCGCGACGCCCAGGCATACACGAGCGCGATGGCCGCCAACGAGAGCGCGGCAATCGCAATCAACAGGCGGGCGAGTCGACTGAGGCGGGGCACGCGGGACTCCGGCCATAACCTAACCGCATTAAGTTTCGCCGCCAATGAACCGTCTCGGTTGGATCGACGCGCCCGAGCGCTCGCTGCTCGAGTGGGACCGCCTCACCGCATTGGCGGCCGCCGCCCGCCGCGACGGGTTGGATCGGACGCTCGTGTGCGGCATGGGTGGGTCGAGCCTAGCGCCCTACGTGCTCGCGGCGGGCCGGGAGGGCGACCTGCGCGTCCTCGACAGCACGGATCCCGCCGCCGTGCAGGCCGCGCAACGCGCCACCGATCTCGCGCGCACGCTCGTCCTCATCGTCAGCAAGTCGGGCACCACGCTCGAGACGCTCGCCTTCTACCGCCACTTCGCGGCGCACGCGCGCCCGGCGCAGTTCGTCGCGGTGACGGACGCCGGCACACCGCTCGAGGCCCTCGCGCGAGCGCGCGGCTTCCGTGACGTCGTCGAGCACCCCGCCGACGTGGGCGGGCGCTACGCGGCCCTCACCGTCGTCGGCATGCTCCCCGCCGCGCTGCTCGGGCTCGACGGGCGCACGTTGCTCGAACGGACGCGCGCGGTGGACGCCGAGCGCGCCAAGGCGTTCGGCGCCGGCCTCGCGGACGCCGCGCGCGCCGGCCGCGACAAGCTGGTGCTCCGCCCGCCGCACACGGTAGCCCGCCTGGCCCATTGGATCGAGCAGCTCGTCGCTGAAAGCTCGGGCAAGGACGGCCGCGGCGTCGTGCCCGTGGTGGAGGATCCGCTGGGCGCGCACCTCCCCGACGCGCAGGTGGTCGCGGAGTTCTCCGCCGATCCGCTCGACCTCGGCGCCGAGTTCCTGCGGTGGGAGTACGCCACGTGGGGGTTGTGCGAACGCCTCGGCGTCAACGCATTCGACCAGCCGGACGTCGAAGAAGCGAAACGGTTGGCGCGGGAGGAACTGAAACGAGGGGTGGGTGGGGGCG
>DASXUE010000045.1:0-2279 GCA_036505055.1 Gemmatimonadales bacterium | reverse complement strand
GTGCTGCCGCAGGTGCTGGCGCGCATACGCGACCACCATCTGGTTCAGGGAACGACCCTCGGCCGCGATCGGCGTCAGGGCGGCGCGCATCGGAGCGGTCAGGCGCTCGAAGGTCAACGCATCGACGGTCGCCGTCACCGGGAGTCCCACTTCGCGCTGGAACCGGGTGAGCGCTGCCTCGGTGGCGGGACCGAAGTCGCCGTCGATCCGCACGTGAAACCCATGCAGGCACAGCCACTCCTGGATCAGTCTGACCCTTCGCCCCGTGTCCCTGCGCTTGTAGGGTCGATCGAGCGCGAGGTCGTCGAACCCGCTTACCGTGGCGGTCGCGCCGCTTCCCGGCCTGTCCCGCCACGAGCGGAGGCCAGTGGGGCCGGTGGCGCCCGCCTCAGGGGGCAACGGCATGCGGCACGTGCTGGACGAAGCGCTGCACGCGGTCCTGAGCGCCGAGGACGTCCGCCAGCACCGCCACGCCGCGCTCGATCTCGTCGGGCCCGGTGGCGCCGAACGCGAGCCGGAGTGCCCCCGACGCGGATTCGTCGATGCAGAACAGATCGCCGGGCACGAGCCCCACGCCGCGCTTCACCGCCTCCCGGATGAACGGCGTCGCGTCCGTTCCTCGCGGGAGCCGCAGCCACGCGCAGAAGCCTCCCCGGGGCGTGGTCCACCGCACGTCTGCGGGCATCCGGCGGGCCAGGGCCGCGGCCAGCACCTGCCATCGCTGGTGCAGCTCCGCCGCGAGCCGACGCACGTGGGGCTCGAACCCCGGATCGGCCAGGCAGTCGGCCAGCACACGTTGCGAGAGCGCGGACACGAACGGATCCAGTCCATGCTTGGCCCCCCGCAGCACCGGCCCGAACTGCGCGGGCGCGACGATGACGCCGACGCGAAGCGCCGGCGCGAGGAGCTTCGCAAAGCTCTTCAGGTGGATCACGACGTCGCCGCCGGCCGCCGTCCGCAGGGGCGGCGGTGGCGCGTCGAAGGCGAGCTCACTCGCGAAGTCGTCCTCCACCACGACGAGATGGAGCTTGTGCGCGAGCGCCACGATCTCCGCCCGCCGCTCGGCGGACAGACTGATCCCGGTCGGGTTCTGGAACGCCGGCTGGATGTAGAGGAACGCCGGATTGTGGCGCAGGACCGCGTCGGCCAGCGTTCGCACCTGAAGGCCATCATCGTCGACGGGCAGCGCCACGACCCGTGCGCCCGCGCTGCCGAACACCGACAGCGCGACGTGCCACGTGGGGTGCTCCGTCAGAACCACGCCCCCGGCCGGCAGGAGCGCACGCGTGATCACGGCAAGGCTCTGCGTGGTGCCGGAGGTGAGGAACAGGGACGAATCGTCCAGGGCCACGCCCCGCCCTCGAAGGTAGCGCTCGACGGCCCGCGTCGCCGCCACGCTGCCGGTCAGCGGCGCATACCGCAGTTCCTGCACGTCACCGAGCGCACGGGCGAACGCCCGCTGCAGCAGCGCGGCCGGCATCAGCTCCGGTCCGGGTTCCGAGATGTCGAAGCGCGCGACGGACGCGCCCTGCACGCGCGGGATGTCGGCGTCGAGCGGCGCCGCGGGGACGATCGGCTGCGACACCAGCGAGGCCCACGCCGGACCACCGGCGGGGAACGGCCGGTCATCGGGCCGTGAGACCCGCATCCCGCGCGTGGACTGCGGCATGGCGAGACCGCGACGCCGGATGGCCTCGTAGGCACGCGCGACGGTGCCCACGCTCACGTCGAGCTTGCGCGCGAGCAAGCGCAGCGGAGGGAGATAGTCGCCCCCCTTCAGCCGCCCGCGCGCCACCAACGTCTCGATGCGCTCCGCCAGCTGGTCGTTCAGCAGGGCGGCACCGTCCCTGGCGAGCGGCCGGAACAGGTCGATCGCGAGCGGTCGCGGGTACTTCCGTCGGGCCATCGGTCCCCCCTGTCACGTGAATCGCAGCGATGCTACCATCCGGTGCGACAAAACAAGAACAGTAATGTCACAAAACGCACGTCACCACGCTCGTCCCGTCGGTGTTCCCGCGCCTGACGGCGCGGCGCGCTCTATCAATGGCTCGCCTCTGGACTGGCGGGGCCCAGCCCACCGGAGTCCTCGGCTCGCACGTCCTTTCCGATCCGTATCACCCATCCTCTCGGAGGGGCCAGTCACGATGACAATGGTGATACAGTCTGCGCCCGCCGCGCTGTCCCCACCCACCGGATCGACCGCGGAGGCCCGCGCCTGGACCACGCTGGGGCCGCTGCTTGCGCCGGCGGACGGCCCCGCGGCCATGGCGGGCCGGCCC
>DASXUE010000044.1:0-29653 GCA_036505055.1 Gemmatimonadales bacterium | reverse complement strand
AGCCGGATGCGGTGCGTCTGGTCGCTGGCCACCACGCTCATCCGGCGCAGCGCGGCCGCCATGGCCGCCTTGTCCACCGTCGCTGCCTTGTCGTTCTCGCGGGGGATCACCTGCTCGTAGTTGGGATACGGGCCTTCGATGAGGCGCGAGAAGACCAGCGTGCCCCCCGCGCGGAAGCCGATGTGGTTGTCGCTCTTCGCGATCTCGATCTCAGCGTCGGCCTTGAAGAGGCGCCGGATCTGCTCCAGCGCCTTGGGGGGCACGATCAGGTCGGCCGCTTGCCCACCGCTCGCGGGCACGTCCATCTTCGCGAGCCGGTGCCCGTTGGTCGCCACCATCCGCATACGATCGGGCCGCAGCTCCCACAGCACGCCGTTCAGGATCGGCCGGCTTTCCTCGGTCGATGCCGCGAAGGCGACGTGGCTCACGAGCTTGTGTACCACTCCCGCCGCGGCCTTCCACGCCTTGTCGAACTTGACAGCCGGGAACGAAGGGAATTCCTCGCGCGGCAGCCCCAGCAGCTTGAATTTCGAGCGCCCCGATTCGATCGAGACGCGCGCTTCGCCGGCCGCGGTGACGCGCACGGGGCCGGCGGGCAGCTCGCGGGCGATGTCGACCAGCTTCTTCGCCGGCAGGGTGACCGCCCCCTCGGCGTCCACGTCCGCCGACACCGTTGTGCTGACGGCGATGTCCAGATCCGTGCCAGACAGGCGCAGGCCCTGCTTGGTCGCCTCGACCAGCATATTGGCGAGCACCGGCAGCGTCGTTTTGGCGGGAATCGCCGCCGCGACCGCGCCCAGACCTTCCTGCAGCTGCTCCCGCGTGATCGTGAACTTCATGCGTCGCGAATCCGTCTCCCAAATTGGGGGAAAGTCTTACTGCTTCTATATCTATATCTAATACTAGTAGTAGTAGTAGAGACGGGGGATATGTGGGTGATCCCGCTAACTCGCCACTCCCACACCGTCTACGTTACCCGCGCGATGTTGGCGCCCTGTGGGGATTGTTGGCGCATTGCGGAGATCCGCCCCGCCTTTCCCCACAACGCACAGCACGCGCCGTTTTCCCCAAACTGATGTTGGCTACAACGCGGACAGTTCCTGGCGCGCCATTTCGACGCGTTCTTTGAACGTGCGGTCCCGCATCATCTGGCGCTCCACCTTGTCGACGCTGTGAATGACCGTCGAGTGATCCCGCCCGCCGAACGCCTGCCCGATTTCCACGAGCTGCATCCCCAGCATGTCGCGCGCGAGGTACATGGCCACCTGGCGGGGGATGGTGAGGGTCTTGGTGCGCGCCTTGGAGCGCAGCCCCTCTGGCGTGACGCCCCAGCGCCGCGCCACCACCTCCTGGACCCGGTCGATACTGGGGGTCGACTGGCTGGCGTACCCGGAGCCCTCGTCGCCCTGGCGGATCTTATCGGAGAGCGCCTCGCGGGCGAGCTCGATCGTCACCTCGCGGTTCTTGAGGGACGCGAACAGCAGCAGCTTGATGATGCAACCTTCCAGCTCGCGGACGCTCGAGCGAATGTGCTCGGCGATGAACCGCAGCACGTCGTCGGGGATCGTGAGCTCGAGGTGGTCCTGCTCCGCCTTCTTGCGGAGGATCGCGATGCGGTGCTCGAGGTCGGGGTGCCCGATGTCGGCGACCATCCCCCACTCGAACCGCGAGATCAACCGGTCTTCGAGTCCGGGAATCTCTTTGGGCGGGCGGTCGGAGGTCAGCACGATCTGCTTGTGGGCCTCGAACAGCGCGTTGAAGGTGTGAAAGAACTCCTCCTGCGTCATTTCCTTGCCTTCGAGGAAATGCACGTCGTCCACGAGGAGCAGGTCGACGTCGTTGCGGTAGCGCCGGCGGAACTCCGACATCGTCCGCGCGTGAATCGACTCGATGACGTCGTTGATGAATTGCTCGGCGCCGAAGTACTGCAGCCGGGTCTCGGGGTTTTTCTGGAGCACGGCGTGGGCGATCGCCTGCATCAAGTGCGTTTTGCCCAGTCCGGTGGCCCCGTAAATGAACAGGGGGTTGTAGGTCTTCCCCGGCGCCTCCGCGACGGCGTGCGCCGCGGCCGCGGCGAGCTCGTTCGACTTGCCGATGACGAACGTCTGGAAGGTGTAGCGCTCGTTGAGGGGCGTCGTCGCCACGGCCGCGGCCGTCGCGGTGGCCGCGCTCTCGCGCGGCGCGACGAAAAAGTCCATCTGCGGCCGCTGCTGGCGGTCCTCCTGCACGCGGAAGACCACCGTGGTCGGCCGGCCCAGCACCCGCTCCGCCGCGCGCGCCAGCAATCCGGCGTGCTTCGTTTCGTTCCACTCGGCCGCGAATTGGTCGGGCGCGCCGAGAATCAGCCGGCCCTCGTCCAACGCGATCGGCTGGGCCGGCTCGAGCCAGGTCCGCACGGTCGCTTCGGGAAGTTCCCGCCGCGCCTCTTCGAGGAGGCGCTTCCAGGCTTCTTTGACGGACTGCTCCATTAACGATTCGAAATTTAGGAAGGACGTTCGGCAAGGGCGACCGAAAGTACGGGCCCCATGTGGAAAAGTCAACCTTGACCGCTTCGCCGACGCCGGTGTAGGTTTCCCCGCCTCACACGGGGAATTCATGGGTCCGACGTATCGGCCGCGCAATCGGCGACGCATCAACAAGCACGGGTTCCGCAAACGGATGAAAACGGTCTGGGGGCGGGCCGTGTTGTCGCGCCGGCGCAAGAAGGGACGCAAGCGCCTCACCGTGAAGCTCCCCACCAAGCACCGGAGCCGGTAACGAGCGAGCGGTTCCCGCGCCGCGGCCGGCTCACGCGCGGTTCGGACCTCACAACCTGCTGGGAAGCGGGCCGCCGACGGCGCACCCCGCATCTCGATCTGGCTTGGCGCCCGAATCCGACGGGCCGCGCGCGGACGGGGATCATCGTTCCCCGCTACCAGTCCTCCGCCGTGGCCCGCAATCGCTTGCGCCGCCGCCTGAGAGAGATTCTCAGACGCGAGGTACTTCCCCAATTGCCGCCGATCGATCTTGTGATTCGAGCCAAGCGCGGGGCGTATGCCGCCTCGTTTGCAGTCCTGCGCGCCGAATTGACGGATGTCGCGAGCACGTTGCCGTGAGCCTGGAGCGCCTGCCGCGCCGCATGGTCATGCTGCTGATCCGCGGCTACCAGCTCACGCTGTCGCATCTGGTGTTTACGCAGTGTCGCTTCGAACCCTCCTGCTCGCGCTACACGTATGAGGCGGTCGAGCGCTACGGCGCCTTGAAGGGCGGCTGGCTCGGGGCGCGGCGGATCCTGCGGTGTCACCCGTTTCACCCGGGCGGCTATGATCCCGTACCGTAGGGCCAGACGCCAAGGCGCCAAGGCGCCAAAGGATCGATAGTGGAACGTCGCGTCATTCTCGCGATCGTGCTGATGCTCATCGTCGCGATCGCCCCCAGTGTGATCTGGCCGCCGAAACGGCCGGTCGGTCGGCCCGACGGGCGGACGGACGGCACGCCGACCGAACCAACGGTGACGCAGCCCACACCCGCGCCCGCACCGGCACGACCGTCCGACCGTCCGATGGTCCGGCCGTCCGACGGCGAAGCCGATACAGTCTGGGTTACGTCGCCCTTGTACCGGCTCGGCTTCAGCACCCGAGGTGGCTCCCTCGTCTCCGCTCAACTGCTGCAGTACCGCTCGTTTGCACCGGGAGACTCGGCCCAGCGCGTACAGCTCGTGCCAACCGGCCACCCGTTCCTGGTGCACCAACTCGTGGCCACCGGTGGAGGCGACACCGTCTCGCTCGCCGAGTGGAGCTTCCGGGCCAGCGCGCCGGCGGTGCAGGTCCACGGGCCCACAACCCTGGTGTTCGAGGGGGAGCGCGGCGGGTCGCGCGTGACCATCGAGTATCACTTCCTTCCCGACGAGTATCGCTTCGATGTCCGCGGTTCGGTCGTGGGGCTGGGCGGCAGCGGCGCGGTGTTGGTGATCGACCTCTCGGACGGCCTACGATCGGTCGAGGCCGACACGCTCGACGACTTCCGCCACTACGCGCTCGTCACCAAGGCGTCGAAGACCGAGCGCAAGGATTTCTCGTCCATCGACCCAGGAGAGCGCCTCGTGCTCGACGGGCCGTTCGAGTGGGTCGGCGTGAAGTCGAAATACTTTTTCGCCGCGGCGCTCGCATTGGAGGAGAGCCAGCCGAAGTTCGGCGGCGCGATCGCCGTCGGGGGCGCGCGCACGGGCAAGCGCACGACGCGCGCCGCGGTCAGCCTCACGCTGGCGGTCCCGCCGGCGGGCGGGTTCGGCTACGCCGTGTTCGTGGGACCGCTCGACCACCGGCGGTTGGATGCGCTGGGGCACGGCCTCGACGACGCCAACCCGTACGGAGGGTTCCTCCGGCCGATCATCCACCCGGTATCACTCTTCGTGGTCAACGTGCTCGTCTGGATCCACGAGCACCTGTCGCTCGCGTACGGTTGGGTACTGATCCTCACGGGCGTTCTGGTACGGATCCTCTTGTGGCCGCTGAACCAGAAGGCGATGGAGTCGGGCATCCGGATGCAGGCGGTGGCGCCGCTGATCAAGGAGACGCAGGACAAGTACAAGAACGACCCCGAGCGGCTGCAGCGCGACATGCTGCGGATCTACAAGGAGCACAAGGTAAACCCGTTCGGCGGGTGCCTGCCGATGCTCCTGCCGATGCCGGTGCTGCTCGCGCTGTTCTTCGTGTTCGCCAACACGATCGAGTTTCGCGGCGTGCCGTTCTTGTGGTTGCCCGACCTGTCGCGTCACGATCCGTACTACATCATTCCCATCGTGATGGGGCTCTCCATGTTCGGTCTCTCGAAGGTCGGCCAGATCGGCGTGCCGCCCAATCCGCAGACGCAGATGATGGTGTATTTCATGCCCATCATGATGACGGTGTTGTTCTTGAACTTCGCATCGGGGTTGAACCTCTATTACGCGGCGCAGAACATCTTCAGCATCCCGCAGCAGTACATGATCGCGAAGCGCCGCCTCCGGGAGGCGCCGGTGGCCAAGCCTCACCCCCTGACCCCCTCTCCACGACGTGGAGAGGGGGAACGGGGGTGAGGATCTGCTCTCCGATCCGATCGTCGCGCTCGCCACGCCCCCGGGGCGCGGCGCGCTGGCGCTCATTCGCCTCTCGGGCGCCGGCGCGTTCGCCCTCGGCGCCCGCTGCCTCCACCCCTTCCACCCCGAGCCGGCGCGCGTGGTCTTCCGCGCGCGGCTGGCGCACCCCGTCACCGGCGAACCGGTGGACGACGTGCTCGCCGCCTGCTTCCCGTCCCCCCGCTCGTACACGGGGGAGGACGTGGTGGAGATCTCGACCCATGGAGGCCTCGTCGTGCCCGCGGCGGCCGTCGCCGCGCTCGCTGCCGCCGGCGCACGACCCGCCCAGCCGGGGGAGTTCACCCGCCGCGCGGTCCTAAATGGCAAGATGGACTTGCTCCAGGCGGAGGCGACCGCCGACCTGATCGACGCTGGCTCGCCGGCGCAGCGGCGCCGCGCGCTGCAGCAGCTCGACCGCGGTCTCTCCGACCGCCTGGGCGCCCTGCGCCAGGAGATCCTCGACCTCGAAGCGCTGATCGCCTACGACATCGACTTCCCAGACGAGGACGAAGGCCCCGTGAGCGAATCCAGGGTGCGTCGGGCGTGGTCCGTCGTGCGGGGGCGCGTGGGCGAATTGCTCCGCACTGCGCCGGAGGGGGAGCGGTTGCGTGAAGGGGCGCTGCTCGTCATCGCCGGGCGCCCCAACGCGGGGAAGTCATCCCTCTTCAACGCCCTGCTCGGCGCCGAGCGGGCGATCGTGACCGAGATCCCCGGCACCACGCGCGACGCGATCGAGGCGCACGCCGTGATCGACGGGTTTCCGTTCCGGCTCGTCGACACGGCGGGCCTGCGGCAGAGCGACGATCGAGTCGAAAAGCTGGGGATCGAGGTGAGCCGCAAGTATCTCGCCGCCGCCGACCTGGTGCTGTTCTGCGAACAAGGTGACGAGGGACGGGGGACGGGGGATGGGGACCGCGACCGCTTCCTCGGCGCTTGCACCGCGCCTGTCGTGAGCGTCCGCACGAAGGCCGACCTGCTGCCCGTCCCGCGTCCCCCCTCCCCCGTCCCCGTATCGGTCGTAACCGGCGAAGGCCTACCGGAGCTGCGGCGTCGTCTCGCCGAGGTCGCCTTCGGTCAGCTGCTCGCGCTGGGGGACGTGGAGCCCGTCGTCACGCGCGCCCGCCACCGCGCGGCGCTCGAACGAGCGGCCACCGAGCTGGACGGATTCTGGGGGGCGCGGGAGGCGGGGGTCGACGCCGCCGCCGCGGCGACGCATCTCCGCGCGGCCGTCACGGCGCTCGACGACCTCATCGGCGTCGTCACCCCGGACGATGTGCTGGACCGGGTGTTCGGGACGTTCTGCGTGGGGAAATGAAGGAGTTGGGAGTCGGGAGTCAGGAGTTGGGGCCCCTGACTCCCGGCTCCTGACTCCTAGTAGGTGCGCGTCACGGGCTGGTCACAAACTTCTTCGGGGTGCCGCGGAACGAGCTTCCCGCAGGGGGCCGCCACAGCGCCGTCTGCTCGATGAGGCGCGCCAGCTCGACGTCGCTTGCCGTCACACCCCCCGCGCTGTGCGTCCACAACTTGACGCCCACCTTCCCCCAGCTCACCGCCAGGTCGGGATGGTGGTCGGCCGCCTCGGCGAAAAAGCCGATGGCATTCACGAGCATCAGCGTGGTCGGCCAGCCGTCGGTCTGGTATTCACGCACCAGGGCGCCGCCCTCGAAGCGCCATCCAGGGAGGGTCTTCAGCTGCTGGCCGACGTCTGCGGGAGAGAGCGAGGTGGGCTTGGCCACGGGAAGATCCTAGTCGAGAGTTTCGCGGTAGATCGCCGACTGCCCGAAGTTCTCCTCCACCTCGATCTCGATGGCCTTGAGGTGCACCGCGCCGCCACCGGCCAGCTCGGTGCGCACCCGGCCCGCGAGGTACTGCGCCAGCATTTCGACGGTGGTGTTGGGGACCGGGAGGATGATGCAGTCGCGCGCCGGGAACACATACCGGGGCTGCCCGTCGAACGCGACGCGCACCGCCTCGGCGTCCTGGGTGATGCCCAGCTTGGGATTGGTCTTGGGCAGCAGCACGCGGTGGTCGAGCTCGTCCGTGAGGCGCTTCATCAGGCGCTTCAGCGCCACGAAGTCCAACACGTACCAGCTCTCGGGTTCGAGCCCGCCCTCTACGACGACGCCGGCGCGGTAGTTGTGCCCGTGGAGGGCTTCGCAACGGTGGCCGGCGAGGGTGATGAAGTGGGCGGAGGCGAACACCAGATCCTCCTTCGTCACCGCCACTCTGAACTCGCCGCGCGTACCCATGCGGGTAATCTACTCGGGCGGCGCCGTCCCGCCGGTGGCCACGCGGAACACCTCGTCGGCCAGCCATTCCAGGCGCTGCTGCGCGTAGTCGAGCTCCGCCGGAGTCATCGCCTTGGCGCGCCGGGCGATTTCGCGGGTGTGCGCCAGGAGGTCGTCGAGCACCTCCCGCAGCGGGCGGTTGCGGCGGCGCTCCGGCGGCTGCGAGGTGTCGGGCGCGCGCGCGGCGCGCGGCGAGCGGGGGGAGCGCGGAGGACGCGAGGCAGGGCTCACGCCGTCTGGATCCCCAGCGCCCGGTCGTCGGCCTGCTTCAACTCTTCGGCCCGGGCGCGGACCGTGGAGGCGACGCCGTGCTCGGCGAGGTAGTTCTCGACCATGCGTAGCCCCAAATAATACCCCGATCGCTCGGGGAGCACCTTGCCGTTGACCAAGCGCGCCGTCGGACTCATGCCGCCGGAGAGGTAGCGCAGCCGCAGGCCGAGTCCGCGCGTGTCGAGGTCGGGCGTCACGGCGCGGCGGAGAAACGCATCCAGCTCGCGCAGCCGCCGGTACTGCCGCCGATTGTAGCCGAAATACTCCCATGGCTCGAACCCCGGGGCGACCGCCTGGGCGGCAGCCACCGCGGCACCCTCATTGACGAGCAGCTCCCGCAGCGACGCCCGGCTCCCCGTTTCCCAGTAGTCGTAGTATCCCTCCGATTCCGCCACGAGCCGCCGCAGATCCGCCCGGCTGGTGGGCGACGTGTAGCGGACGACGTGCGCGACCTCGTGCGCGATCCACAGCGGCAGCAGGTGCGGCGCGAGGCCCATGCCGTAGGTGTGTGCGTTGGCGCGGCCGGTGAAGTGCTCGAGGCACACGAACGCGATGCCCCGGCCGCCCACCACCATCTCCCCGGCGTTCGCGGCGCCGACGCCGACGGTGAGGTACAGATCCACGGGGCAATCGGCCTCGAGCAGCTCGGTCGTGCGGCGCAGCGCGTCCTCGGCGATCGCCACGACGTCCACGTCTTCGAGCAACCGCCGGAGATCCGCGCGGTCGGCGCGCAACGCCGCCGCCACGATCTGCTCCGCGTGCGGCGACTCCGGATCGAGCACGTAGTTGTGCCAGTACGCGGCGAGAACTGGGCGGTGGCGGTCGAGGTACTCGTGGTATGCCGCGGCGGGGTCGGGCGCGGCCAATACCGAGAGGAATTCAGGAACGAGATTGACGAGCATGGGGCCGATGGCCGCCCCAATATTGGGAAGGCCGCGGCCCGGTGACAAGCGCGCGTCAGCGGATGATCACCTCGAGTGCCGTCGACTCCGACTTGACATTTCGCCGGAGGTCGGTCACGCCCACGGTCACGCGGTAGCGTCCCGGGGGAAGCTCGTCGGGAGTGATCACGAGCCGCTCGAGCGCGCTGCCGCCCCGGATCTCGCGATCGAACTCGAACACCACCGGACGCGCACCGCCGAACAGCCGGCCCACGGCTGACTGGACGGGCGCGAACGTGTAGCGCACGCGGTACTGCGACCGACCTCCCTGGTCGGCCGTCAGTCCGTACACCTCCACGTACGTGGAGAGGGGCGAGCCCGCCGGATACGCGAGGTCCGCCGGCATGCCGCGGAGCGCGGCGTCGCGGTCGAGCAGGGAAGGGCCGGGCGCCAGCACGAGACTGGAGAGGCGGAGCTCCACTCGCGAGAAACGGGCGACGAGAATCTCACGCCGCGTCCGGCCCAGCACGCCGCTCGAGTCGACATCCAGGCCGAGGTCGTAGCGTCCAGGCGGTACGCTGAGCTCGAGCAGCCCGTCACCCGGTCCGCGCGCGCGCAGCGGCTCGTCATGGGCATCCCACAGCACCGCCGCCGCCGAGTCTCCCGGCGCCTTGAAGTAGACGTCGGTGAGTCCCGGGTCTCCGCTCTGGAAGAACGCGCTCCACCCGTGGGCGTCGAGGGGAGCCGGTAGCGTGGACCGGTCCGTCTGCAGCGCGACCCGGGTGCTGCGCGCCTGTCGCCGGTTCGTAGGCAGGAAGATGAAGTCGCCCCCCGCCAGCCAGGCGTCCGTGCTGCCGCTGGCGCGCCGGAAGCCGATGCTCAGAATCCCCTGGGGCGTCCGATAGAGCCAGCCCTCGACGTCGAGGGGCTTTTCGGGCGGGCCGAGGGGATTCAGAGGGTCGAAGTAGCCGCGTAGCAGCTGATCGGGCCGCCCGTGGCGGATGTAGATCAAGCCCCGGGCGTCGAGCCCCGCGAGCGCGGACGCCGTGGCCCCACCCGCGGCGACGTCCGGCAGCTGGCGGCTGGCCGCCAGGATCCGGTCGGTCTCGGCGCCGGGGTAGGGATCCACTTGCGACTGCCCCCGCGCCTTCAAGAAGTCGCGCTGCGTGGCCGCGATGACGGCGCGGTAGCGCGGCGAGCGCTGATAGAGGTTCAGCGGGTGCAGCAACCGGAAGTAGCGCCGCGCGTATGCGAAGCGGCGGAAATGCTCGGCGATCCGCTCGTTCCCCGGCGTGACGAGGTTCGGGTCCCGCTTCGCCCAGAAGCGCGCGAAGAACCGGCCCCGTTCCCCCGGCTCGAGCGAGTCCTGCGCGGCGATCTCGGCGGGGCTCGCGATCATCCAGACCGCGTCCCACATCGCGCCGGACGAGTCGACGTCGGCATAGGCGAGCGCAGAGTCGTACCACGCGTATCCGGCGGAATCGCGCTGCGCGTCGAAATTCGCCTCCGCCCGGAGCAAGTAGGCCGGAACGTCCGGAGCGCCCTTCCGGCGCAGCACTTCGTCGAGCAACGAGTCGGCGACGAGCGGTCGCTCGAGCGCGATGGCCACCTGGGCTCGGCGTTCCATCGCGATCACATCGTCCCGGTGCCGGGCCAGGACGTGATCCGCGCGACGCCAGATGCCCGGGTTGCGATACAGGGTCTGAAAGCGCTCCCACACGTCTTCGTAGTCGGGTCGGAGCGCGAGGATGCGGAGGATCGACTCGCGGGCCAGGACGTCACCCTCGTCGCTCCCCAGGTAAAACCCGACCTTCATCTGCCAGTAGAGCGGCTCGGGATCGGCGGGGACCAAGCGGGCGGCCGCGCGGAACGCCTCGAGCGCCGCGTACCGGCCGACGACGGGGCGGGCGAAGTGCACGCGACCGGCGGCGAGCAACGACTCCGCCCGCACCGCCGCCGGGTCCTGGAGGGCGACGACCGCCAGGAGGAGGGCGAGCACGGCGTCAGCGCCGGTCGCGCATGCGCTTGCTCATCTCAGTGAGGAACTTCCGCTCCGCCGGTGTGAGGCTCTCCAGTCCGTTCGCGGAGATCTTGTCGAGCACGCGGTCGATCTCCGCGTTGGCGCGGGCGTCGGGGGCGCGTCCCGGTTTGGGCGTCCGCGCGTCGCTCCCCCGCCGGACCCGGGGGGCGGGCGTCACCAGGACGCTCGGCTCGGACACGCGCCGCAAGTGCCGCTCCGCGCGCGTCAGCCGCAGGTCCTGGCCCTTCAGGTACAGCAAGCCGGCGGCGACGCCTCCGAGGTGCGCGAGGTGGGCCACGCCGTCGCTCACGCCACGCCACGCGAGCACCAGGTCGATCGCCACGAGAAACGTGACCAACCACTTCACCGGGATCGGCGCCGGGATCGGAAACACGAACACCGGGTGGTCGGGCCAGAACCAGGCGAACGCGACGACCACGCCGAGGATCGCGCCGGAAGCGCCGATCATGGGACCCGATATGGCCACGACTTGGGTCAGCAGGAACGACAGTGCCGCGCCGCCCAACCCACAGAGAAGGTAGTACCCGGCGAAGGCGCGCTGCCCCATCCGATCCTCCACCGCCGATCCGAACAAGAACAGCATCAGCAGGTTGAACGCGAGGTGCAGCAGGTTCGCGTGGAGGAACATGTAGGTGACGAACGTCCAGGGCCGCGCGAGCGCCCCAAACGGAATGAAGCCGAAGGTCTCGATGAAGCGGGGTGACGTGAACAGCGTTACCTGGAGGAGATACACCAACAGGTTGGCGACGAGCAGTCGCCGTACCCAAGGGGTTGAGGCGTACATCCGCTGCGGGCCCATCGATTGATTATCCCCCCCTGGCGCCTCCGTTGTTCCGAGCGAGGCGGCAGATTCGCTCGCACAGCTCGGGGAAGGCGATCCCCGCCGCCTGGGCGGCTTGCGGCAGCAAGCTGGTCCGCGTCATGCCGGGCAGGGAATTCGCTTCCAGACAGAAGATGTCGCCGTCGGGGCTCACCCGGAAGTCGATGCGCGAGTAGCCGCCGAGCTTCAGCGCCCGATGCGCCGTCACGGCGTGCGCCTGGAGCTGGCGGGCGAGGCGCGTGTCGATCTTGGCGGGAAACGTCTCCTCCGACATCCCGGGCGTGTACTTCGACTCGTAGTCGAAGAGCTCGTGCTTCGGGACGATCTCCCCCACCGGCAGCGGCACGTCCCCGAGGACGCCGACCGTCAGCTCACGCCCCGGGATGAACTGCTCCGCCATCACCTCGTCGTCGTAGCGCGCCGCCAGTGCGACGGCCGCCGCGAGCTCCGGAGCCTTTTTCACGAGGGTGAGCCCCACCGACGACCCCTGCTTGGACGGCTTCACGATCACCGGCCAGCCCAACGCCTTGGTCACGTCCTCCGCCCCGACCGGCGCCATGAACCAGTTGGGTACGGGAATCCCGGCGGCGCGGAACAGGCGCTTGGAGAGGTCCTTGTCCATCGCCAGCGCGCTCGCGAGCGGCCCGCTGCCGGTGTACGGGACGCCGATGACGTCCAGAATGGCCTGGAGGATGCCTCCCTCGCCGGCCCCGCCGTGCAGCGCCAGGAACAGCACGTCGGAGCCGCGCACCACCGCCAACTCCGCCAATCCTTCCGACAGGAGGCGCCGCTCCCGCTCCTCGAGCTCGGCCACAGCGGGCGGCGCGGTCCCCACGTCACCGCGCAGCGCGCGCGCTTCCTCCTCGTCGTCCAGCAGGCCGCTCGCCGTATCCACCACATGCACGTCGTGGCCGCCCTGGCGCAGCGCGGCCACAATCTGCGCGGCGCTGGCGAACGCGACGGCCCGCTCGGCCGTCGCCCCGCCCGTGAGCACCGTGACCCGCATCAGCGAATCCCAGCCAGCTGGTGCAGGATGTCGTAGCGCGTGACGATGCCGACCGTCTTGCCGCCGTCCCGCACCAGCGCCGCGGGCGTCTCGCGCGACAGCAGCGCCGTCAGCTGGTCCAGCGGCCAGTGCCCGTCCACGACCGGGAACGGCGGATCCATCAGCTCGCGCACGGGGCGGTCCAGCGCCTTGGGGTCCTCGAGAGCGCGGCCCATCAGCGCCTGCTCCGACACGGCGCCCACGCCCTCCCCTTTGTCCAGCACCGGGAGCTGGGAGACGTTGTAGGTGCTCATGAGGTTGAGCGCCTGGCGTACCGACGCCTCGGGAGCGACATGGATCAGCGCCGGTGCGCCGTTATCCTTCGCCGCGACCAAGCGTGCAACCGTGGCGTGGTCATCCTGCAGGATCTGATTCTCGCGCAGCCACTCGTCGTTGTAGACCTTGGACAAGTAGCGCTCGCCCGTGTCGCAGAGCACGGTGACCACGCATGCCTTGGGGTCGTCGAGGCGGCGCGCCACATCGAGCGCCGAGACGATGTTGACGCCGGTCGAGCCGCCCACGAACAGCCCTTCTTCCCGGGCCAGGCGCCGCGCCATCAGCATCGCATCCTTGTCGGTCACGAAGATCCACTCGTCGATGACGTCGAAGTGCAGCGACGTCGGAATCTTGTCCCCGCCGATCCCTTCCACCTTGTACGGCTGGCCATCGCCCTTCTTGTGGGTGCGCGCGTATTCGGTGTAGATCGACCCCACCGGGTCGCCCGCCACCACGCGGACCTTGGCGTTCTTCTCCTTCAAGTAGCGCCCCGCGCCGCTCACCGTCCCGCCGGTCCCGGGCGCGCACACGAAATGGGTCACGCGGCCCTCCGTCTGCTCCCAGATCTCCGGCCCCGTCGTGCGGTAGTGCACCTCCGGATTCACGGGGTTGTAGTGCTGGTCGGCGAAGATCGCGTTGTCGTGCGCGGCCGCGATCGCGCGGCCCTTCACGATGTAGTTGTCAGGGTGGTCCGGCGGCACCGCGGTGGGGGTGATGATGACTTCGGCGCCAAGCGCGCGCAGCAGCCGCGCTTTCTCCTGCGACATCTTGTCCGGCATCGTGAAGATGCAGCGATATCCCTTGACGGCGGCGGCGAGCGCCAGCCCGACGCCCGTATTCCCCGACGTCGCCTCCACGATCAGCCCACCGGGCTTGAGCCGTCCTTCCCGCTCCGCCGCCTCGATCATCGCAATCCCGATCCGGTCCTTCACCGACCCGCCCGGATTGAAGAACTCGGCTTTCGCGTACACCGGCGTCCGGATGCCGCGCGTCACGCGGTGCAGCCGGATCAGGGGCGTCCAGCCGATCGTCTCGAGGACGTTGTCGTAGGGCTTAGTGTGGGCGGCCACTCGTGTCCCTGGCCGCGCGGGTCGTGTCCTTCGTCGTGTCGGTGCGCGCGCGGACTGTGTCCGTGGCGGGCTTGGGCGCGGGCGGCTTGGCGGTGTCGGACGGGAGCCGCAGCAGCGGCCGTGGCGGCGCTTGCTGCGGTGGGGTCGTGGGTGTCGCGGCGGCAGGCCGCGGTGGCGGGACGGTGGTCGTGGGCGGGGCGACGACCGCCGTCCCTCCGCCGCTCGTCGTCGACGAGTGGCGGAATTCGACCGGCTGCAGGAACACCGTGGCCACGGGGATGCCGCGCCGCTTGGCGGGAGCGAAGCGCAGCCGGCTCGACCCCGCGAGCGCCGCGGAATCGAGCGCGGGATAATTGCTCGACTCGGCGACGCGCGTCGACTCGGAAACCAGCCGGCCGGTCGAGTCCACGAACAGGCGCAGCACCACGTCGCCGTCGATCCGCTGCTCGAACAACGCCACCGGATAGGCGATGGGCACCTCCGGGTTCAGCGCCACCGGCGGCTCCGACTCGGGTGGCGGGGCTGCCTGCACGCCGTCGCCGGCCGGCGGCGGCGCGGAGCCGCCGCAGGCAAATGCCGCAGCCGCAAACCCAGCTATCACGACCGTCCGCACCTTAGGTCTCCTCCAGCCGCTTCTTCCACGCCGCCAGCCGGTTGAGCGCGTCGAGCGGCGACAGGGAGTCGACGTCGAGCCGGTCCAACTCGTCCAGGAGGGGATGCCCGCCGAACAATCCCAGCTGCGCGGCATCGGGCGGGCGCGGCGCGGCTTGCTGCGCCACGTGGTGTCCCGCCTCGAGCAACTTCAGGACCTCCCAGGCCCGCGCCACCACGGGCGCCGGCAACCCGGCCAGCCGTCCCACGTGGACCCCGTAGGACCGGTCGGCGCCCCCCGGCTCCAGCCGGTGCTGGAACACAATCTCGTCACCCACCTCCCGCACCGCCACGTTGAAGTTGCGGGCGTGGGCCAGCTCCTCCGTGAGCTGCGTGAGCTCGTGATAATGCGTGGCGAAGATGGTCTTGCAGCCGAGGACGCTGTGCAGGCACTCGGTCACCGCCCACGCGATCGCGACACCGTCGTAGGTCGACGTCCCGCGGCCGATTTCGTCCAGCAGCACCAGGCTTCGGGCCGTCGCGCCGTGCAGGATCGCGCTGGTCTCGCTCATCTCCACCATGAACGTGGATTGTCCCCGCACCAGATTGTCCGACGCGCCCACGCGCGTGAACAGGCGGTCGACTACGCCCACCGCCGCCCGCCGGCACGGGACGAAGGCGCCCATCTGGGCCAGCACCACGCACAGCCCCACCTGCCGCAGCAACGTCGACTTGCCCGCCATGTTCGGCCCCGTGAGGAGGATGACGCGGCCGTTCTCGTCGAGCGACACATCGTTGGGGATGAAGGCCTCCCGCGCCATCATCCGCTCCACCACCGGGTGCCGGCTCCCCTCGAGCCGCAACGTGAAGCCGCCCGTCACCTCGGGCCGGACGTAGCGCTCCCGCTCCGCCACCTCGGCGAGGGCGGCGGCGGTGTCGAGCTCCGCCAGAAAGACGGTGCTCGTCTGCACGCGCCCGATCGCCGCGGCCACGTGGCGCCGCAGCGCTGTCACCACCTCGGTCTCGCGTCCGGCGATCCGTTCTTCGGCGCCGAGCACCTTCGCCTCGTACTCCTTCAGCTCGGGCGTGACGTACCGCTCGGCGCCGGTCAACGTTTGCCGCCGCTCGTAATCCTTCGGGATGCGCTCGCGGTGGGCGTGCGTGATTTCGATGTAATAGCCGAAGACCTTGTTGAACCCGACCTTGAGCGACGGAATCCCGCTGCGCTCGCGCTCGCGGGCCTGCAGCGACGCGATGTAGCGCTTGCCGCCGTCGCGCGCGTCTTTCAGCTCGTCTAGCTCGGCGTCGTAGCCAGGCCGGATGGCGTCCCCCTCGCTGAGCTGCGCCGGCGGCCGGTCCACCAGCGCCCGGGTGAGCTCGTCGCCCAGGTCCGCGAGGAGGTCGAGCCCATCGGCCGCGGCCTCGAGCCGGGCGGACTTCCCGCGTCCCTCGAGGCCCCCCAGGGCGCTGCGCACGTCGGGGAGGCGGAGGATCGAATCGCGCAGCGCGCCCAGCTCGCGGGGCGTGGCGCGCCCCAGCGCGGCACGTCCGGCCAGGCGCTCCACATCGCGCACGCCGTCCAGCGCTTCCCGCAGGCGCTCGCGGCCGCGACCGTCGCGCAGCAGCACTTCCACGGCGTCGAGGCGGGCGTTAATGGCGCGGGGATCGACGAGCGGGGCGAGCAGCCAGCGCCGCAACAGGCGCCCCCCCATGGGCGTGAGCGTGTGGTCGAGCACCTCGAGCAGCGTCGCCCCCTCGGCGCCGGCGCGCAGCGGCTCCACCAGCTCCAGGTTGCGCCGCGTCATCTCGTCGAGCGGCAGCACGTCGCCGCGGCGCACGATCCGGGGCCGGACGAGATGCGGGAGGCCGCCGGGCTTCAGTTCGCGGGCGTAGCGCAGCAGCGCACCCGCGGCGCCCACGGCTGCCGCGTCGCCGGCCTCGATGCCGAGCCCGTCGAGCGAGGCGAGGGCGAACGTCCGGGCCAGGTCCTCGCGCGCGAGCGCCGGATCGAACTCCCAGGGCTCGCGCTCCGTGACGGTGGCGGCGCCGGGACGCGCGCCCGCGCCCGCCGGCACCACGACCTCCAGCGCCTCATAGCGCGCCAGTGCCGCCTCGACATCCGCGGGTGGCGCGACCTCCAACACCAGTTCGCCGGTGGTCACGTCGAGCGCCGCGATCCCGATCGCGCCTTCCCCGCGGGGCTCGAGCGCCACGAGATAGTTGTTGCGCCGCTGGGCCAGCCACTCGTCGGTGAGGACGGTCCCGGGGCTGATCGTCTCCACGACTTCGCGCCGCACCGGTCCCTTGGCGAGCTTGGGGTCCTCGACCTGCTCGCAGATCGCCACGCGGTGCCCGTTGGCGATCAGGCGCCGCAGGTACTCGGTCGCGGCCTTGACCGGAACGCCCGCGAGCGGGACGTCGGCCGCGCCGCCGTTGTTGCGCGCGGTGAGCGTGAGCCCCAGCTCGCGCGCGGCGAGGCGGGCGTCGTCCTCGAACATTTCGTAGAAATCGCCCATCCGGAAAAACAGGATGGTGTGCGGGTGGCGCGCCTTGATCTCCCGATATTGCTGCATCACGGGGGTGTCGGCCGCGACGCGCTGGGTCACGGCTCCTCCACTACGAAGGGCTGACCGCCAAGGCGCGTGCGCAGCCGCTGCTGCGTCTGCTGCGCCTCTTCGCGTGTCGTGTAGCGCCCGACGCGCACCTTGAAGAAGCCGGTGCTGTCGCGTACCACGCGCGCCTGGAAGCCCATGACCCGCAACCGCGTGAGCATCTCGTCTACCTGGGCGGCGCTCTTGACCGCGAGCACCTGCACGGCGAACGCCTTCGGTCCGGCGGGGGCCGGCGGCGGCGCGCCGGCCGAGTCGGCCGGTGGCGCGGGCGGCGTCGCCGTCACCACGCCGCTGCAGCGGGCCGCGTAGAAGTCCACCTGGTTCCGGAACTCCACATCGTCGCCCGCCGCCGCGAGCGCTTCCTGGATCAGCTCGCACCCACGCGCCTCGTTCTTGAGGTCGAAGTAGGCGCGCGCAGCGGGGAACGCGGCGCGGCCGCGCAGCGGCGAGTCGGGGTAGTCACGACGCAGCCGCTCGGCCGCCTGAATCGTCTGCGCGGGATCGCGCTGCGCGAAATACAGCTGCGTCAGGAGCAGCAGGGCGTCGTCCGCCCACGCCGAGGAGCCGTACTCGAGGACGATGCGATTGAGATGCGTCGCCACCGTCTGGGCGTCAGGCGCGATCTTCGCCGCCGCGAGCAGCGTCTGCGGGTACACGGAGTCCGCGGGGGAGAGCGTCGCGAGCAGGCGGCGTACCGCGCCGCGCGCGGAGTCCACTTGCCCCGTCTGCGCGAGTCGCAGCGCCTCGAGCAGGCGGGCGTCGCTCTGGGCGGACAGCCGGCCTCCCGCGCAGAGGGACAAAAACACGACGGCCGCGACCCGTCGGCTCACGCCGCCTCCCGCCGCGTCGCCGCGAATCCCAACACCAGCTGCGTGACGATCCCGCCGTCATCCGTGACGGTGGCGCTCTTGAGCGCGCGATCGGCGGCGAGGGCTGCGCGAAGCGCCTGCGACAGCTGCGCGGCGGTCCACTCCGCGCTCCAGCGCGCCCAGCGCGCCGCCTCTTCCTTCCAGTTCCGCAGACCGTAGGGCCGCGCCGCCAGCATGTGCCGGAACAGCGCATCCTCGAGCCGTGGCGTGCCGCGGTCGCGCTCGGCGCGGGCGAGCGCCGTTCCCACCAGGTGGGTGCCGAGCAGCGTCACGATCTTCACGCCGCTCATCCCCGCCTGCTCGAGGACGGGCGCCACGAGCTGCGCCGCCCGCGCCGCCCGGCGCTCGAGCGCCGCCTCCACGAGATCGTGAGCCGTTTCTCCATGGCGCACGCCCACGAGCGCCGTCACGTCCGCGGCGGTGGCGGGGCGATCGCCCGCCAGGGCGGCGAGCTTCTCGAGCTCGCGGGCCAGTGCGCCGAGCTCGCTCCCCACCGCCTCGACCAGCAGCTCCACGGCGTCGGGGGCGAGCGTCAGCTTCAGCGCCCCGGCACGATGCGCCACCCACCGCGCCACCCGTTCGGGGGCGAGGGGTTCGAGCTTGACCGCCGTGGCGCCGCTCCGCAGCAGCTCCGCCTCGGGCTCCTCCCCCGATCCCGCAATGAGCACCAGCAACGTGGTGGGGTTCGGGGCGGACAGGTAGCGGATCAGCTCGTCCCGCAGCTTGGACTTGCGCTTCCCGATCTGCTCCACGCCGCGCACCACGACCACCCGCCGCTCGGCGAGCATCGGCGGGGTGTTCACGAGGGCGTGAAGAGTTTCGGCGTCGAGATCGGCGCCGAAACGGACGTCGAGGTTGAAATCCCGGGCCGCGGGATCCAGCGCGGCATCGAGCAGCGCGCGGACGGCCTCGTCCTTCAGGACGTCTTCGTCACCGTGCAGGAGATAAACCGGGTCGGAGGCGCCCTTCTTGAGGCTGCGAAGGAGCGCATCGAGGGTGAGCGCCGCCATACGAGGCGGAAGTTAGCCCGGGCCGGGGCCCGGAGAAAGGTCGAACGGGCGCTAGCGCCCGGCGGAAGCGGGCTCGACCGGCGCTTGCACCAGCGCCGTTCCGTAGGGGTACGGGTTCCCCGCCACGACACTCGCGCGCGGATCCTGGAACGTGACGAAGGGCAATCCCGCGTTCGCCACGGGCTTCGGGAACGCAGCGGGCGGCAGCGCCGGCGCCTGCGCCACCTGCGGCCGGCGCCCCACCTCGAGCACGAGCATCGAGAGGGCCACGAGCAACAACATCGCCGCGGCGAGACCGGCGCGCGCGGGGATGGCATCGGCCCGTGTACGCTCGCGCGCCAAACGTGCGTCGAGCCGCCGCCGGAAGTCGGCGGACGGCTCGATCGTCGGCGCTTCATGCAGCGCGCTCACGGCGCGACGCAGCACCGCGTCGTACTCGCGACACGCGGTACACTGGACCAGATGGCGCTGGAAGCGACGCAGCTCGCGAGCCCTGCTGATCAGCCCGTCGCGAAACTCGGTATACCGCTCGAGGAACTCAGGACAAGTCATGGAATGGCAATGTAGTACCGGCGCGAGGGCATGAAGTTCCCCCTCCCCCTGCGGGCCCAGCCGGGCGGGGGGGGGGAGGGGGAGAGGGGAAGCCTACTCGAGCAGCGGCCCGATCAGCTGGGCAAAGCTGTTCCGGGCTCGATTCAGGCGGCTCTTCACCGTCCCGAGGTTGCAACCTGTGATGTCGGCGATCTCGTGGTAGCTCTTCCCTTCGAGCTCGCGCAGCACGAACACCTCGCGGTGATGCTCGGGGAGCTGGTGCACGCATTGCTCCACGGCGTCCTTCAGGAAGCGCTTGCGATACAGATCGTCGGGCCGCGCCGTCGTGTCCTCGAACTGCAGCGGCCGGTGATCGGCCTCCCAGTTCTTCTTGATCGTCTGGAACAGGACAAGCGGATTGCGGCTGCGGTTGCGCAGCTCGTTCTTCGCGAGGTTCGAGGCGATCGTGTAGATCCACGTCGAGAACTTCTTGGTCTGGTCGAAGCGGTGGAGATGCCGGAACACCCGGATGAACACCTCCTGCACCAGATCCTCGGCCCGTTCCCGGTCGCCGATCGTGCGGTTGACGAAATTCAGCAGGCGCGTCTGATAGCGATCGACGAGGGTGCCAAACGCTTGGGGGTCGCCCGCCAGGTGGCGGAGAACGACGTGCCCATCGTCCAGCTCGTGCAGCGCCTCGCGGTGCGCGGCGCGCTGCGACTCGACTTCCGGGGTGGTGCGATCTAGGACTGCTCGCATGGTCACTCCCAAGGGTGGCTCGTCGCAATACGGCACGAAGCATGCCTCTGAAAGCCTTTCCGGACAACCTGCTTCTGCACAACGACTTATCGTTTTCGGGCGGGCTGGGCGCAGCGAATATCGTCCCCGCCGGGAGACATCGCAAGAGTACGGTTCTGCTACAGTCCCAAGGTGAACCCCGCCATATAGAGGATAGCTGCCACCGTCTTTCCGTCGCAAATGTCGCCGCTGCGCAACAGGGACAGCGTCTCCGAGAGCGGCGTCGGCACGACTTCGATGAACTCATCGGGCTCGCGCGCCGTGGTGCCCGGCTCGAGGTCCGCCGCCCAGAACAGGTGGATGCGCTCGTCGGTGAAGCCGGGCGTCGTCCAGATAGTTGTAAGACGCTCAATTCGGCCCGCGGTCACCCCTACTTCTTCAAGCAACTCCCGCCGGGCGCAGGTTTCCGGGTCCTCGCCGGGGGACAGGCGCCCCGCCGGGACCTCGAGGACCGACCCGCCGGTGGCATAGCGGTACTGGCGGATGAGCAAAACGGTCGGATCGGCGCCCTTGGGATCCGAGGCCAGAGGGACCACGGCGGCGGCCCCGGGGTGGCGGATCATCTCCAACTCGCCGGTGGATCCGTCGGGGAAGCGCACGGTGTCCACGTCGAGGTTCACCACCCGGCCCGTGTAGATGCGCCGGTGCGCGAGCTGCATGACTCGTCTCCTAGTGCTGGAACAGCCAGGTAAAGGGGACCTTGAAGCCTTCGGCCAGCAGGTAGGCGGTGTTGCGGCGCGGGTTGGAGCGGATCGGAGACTCGGTGGCGGGCGAGGTCAGGGGGTGGAGGCCCAGGCGACCGGCGATAATCCGCAGGCGCAGCATGTGAAACCCGTCGCTCACGAGCAGCACGCGCCGACGGTCGCGGCCATCGAACCAGCGCGCCACCTCGGCGAGGGACGCGTAGGTGTCCTCCCCGGCCGGGAGGGCGACGAGGGCGTTCGCGGCGAGGCCCAGGCGGGCGAGGTAGTCGCGCCCCACAATGGCCTCGTTGAGCGAGTCCCCGGTCCCGACGCCCCCGGTCACCAGAACCACCGGGGCGAAGCCTCGTTGATAGAGGGCCGCCGCGTGGGTCAGCCGGGCACGGAAGACAGGGGAGGGTCGCCCGTTGTACTGGGCCGCGCCCAGCACGACGATGGCGTCCGCCGCCGAGGCCTGGTCGCGCGCGGCCTGCACGGCGACGGCGAGCACAACCGTCCCCCAGCCGAGGAGGAGCACGACGAATGCGACGGCGGCGCCCGCGATGACGCGCCGGGGGGTCCAGAAGGGCATGCGAAAAGATACAAGGGCCCGACCGGATCAGGGTCTCGTCAGCAGCTCCTCGAACAGGGCGAGGGCGCGCGGGTCATCCGACTGGCCCAGCCAGAAGATCGCCTTGCGGCGCAGCTCGGGGTCGGGGTTGCCCTTTGCGATGCGAATGAGCACGGGCACGCCCTCGTCCTTGGGGCGCTGCGACAGTGCGAAGACCGCCGTCTCGCGCACCTCGCGGTCGCCGCTACGATCGTCGACGAGGTCCGTGAGCCCGCGTGTGGCGGCGTCGCCGGCCGCCTGGCCCAGCCAGAAGACGGCTGAGCGGCGCACCTTACGCGCGATCCGGTCGTTTTTCGCGATCCGCAGCAGGTCGGGCCAGATCGTGGCGCTGTCAGCGAGGGTGGCAGGGAGGATCGCTTTCTCGGCGGCGCGGCCGGAATCCTTTTCGGCGAGCGCCAACAGGTACGCGGCCGCCTCACGGGCGCCCACGGTGCCGAGGTCGGTGGCGCCGGGGATCGCGCGCCACTCGCCGCCGACATAGGTACGGAGGTCGGTGATGGCGCCGCCGCGCTTCGTGAGCGCCACGCGGACCGGTCCCGAGTCGCAAGGCGACGACCAGTCGCTCTCGTTCCAGTCGGCGTATCGGTCCCCGAACTGTTGGTTGCGGCAGCGGCCGCCGCGGTCACAGTCCCAGCTGATGATGTTGCGGCCGTTCCCGTACACGCCGGCGCGGGCGGCGAAGCTGAACCGCACCGTGCCTTCCCGCGTCTGGGCGACGCGGCGCTCGAGGCTCGGCTGCTGCACGAGCGCGAGCGCCAGGACGATGGCGATCATTGGTTGATCAGCTCCTGGAGGAACTGCGCCGCCCGTGGAGAGCGCGACTGCCCGATCCAGAAGATCGCACTCTTGCGCAGCTCCCGGTCGGGGTCGTTCTTCCCGATGTCGAACAGCTTGTCGAGCGCGGCGTCCTCGCGCCGCTGCGAGTAGACGAAGATGAGCTTCTCCCGCATCTCGCGGTCCGTCATGCTGTCGTACAGGCGCACCAAGTCGGCGATATCGACGTTCTTCCCCTGGCTGGCCCAGAACAGCGCGTTCTTGCGGCGTTCGATGTTCTCGCGCTGGTCGAGCGCGATGTCCATCATCCAGCGGTAGTTCTCGGCGCCGCCCATCTGCGACAGGGCGAAAATGATCTTGTCCTTCAAGTCGTCGTCTTCCATCGACTTGTACAGATCCTTGAGGAACTGCGCGTTGTCGGCCTGGCGCGACTGGCCGATCCAGAAGATCGCTTGCTCGCGGAGACGCCGCGGGGCATCGCGCCGCCCGGCGAAGGCACGGAGTGCAGCCGCGGCGCGCGGACTGCGATGCTGTGACAGGGCGAAGATCGCCTTGTCCTGGACATTCTCGTCCGTCGACGCGCGCAGGATCGAATCGAGCGCGGTCACCGCCTCTTCGCCCGACACCTGCGACAACCAGAAGACTCCCTGCTCCCGTACCTCTTGATCGGGATCGTTACGCACGGCGTCGAGCAGGATCGCTGTCGTTTCGGGGCTGCGCTTCTGCGACACGAGGAAGACCGCTTTGCGGCGCAAGCACTCCGACCCCTCATCGCGTCGCGCGAGCACAGTTTTGAGCAGCGGCACCGCCCGTTCGGCGTCCATCTGCAGCACCGCGTTCAGGGCGGCGATGCGGATATCGTCGTCGTCGTCACACCCCGAGGACCGGCTCGGCCGAGGCGGGCGAGGTGTGCGAGGTGGTTTGGGCTCGCGCGGGGGCCTGCCACGCGGAGCGGCGGAGGCTTCCGGCCCGCGCGCGGAATCCGCGCGCGCCTGGTTGCGCGCCGCTGCATCGGCATCCCCGCGCCGGGCGAGCTCGCCGTCCACACGCGCCGCCAACGTTTCGGCATCTCCACCCGTCGCGGCGTTCGGATACTTGTCCCGCATCTGCTTCAGCAGCTCGACCGCACGTTGAAGATTCTTCTCGTCTCCCGTCCGGTACAACGCGTACGACTCGTAGTACAGTGCCTCTCCCGCATAGGCCGACCGCGGATAGCGACTGATCACCTGACCCAAGAGGTCGATCGCTTCCTGATAGCGGTTGCGATTCAGTGCGCGGCGCCCCGCTCGATAGAGCGAATCGGCGGGATCCTGCTGGTCCCACGACTCCGCCGGCCAGGCGTCGATTGCCGGCACCACGTCGATGGCCGGAACTACGTCGAGCGCGGGCAGCGCGATAGCCTGGAGTTGTAGCGCGGAGGCGGCCAGCACCGGGGCCTGGATCGCCAGCATGTCGAGCTGTGCCGTCGACGCCACGAGGGCAGTGGCGGCAGCTTCGAGCGCGTCGACCGGCACGACCAACGGCGTGATCGCGGTCGCACGCGGGCGCTTCGGCGCAGGAGCCCGCCGCGGCGGCGCGGTGTCCTGAACGAGAACAGTGACGGCGAGCAAGAAGGGCGTGACGAACATCAGAGCACTCCTCCAGTGCGCACCGGCACCGGCCCGGAGGGAATCGCCGAGCGCAGTTTGGGCAGCACGTTGCGTTGGTCCATGCCTTGCGTGATTAGATCGGCGTCGCGCACCCCGCGTCCCGCCTGGAGCTGCGAGATCTGCACGAGCACCAGCTCGAGATCCTCGAGCAGCGCGCGTTGGCGCGCGTCGTCGGCCGCCGGGGAATCGAGCAGCAGGCGGGTCGTGATGAGCAAGTCGCGCGCCTGGCCCGCGAAGCGCACGTCGGTCCGGCCGGCGCGGAGGTCGGCCCGGACATCCGTGAGAAAAGCCTCGGTGCGGGACAGATACTGGGTCGCCGCGACCTGGTAAACGACGTCGGAGCCGCGGGCCGAGTCGCTAGCGGCGACGCGAGTGCTCGGGGCCGTCGTTTCTTGCCGCGCCGTCCACCGGCCAATGCCGATGCCGAGCGCGAGGATCGCGGCGACGGCCAGCGGCCAGCGCAGCCAGGGTTTCAGCTCGATCACGCGCGTGGCGCGGCGCTGCCGCTCCGCCGCGATCCTCGCCCACAGCGCGTCCCGAGGCGAAGGGCCTGGGACGTTGTACGACTGGGCCTCGTCCCGCAGCCACTCGTTGAACCGTTCTTCGTCGTTCTCGAACATCATGACACCCACTCTCCTGCGAAGTCCGCCAGGGCCTCGCGCAGTTTGGCGCGCGCCCGCGACAGTTGCGCCTTCGATGTGCCCGTCTCGACGCCCAATGCGGCGCCAATCTCTTCGTGCGTGTAGCCTTCGACGTCGTGCATCACGAACACCATCCGGTATCCATCGGGCAGCGCGTCGATCGCCTTGCGCAGCCGCACTTTCAGGTCCGGCTCAGCCTGTCGCCGGGCGCCGGTCACCCCGTCCGCCAGCTCGATGTCGGCCTCGCGCTGCCGGAAGCGCTTCACCTTGCGAAGGCCATTCAGCACCACCGACGTCGTGATCGCATGCAGCCAGGTCGAGAAGGCCGCCTCACCGCGGAACGTGCCCAGCCGCTCGAACGCCCGGATAAACGTCTCCTGCGTGAAGTCCTGGGCCAGGGCGTCGTCCCCCGCCAGCCGGTACGCCAAGCGATAGACGCGATCCACATGCGCGTCATACAGCGCACGCTCGGCGGCGCCATCCCCGGCGCGGACGCGGGCTATCAGATCTCGTTCGTCCACGAAGCTCCGAGGCAACGGGCGGCCAAGCTCGTAACTACCAGTCTGACACGCTTAGAGGAGAAAGGGTTACGGCCGTGGGAGGGGACGGGAGGGGGCGGGAGGGGGTCGGGCGGGGGGAGCCTAGTGGAGCAGGGCCCGCATCCCGAGGCCGCCCGCTACGGCGAGCAGCAGGGAGGCCAACGTGCCGATCAGGAAGTACTCGGCGAAGTCGCGGTCTTCCAGGGCCTTGAAGCGCGCCAGGGACTTGGCGGCGATGATCAAGCCGAGGGCACCGTATTGGCCGATGAGGACCAGCGTGAGGGTTAGACCCCGTTCCAGCGCGCCGATGGTGCGGCCGCGGGCGATGTCGATCGCGCCGGCGGTGCGGTCTTCGTCCCGCCGCATATGCAGCGCGGGCAGGTCGAGGACCGCGCGCACGACGATCATTCCGCGGAAACAGACATAGAGGTAGCCCGTCACGTACAGGCCCGCTTCCCCCCACTGGTACCCGGCGCGGCTCGGCACCGCGAGCTTGGCGAGCCACTGGCCGGCCAGGACGGCGGCGAGGACGAGCGCCGCTTCGACGAGCAGGAGCGCGCGGCCGCGGCGGTGCCCGTCGATCTGGGTGGGCCAGAGGACGGCGACGAGGGTGTAGCCCAGCAGCGGGACGAGTGCCAGCGGATTCATCGGGGCTCCAGGATGGCCTCGCGGAACATCTTATCGCCCGCAGCGACGAGGGGCCAGGCCATGCGGCGGGCCAGGTGGGACACGGCGCTGCGATCCACGCGGAGCGCCGCGGCGGCCGCGGCGGGGGGGCCCAGGCGGAGCAGCGTGGCGGTGCGGCGCTGGCGCGGCGTCCAACTCCAATACAGGGCCGAATAGTAATGAACGAACGGCTCCAGCCCAGGCCCAAACCCTGCGAACGTGAAGAGCAGGCGGTGGCGCTTGGCGGCTTCGAGCGCGCCGCGCGCCGCGTGGAAGCAGGGGCCGTCGAGCTCGGGGGCCGCAGCGCCCCGGGGGATGCGCGTGGCGAGGGGTCCCCGGCCGCACGCGACGATCCATTCGACCTCGGCGAAGTCAAGCCGCAGCTGGTGGACGATCTCCCACAGGGGCTGAACGTCGGCGAGGAGGCACTGCACCTCGTCGCCGAGGGTGACGGCGAAGGCGGCGGCAAGCTGCCGGCGCCAGCGCCGGGTGTAGCCCGGCATGGCGGCGCGGAGCCGGGCCTGGAGGCGGCCGCGGGCGGGGCCGGCGAGGCGGCGCGAGGCCACGGCGTCCGCGATGAGGGCTACATAGAGAGTGGACATTTTACGTCACATTTACTGTTTATGATGAATTACATCATAAAATAGCAAATTGACGTTTAATGTCAACGCGTGCCAAAGAGCCGGTCGCCCGCATCCCCCAGGCCCGGGAGGATGTAGCCCTTGGCGTTCAGCTCGCGGTCCAGCGACGCCGCGTAGACCGGTACGTCGCGGTGGGCGTCGAGCATCGCCTGCACGCCCGCTGGCGCCGCGACAAGGCAGAGAAAGCGCACCCGTGGGGCGCCGGCCCGCTTCAGGGCGCTCACCGCGGCCACCGCGGAGCCGCCGGTCGCGAGCATCGGGTCGAGCACGAAGAAGGTCCGGTCCTGCTCGCCCGAGGGGATCTTGAAGTAGTAGTCCACCGGCTGCAGCGTGGCGTGGTCGCGGTATAGGCCGATGTGCCCCACCCGGGCCGAAGGGATGAGTTGCGAGATGCCCTCGACCATGCCGAGCCCCGCGCGCAGGATCGGCACCAGGGTCAGCTTCTTCCCCGCCACCTGCCGGCCCGTCGTCTTCTCGAGGGGGGTCTCGATGTCGACCGGCTCGAGCGGGAGGTCGTTGGTCACCTCGTAGGCCATGAGCATGGCGATCTCGTTGACGAGCTGCTTGAAGTCGCGGGTCGAGGTGCGGCGGTCGCGCAGGATCGTGAGCTTGTGCTGGATGAGCGGATGCTCGAGCAGGGTGAGATTCGCGAAGGCCATCTAGTTAGCCTGCGTTGACGCGCGGATCCGGACGCACCACGAAGTCACGAGTGGATGCCCGGCCGTTGACGGTCAGCCGCGCCGTGAACGTTCCCGTCAGCCGCGGGCCGTCGCCGCGTCGCGGTTGCTCGGCGGGTGCGACCGGCCGCCACACGACGCGGTGCATCCCGGCCGTCGTGGCGAACAGCTCCGGCACCGGCTGCCACAGGGGCGACACGCGCGGCAGCCCACCTCGAGTCGCCGTCCCGGCCGCTGGTTCCGCCGGCCACTTCCGCAGCACTTTGCCCGCGGGATCGAGGATCTCGAGCGTGACCGCCGCCGGCGCCTTGAGGTAATAGTCGATGACCGCGCCGTCGGGCGGGTTCTGTGCCTGCGGCTCGTCGCGCTGGAACGGTGTGCCGTCGTCGTCTCCCGGGATCACGTTGATCGCGTCCGCGGGCTTGAAGAGCCAGGCGTCGGCCTGGAGGACTTCGCCCGTGACCTGCCGCAGCGCACTGATGTCATCTATCACCCAGAAGCCACGGCCATGTGTCGCGACGATGAGGTCGTTGCCGTAGACGACGAAGTCGCGCACCGACGTCACCGGCAGGTTGCGCTGCAGTGGCTGCCAGTGATCGCCGTCGTCGAACGACACGAACGCGCCGCGCTCCGTCCCGGCGAACAGCAGCCCGCGGCGCATCAGGTCTTCCTTAATGACGTGGACATACACGCCATCCGACAGGCCCGTCGTGATCGGTTGCCACGAGCGGCCCTGGTCGCGCGTGCGGTAGATGTATGGCGCGAAGTCCTGGAGCTGGTGCCGGTCGACGCATGTATAGGCCGTGTTCGCGTCGAAGTGCGACGCCTCGACGCCGGTGACGCGACTCCACGGCGTTAAGACCCGCGGCGTGACGTCGCGCCAGGTCGCACCGTCGTCCTTCGTGACCTGAATGAGCCCGTCGTCGGTGCCGATCCAGATCAGCGGCGCGAGGAGCGGGGACGGCGCCACCGCGTAGATGACGCCGCGCTTGCCGTTGCGATCCATCGCGGCGGCCGCGGTCGCGTCGAGGTTAGGCGGGATGCCGGGATCGGGCCGAGTCAGGTCGCCCGAGATCTGCTTCCAGGTGCGCGCGCCGTCGGTCGTCTTGAACAGGAACTGGCTGGCGTAATAGAGCGCGTGTGGATCGGCAGGCGACAGCACGAGAGGCTGCGTCCAGTCAGCGCGGTCGGTCTCGGGGCCCTTTGGCGAGGAGGTATTGGGGACCGAAAGATTGTTCTCGAGAACCCAGCGACTGCCCTCGCCGCCGTAGATGATGCCGGGATGCAGCGGGTCGCCCATCGCGTAGCCGCTCTCGCCGGCCGCGCCGATCGGCTCCCAGTCGCGCTGCGAGATTTGCGCGAACTTGCCGCGCGAGCGCACCGCCACGGCCCCGCTGTCCTGTTGTGCGCCGACGACCCAGTACGGGAAGCGATAGTCGACCGACACATGGTAGATCTGGGCCGTGGGCTGGTTGAGCCACGAGCTCCAGGTCATGTCGCGGGGATCGGCGGCGCGCGCGTTGTGGGTGATGATCGTGCCCTGGTCGCTCGCGACGATGAGGATGTCGGGATTGTCGGGCGAGATCCAGATCTGGTGGTAATCGTCGCCGCCCGGCGAGCCGCGGATCACGTCCCAGGTCGCGCCGCCGTCGCGGCTGCGGTTCACCGCCACGTTCGGCACGTACACGATGTCGGGGTTCTTCGGATCGACGGCGATCTTCTCGAAATACCAGCCGCGGCCCCACAACGCCTGATCGCCGCTCAGTCGCCGCCAGGTCGCACCGGCGTCGTCGGAGCGGAACACCCCGCCTTGCCCGGGCGGTGCTTGAGCGGGCCGACCTCGCGCGGGCGGCGGTGGCGCCGGTGCCGTCGGGTCGGGCACCAGGCAATCCACCACGGCATACACGCGTTGTGGATTCGACGGCGCCACGGCGATGCCGGTCCGTCCGATCCCGGCAGGCGGCAGGCCCGCCGTCAGCTGCTGCCAGGTCGTGCCACCGTCGGTGGACTTGTAGATCCCGCCGCCCGGCCCGTTGGTGGGCGCGTAGGTGAACCACGGCGGGCGGCGCGTGTTCCACAGCCCCGCGTACACGACGCGCGAGTTGGTCGGATCGATGACGACCTCGACCGCGCCGACGTTCTCGTCTTTGTAGAGGACTTTCTGCCAGGTGCGGCCGCCGTCGCGTGTGCGGTACACACCGCGCGCCTCGTTCGCGGCGTAGAGATGACCGATGGCCGCCACGAAAACCACGTCAGGGTTCTTGGGGTCGACGGCGATCTTGCCGATATGCTGGGTGTCGGCGAGGCCGAGGTGCTTCCAGGTGCGGCCGGCGTCGGTCGACTTGTAGACGCCGTTGCCGAAGCCCACTGAGTCGCGCAGCGTCGACTCGCCGGTGCCGACGTAGATCACGTCGGGTGCGGAGGGCGCGACGGCCAGGGCACCGATCGAGGCGACGGGCTGGTCATCGAAGATCGGCGACCAGGTTCTGCCGGCGTCGATGGTTTTCCAGACGCCGCCATTCACGTGACCGAAGTAGAACTCGTCGGGCCGGCCCGGG
>DASXUE010000043.1:0-29123 GCA_036505055.1 Gemmatimonadales bacterium | reverse complement strand
CCGGCATCGGCCGAATCGAAGGCGACCAGGTCACCGCCGCGGTACGCCTCTACGGACCAGCCGGGCTCGAGCCGGCCACGGTAGCGCAGCCCGCCGACCAGCGACGGCCGGACGAACGGGGCGTTGGTCAGGGCGGCGCCGCGCAGACTCCGGCCGCGCGGTCCCGTCGCGCCGGCGTCGCCCAGGCGCAGCTGCGTGAGCCAGGGATGGTCGCGCCATACGCCCGTCCACGATGCGTCCACGCGCACGCGCCCATCTTCGGCCGGTCCGACGCTCTGCGCGAGGACTTCCAGCGATCCGCCCTGCAGGTCGGCCCCGAGGCCGAGCGAGTAGGCTGCGCTCGCGAGGGGATCGGCGGACGGCGAAAAAAGTGAGTAGTCCACCACAACGCCGTCCCAACGCGGCCGCTCGAGGCCGAACGTGACGTCGGCCCGCGGCCGCTCCGCCCGCCGCAGGTAGGCTTCCCGGGCGGCCTCACGGCGCAGCCGCCGCGCGATCGGCAGGTCGGTCGGGTCCACCACCGTCACAGCCAGCTCGGCCCAGTCCACGCCGAAGCGCAGGCCGAACAGATCACCCAGCCGCTCGGCGCCCACGTACAGCTCCCCGCCCTCGAACAGCCGAAACTCGGGCTCGATGCGCACGTGACGGTCCCCGAGCTGCATCGTGTCGCGGCGCGCGTCGATGACGATGCGCCGGTTGCCGGGGTCCATCGTGGCGTCGAGCCGGCCCTCCGGTGACAGCCGGTGGCGGATTTCGACCAGCTGGAACAGCTGCGACAGCGGCAGCAGGACCTCGGACCGGACCCGATACGCCTGGACGGTGGCGCGCGCGATTCGCCCGATCTGCAGCTCGATGATGACGGGCTCAGGCTGGGTGTCGGCGGGTGTCGCTTGGGCCGTTGGTGGCAGCCAGGCGGCCGCCTGCCGGTCGGGAACGCCGAGGCCGATCGCGATGAGGAGCGCCGCCCCGAGACCCCGACGCATGCGCTAGAGGTACGTGAGCGACAGGATGATGGTGCCCTGGTAGATCCCCGGCTTGGCCGTGAGGGCAGGGTTTACCGTGCCGCCGATCCAGATGTACAGCGTGGGGTTGGCGTTGGGTCCGAAGCGGCCCACCGAGCCGAGGGCGGGGCTGAACGCCGTCGCGCCCGTGGGATCGCTGTTGGCGCGGCGCCAGCGCGCGGAAAGGGCACCGAAGCTGACCGGCATCGTGGACCCTGGCAACGCCTGAATGTTCGTGAGCTGCGTCGGCAACGTGAAGGCGATCGTGACGAACGAGTTGCCGTTCCCCGAGATCTGCCACATCCCGGCGTTGGCGTCGGTGGGCTGAACCGTCGTGGCGACGCCCTTCGTGACCGTCCCGAAGCCCAAGTCACGCAGCGTCGTGAACGTCATCCCGACCGTGACGACCATGGCCTCGGCGGGGATGGACCCGTTCGCCGCCTGCGCCGGCGCGAGCCGCGGCAGTCCGAGGGTGCCGAGGACGGCACCCAGGATCACGACGACGCGTGGGGTCACGGGACGACCAGCTGGACGGAGTCGCGGACCGCAGGCGCGGTGAGCACCACCTTGGGATCGAGGTCTTCGCGCTCGGTGACGACCTCGTAGCGCAGCCAATAGCGGCCGCGGGGGAGCTTACCGACGATGGTCGAGATGCGCGGCTCCATCGTGAAGTAGACGCCGAGCGGCGACGCGAAGGAACCGCGTCTGGTGCCGGTCGAGTCCACCAGCGTGCCGTGCACGGTGCCGACGTACGCGGCGTTGCCCTGCCGCTCGAGCCGGCTCCAGGTGACGAGCGTATCGCCCACGAGCTGTGCGCGGACATTCGACAGGGCGACGCCCGTTCGCACGGCGCCCTTGCGGTAGGCGATGCCGATTACGGTGCGGACCTCGAGCGTGAGCCCCACCTGAATCGCGGTCGTGTCGCCCACGCCCGTGATCGGGACCTGGCCCGCCTTGGCGGCGATCATGAGCCGGACCCAGTACTCGCCGTCGGCGAGCCCCACCGGAGGACGGGCGAGGAGGCGGACCGTCTGCCGCTCGAGGGGCGCCACGGTGAGCCGGCGTGGGAAGGCCTGGATCCACGCGAGCGCCGAGGGAAGGGTCGAGTCGGGGGCTTCGACCGTCCGGAGCACGATGCTCCCCGTCGAATCGGTGGCCGGATACCCGAACAGCGTGGAGATCGTCACCTCGACGGGTTCCGTACCGGGGTTGTACAGCAGGACCGAGCCCGAGCGAACGCGGTGATCGATGTAGACGGCATGCGGCGCGACCATGACCCCTTGGGCATCGAGCGCCGAGGTGGCCAAGCCGAGGCTAGCAGCGAGCGAGAGGGCGCGGATCACGGGAGCAGTGTCACGGTGAGGGTGATCGTAGCCGTATAAGTGCCGGCGCGTTGGTTCGCAACCGGGTTCGCGGTGCCTCCCACGAACACCGACGCGCGGCCGCTGTTCGACAGGCTCGCCGTAAAGGGCTGCTTGGGGTCGAAGCCGATCTGACCGCCGATGGCCTGCGACTGCGAGTAGCCGGCGTCGCTCGAGCCGAAGACGAGCGGCATCTGGGCGCCAGCCGGCCCCGTCATCGCGGACGGGAGCGTGAAGGTAAGCTGCACCTGGCCGCGGTTGGGTCCCTTGATGTCGAGCTGACCGCTGTTCGCGGGATCGGTGCGCATGATGACCAGGGCCACGCCCGGGAGCACGACGCCGAAGGTCACGCCGCGGATACCCGTGACTGTCACCGGCTTGCCCTGCGCCCCGAGCGGGAGCGGGGAGCCGAGCAGCGTAACGCCGATCAGGAGCGAGACAGGGACTTTCATGGGTTTGGGCCTCTTGCTTGCGACAGCGCCGGCAGAGGGAAGCTGCACCCTCTGCCGGCGCGCCACCAGCTCGACGCCGATGACTATCGCTTAGTAGACGACCGTCAGCGTGATGCTGCCCGTGTAGACGCCTGCGGCCTGGTTCGTGGCCGGGGTCACGCGGGCGCCGACCCAAACGAACATGGCGCCGGCGGCGCTCAGGGTCGCGCCGTTGCTCGCGCCCGGGGTGAAGGCAACTACGCCCACGGTCTGCGCGCTGTTGTCGGCATGGATGCCGCTGTACGAGTCGATCGGCATCGTGTTACCGCCGGACGACAGCGTGGCGGGCAGGGTGAACGCCATCGTCACGGGCGTGCTGGCCTGGCCCGTCACGTCGAACCGGCCTGCGTTGGTCAGGTCGCTCGCGGCAACCGTCTTGTTCACGCCAGGGAAGGCGTTGTTGAAGTTCAACTGCTGGGCGCCAGTCACGTTGATCGGCGTCTGCACGCTGGCGGTCGCCGTGATGCTGGCATTGTTGCTCTGGGCCTGGGCGGTGACGGCGCCGGTGATGACGAGCGCGAGCACGGCCAGGGACAACTTGGAAGCGGTACGCATGTGTTGGTCTATCCTCATGGTGTCGAGCTGTGGTTTCTGAATACCGGGGGGGCCATTCGGCCCCTCCCCTGTTGCCGACACGCGACAGGGGCAAGGCCCGTGCCAACCGCAGACTTCCTGTTCACTGTCTAGGTTTTTGACGACTAGGTACGAAAGTGGGAGGCGAAGATAGGGATAGGGGTTAGCGAATGCAATGGCGATTTCCTGTCAAAATTCTCGACGGTTTGTCGCTTCGGACAACGCCGGACATGACACCGTAAAATACTGCTATGTAATCAGTTAGCGTGACTGGCTCGGGTGGTACGCCGTCTGCCTTAGGGGGTGGTGAGAAGAGCATCGAACCCTAGACCTCGGAGCCGAGCATGCGCGTAGTCCTGTCGGTAGTCGCCCTGGTGGCCGTTGGCCTGGTAGCCCGACCGGTTACCGCAGAAGCCCAAGCTCGTGGCACAGTGCAAGCGACTGCAACTGTGGTTGATACGCGCCCTGGCTTCGAGGCGCTCCAGTCGGCACGAAGCGCGATTCAGGCGGCGACGCATTCTAGAGAGGATTCCAGAATCCAGAGCCAACAGAGTGTCGTGACAGTGGCCCAATCCCAGCGGGCCCTCGTCGTCACGATCAACTACGCCCGCAACTAGAGCCCGAGCCGCAGGCGCAGCGCGGGCGGCATCAAGGGAATCGCGTACTTCACCGGGACCGACAGCGCGAACCCGGGCCCCTGCCGTAGCCCAGCGCGGTGTACCGAGATCACTTCCCCGTCGGCATTGAACACGGGGCTCCCCGACGACCCCCCGGTCGTCATCCCGTCGAACTGAATCAGATCCGTCGTCACCCGCGATAGAATGCCCGCCGTCATCGACGTGCGAACTAGAGACGAGCGGTCGCGCGCGAATCCCGACCCGGCGGGGTAGCCGATCAGCGCGGCGGGCTCGCCCTGGCGCGCCTTGGTCCCCTTCCAATCGATCGCTGCGAGCTGTGGTCCCTGGTAGCCTCGGATCTTGATGAGGGCGACGTCGCGCTCGCTCGAGCTGGCGATCACGTCCGCATAACGGCCGAGGGACTGATCGGCCATCGTGACCCAGACGGTGTCGGGCTGCGGGTGCGCGGTGTCGGCCACGACGTGCCAGTTCGTGAGCATGTAGCCGTCGGCACTGATGACAAAGCCGGTCCCATCGTAGTAGCTGCCGCCGAGCGCCACCGTGATCAGCCCGACGGCGCCTTGGTTCTGTTGGGCCAACCCCGCGAAATCCGTGGCGCGGATCGCCCGCATCTTGGCGTCCAGGTTCGCCGTTTGCGTCTCCGCGGTGGCGACCGCACGCCGCAGGCTATCGATCAAGCCCTGGGAGGGCGCCCGGCGCTCGGCCGCCGCGAGCTGGTCGCGCAGCCGCTCCAGGTCGCGCTGCGCTTCCTGGCGCCGGGCCTCACCGGCGGAGAGCTGCTGTGCCAGGGCCTGCTGCGCCCGGTCGAGTGAGGCCTGCAACTGCGTGGTGCGTACCTGGGCGGATTCGAGCTGGGCGCGGAGCAGATCCACCTGCGCCGCGGGCGCCGCCGCAGCGCGGGCCTCCGCCAGCTCGCCGCGCAGCCGCTCCGCATCGGCCCGGGCGGAATCTTCGGCAGTTCGAAGCGCCGCCTGGGCCTCTTCGGCCTGCGAGGAAAGCAGCCAGTACACACTGTAGACCCCGCCCCCCAGCATCACCATGAGCAAGACCACGAGGCCCGTCAGCCACTGGATCTTGCGCCGCGCGTCCTTCCCCATTTCGTCGACCATCGCCTGCACGAACGCCCGAGAGCCGCGTCCCTTGGCTTTAGCGAGCGCCTGCCCGATCATCCCCATCACGGTTTTCTGGCCGAGGGGAGCGCCGGCGGCCGGCCGGGGCACGGCCTTCAGCGGACCCGTTCCGATCCCCTCGACCAGGAGCACGGGGCCGCCCTGACCGAGCATGATCTTGTCCCCGAGCCTCACCGGCATCGCCCGAGTGAGGCGTTCGCCGTTCAGGAAGGTGCCGTTCTTGCTCTCGGCATCACGCAAGGCGAGGCCTCCCGACGGCCCAACGGTCAGCTCGGCGTGCACGCGCGACACGATCGTGTCACCTTGCTCGACCGGCTGGACCTCGCACTCGCTGCCGCGTCCCAGCCGGATGCGCGTGCCGCGCGCCTCGTACCGCTTCCCGCTGGAGGCATTAAGCAGGGTCACGCCGTAGGCGCGGGATTCGGCGGGCTTTCCCGCGCCCTGGAAGGCGGGCTGCTCGGCGAGGGTTTCCTCGAGCTCCGCTGCTTCCGCGACGGCAGCGAGCTGCAGCTCGGGGCCCGATTCGCCGAGGCGGATCAGGTCGCCGGTCTTGAGTGGGGTAGGTGTGGTGGCGGCGAGCCGCCGGCCGTTCAGGTAGGTCCCATTGCGACTGCCCAGATCAACGACGGCCCAGCTCGTCCCCTCGTATCGGATCTCGGCGTGGCGGCCGGACACGACCTTGGCGGCATCGCCGCCGAAGACGATCGTCGAGGCGGGGTCGCGACCGAGTCGCACGGGGCTTGCGCGCGCTTCGGTGACACGACGCCCTACGGACTCGATCAGTTTGAGGTACGGCACGGCTAGGGGAGCGGACCCCGCTGGCGGCGGTCGGGCACGACCCGACGGACCAAGAAGCGGCGCCGCGCCCCCACGCGCCGCTGTGCCAGGACACGGCGCTCCACCCCGGTGCGCCGCTCCCGTGGGAGCGACGAAGCCGCGGCGGCGCTCGCCGCACCGCGGCGGTCGGTGCCCTGGCGGCGATCCACGCCCGAGCGCCGGTCGTCGAACACCCGGCGATCCGCGCGCCGGCGGCGGTCGGGAGGCGGGACGCGGGTAGGCCGGAAGGGGGAAGCCATGGGTGCCCCTAAAGTACGGCTGGCCTGGACGCGCCGCGAGGTCCCCCCGCATCGTGTACGCCATGGACAACCTGGCCCACGCGTTGGTCGGCGCCGCCCTGGGGCACGCCGTCGCCGGCTCCAAAGTGCCCCGTGCGGGCCTGCTGGGGGCCGTCGCTGCAAACGCGCCCGATTGGACAGAGCTCTTCATCGGCCTCCCCGGCGACCGTGCCGACTACCTCATCCTGCACCGCGGGATCACGCACTCGTTCGTAGGGGCCTTGATCGAGGCCGTCGCCCTCACGCTGCTCGTCGGTGCCGCAATCAGGTGGCGTACCGGACGACGTGCTCCCTGGGAATGGCTGAGCCTGTGCATCGTGGTGACGGTGGCGAGCCACCTCTATATGGACTGGCAAGGCTCCTACGGCCTGCGGCCCTTTCTGCCCTGGGACGGGACGTGGTATTACGGCGACTGGGTCGCCATCGTCGATCCCTTTTTCTGGCTCGTGCCCCTCATCGCGCTCGCCTGGGGCGCCGAGCGGCACTGGATCCCCCTCGCCGCCGCCGGCGTCGTGGGCGTCGCTGCGACCGCACTCCTCCTCTCGAGCCGGGGCCTCGTGGCGCCGTGGGTTCTCGGCGTCTACGGCGCGCTCTGCCTGGTCGGCGTGATCGGCTGGACTCGATACTGGTTCGGTCCCGTAGGGCGACGCCGGGCCGCGGCCCTAGCAATCCTCGTGCTGGCGCTCTACGCGGGAGCGCAGGGGGTCGCGGCGCAGGCCGCCAAGCGCTCCGCACGGCGCGCCGCCGAAGGGCGGTTTGGCGCGAACGCAGGGTGGGCAGCGCTGACAGAGGTGGGCCGGCCCTTCACGTGGGAGCGCATCGCCGCGAACGCCGACACGGTCGCCGGGGAGGATTGGCGCTTGCCACGACATCTGGCGGACCTCCGCGTGGTGCGCGCGCTGCGCGACACGCAGGAAGGGCGGGCGATGGCGCAGTTCGCGCGATTCCTGACGGCCGACGTGGACTCGAGCGGAACGGGTGTGACGGTCTACCTGCGGGACGCGCGCTACGCGCGCACGGCGCTGAGTGGGTGGGGCGTGGTGCCCGTCAGGATGGACTGAGGCGGCGACGCGTGATTTGGGCGCGCCGCTCCATCGGGCCGCGGCGGCTGGCGAAGTAACGCTGCTGCACGAGCACCGCGACGATCCGCACGCGGCGCTCGGCGCTGCGACGATCCAGGCCGCTGCGACGCTCAGGGCGGACCCGGCGTTCCACGCGGGTGTCCACGTGACGAATCTGTGGCCGGGGCGTGATTCGTGCCAGCCGCGGGGCCTCGCTAGATTCCCGCCCGTGCGTTCCGACGCCTCTCCCTCGCCCGCGACCCCCGCGTTCACGACGCCACCCGTCGGCCTGCTCGATGAGCTCGTGCAGGCGCTCGAGCCGGCGTTCCGTCTGGACAGTCTGGTCGCCCTGTCACCGGAACGGGCGCTGTACCACGCGTGGGACCGGGTGCTGAAGCGCCCCGTGGCGCTGCGCGTGCACCTCCTCCCCGGGACACCCGGGCGCGCGTGGTTCCTGCGCGAGACCGAAACGCTGGCGGCGCTCGATCACCCCTCGATCCGGCACGCGTACGCGGCTGGAGAGGTCGGTGCCTTCGCGTATCGCACCGCCAACTGGATCGACGGGGAGAGCCTCGCCGACGCGCTGCGGCGCGGCCCCCGCCCCATTCCCACGGGCATGTCGCTCATTCGCGACCTGCTCTCCGCGATCGAACACGCCCACGCCCGGGGGATCATCATGCGGCGCGTGGTGCCGGCTACGCTGATGATCGACACGGCGGGGCGGGGCGTGATCACCGACCTGCGCTACGCCAATTGGTGCCTCCCGCACGTCCCGCCGGGGGACGTGGCGCCGCCCTACGTCGCCCCCGAGATCCGCGGCGGGGAGCCCGGGGAGCCGGCGAGCGACGTGTTCACAGTGGCGGCGAACACGTACGCGGCCCTCACCGGCCACGAGCCCGATCTCGATCCGGCGCGCCTGACGCCGCCGCGGCAGCTGCGGCCCGCGATTCCCGCGGCCGTCGAGCGGGTGATCCTGCGGGCGCTGTCCCCGGCGCCCGGAGACCGCTACTTCACGGCGACCGAAATGCTCGAGGATTTCGTGAGCGACGCAGGGACGTTTCACATCCCCGCCGCGACGCCGCAGGTCACGGAGTCGGGGTTCGAGCGCCGCCTGCGCCGGGCCCTGGGTGATGACTACGAGCTCCTCGAGGAGATCGGCGCCGGTGGGTTCGGTCGCGTGTTTCGCGTGCGAGATCTCGGCCTCGAGCGCGAGGTCGCGATGAAGGTGCTGCATCCCTCGCTGACCGCCGATCTGGCGGTGGTCGAGCGGTTCCGCCGCGAAGCCCAGCTGGCCGCGCGCCTCCGCCATCCCAACATCGTCAGCATCTACGACATCATGGGCCGCGCGGGCCTGCAGTGGTACACGATGGAGCTGGTTCCCGGCGCCAACCTGGCCCAGGTCGTGCAAAACAGCGGCCCATTTTCCCCGGATGCCACCGTGCGACTCCTCGGGCAGGCCCTGTCGGCACTCGAGCACGCCCACGCCCTGGGCCTGGTCCACCGCGACTTGAAGCCCGAGAACATGCTCATCGAGCCGGACGGACGGCTGCGCATCACGGACTTCGGACTCGCGTTGGCGGTGCGCGGGGAGGGCCGGTTCGGCGGCGCGACATCCAGGAGCGGAACGCCGCAATTCGCCGCGCCGGAGCAGCTGCTGGGGGAGCGGGTGGACCAGCGAGCCGACCTGTACTCGCTCGGCGCCGTCGCCTACTTCGCGCTGCTCGGGCGGCCGCCGTTCGCCGGGATCACGCCGGAGCAGATCCTCGCGCGCCAGTCGATCGACGACGTCCCCAATCTGCCCGCGGAGCGAGGCGACGTGCCACGCGAGCTGGCCGAGGTGTTGCGCGATGCGGTACGCAGCGACCCCGCCCGCCGCTTCGCGTCGGCGGCGGCGTTCCGGCGCAGCCTCGAGCAGGCGACGGGCGGCTTCTGGCGGCGCCTGTGGGCGGTCCTGCGGCCGGAGGGGTGACGGACTGGCGCAGACGCGGGTCCTGAGGTCAGGTTTCCAGGACGACCCATCACCCGAGAGGGCCTATGCGCCTGTGCTACGGTTTGCTCCTCGCGCCGCTCGTTGCCTGCGGTTCCAATCCCCCGTCCTCCCCCGGCGGCTCACCACCCCCGCCCGGCGCCACCGTCGTGGACGTCAGCATGACGGACAACGCCGGATTGACCCCCTACGCCTTCTCACCTGCGACGGTGACGATCACGGCCGGCACGTTTGTCAGGTGGACCAACACCGGCAAGGCAACACATACGTCGACCAGCGACGCAACTCCACAGCCGGTCTGGAACAGCGGCAACGTCGCGGCCGCGGGAAGCGGCAGTTGCGATCCCTACGATCCCTACTGCACGCCCGGGACATCGCCGGCGGGGACCTATGGCCGGACATTCAGCACGCCCGGCACGTACCAGTACCACTGTCAGTTTCACACCGCGCAGGGGATGACGGGCACGATTACCGTGACGCCGTAGCTCAGCGCCAGCGGAAGATCTGGAGCGCCACGACAAAGCTCACGGCGCCCCACACCGCGACCACCGCGATCTCGCCGCCCAAGCGCGTCAGGGACGCCCCGTCGATCATCACGGCGCGCAGGGCGTCGTTGAGCGCGGTGAGCGGCAGCGCCTTGACGAAAGGGATCATCGCGTCGGGGAAGCGGGCGTAGGAGAAGAACGTCCCCGACAGGATCCACATCGGCAGCATCACGAGATTCATCAGGCCCGAGACGCCTTCGATGGTGCGGGCGCGGCTCGCCACGAGCAGCCCCAAACCGGCGAAAGAGAGAGCGCCCAGGATGGTGATGGCGGCGAGCGTCGCGAACGAGCCCTGCACCCCGACGTGGAACATCACCCACCCGAACCCCACCAGCGCCGTGATCTCGAGGAACAGAAACACGAGGCGGGACAGGATGAACCCGAGCAGGTAGTGGCTGCGCCGCATCGGCGTCGCCATGAAGCGCTTGAGCAGTTTCTTCTGCCGCGCCTGCACGACCGAGAAGCCCACACCCCAAATGCCGCTCCCCAGGAGGTTCATGCCGAGGAGGCCGGGGATCAGGAAGTCGATGTAGCGCGATCCCGGCTCGGCCACCCGTTCGTCGCGCACGAGGGCGGGGTCGGCACGGCCCCTGGTGCGCTGCACCACGTCGTCCACTTCGAGCCGGGCGAGCCGGCTCTCGGTCCGCGTTGAATCGTAGCGGTACACGAGCGGGTCACCCGGAACGACGAGCAGGGCGATGCGACCGGCGCGAAGCTGGAGGCGCGCGGCGGCGGTATCGAGCACCTTCGCGCTGAGGTGGGGCGACGAGTCGAGGGCGGCCGCGAGAGCTACGTCCCCCGCGCCGGGGGCCACCCCCACCTTCAGCTCACCCGGGCCCGAGTTGCGAAACGCGAGTCCGAGCGCGAAGGCGAGCACGATCGGGAACCCGAAGACCCAGAAGATCGCCTCGGGCTCCCGGTAGAACTCGCGCATCCGCGCGAGCGTCAGCTGGACGAGCGGGTGATCACGCATCGCGCAGCTGGCGCCCCGTGCGCGCGACGAAGACGTCCTCGAGGGTCGCGTGATGGGTCGTGAGGAGGGAGAGCTCCGCCCCCTGGCGCTCGAGCAGGGCGAGCAGCGCCGGCACAGCGCGGTGCACCTCGGCGACGGTGAGGGCGATCCGATCGGGACCCGCGCGGACCTGCTTCACCCCGGGCAGCGTGTCGAGCCCCTCCGGCGCCGCCCCGCTGGCGAGCGCGAACTCGACGATCTGATCCGCCCCGAGCGACGCGATCAGCTGGGCCGGGGTGCCCAGCGCGATCACCTGGCCGTGGTCCATGATCGCGACCCGGTCGCAGAGGCGCTCCGCTTCCTCCATGTAGTGCGTCGTGAGGAGCACGCTGCCGCCCGCGGCGCGGAACCGTTCGATGATGTCCCAGAGCTGCCGGCGGGATTGGGGGTCGAGCCCGGTCGTGGGCTCGTCGAGGAACAGCAAATCGGGCCGGCTCACGAGCGCGCAGGCGACGGCGAGGCGCTGCTTCTGCCCGCCGGAGAGGCTCGCGACGCGCGCGCCGCGCTTCTCCTCGAGCTCCACGAGCGCCAGGACTTCGTCCACGGTGTGCGAGCGCCGGTAGAACGACCGGAACAGCTGAACCGTCTCGGCGACGGTCAGCTTGTCCCCGAGCTGCGTTTCCTGGAGCTGGATACCGAGGCGCTCGCGCAGGGCGCGGCCGGGGGCGCCGTCGCGCCAGCGCTGGCCCAGGACCTCGACTTCCCCGCCGTCGGGGACGGTGAGGCCCTCGAGGATCTCGATCGTGGTGGTCTTGCCCGCCCCGTTGGGACCGAGCAGGCCGAAGCATTCGCCGGTGGCGACGTCGAGGTCGAGGCCCGCCACGGCGGTGACGTCGCCGTAGCGCTTGATGAGACCGCGACAGTGGATGGCGGGCGCTACGATGGCTTCTTGTCCGTCTTGTCCGGCTCGTGCGCGGCCTTGAGCGCCTGGTCGAGCTGCATCATCAGACTGGTCACGCCGTCGTTCAGAGCGCGGATCTTCAGGTTGAGGCCGGTGCCGACGCGCCCGGCGATCACGGCGAGGGAGCCCGCGACGTCCGCCACGGTGCCCACGTTGGACGTCATGGCGCGCTGGCGCATCTGCGACAGCTCGCGCTGGATCTGGCTGGAGATGCCATTCAGGACCGTGGCCTTGGCGGCGCGATTCCCCTCGAGCTCCGCCACCAGCTTCTTGACATGCTCCACCGTCCGGATGAACTGCTGGACCTCCTCGATCCGGCGGACCTGATTGGGTGTGAGCTTTTCGACCACGCGCTAGTTCCGCAGGTCCAGCGCGTCGGTGAGGGCGTGCCCGTCGATGAGTGACAGCGGCGAGACGCCGAGCAGCCGGCCCAGGGTGGGCGCGATATCCACGGTGTTGGCCCGCCCGCGATACGTCCCGCGCTTCACGGCGCGACCCCAGAAGATCAACGGCACGTGCGAATCGAGGTCGGACGGCTGGCCGTGCATCGCGATCGAGACCGACGCCGCCCACACGGACCCGGGCTGCAACGACACGGTGAGAACGACGCCGGCGTCGGGAGGGACGTGGTGCAGCCAGCGCCGGGCGACGGGGTCCGACGCGGTGTCGGCGCGGCCGAGGGCCTCGGGACGATCCGTGCGCGCGACGCCGGCCACGGCGCGGATGCGCGCGGCCACGGCGTCGAGGATGCTGTCGGTGTTGGCGCCGACGGCGGCGAACCGCCCGTTGTCCCGCAGCAGCAGCATCCCGGAGTCGAACAGCAGCCAGGCGCGGGGTGGAGCGCCGGCCGCGCCGACCAGGGCATCCAACTGCCGATTGACGGCCGTCACCACCGTGTCGAGGGCGACGTGGTAGGCCGGCGCGCCCGTCTTCGCCTGGGTCCGCTCGGGGAACGGCGTTACCCCGTGGTCGGCGGTGAGCACGATGACGAGGTTGTCCTTCCCGATCCGATCGGTCAGCCGCTTGAAGAACCAGGCGAGCGAGCGGTCGAGCCGCAGCACCTGGTCGTGGATCTCGCGGGAATCGGGCCCGTAGGCGTGGCCCACGTAGTCCGTCGCGGACAGGCTCACGGCCAACAGGTCGGTGCCGTTGCGGCGGCCGAGTTTCAGGTTCTCGAGGCCCAGCCAGGCCAGCTCGAGCGTGAGCGAGTCGAGCGCGGGCGTCGCACAGCCCGCGCTCGGCGCGTTCGTGCAGGTCGGCGGCGGCGTATGCGGGAAGGTGCGGTTGCGGCCGCCATTCTCCCACGGCTCGTCGTCCGCCTCCGCATACGCCGAGTCAGGGAGCAGGAGCGCCCACGGAGCGGGTGGACGCAGCTTGGCGTTGAACGCCCTCACCCACGCCGGCAGCGAGTCGGCATAGTAGCGGCTGGTCGTGAACTGGCCCGTGCCATAGGACATCCAGAAGACGTCGGCGCGTGCCTGCCCCATCGGCAGAATGGCGCCCCGATCCTTGACCGACACCGAGAGCGCGCGGGCGCCGGGATCCGTCGCCCGCAGCCAATCGAGGAAGGCGGTGCCGCGAAACCGGCGGGGCGATGCGCCCGCGCCCGTCGTCCCGACCAGGGGGGCGGTCGAGTCCTGGACGCCGAAATCGTTGCTGATGATTCCCGTGTGCGCGGGCCACCGTCCCGACAGGACGGTCGAATGGCCCGGCGCCGTCTCCGTGACGGCGTGGTCCTGATAGGCGTCGGCGAACACGGCGCCTTCGGTGGTGAGCTGCAGCAGGCCGCCCGTAAACTGGCGCTTCCAGCGATCGAGATAATCGGGGCGCAGCTGGTCGACGGTGATCACCACGATGAGCTTCGGCCGCGGCGGAGCCCAAGGCACCGCGAGCAGCGCCAGCGACAGGGACAGGATCATGGGGACAAAGTAGCGGCCCTCAGGCCGTCGCCGCCACCGGCTGCTCGCGCCGCTCCCGAAACGCCAGCGCCCCAGCCACGCCCACCACGCCTGCGGCGAGGAGGAACGGCACCCCGTGCCCCAATGCGGCAAACGCGATCGTGCCGCCGACGGGCCCGAGGATGCTCATGATGCCGCGGAACGTCTGTTGCGCGCCCATGACGAGGCCCAGCTCGTGCTTGTCGGTCCGCTGGCTGACGAGCGACGTGGACGCCGGAAACAGGAGCGCGGTCCCCACCGGGACGAGGGCGAGGAAGACGATGAACAGCACGAGCGCCGGCGCGGGCGGCAGGATCGCCGCCGGCAGGGGCATCAGGACGAGGCCGAGCAGCAGCGAGATGGTGCCGATCTGCATCGTGCGCACTTCGCCGAAGCGGTGATTGAACCACCCCACCAGCGAGAAGCGCATCAGAACGCCCACGATGCCGAAGATGGGGAAGAAGTAGCCGATCGTGTCCTCGGTGACGCGATAGGTGTCCTTGAGATAGAGGGCGAGGACGCCGATGACCACGTTCAACGCCAGCATCCCGACGACGTAAATCCAGATCACGCGGTGCGCGGGAACGGCGGGGTGGCGCACGATCTCCCACAGCGCCTGCTGCACCGACCGGCCCGGGGGCGGCACGTAGCGCCCGCTCGCCGTTGTGGAGTGCGGGTGGAGCACGCGCGACTCGGGCAGCCACGTCCAGGCGAAATACACGTTGACGAGCACGAGGAGGGCCGCGACGATCCCCGGCATCTCCGTGCCGAAGCGGTGCGCGACCGACCCGATGAACGGTCCGATGACGACACCGGCGCTCGTCGCGGCGGAAATCCACCCCAGGGCCTTGGCCCGCTCGGCCGGTTCCATGGTGTCGGCGACGTACGCCTGCGCCACGCCGGTCGTGCCGCCGCCGAGCCCCTGCACGATGCGCGAGGCAAACAGCATCGCCAGGCTGTTCGCGAATCCGAAGATCACGTAGGCGAACGCGGAGGCGGCGAGTCCGATGATCATCGCCGGGCGGCGGCCGTAGCGGTCCGAGAACTTCCCCCAGATGGGCGAGGAGATGAGCTGCGCGACGGCGAACGACGCAATCAGGGGGCCCACCAGCCACTCCGCCGCCCCGAGGCGCGTGGCGTAGAACGCCATCAGGGGCGCCACCAGCATCAGCCCCAGCATGTCGACGAAACAGACCGCCATGAGCACGGCCAGGCGCTTCATCGCCTGGCTCCGATTCCGAGCACGAGGGCGCTCCCGAGCATGAGAATGACTCCGAACGCCGCGGCGATCCCCAGCTCCGAAACGCGCAGGCTGGACATGATCTCGATCGAGATCGGGCGGTTGTCGTAGGTGTACAGCACGATCGACGTGACAAAATCACCGAGCGCGGCGACGAACGCGAGACTGCCGCCCGCCGCGAGCGCCGGCTTGAGGAGCGGCAGGGTTACCCGACGAAACGTCGCCCAGCGCCCCACGCCGAGGCTCGCCGCGGCCTCTTCGAGCGCCGGATCGAGCTGGCGGTAGCCGGCGAGCACGGCGCGCCCGGTGACGGGCAGGTTGCGCACGAGATACGCGAGCGGGAGCAGCGCCACCGTGCCGACGAGGACCCACCGAAGGGTGAGCGGATCGTGCACGCTGAAGGTCGCGGCGAGCGCGATGGCGAACACGGTGCCCGGGAGCGCCCACGGCAGCTCGAGCAGCGTTTCGATCGGGTGGCGAAACGCGCCGGGCGAACGGCGGCGCAGCACCTCGCCCGCCGCGAGGGCCAGAACGACGGCCGCGAGGGTGCTCGCGGCCGCCATCCACACCGAATGGAGCAGCGGCTCGAGCCGCGCGGGCTCGGCGAACAAGCGCTCGTAGTTCACGAGGCTCACGACCGGAGGCAGCGTCTCCGTCGTCCAGCTGCCGTAAGGCACGAGTGACACGAGCGCGAGCGTCAGGTGCGGAAGCAACAACAGTACGGCGAACACCCAGCCGGCTGCGGCCGCCAACCCCCGGACCGCCGGCCGCCGGATGGGGCGCCGGCGGGGCGCGGTGCCCTTCCCCAGCGCCACGAGGACGTCGTCGCCCTCCCCGTGGCGCAGCAGCGCGAGCCCGAGCACGGCGACCAGCGCGAGCACCACCGTCTCGACGGTCGCGACCGCCAGCTCGCCGTTCAGCTTCGACGCGACGATCTGGGTCGTCATCACCCGGAAGCCGCCGCCGAACACGTAGGGCGCGCTGAACGATCCCAGCGCCGTCATGAAGACGAGCAGCGCGGCGCCCGCGAGCGACGGCCGGACGAGGGGCAACGTCACGCGCGTGAGGGTCCGCCAGCGACGGGCGCCGAGCGCCTGCGCCGCCTCGAGCATCGACCAGTCGAGCTTCGCCAGGCCCGCGCGCGTGAAGAGATAGAAGTAGACGTACATCGAGTAGGCGTGCACCAGGAGAATCGCGCCCGCCCCCTGCAGCCGCCACGGCGACCGCGCGAGCCCGAAGAGAGCCTGCACGGCGCGCGCCACAAACCCCGATTCACCGTACAGAAAAAGAAACGCGATCACGCCGACGAACGGCGGCAGCACGGCGGGCAGGGCAATCAAGGAACCGAGGGTCTTGCGGCCCGGGAACTCGAGCCACTCGAACAAGAAGGCGAGCGGAATACCGATCGCCGCCGCGAGGGCGACACTTGCGACGGAGATCCACACGCTGGCCCACAGCGCACGCCACTCGCCGGGGCGCGCCAGGAAGGCATGCCACGCCTCGCCGTTCAGCGCTCCCAGCACCAGCACCACGATCGGATAGAGCACGAGCCACGCGAGCAGCGCGGTCAGGGCCCACGGCCACGCGCGTCTCACGATGGCGGCTCGGCGAACGCCATTAGCTGGACCGCCTCCACCCGGACCTGATCGCCGACGCGCGCCGCGTCGGGCGCGGCGAGCACTTCGAGCCGTTCCCCGCGTTCGGTCTCCACCTGATAGAACGCGAGCGCCCCCGTGTACCGCCGCTCGCGCACGATGCCCGGAAGGCCCTCGCCCTGGGCGAACCGCAACCGCTCGGGCCGAACGACGACAACCTGCCCGTTCCTGCCGCCCAAGGCCGCGGCCGTACCGCCCCGCAGGACGTTCGCCCGGCCGACGAACGTCGCGACGAACAGGCTCGCCGGCCGTTCGTACAGCTCCTCGGGTGTGCCGACCTGCTCCAGGCGCCCCCCGTTCAGCACCGCCACGCGGTCGCCGAGGTCGAATGCTTCTTCCTGCTCGTGCGTCACGAACAGGGCCGTGATGCCCACGCGTTTGATCAGGCCGCGGAGCTCGCGCCGAGTACGCTCGCGCAGCGCGGGATCGAGGTTCGAGAGCGGTTCGTCGAGCAGCAGGACGCGCGGCTCGGGGGCGAGGGCACGCGCCAGCGCGACCCGCTGCTGCTGGCCGCCGGAGAGCTGCTGCACGCGGCGCCGCTCGAAGCCGGCGAGGTCCACGAGCGCGAGCGCTTGCGCCACCTTTTGGGTGACCCCTCCCCCGTCCCCCGTCCCCCGTCCCCCAAGTCCGAACGCCACGTTCTCCCCGACGTCGAGATGGGGAAACAGCGCGTAGTGCTGAAACACCATCCCGAAGCGGCGCCGCGCGGGCGGGACGGCGGTCACCTCCTCACCTTCGATGACGATCCGTCCGGTGTCGGGCGTCTCGAACCCCGCCAGCAGGCGCAGCACGGTGGTTTTCCCGCTCCCCGACGGGCCGAGTAGCGCCACGATCTCCCCGCGGCCGATCCCGAGGCTGATCGGACCGACGCGCACCTGATGCGACCACTGCTTGGCCAGCTCGGCGATCTCGAGGAAGACGCTCACTTGGGGCCGCGGCCCCGCACGTGCTCGTCCCAGTAGCGCATCCACTCGGCCCCGTGCTGGGCGAGGACGTCCCAGTCCACGTCGGCGGCCTTCATGGACCGCCGCACCTCGCGGGCCCATTGCGGGAGCGAATCCGCGGGAAGATCGAGGCGCGCGGGCAGCCGATACACCTCACGGGTGGCGGCGAGCTGCGCTGCCGCGCTCCCCACGAACTCGACGTAGGCCCGCGCCGCCGCGCGGTGGCGCGCGCCCCGCACCACGGCGATCGCATCCTCGATGACCGGCGTGCCGCTGCGGGGGAAGACGTAGCCGAGCGGCAGACCGTCGCGGCGGTTGAGGAGGATGTCGGGAAGGTCCCAGATCGACACGAGCCCCTCCTGGCGCGCGATCTTCTGGTCGAGGAGCGGCCCGTTGAGGACGTATTCCTTCGTCTGGCCGTCGAGGCGCCGCAGCCACGCGAACCCCGCGGCGGTGTCTCCGGTCGCCTTGAGCCCGCGCTCGATGATCATCCCCCACACCGCGCGCATCGTCCCGCTCGCCAGCGGGTCGCGGATGAGCACCTTGCCCTTCCACTTCGGATCGAGGAGATCGTCCCAATCCTGCGGCGCCTCGGCGGGTGCGACGGCGCGCTCGGCGTACACGATCACGGCGGGCGTTTCGTACACGGCGAAGTACAAGTCGCCGGGCCCGCGGCCGTGCGCACCGATCGCGTCCGCCCATGTCGGCCGGAACGGCTCGAGCAGCGAGTCGGCGGCGGCCCGGGCGAAGATCGTGCCGGGCCCGCCGAACCAGAGGTCGGCCTGCGGGTTGGCGCGCTCGGAACGCACGCGGTCGTAGACCTCCTGCGATCCCATGTCGAGCCAGCGCACGTCCACGTCGGGATGGGCCGCCTCGAACTGCCGCTCGAACAGCGTGAGCAGATCTCGACCGTGCGGGGAGTAAATGACGAGCGGAGTTCGGCTATCCCGCGAGCATGCGGTGAGCGCGGCGAGGCTCAATACCCCCGCCATGAGCACGGAGCACGGAGCACGGAGCAGTCGTCCCGCACCGTCTCGTACTGCTCCGTGCTCCCTGCTCCGTGACTCAGGGCACATTGCGCTGCTTCAATCCAAGGAGGTTCACGAACAACCGATACGCCCCCGGCACGCCCGCCGGCAGCTGCCGGAAGAAGCTCAACCCCGTGTACACGTACGTGCCGCGGCCCAGCGGCGCGACGAGCAGACCGCCCTTCAGCTCGGAGCCGCCCGCATCGTGCGTCTCGAGGAGCGGCACATAGGTCGAGTCCCAATCGTGCGCGAAATACAACCCGCGCTCCTGCACCCATCCCTGCCAGTCGCGCGCACCGATCTCGTTGGGGCGATGGAACAGCGGGTGCAACGAATCGAGCGGGGTCACCGGCGCGGTCTCGTCGGTGACGCGGTCGTGCGGCTGCGCGATGCTCAACCGGTAGGGCGCGAAGTTCCCCTGGACGAACGGGTATTGCTGGTACTGCACGATGACGAGGCCGCCGCCCCGCGCGTAATCGAGGAGGCGGCCGTTGTTGGCGACGAGCGCGGGATCGACCTCGTAGGCGCGGCTGCCGATGACGATCGCGGCGTAGCGGGACAGGTCGCCGCGGGCGAGGGTGTCGGCATCGAGCAGCTCGAGCGGCACGCCGATCGCCTGCAGCTCCTCGGGGACGCGGTCCGCGGCACCGCGCACGTACCCCACGCGCGCGAGGCCCGGCAGCGTGAGCTTCACGGTGCGAATCCGCGTCGTGGACGGGTGCACGACCGGACGAGGCCGGATGTGCGGGTAGTCGATGATCGCGAGCGCCCCTTCGCTTCGCGCGCCGGTCGGTCCGACCGCGGCGACGCGCAGCGCATACGACCCCTCCGGCACGTTGGCAGGCGCGGCCAGCGTGAGCGTCAGGCTCTTGGTCTCGTCTTCCCGCTGGAACGACACGCTCTCCGCCGGCACGGTGCTCCAGCCGGTCGGGGGCGTGGCCACGACGCGCCCAGCGGCCGGCCCGCGGCTCCGGTTCGTTACGGTGACCGTGAAGCGGCGCGCTTCTCCGGGGCTCCCATTGCGATCGACCGGCCACACCGCCATCTCGGGAGTGACGGCCACGTCGAACTCGCGCGTGACGAAGAGCGGCCGGCGCACCTCCCCGATCCCCTGGTCGCGGTAGCGGAACACGACTTCGCGCGTCAGGGTGACCGGCGCGCCCGCGACCGACAAGCGGAACCGGGCCTCGAGCGGCGGCGGCTCGAACGGCTCGCCACGGATCTCAGGTGGCACCCCCGACCAGTCGTACAGCGCGCCGCCTCCGGTGAGCGGGCGCCGCAGGAAATACGGCTCGGAACGCGGCGCGTCCTTCGCAACGGTCACGACGAAGCGCCGGGTCGCCACGGTTCCGGCGGGCACGGGCGTCGCCGCGAAGTCGAGCCGCTCCACGGTCCATCCGGCGGGTGCGCTCACCGTCACCGAATCGAGCTGGACGGCGGCCTGGCCCGCATTCCACACCAGCAGCTCGACCTGCAGGCGCTGGCCGGGAATCACCATGCCGTCGTCGGCCGTGCCGTCGACCGCGACCCCGGCGGCGGCGGTGAGCGCCCGCTCGAGAATCGCGCGCTGCTCGCCCTCCCCCGGGCCCAGCTCGCGGAGTGCGGCCGTGAGGAATGGGACGATCGTCGCGGGCGCCCCTGGATTGAGCCGGGCGCGCGCCGAGTCGATCAGCGCCACGAACCGCTCGCGCCCGTGCAGCACCGTATCCACGCCGGCGAAGAGCCCCCCATCGGGGCCGCCACGCCGGGAGGCGAGCAGCGCGAGTCGCACGTCGCTCGGCCCGGGCCGTTGCAGCTGCCCCTGGTCCTGGGACCGGTGGCGGCTGCGGCTCGCCGCCGCGATCTGCGCGTACGATTGGCCCAAGATCGGATCGAGCGTTCCGCCCGCCATCGTGAGCGTGGCGCCCGCGGTGTCGAATCCGGCGCTGCGGTAGAGCTTGACCGGCCCCCAGGCCGAGTCTTTCAGCACCTCGAACGCTTGCCGTGCCAGCTGCCCCGCCACCTGATGCTGGCCGTGCCCGTCGCGCGGCGTGCCCGAAAAGATCGACACGAGAATCTGGGGCCGGAAGCGCCGGATCACGGCGATGACGTCCGGGAGCAGCGAGTCGCGCGGCCAGAACCGGAAGGCTTCGTCGACGGACTTGGAAAAGCCGAAGTCGTACGCACGGGCGAAGAACTGTCTGGTGCCGTCCACGTCGCGGGCCGCGAGCAGCTCCTCGGTGCGGATGATCCCCAGCTCGGGGCCCAGCTCGGGCCCGATCAGGTTCTGGCCGCCCTCGCCGCGGGTCAGCGAGAGGTACGCCGCCTGCACGCCGTAGCCACGGGACAGGAGCGTGAGGAGTTGATTGTTCTCGTCGTCGGGGTGGGCGCCGATCACCAGCACGCGCTTCGTGGCGCCGAGCTGCGCCAACGCGCGCGCCAACGCCGCGACGCCGCCGGTGCCGACGGGGGTGAGCTGTTGGCCCCGCGCGGCGCCGGCAGCGGCGATGCTCAGGAGGATCGCGAGCGGAAGAGTGTTTTTCACTATGGGGACAGGTAGACCATGCCACCCTTCATAACGAACTTGACACGCTGCAGTTCCGTGATGTCGCGCAGCGGGTCGCCGGCCACAGCGACGAGGTCGGCGTAGAGGCCCGGCGCGACGACGCCGAGGTTCTGCTCCTGCCCGAGGAGCGCGGCGGCGACGGACGTGCCCGACTGGATCGCCTGCATCGGCGTCATGCCGTACTGGACGTAATACTCGAACTCCTTCGCCTGATTGATCTCCGTCCAGGGGAATCCGCCGACGTCGGTGCCGAGCGCGATCTTGACGCCCTTCCGGAGTGCGCGCGCGAACGCGCGGCGCTCGAGCGCCACGAGGGCCGGCCAGACACCGCCGCGGGGCATCACGTGCACGCCGACGGTGACCGTGGGGACCCAGTAGACGTTGTTGCGCACCATCACGTCCATCAGCGAGTCGGTCAGGCCGTCGCCGTGCTCGATCGAGTTCACGCCGGCGCGCAGCGCCGCGGCGATGCCGTCCGAGCCAATGGCGTGCGCCGCGACCTTGCGGCCCAGGCGGTGCGCCTCGTCCACGATCGCCCGCGCTTCCTCGTCGGTGAAATTCACCCAGCTGTGCAGCACGCTGTCGGGGGCGAAGAAGTAGCGGCGATCGCTGTAATACTTGATCCAGTCGGCGCCGTGCTGCACCTGCTCGCGCACCGCGAGCCGGGCGTTCTCGACGCCGTCCACGGGCTGCACGCCGTGCGGCAGCTCGATCTCCCAGTTGGGCGTGCCAATGGGGTACATCCCCGTCGGCGCCATCGCCCGCGTCGACGCGAAGATGCGGGAGCCCGGCACTTCGCCGCGGTTCACCGCCAGCTTGACGTCCACGTCCGCGAACATCGCGCCCTCGGTTTCGACGTCGCGCAGCGCCGTGAACCCGTGCTCGAGCGCGATCCGCGCGTTGCGCGCCGCGAGGATCGCGCGGTACGGGATCGACTGCTTGAGCAGCTGATCCTCGTACTCTTGCGACGTGATGTCGCCTTGCAGCAGGAGATGGGTGTGGGTGTCGATGAGGCCCGGCAGGACGGTCATCTGCGACAGGTCGATCACCCGCGCGCCCGCCGCCTGCCCCTGGAGCTGCGCCACCGGGCCTACGGCCTTGATCCGTTCCCCTTCGATGAGAATACCCATGTTGCTCTGGGGGGTGTTGGCGCGGCCGTCGATGAGGCGGCCGGCCTTGATGAGGATCGCCTGGGGTGCTTGCGCGGCGAGGGGCCCCGCCAGGGCGGCCACAATGAGCGACAGACGGCGCATGAACGAGGCTCCGGAAGAGGGCGCCGCAAATCTAGCCGCCTCCGCCCGCGGACGGTAAGCTTCCCCGCGCCCATCCTCTCACCGAGTGGAGGCCGTCCATGTCGGTACGCGTGTCGTGCCAGTGCGGAACGACGTACGAGCTGAAAGACGAGTTCGCGGGAAAACTCGTCAAATGCCCGCAGTGCGGGCGCGAGAACCGGGTCCCCGCGGGAGCGGGCGGCCTGCCGGTGCAGGTCCAGGCCGATCCCGCGTTCGACCGCGACATCTTCCTGCTGCGCCAGCAGATGCTCCGGATCTCCGAGAAGTACGACGTGGGGGACGAGAAGGGCAACAACATCATCTACATCGAGCGGCCGGCGCACCTGCTGCGCAACCTGGGCGCGGTGCTCGCCGCGATCGTCGCCTTTTTTGTCGTCTTTTCGGCGTTCGCCGCGGTGGCCGATCAGAGCCCGGCGCAGAGCGCGGCGCGGGCCATCCTCATGATCCTCGGCATCGTGCTGGCGTTTGTCGGGGCGCTCGCCGTCGGCATTCCGCTGTCCGCCAAGCGGCACGTCACCTTCTACCGCGACGGCTCGAAGCGCGACCGGCTGATCGAAGTGCTGCAGGACAAGAAGTGGCAGCCGATCACGATGACCTACACGGTGCGCGATTTCCGCGGCAAGCCGCTCGCCCGCCTCGCGAAGAACATCCTCTACAACCTCATCCGGAAACGCTGGTACGTCTTCGCACCGGACGGCCGACTGGCGTATGTGGCGAAGGAGGACTCGGTCATCCTGTCGCTGCTCAGACGGGTCCTCGGGCCGCTGTTCGGCCTGCTGCGGACCAACTTCATCATCATCCGGCCGGACAGCGAAGACGTGATCGGCGAATTCAAGCGCAAGTTCACGATCCTCGACCGCTACGTGCTCGATATGACTGCCGACCCGCAGCGCACCATGGACCGCCGCGTGGCTCTGGCGCTGGGCGTCATGCTCGACACGGGAGAGCGCCGGTGACGAGCGGCGGGCCGCGCGAGGAGCCGATCCTCATCACGCGCGACATGCTCGCCGCGACCGGCCCGCCGGGACGCGGCCGGATCGATTTCGAGCGGGGGATGCGGCACCTGCCGCCGCTGATCTTGTGTTTGATCGCCGTGAACATCGCGATGTTTGCGTGGGAGATCGCCGCCGGCGCCTTGGCCGACCGCGACACCATCATCGAAGCAGGGGCGCTGGTCCGCGACCGCGTGACCGCCGGCGAATGGTGGCGGATCGTGAGCGCCATGTTCCTGCACGGCAGCGTGGACCATGTGCTGGGCAACGTCGTCGTCCTGTTCATCGTGGGGATGGCGTGCGAGCACGCCTTCGGCGGAGCCCGGACGGCGCTGATCTACTTCACGAGCGGCGTCACCGGAGCCTTCGTGAGCATGGCGGCGGGACCGGGGCCGTCGGTGGGCGCCTCCGGCGCGATCTTCGGCGTGATCGCCGCCGTCATCGTCGTGCTGTACCGCCATCAGGACCGCTTCTACGTCCGGGACAAGCGCATCGGGTTCGTACTGGCGATGTGGGCGGGATGGCAGATCCTGACGGGCCTGGCGAGTCCGTTCATCGACAACTTCGCGCATCTGGGGGGCCTGGCGGGGGGGGCGCTGGCCAGCCTGGCGCTCCGGCCGCGCCTCCTGCCGGCCGGTCCACGAGGGTAGATTACGGCATGGCCACCGCCGCTCGCCCCAAGCGCCCCACCCCACCACCCTCGGGCGGTCCCGTCAGCGCCGACGAGGCGCGCGACGTCGCCGAAGCGGCACGCGAGCAAGAATGGACGGCACCCAGCTTCGTGCGGGATCTGTTCCTCGGCAACCTCCGGTTGGATCTGATCCACCCCTACCCCGAGCAGGACCCCGACGAAATCGCGCGCGCCAAGCCGTTCCTCGACAACCTCGAGCGGTTCCTGCGCGAGAACGTCGATTCGGACCGGATCGATCGGGAAGGTGAGATCCCCGACGACGTGATCCAAGGGCTCCGGGATCTCGGCGCGTTCGGCATCAAGATTCCGCGCGAGTACGGTGGCCTCGGCCTGTCCCAGCTCTCCTACATGAAGGCGATCGAGCTCGTCTCGTCCGTGGACGGGTCGGTGACCGCGCTCCTCTCCGCGCACCAGTCCATCGGCGTGCCGCAGCCGCTCAAGATGTTCGGTACGGAAGCCCAGAAGAAGGCGTACTTCCCGCGCCTCGCCAAGGGCGCGATCTCCGCGTTCGCGCTCACCGAGCCGGGCGTCGGCTCGGACCCGGCGGCGATGGAGACGATGGCGATCCCGAGCGACGACGGCGACGCGTGGATCCTGAACGGCGAGAAGCTGTGGTGCACCAACGGGACCAAGGCGGAGCTGATGGTGGTGATGGCGCGCACCCCGTCGAAGGTCGTGCGCGGCAAGGAGAAACGGCAGATCACGGCGTTCATCGTCGAGGCCGATTGGCCCGGCGTCGAGGTGGCGCACCGCTGCCACTTCATGGGCCTCAAGGCGCTGTACAACGGCGTCATGCGCTTCACCAACGTCCGCGTCCCCAAGGAGAACGTGTTGTGGGGCGAAGGCAAGGGCCTGAAGCTCGCCCTCATCACCCTCAACACGGGGCGCCTGACGCTGCCCATCTCGTCCGTCGCGGCCGGCAAACGCTGCCTGGAGATCTCGCGGCGCTGGGCCGACGAGCGCGTGCAGTGGGGCCGCAAGATCGGCCAGCACGACGCGATCGCCCAGAAGATCGGGGCGATGGCCGCGAACACGTTCGCCATGGAGGCGGTGGCCGAGCTGTGCGGCGCGATGGCGGAGCGCGGCGGCTACGACATCCGGCTCGAGGCGGCCATCGCCAAGCTGTACAATTCCGAAGCGGGCTGGCGGATCATCGACGATACGCTGCAGATCCGCGGCGGGCGCGGCTACGAGACCGCCGACTCGCTGCGCGCGCGCGGCGAGAAGCCGGTGCCCGTCGAGCGGATCATGCGCGACTTCCGGATCAATTTGATCTTCGAGGGATCGTCGGAGATCATGCACCTGTTCATCGCCCGCGAAGCCGTGGACAAGCACCTCCAGGTGGCGGGCGACGTCGTGATGCCGGGGAAAACGGTGGGACAGCGGCTGGCCGGCTTGGCGCGGTCGGCGCTGTTCTACGGGTGGTGGTACCCCTCACGCTGGCTGGGCTGGAGCTTCTGGCCGAAGTACGCCGAGTTCGGCCGGCTCGGGCCGCACCTGCGGTTCGTGGAGCGGAGCGCCCGCCGGCTGGCGCGCGGCGTCTTTCACTCGATGATGCGCTTCGGCCCCAAACTCGAGCTGCGCCAAGCCGTGCTGTTCCGGCTGGTGGACGTCGGCGGCGAGCTGTTCGCGATGGCCGCGACCTGCGCGCGCGCGCAGTGGCTGCTGCGCCGGGACCGGGCGACGGGCGAGCGGGCGGTCCGCCTCGCCGATGTGTTCTGCCGCCAGGCGCGCGGCCGCGTCCGGTCGAAGTTCAACGGGCTGTGGCGCAACGAGGATGTGCCGACGTATCGCGTGGCACAGGATGTGCTCGCGGGGGAGCACCGGTGGCTGGAGAGAGGGATGGTGGAGCTGGAGTAGGGCGGTCAAGGGCGGTCCAAGACGGTCAAGGACGGTCGAGGGCGAAGCACACCTCGACCGTCTTTGACCGTCCTAGGCCGTCTTGGCCCGTCGTCACGCTGCTTGATGAGCGATCATGATGCTCCTCAGACGATCGGGCTGATCGCTGCCCGCCCCCACGTCCCCGTACGGCGAGGGGTGGCCTTCAGCCTCCAGCAGCACGCTGGGACAGACGAGCGGGTATTGCCGCGCCCGGATGCGGTCGGCCGCTGGCTGCGCGGCCACGGGCGTCGCGATCACCACCTGCCGCGCGCCGAGCTGCTCGGCGGCTTTCGCCGCGGCCAGCGCCTTCCAGGGATAGACGATCTGCCCGTCCACGATCCCCACGGTGCGCCCCTGCAGATTCTTCACCGGGCGCTGGGTCCGGAACAGCACGAGGTCCTGCTTCACGCGGGCCCGGGACTCGTCGATCGCCGCTTGCAGCTTCTCGAGCAGGCTCATCCCCGGCTGGAAGTCGGGATCCATCTCCGCCGGAGCCGACTCGGCCATCGCGCCGATGGGCGCGAGGTTCGAGCCGAGCTTGATGAACGACGCGACGATGACATCGAACTGGGCGCCCATCGCCTTGGCGGCGTGGGCCGCGATCTCGACGCCCTCGGGGGTGATGCCGAGGAGGATGCAGGACTGGTAGCCCTGTCCCGCGAGCTGCTGGCCGAGCAGGGCGCCCGCGCCGGCGCGCGTGGGATAGAGGCTGGGACGAGGGGCGGCCACGGTGGGCCAAGATACGTTATCTTTCCCGCGCACTCAACTTGGGATTCCGCAGTGCCGAAGGATAGCCTCACCATCACCGACAACCGTACCGGCAAGGCGTACGAGGTCCCGATCCAGGACGGGACGATCCGCGCGGCCGACCTGCGGCAGATCAAGGCGTCGCCCGACGACTTCGGGCTCATGAGCTACGACCCGGCGTACATGAACACGGCGTCGTGCCGGAGCGCGATCAGCTACATCGACGGCGACCAGGGGATCCTCCGCTACCGCGGCTACCCCATCGAGCAGCTCGCGGAGAAGAGCACCTTCCTCGAGACCGCCTACCTGCTGCTGCACGGCGAGTTGCCGTCGGCCGCGGAGCTCGACACCTGGGTGTTCAACATCACCCACCACACCATCATCCACGAGAACATCAAGAAGTTCATCGACGGGTTCCACCACGACGCCCATCCGATGGGCGTGTTCGTGAGCACGGTGGCCGCGCTGTCGACGTTCTATCCCGAGGCGAAGCAGATCAGCCAGGAGAAGTCGCGGCAGAACCAGATCTTCCGGCTGATCGCGAAGGCGGCGACGCTGGCGGCGTTCGCGCATCGCCACACCGTGGGGATGCCGTACGCCTACCCGGACAACGATCTGAGCTACACGGGCAACTTCCTGAACATGATGTTCAAGGCGACGGAAGTGAAATACGTCCCGAACCCCACGCTCGAGCGGGCGTTGGACACGCTCCTCATCCTCCACGCCGACCACGAGCAGAACTGCTCGACGAGTGCGATGCGGGGCGTGGGCTCCTCCCACGCGGATCCCTACTCCTGCATGGCGGCCGCTGCGGCCGCGTTGTACGGGCCGCTGCACGGCGGGGCGAACGAGGAAGTGCTCCGCATGCTGCGCGAGATCGGCTCGAAGGACGCCATCCCGGCCTACGTGCACCGGGTCAAGCAGGGCGAAGTCCGGTTGATGGGCTTCGGGCACCGCATCTACAAGAACTACGACCCGCGCGCCAAGATCATCAAGCGGACCGCCGAGCAGGTGTTCGACGTGACGGGGAAGAATCCGCTCATCGACATCGCCCTCGAGCTGGAGCGGATCGCGCTCGAGGACGAGTACTTCGTGACGCGCAAGCTGTACCCGAACGTGGATTTCTACTCGGGGATCATCTACGAGGCGATGCGTTTTCCGGTGGACATGTTCCCGGTGCTGTTCGCGATCGGCCGCACGCCGGGGTGGTTGGCGCAGTGGCAGGAGATGTTGCTCGACAAGGAGCAGAAGATCGCGCGGCCGCGCCAGGTCTACATCGGCTCGCCCGCGCGCGACTACGTGCCGATTGAGAAGCGATAAACCGTCAAGCGAAGGATCCCATGCCCACCTACATCCTGCTGTCGAACCTCACCGACGACGGCGCCAAGGCGCTGAAGGCCAAGCCGAAGCGCCTGCAGGAAGTCAACAAGGAGATCGAGAAGTTCGGGGCCAAGGTGACGGCGCAATACGCCGTCCTCGGCCCCTACGACTTCGTGAGCATCGTCGAGTGCCCCGACAACGAGACCATCGCCCGCGTCTCGGTCGAGCTGTCGTCCCGCGGCAGCGTCCGCCTGCTCACGCTGCCCGCGGTCCCCGTCGCAAACTTCGTGCGCAACCTGAAGAGCTGACCTAGCGGCGCTTTTTCCCGCCGCGCCGCGGCCGCAGCGACCGCTCTGGCTTCGGCGCCACGTCGTCCAGCGGCTTCGGCTGGAGCGGCGGCACCGAGGGCTCGAACCCGGGGATGACCTCCCGCGGGAACCGCTGGCCGATGAGCTTCTCGACGTCCGCCATCAGCAGCCATTCATCGGGGGAGATGAGCGTCAGGGCGAGACCCTGCGCCCCCGCGCGCGCCGTGCGCCCCACGCGGTGCACGTACACCTCGGGGTCGGTCGGCACATCGTAGTTCACGACCATGCGGATGCCGTCCACATCGATTCCCCGCGCCGCGATATCCGTCGCCACCAGGATCTCGGCATCGCCGGAGCGGAACTGATCCAGCGTCCGCTGCCGCTGGCTCTGGGCCTTGTCGCCGTGGAGGGCGTTGGAGGCGATCCCCTCGCGCCGCAGATGAGTCACGAGCTTGTCGGCCCCGTACTTGGTGCGGGTGAACACGAGCGTCTGGCCCGTTGGCTTGGCCTTGAGGATCGAGGCCAGCGCCCCGCGCTTCTGCAGCTTGTCCACGGCGACGATGATGTGCTCGATGCCATCCGCCGGCTGGGCCCGGCGCCCGATCTCGACCGACGCGTGGCCGTTCAGGGCGCGACGCGCGAGCGCGTCCACCTCGGGCGAGATCGTCGCCGAGAAGAGCATCGTCTGCCGCTCCTCGGGGAGGGCGTTCAGGATGCGCCGCACGTCG
>DASXUE010000042.1:0-20456 GCA_036505055.1 Gemmatimonadales bacterium | reverse complement strand
CATGTACTGCTCGTTCAACGGCGGGTTCTGCAGCGTGGGTGCGAACTCGAATTGCGAGAAGCCGTCGAACGGGAACCGGATGGTGCGGTAGTCACCGTTCAAAGCTCCGTTGACCCACCAGCGTATGACGCCGTCGCTGGCTCCCGGCCTGGATTCCCAGCGCAGGTACCACTCGATGCGGTACCATTGCCCATACCCGATGGGCGTGGTCGTCACGTTGGGGTCCCAGATCTTCTGTCCGTACGGTTCCCATTCCGTATTGACGCTGAGGTGATGCGGCGCAGTCGACCCGAAGAACCCCGTGTAGACCTGCCCCCCGGGCGTATGGAGGAAGGTGATCTTGCCCCCACCGGCCGGACTCGACATCCAGTTGGGCGAGAGCTTGACGTACCACGCCGCATACACCTCCCGCGCGAACGGGAGAGCGACCCAATGCACGCCGGGATCGGTATTGGGTTGCATGTCCGGCGTGAAAATGATCCGCAGGACTGCGGCGGCCGCGCTGGGGGCCGAAGGGTCCAGGCAGATGTCCGCGTTCTTGGAGCTCGTCCGGCGCAGGTAGCTCCACCCGTCCCCGGTTATCCGACTCCACTCGTGATCCGTGAGGGTGCGGAACCCCGCAGGCTCATGCAACGGAGCGGGCCCTGGCCAGGGCGGCGGCGCTTGGCACTGGGGGGGGGGCGCCGCCTGGTGAGGCTCCGCCCGGTCGCAGGCCACTACGCCGAGCGCGGCCAGCACGAGGGCTGGCCCACGGGTTACGCGCATGGGGCCTCCCACCGGGACCCGACGGTCGCGCCGGTGGCGTTGGGCGCGCACCCGAGCAGCTCGTCGTACGCGGAGCGGAGCCGCCCGCCCACTACACTCCAGCTGTAGGTCTCGAGGGCGGTACGCCGGCCGTTCCGCTCCAGGTGCGAACGCAGCCGCGCGTCGCGCAGCACCTCCACGACCGCTTCCGCGAACGCCTCCGGCGTATCGCGCACGAGAATGTTCTCTCCGTCCACGACCTCGAGGCCCTCACTGCCGATCGAGGTCGATACGACGGCTTTCCCCATCGCCCACGCGTCCAGGATCTTGAGGCGCGTCCCGCCGCCGATGCGGATCGGCACGACGACGCAGCGCGCCTCGCCCAGCCCCGGCCGGATGTCGGGTACATGGCCCAAGGGCGCGACGCCGGGTTCCGCCGCGTATCGCTCCTGGTCCGCCACTGCGCCACGTCCAATGAGGTGCAGGGCGGCGGAGGGGTCCCCGGCGCGCACCCGGGGCCAGATGTCTCGCAGCAGGAACTCCACCGCGTCGCGGTTCGGAAAGCTGTAGGTGGGTCCCACGAAGGTCACGCGGCCGGCGACGGACGCGTCGCCGCTCGGCTGGAAGTAGTCCGTGTCCGTGCCGTTCGGCACGACGACGGTCGCGGCCCCGCGGGCAATGGCCTGGAGCCTCCGGGCATCGACGTCGGACGTCATGACGTTGAGGGCGACCTGCGGGCACAGCTCCCGCTCCAGCCGCTCGAGGCGGTCGGCTTGGAGGCGCAGGTAGAGCCGGAGCGGGAACGGCAGGCCGCCCGCGTACCGCCGGAGGAGCGCGGACTCGATATTGTGGTGCGTGCACGCGATCGGCACACGGGGCAGCGCGGGCAGCCAACCGTGGAGATCGCCGAGGCTGTCGAGATGGACGAGGTCGGGCCGGCGGGTGCGCAGAACGGCGCGGAGTCGATCCGCGAAGGCACCGCTCTCGTATTCGTAGTACGTGTAGGCGCGTCTGCTCACGACACTGCGCAGATGGTCCCAGATCTTGCGGGCGGTTGATTGCTCGTTGGGGATCGGCGTCGGCTCGGCGACCCAGCCGGCAACGTGGCGCAACGCGTGCCACGCCGCCTCTCGCGCTGCGCGATCGCGCTGGTGGTTGGCGCGGGAAAACGCGACGAGATCGATCTCGAACGCCTGGCGCAGCTGCCGCAGCACGTTCAACGTCCGGTTGGCGACGCCGCTGTGGGGTGGGTAGGGCAACGATTGGGCCAGAAAGAGCAGGCGCGGTCGGGCGGTCATACGATGGGCCCGCTCCCCCGCGCGGCGTCGCTGCGCGCCACTTTGGCCAAGCCGATGGCCAACGCCACCAGCACGTACAGCATATCGTGGTAAACCAGCGACAGGAAGAACGCCCCGACGACGAACCCGACGAGCGCCGTCATGAGGCTCTGCGCGAGCCGCGCCACCTGATTACCGGCCGCACTGGCCTGCGGCGTCCGTCGCGCCGCGCGTCGCAGCGACGCGAACGCACTCCCGATTACGCCCAGGAAGAGGAGGAGACCCGGAATGCCGATCTCGGCGCCCGCCTGGATGTAGGTGTTGTGTGCCGCACCCCACCGGACTCCGATGCCGCGCTCCTGAAGCTTGGCCAGCGGCGAGATCGTTCCTTCGGCGACCTGAAAGTTGAGCTCGCCGACACCGAACACGGGGTGGGCGGCGATGTAGCCGATGCCGCGCTTCCAGATCCGCACGCGGCCTTGCTCGGACGTCAGGTTGTAGTCCTGGTGAGGGTGGACGATCGTCTGCATTTGGCTCCAGTACTGGTCGCTGGCGGCCCCGAAGACGACGGCGAGGATCACCACCAGACCGACCAACCGCGATCGCGCGGGGATCGTGGTTACGCGCAAGAGCACGAACGCCGTGACGGCGAGGAACGCGAGTAACCCCCCGCGCGAGCCCGAGCGGATCAGGCCGACCGCGAGCACGGCCAGCCCCGCGCCGGCGAGTGCGCGCTCCAGAGGGTGGCGGCGCGCGAGCACGAAGTACAACCCGAACGGCATCGCCGTGGCGATCAAGGTGGCGAGGTCGTTGGCGTCGTAATAGTAGAGACGGCCGAGGCGCCAGTTTTCGGCCCCAAGCTCGAATCGTGAGAGCACCACCGCCACGTAGACGACCGTCACGCCGAAGTAGACCAGAATCAGTCGCTCGATGTCGCGCGCGCGGCGCACGCTGGCGGCCACGACGAGGCACATCACGATGGTTCGGAGGAATTCCGTCCAAGAGCGGAAGGCCACGCCTTGGTTCAGCGCGCCGGGGACGCACAGGGCGGCCCACAGGACCAGCCAGAGCAGGCACGTGGTGGTCGACGAACGGAGCAGACCCGCGCTTCGCTGGCCGGTCGCTTGCAGCAAATACAGGCCGATAGCCGAAACGCCCGCCAGCAACGCGGGCTTGAGGGGGAGCAGGATTGGGAACAGCTCGTGGAGGCGGCCCACAGCCGTGGCCACGTAAACTGCGACACACACGAGCAGGAGATCCCAGCCCGGAGTCTTCACCTGCCGGATCGGCGAATCTTCGTCGGCTTGCAGGTGCTGCCGCGCTGCCTGCCACCGGGCCGCACTCACCATGCGCCCCTGCCGGTGCAAGATCGACGCCATCGCCGAGACCGCCGCCACCTGTGGCGTGGACGCCACGCCACGAACTGCGGCCCGCATGTTGCGTCGGGAATCGGGTCGACCATGCGCATCTTGATTACCGATGGGAACGAGCGGGCCACGCTCGCGGCGGCCCGATCCCTCGTCCGGGCGGGACACGCAGTCTCCGTAACGGCGCCGACGCGGGTATCGCTCGCCGGCGCATCGCGTGGTGTGCGATCCTTCCAGCTCGCGACCGATCCCCTCACGGACTCGGTGGCCTATGCCGCCGAGGTGGGGAGCATCGCGCGGCAGAACGGGACCGCGGTCCTGTTGGCGATGACCGATCCGTCGCTCGAAGCCCTGCTCGAGCACCGGGCCGCCCTGCCGGCGGGGGTCGTGCTGCCGTTCCCTGATCTCGCGACCTACCGGGCCGGGTCGGACAAGGCCCACGTGCTGCCGCTCGCTCGGGAGTGCGGCTTCGGCGTTCCGGAAACACGGATCATTGCGGGCCCCGGGGAGCACGACGGACGCCTGCCGGATGACTTCTTTCCGGCGGTCGTGAAGCCCCACCGCTCCGTCGTCACCGTCGGGGGCGTCCGGCGCAAGGTGGCGGTGGTGCCGGTCGGCGACGGGGCCGCGTGCCGTCGCGCCCTCGCCGCGCTGCCCGCGGCCGCGTTTCCGGTGCTGCTGCAGCGGTGGGTGGCCGGAGTCGGGGAAGGGTTCTTCGCGTTGCGCTGGAACGGTCGCACCGTCGGGATGTTTGCGCACCGCCGCCTCCGAGAGAAGCCGCCCTCGGGTGGCGTCAGCGTCTACCGGGAGAGCATCGCGCTCGACCCGCAGTTGGCCGGTCCGGGTGTGCGCCTGCTCGACGCGCTCGCCTGGCAGGGCGTCGCCATGATTGAGTGTCGACGGGACCCTGTGACCGGGCGCCAGGTCGTGATGGAGGTGAACGGCCGCTTCTGGGGCTCGCTCCAACTGGCCATAGACGCCGGCGTGGACTTCCCGTCGCTGCTGGTCCGCTGCGCCGCCGGCGAGACGGTGCCGGAATGCCGTGACTATCAGGTGGGCGTCCGCAGCCGCTGGTTTTGGGGCGACGTGGATCACCTCTATCTGCGCCTCCGCGACGGCAGAGGAATTGGGGAAGGGAACGGGGCGGGGCGCGTGCGGGCGCTGCTCGCCTTCCTTGGCGTCCACCCCGGGCGCGACCGCTCCGAGATCTGGCGGTGGCGCGACCCGGCTCCATTCGTCGTGGAGACGCTGCAATGGCTCGGGATCAAGTGATCCCCGCCCGGTTCGTCGCGCTCGTGTACCACGACGTGCACCCGGGCGAGACGTTCGACTATGAGCGCCTCGGCCGGTCCGCGACCATGTACCACGTCTCCGAAGGCGCGTTCCGGTCGCACCTCGATGCCATCGAGGGTGCAGGGCTCCGCTGTCTGGACGCGTCGGCGATGCGCGCGTGCCTGGCGGGCGCGGCGGCGCGCGATGGCCTCGGTGTTGTCGTGTCGTTCGATGACGGCTGGCGAGGCGCCGTTGAATGTGCGGCGCCGATCTTGGCCCAGCGTCGCATGGCGGCGTTCTTCTTCGTCACCACCGGGCTCATCGGCCGGCGCTTTTTCGCCGCAGCGCATGAATGGCGCCGGCTCGACCCGTCGCTCTTTACCATCGGATCCCACGGAGTCACACACCGAATGCTGAGTGGGCTCTCCTCGGAAGACCTTCGGGCGGAGCTCTCGGATTCGCGGCGGAGGCTGGAGGGTCTACTCGGCCGCCCGGTGCATTGCTTGAGCGTGCCCGGGGGGGCGATGGATCGGCGGGCGCTGGACGCCGCCGAGGCCGCCGGATACGACCACATCTTCACGTCGGCCCTCGGGATGAACCCGGCGCCGCCGGGGCGGCGCGGCATCGCGCGGATCGGGGTGCGGGGGGCTACCGATCTCGCGACGCTGAGGCGGTGGCTGGCCGGTGACCTGCGGCGGGAGCGGGCCCGCGCGGCGCTGCTCGCAGTCCCGAAGCGCCTGCTCGGGATGCGGACGTATGCGAAGGTGCGGCGCGTGTTGCTGGGGGAGGCCGTCGGCCGTGAACACTTCTTCGAACCCTGAATCGCTGCGGCCCGGTCCGCGACGGCCGCACCGAGTGGTGGCGCTGTGCTCGGATGGTCCGCTCGAGCGCAACACGTGCGCGACCCTGGTCCGCGCGGGCGTGAATCTGGTCGGGATTGTGTGGTGCACGCGCCCGGGTTTGCGCGCTCGGCTGCGCTTTCTGTGGCGCTGGGCGGGGCGGCATGGGGTGGCGCACACCATCGCCCAGATTCTTGGAAGGTTCTACGACCGCGCGCGGAACGGACGCCGCGATCGCCGCGTGCTCGCCCGACTCGTGGACGAGACGGCGGATCGAGCCACGCTCGCCGGCGCCGGGCTCGCCTCCATCGAAACGGACTCGTATTCGCGACCCGACACGCTCGCCGCCGTGGCGCGTCTCGATCCCGACGTTTTTGTGGTCCACACCAAGTACATCGTCGGCGCGAAGGTGCGGGCGCTCGCACCCGTGGCGGTGATCGGCGGGCACCCCGGCATCACGCCGTGGTACCGTGGGACGGACTCGGCCTTCTGGGCCTTGCTCCACGGGCGGGCCGACATGGTCGGGTTCAGCGTGTTCCTGCTGGATGACGGGATCGATACCGGGCCCGTGCTCTTCCAGGACCGGGTGCCCGTGGTGCCTGGCGAGGACAGCCATTCGACGCTCGAGTGGAAGGGGATGCAACGGCAGAGCGCCCTTCAGGCAGAAGCGATTCTGCGGCTCGACGCGGGGGAGAGCGTGCCGGTTCACCGCATCGGCCACGTGCCCGACGACTCCTACTTCACGCTCCCCACGTTGGGCGACTTCCTGCGCTACCAACTGCGCCAACGGGTCGTTCGCTGACGCCTGCCGCCGCCGGCGCCGTTCCCTCGACAAAGAGCCGGTGCCAGGTGGAGTAGCACAGCAGGGCCCAGAGGATCCCCTCCCGATTGTGCCGCTGCGTGAAGTGTTCGTCCACGAGTCGGGCGACGACCTTCGGGTTGAAATGCCCCAGCCGCGTCATCCGCGCCGCTGACAGCTCGTCGAGCGCCATCCCCCGGAGCTCCCCGCGTAACCAGGCGGCCGTCGGCCCGACGAAGCCGCGCTTCGGGGCCTGGAAGTGCGCGTCCGGGAGCCGCCCTCGCAGCGCGCGCTTGAGCAATGCCTTCAGCTTCCAGCGGTCGATCTTGAGACGGGCGGGAAGGGGAAAGACGTTCTCGATCAGCACGTGGTCCACGAGCGGGACGCGGATCTCGAGCGAATGGGCCATCGACAGGCGGTCCGAGAGCGCGAGGATGTCGTCGGCGAGGTACGTCTTGTAGTCGAGGTAGAGCGCCGCCGCGAGGCCTTCTTGGCCGCCGCGGCGGTGGACGCGCCGGAAGCGCTCCCGCGCTGCGTTGCCGGCGACCGCGTCGCGCAACGCCGGCGTGTAGAGCTGGTCTCGCAACAGGTCACCGGCACGGCTTTGGAGATCCAGATAGCGGTCGGGTGTGGCCCGCGGCGCCCCGGTGCCGGCGCGGAGGAACCGCTTCACCCGGTCCACCGTGAGGTCGCTCCCTGCCGTGTCCGGAAGCCACTCGCCCAGGGCGGCCGCGGCGGCCCGCAGCGCCCGCGGCACGCGACCGTAACGCTCCGCGGCGAGCAAACCCGCGTGACGCCGGTAGCCGGCGAAGAGCTCGTCCCCGCCGATTCCCGCGAGGGCGACCTTGTACGACCCCCCCACGATCTGGGAGAGCGCCCACGTCGGAATCGCCGAGTCGTCCGCGTGCGGCTCGTCGAGGGCATGCACCATCGGCTCGACCACGTCCCGGATGTCCGGCGTGATGTCGACGATGCTCAGCCGCACGCCGTAGCGGTCTGCGAGCCGACGCGCCAGGCCCGTCTCGTCGGCGGGTTCCGCGCCGGACCCATGGTAGCGCGCGGTGAAGGCGTGGGGGACCTCTCCCCCGTGCCGGGCTGCCACGGCAGCCATGCTCGCCACGACGGCCGATGAGTCCAACCCTCCCGACAAGAACGCCGCGACGGGGACATCGCTCACCAGGTGCGCCGTGACTGAGGCGTCGATCCATTCCAACACCCGGCGCTCGACGTCGGGGGGCGCGGGCACCGTCGCGGGCGGGAGATCCCAGTACTGCCGGATCGTGAGCTCGCCCGTGGGGCGCCAGCGCAGCCAGTGACCGGGTTCGAGCTTGCGGATGTCGAGGAACGGACTCGCGGGCGCCGGGACGTAGCCCAGCTGCAGGTACGCGTCGAGCGCCTGCCAGTCGAGCTCGCCGCTCGTCAGGTGCGCAGCGACCAAGGCTTTGAGCTCGGAGGCGAAGGCGATCCCCCAGGGCGCGGCGGCGACGTAGAGCGGCTTGATGCCCAGCCGGTCCCGCGCGAGGAGCAGGGTCTCGGTCGAGGAATCCCAGATCGCGAAGGCGAACATGCCGCGCAGCTTCGTGACGCAATCGGGGCCGAGGTCTTCGTACAGGTGCAGCACGGTCTCCGTATCGCCGTGCGAGCGCAGGACGTGCCCGCCCGCCACCAAACTGCGGCGCAGCTCCTGGTAGTTGTAGATCTCGCCGTTGAAGACGATCGTCTTGGAGCGGTCTTCGTTGAAAATCGGCTGCCGGCCGCCGCTCAGGTCGATAATGCTGAGCCGCCGCATCCCGAGGCCGACGTTGCCCCGCACGTACAACCCCTCGTCGTCCGGCCCCCGCGGCCGCAGCGCGTCGCACATCCGACGCACCAGGCCCTCGGACACCGGCCGTTCGCGGTCGCGGTAGACGATTCCGGCAATGCCGCACATGTCGCGATGCTCCAGCGCAAGACTGGCGCCAGCGAGGCATGTGGCACAGCCGCCACAGGTGCGGCACGGCGTGGGTCTTGCAAAGAGCAGCCGGTGTGGAAGCGCTGACCCTCCCGTCGTCGCCTGTCCGGGCGGCCAACGCCGCGGCGGCTTCGCATCCAGGGGTGACCCGGATGTCGTTGTCTGACGCGCTCGCGCTGGGGCCGGCGGCGTGGGACGCGGTTCTGGCGCGCGCGGAGTCCCCCTCGCCGTTTATGAGCTGGGCGTGGCATCGGGCCTGGGCCGACGCGGCGCCGGCCGCCGAGTTGTCGGCGAGCGAGGCCCTGGTACAGTGGGGCGCGGGTGGCGTCGTGCAGGCGTTACTCCCCGTGCTTCCGCGGCGCGTCGCCTTCCACCGCTTCCCCGCGACCGCCCTGACCTGGGCGATGGGCGATCTCGGCTGCCCCGATCTCCTCGACCTGCTCGCGGCGCCCGCCGCGGACGTCACCGCGTTCGCCCCGGCGCTCGAGCGCATGTCTTGGGAGGTGCTCGTGCTGAGCAACCTGACGCCGGGCGCGCCAGCGGCCGATCGGCTGTGCCAGGCGATCGCCCGTCGGGGCTACGCGATGCGCCGCCAGCCCCTGTTTGGTTGTCCATATCTGAATCTGGCCGACGACTGGGATACCTATCTCGCGACACTCACGCCGACCCGGCGACAGACCCTGCGTCGCAAAGAGCGCAAGCTGCAGCGCGACCACGCGATGGCGATCACGGACTACGGCGCTGACCGCGTCGAGGAGGGGCTCCGCCGTCTGATGGCCCTGCACGCGCGCCGCTGGGAGAACGGCGCCGGCGGAGGTGCCTTTCAGGACCCGCGTGTCGTGCGCCTGCATCGCCGCTTCGCGACCGAGCTCGCCGCGCTGCAGCGCTTGTGGCTGACTACGCTCGATCTAGACGGTGAGCCGGTCGCTGCGTGGTACGGGTTTACGTGGCACGACACCGTCTATTTCTACCAGAGCGGCCGGGACCCCGCGTGGGACCGCGAGAGCGTCGGCCAGGTCCTGATGGGGGCGATGATCCGGCGCGCGATCGAGCGCGGGTACAAGCGCTTCGACTTTCTGCGCGGCGAGGACGCCTACAAGAAGCATTGGACGGAGACCCAAGCGATCACCGAGGAAATCACGCTCTTTCGGCCGGGCTGGCGGGGGCGGTGGCTGCGCGCGCTCGATGCGGCCGCGCAGCTCAAGGCGCGGCTCCATGCCTGAGGTCCTGCTCGTCGTCTCGATCGACACCGAGGAAGACAACTGGAGCCGGAGCCGCGACAACGTGACGCTCGCGAACATCCGCGAGCTGCGTCCGCAGGCGGCGCTCTTCAAGCAGCTGGGTGTGCGGCCGACCTACTTCACGACCTATCACGTGGCGGTGGACCACTGCGCCGCCGACCTCCTGCGCGAAGTCAGCGAGGATGGTCGGGCAGAGATCGCCGCCCATCTCCATCCCTGGAACACGCCTCCCCTGACGGAAGCATTCGTCGCCCGCAACTCCATGCTCAAGAACCTCCCCGCCGAGTTGCAGCTCGAGAAGCTGCAGCGGGTGACGGCGGCGCTGCAGGAGGCGTTCGACCTCCCCCCCACCGCTTTTCGGGCCGGGCGCTACGGCCTCGGGCGGGAGACGGTCGGGGCGCTGCTGCGTTGCGGGTACCAGGTCGACAGCAGCGTCAGCCCGTTCATCGATCTGCGGACCACCGACGACGGGCCGACGTTCGTGGGCGCGCCGATGACGGCGTACCGGCTGGCACCGGACCGTGACGTCCGTGAACCGGCGCCGGACGGGACGCTGGTCGAGATCCCGTTGTCGTACGGCTTCAATCGCGGGCCGTTCGGGTTTTGGGATCCGGTGCGCCGCGGACTTGAGGCAGCGCCGCTCCGGTGGCTGCACCTGGCGGGGATCGCGGCGCGCGCGGGGCTCCTCAAGCGCCTCATCCTTTCCCCGGAGATCGCGTCCGTGTCCGAGATGCTCACGCTCTCCCGGCGCTTGCTCGAGCAGGGGGTGCGGCACCTCCACCTGACTTGGCACAGTCCGACGCTCAAGCCCGGCCTGAGCCCGTTCGCCGCTACGGCGGCCGATGTGGCCCGCGTCTACCGGGCCGTCGCGGGCTACGTCGAGGGCTTGTCGCGGCTTACCCCATTCAGGTGCGCGACGGTCAGCGAAGCAGCCGCACTGTTGGGGTGACGCCACACGTGACGACGCGCTGTACAGCCCAGCGCGTGGCACAGCACGTGCGCTCGGGGGACGCGTGATCAAGAACATCGGCAGTAACTGGTTGGTGACCGTGGTGACCGTGGCGGCGATGTACTTCCTCACGCCGTTCACGCTCCACAAACTGGGCGACGCCGGCTACGGCACCTGGAACCTGGTTAATGCGATCACGGGATACCTAGGCCTCCTGGTGCTGGGCGTGCCGATGGCATCGGTGCGCTACTTCGCGCAGCATGCGGCAAAGGGCGACGTCGAGAAGCTCAACGAGGCGATCGGCAGCTGCACGGCGCTCTATCTCCTCCTCGGCGGCATCGCCCTGGTCGTGGGCGCGGGCCTGTACGCCTTTTTCACCCTCGCGTACGACATCCCGGCGTCGCTGCGTGCGGATAGCCGCGTGGCGTTCGGTCTCATGGTCCTGTACGTGGCCGTCGGGTTCGTGGCGCTGCTCCCCAACGGCGTCCTCGCCGCCCACGACGACTTCGTACCGCGCAACGTGGTCCGCTTGTGGGGCGTGCTGCTGCGCCTCGCGCTCACGCTGGGCCTGCTCGCCCTGCGGGCGTCGCTCACGGTGTTGGCGCTGGTGCAGCTCGTCTGTCTCGTCTTCGACTTCGCGCTCTGCTGGATGCTGGTCCGGCGCCGCTATCCCGCGACGCGCGTGCGGGTGGCCGACTTCGACTGGGGCATGGCGCGCAGCATTTTCGCTTTCAGTCTCTACGTCCTGGTGCTGAACGCCGGCGCGCGGCTCTCGTTCGAGACCGACTCGATGGTGATCGGGGCGTTCATGGACGTGCGTTCGATTCCGTACTTCACCGTCGCCAACAGCTTCATCATCTACCTCATGGAGTTCCTGATCGCGATCGCGGCCGTCGTGATGCCGACCGCGACGCGGCTCCAAGCTCAAGGAAAGACGGCGGATCTGCGGGCGATCTTTCTCCGCTGGTCGAAAATCGCCCTGTCCCTGACGATGGCCGCCGGCCTGTTCCTCATCGTGCTCGGGCCCCGCTTCATCGCCTGGTGGGTCGATCCGAGCTTCGAGCGGCCGGCGGGCGAGGTGCTCCAGATCCTCATGGTGTCGTACATCATTTTCCTGCCCGTGCGCGGCGTGGCGCTGCCGATTCTCATGGGGCTGGGGAAGCCAGGTCTCCCGACCATCGGCTTCCTGGTGGCGGGGGTCGTGAACCTCGGGTTGAGTATCGCGCTGGTGCGTCCGCTCGGGCTGGCCGGGGTCGCGCTGGGCACGGCTATCCCCAACGTGCTGTTCGCCGCCCTCGTGTTCGTGCAGGCGTGTCGCGAGCTCGACGTGTCAACCGGGGAATTCATGCGGTACGTGGTCCCGCGCGCGACGCTCGGGGCGTTGCCGGTGCTGGCACTGCTGCTCTGGTTCAAGGTTGGGCTCGACGTCCACACCCTGGTCGGGCTCGGCGCCGCGGGGATCGCGATGACCCTGCTGTTCGCGTTGACGTGGGTGTTCTTCGTGTGCCGGAACGACCCGTACATCGATCTGCGATCCTGGATGCCCCGCCTGCGGGCGTGGGGCCGGGTCTGATGCTCTGGACAGTGGCCGCGTGGGGAGGGCTCGCCGCCCTGGCGCTTGGTCTCGCCGCCGAGCTGGGCTGCCGCTGGTGGATCCGTCGCCGTACCCGCTACTACGTGTGGCCCCCAAGGCTGCGCCTCGACCTGCGGCAGGACCCCGACATCTTTCCCGAAGTCGAGCCGCGCGTGCTCGTCGAGATCAACGCGGACGGCGAGCGCGGCGGCGACGTGCGGGACGGGCCCGGCCTGTTCCGCGTCCTGGTGGCAGGGGGGAGCGCCGTCGAGTGCCTCGCGCTCGACCAGGCCACCAGCTGGCCCGGGGCGCTCGAGCGCCTGCTCAATGCGCCCCAGAGCCTCGAGATCCTGAATGCGCGCCGCGTGCACGTCGGCAACATCGGCCGGTCGGGCATCGGGTCCGAGGATTTGGACGACATTCTCGCGCGGGTCCTGCCCCAGTACAACCACCTCGACGCGATCCTCATCATGGTCGGGGCGAGCGACATCTATCACTGGCTGGAGGACGGCGCACCGCCGGGGCAGCCGCCCACGCCGATCCCCAAGCATGCCTTGTTCTCAAGCCACCCCGGACAGGTGTTCGGCTGGAGACCCGGTGCGACAGCCCTCGCGGAAGGCGCGCGCCGGCTGCGCCGCCTATGGCTACGGCCGGTCGAGGTGAAGGCGCATGCGGGGTCGTGGGTTCCTGTCGCACGACGCATGCGGGCCGAGGCCAAGGAGCTGCGGACAACAGTACCCGACCCCGGCACCGTCCTGGGCAGCTTCGAGGAGCATTTCCGCCGGCTGCTGCGGTGCGCGGCCGCGCACGCCGATCGCGTGCTCGTCGTGCGCCAGCCTTGGTTCGAGAAGGTCTACACGGCGGAGGAGGCCGCCCGGTTCTGGCACGGCGGCATGGGGAAGGCGTGGAAGCAGGCGATCACCGTCTTCTACAGCCACGATGTCATCAACGGCCTCCTCGGTCTCGTGGACGCGCGCGCGGCGAAAGTGGCCGACGAGGTCGGTGTCCACCATCTCCAGCTGCGGCCGCTTTTGGCGCAGGGACTCCACCACTACTACGACCACGACCACTACACCCCGGACGGCGCGGCGGTGGTGGCCCGCGCGGTGGCGGCGGCATTGCTGGCCGCCCGGGACGAGACGAACGAGGGTCTCGAGCCGTCCTACGACGCCGCGGGCGTCACCTAGGCGGCGCGCCGATGGTCATCGTGCACGTGGTCGCCCCCGCGGTGTTCGGGGGTCTCGAGCGCGTGGTGCAGACTCTCGGGCTTGGCCAGCGCGGGTTGGGACACGACGTGCACGTGTTGGCCGTCGTGGATGCCCCCTCCGCCGGGCAGGCGTTCCTTGCACCGCTGGCCGACGCCGGGGTGCGGACACGCACCCTCGCGCTGCCGGGCCGGGCGTATCAACGGGAGCGCGCCGCCATCGCCGACCTGTGCCGCGACGTCCGTCCCGATGTCGTGCACACGCACGGATACCGGCCCGATGTCGTCGACGCGGGAGTCGCGCGCCGCCTGGGGATCCCCATCGTCACGACCGTCCATGGGTTCACGGGCGGCGGGTGGAGAAACCGGTTCTACGAATGGCTGCAATGCCGGGCGTTCCGCGGCTTCGACGCCGTCGTGGCCGTGTCGCGGCCGCTGGCCCGCCGCCTGGAGCGCGCGGGCGTCCCGCGGCCCAAGATTCACGAGGTGCCGAACGCGTGGCGGCCGAGCGGACCGCCGGTCGGGCGCGACGCCGCGCGCTGCGTCTTGGGCATCCCGCCCGAGGAGTTCGTTGTCGGCTGGGTGGGCCGCCTGAGCCACGAAAAAGGGCCGGACGTGCTGCTCCACGCGTTGTCGCACGTCCGCGACCTGCCGATCGCGGCTTCGGTGGTCGGCAGCGGCCCGCTGCGCGCATCGCTGCAGGCGCGTGCCGCCGCGCTCCAGCTCGATGGCCGGCTCCGCTGGCATGGCACGATCCCGGATGCCGGCCGACTGCTGGCGGCCTTCGACGTGTGCGTGTTGAGCTCCCGCACCGAGGGGACGCCCATCGTGTTGTTCGAAGCGATGGCCGCCGGCGTCCCGGTCGTGGCGACGTGCGTGGGCGGCGTCCCCGACGTCGTGTCGCCCGCGGAAGCCGCCGTCGTCCCGCCCGACGACCCCGTGGCGCTCGCGGCGGAGATTCGCGCCGTGTACCGGAACCCGGAGGTGGCGCGCGGACGGGCGCGGGCCGCACGCACCCGTGTGGAGCGCGACTTTCGCGTGGCGCCGTGGCTCGCCCGCTACGAAGCGATCTACGACTTCGTCCGTGTGGGCAGGCCGCCGATGGTGCCGGCATGATGCCGCTCGCGTACGTCGTACTCGTGGCTTCGGCGGGCGTGTGCGTGTACGCCTACCTCGGCTATCCCGCCCTGCTGCAGCTGCTGCGCACGCTCCGCCGACCCCGCCACGTTCAGCGCACCACAGCCTGGCCCCGCATCAGCATCGTGCTCCCCGTCTACAACGGGGCGGACGTCATCGCCCGGACGCTCGAGGGAGTCCTCGCGCTCGACTATCCGGCCGATCGCCGCCAGATCGTGGTCGTGTCGGACGGGTCGACGGACCAGACGGACGACATCGTCTCGAGCTTCGCCGACCGTGGCGTTGAGCTTGTGCGGCTCCCGCGGCGGCAGGGCAAGACGGCGGCGGAGAATGCCGCCCGCCTCCACCTCACGGGGGAGATCGTCGTCAATACCGACGCCTCGGTCGGTCTCCACCCCGCCGCCGTCAAACACCTCGTCGCCGCCTTCGACGATCCCTCGGTCGGCGTGGCCTCGGCCTGCGACGTCAGCGTCACCCGACTTGGCGACCAGTCCAATGTCGGTGAGGAGGCCTACGTCGGGTACGAGATGTGGGTGCGCGACCTGGAAACGGCCGTGGATGGGATCGTCGGCGCGTCCGGCTGTCTGTACGCGATTCTCGCGGATCTGCACCTGCTCCCCGTCCCCGACGCGTTGAGCCGCGACTTTTCGGCGGCGCTCACCGCACGCCGTCACGGGCGGCGGGCGGTTTCGGTCCGGGAGGCGCTCTGCTTCGTGCCGCGCGGGGTGTCGCTCGGGCAGGAGTACCGGCGGAAGGTCCGGACCGTGACCCGCGGTCTCGCCACCCTGTGGCACAACCGGACGCTGCTAAACCCGATTCGCTTCGGCGGGTTCGCTTGGATGCTGTTCAGCCACAAGGTCTGCCGGTGGCTGGTGCCATGGGCCCTGGGCGCGATGCTCGCGGCGTTGGCCGTCCTGGCGGTCACGGCCGGATGGGCGCGCGCGCTACTCGCTGGCGCCGCGGTGCTGGGCGTCCTGGCAGCGACCGGGTGGTGGTGGCGGGACCGCGAGCGGATGCCGCGGCTTCTGGCCCTGCCCGCATACTTCGCGGCGGGGAACATCGCGGTGCTGCACGCCTGGATGCGGGTGCTCGCCGGGCGGGCCGCGCCGGTGTGGGAGCCGACGCGCCGCGGCGCTTAGCCTGGCCCCCCGTTGCCCCCGTTGGCGCCCTTGCGCGCCACATAACCCGCGATGTCCGCCAGGGTGCCGAGGTTCTGCTCCGTGATGTCCTCGTCGGACACGACCACGCCGAACTCGCTTCGCAGGAAGCCGATGAGCTCCATGACCCCCATCGAGTCGATCACCCCGCGCTGCAGCAGGCGGTCCGAGTCTCCCAGGACGAACCCGGGCCGCATATAGAGGAAGGTCTCGTGCACGTAGGCACGGGTGCGCGCGAGGATGTCCGGCTCGTCCATTACTTCTCCAGTGAGTTGAAGTCAGCCCGCGAGGACGGGCATCGGGAGCGGGTCGAGCTGCATCGCCGCCCGCTCGGCGATGAACTGCCGGTGCCATAGCTCAGCGGAGACGATGGCCACCACGGCCTGGCTCTCCCGGAACCCGGTGGCGAGCCCCGCGTGGCAGCGCCGGACCAGGCCGGCCACGGCCGCCGGCTCGAACAGGCCGGTTCGGGCGAGGTTGCTCCCGTCGAGCAGCTCGCGCACGTACTCGGCCGGCTCCGGATTGAAGAACGCGGGAACGTCGGGGGCGCGATACGGCTGCTTGGGCCGCTGTCCCACGGACGACGGTACCAGGTCCCCCACGGCACGTCGCAAGATCGCCTTCTCGTGGAGTCCGCGGAGCTTGCTCTGCGCGGGCAGGCGCGCGGCGAACTCGAACAGCCGGTGGTCGAGGAACGGGAACCGGCCTTCGACGCCGTGCGCGAGCGACATGCGGTCGCCCTGGGCGGCGAGGAGGTAGGGGGACAACAGCGTGACCATCTCGAGGTACGCGGCGCGGTTGAGCGGCGACCAATCCGAGAACCGGCTGGGCAGCGCGGCGCGCAGCTCGTCCAGGGGATCGTCCTGGGCCAGCGTCGCGCGCAGATCGCCCGAGTAGAAGTCCTTGATCCGCGCCGTGAGCTGAAAGCGCGGGAGGTGCGAGAACAGCGGGTCGTCCGGGCTGCCCGCGTCCAGGAAGAAGCGGCCCCAGAAGTCGCCGCGCCGGCTGCGTGCGTCGAGGTAGGGATAGAGCCGCTCGAACAACCGCGGCCGCGAGCGCGAGTGCGGCTGGCGCAGGCAGAACAGGCGCAGCGCGGTTTCCTTGAACAAGTCGTACCCGAGGAACAGCTCGTCCGACCCCTCGCCCGTGAGCACGACCTTGATACCGTGCTCCCGCGTGAGTTGCGCGAGCAGGTACATCGGCGCCGGGGCGGTGCGGACGAGGGGCGTTTCGGCGTGCCACACGACGTCCGGGAACACGCGGGCGACGTCGCCGGGGCCGATGCCTTGGACGAAGTGCTGGCTGTGCAGCTCCTGGGCGACGAGCAGCTGGAAGTAGCGCTCGTCGAGCTCGGGGTCGTCGAAGGTCACGGAGAACGTTCGCAGCGCGTAGGGAGACTCCCGCGCCGCCAGCGCGCAGCCGATCGAGGAATCCAGCCCGCCGCTCAAGTATCCGCCGACCGGGACATCGGACCGCAGGCGCAGTCCGACGCTGCCGGCGAGCAGCGACCGCAGGGTGGCGACGGCGTCGCCGGGCTCCTCCCCCGCCTCAGGGTAATCGAGCTCGTAGTAGCGGCCGTGGCGCAGGCGCCCGTCCTGCCAGACGGCAAAGCAGCCCGGTTCGAGGGAGGACACGCCCCGGAAGACCGTGCGCGGGGGCCGAGCCGCCCAGAAAGTGAAGACCTGGTCGAGGCCGACCGGATCGATCTCGGCGGCGACTTCGCCGCTCGCGAACAGCGCTTTCGCCTCGGACGCGAACCAGAGGTCGCCGCCCGCGATGCTGTAGAACAGGGGGCGCACGCCGAACCGGTCTCGCGCCAGGAAGACGGTCTCGTTGCGGCGATCGTAGATCGCGAACGCGAACTGGCCGTTCAATCGGTCCAGCATCGCGGGCCCCCACTGCTCGTAGGCGTGGACGAGCACTTCGGTGTCGCTGCGCGTGCGGAACCGATGGCCCGCGGCCACCAGCTCCGCGTGCAGCTCGCGATAGTTGTAGACCTCGCCGTTGTAGACCACCAGGACGGAGCCGTCCTCGTTGCCGAGGGGCTGCGCGCCGCCCGCGACGTCGATGATGCTGAGGCGCACGTGCGCGAGGCCCACGCGCGGCCCGGCGTACCGGCCATGACCGTCGGGGCCGCGGTGCCGCAGCGCGGCCGCCATGCGGCCCAGCGTCGCGGCGGCCACGCCCCGCGGCTCGCGGCGGGCGACGCCCGCGAACCCGCACATCAGGCCGGCTCCCGCTCGAAGTCCGTCGCGACCTCGGGGACGGGCTCGATCAGGAGCGGGGGGAGATGCAGGTAGCGCGTGGTCGCACGTTTCTGTTCGATGTCGCGCAGGGCACGCGCCGCTTCCTCCGGCGTGCGTCCCTCCCCCAGCTCGGCGGCGAGCGCGGCCGCATCCAACCCGAGATTGTGCGCGTACAGCACGACGTCGAGCGTCGCGGCGGGGAGCGCGAAGTAGAACTCCTCCTGCGTCTGCGGGAGCGAGTAGGTGTCCGTCGTGGGTGGCCGCGTGCGAATTGCCGCGGGGACGCCGAGAAATTCGGCCAGCTCGTACACCTGCGTCTTGTAGAGGTGCGCGATGGGTTTGACGTCGGCGAGCCCGTCTCCACCCTTGACGAAGAACCCCTGATCGTATTCCAGCCGGTTGGGCGTCCCCACGACCGCGTAATGGAGCCGGTCGGCGTGGAAGTACTCGAGCATCGTGCGGACGCGCTGCTTGAAATTCGTGGCCGCGACGATCTCCCGGTATTCGGCCGCCGGCAGCCGCGCGCGGAGCACGTCGCCGCCCGGCGCCTCCACGGCGAGGTACGACACGTTCAAGCGCTCCGAGTCGAGCCGTCCACCCGACAGGACGACTTTGCAGCGCCACTCATCCTCGAACTCGGGGATGACACGGCGGATTGCGGCGTTGCGCCGGCGGTAGCAGCCGGCCGCCGCGAGCATCGGCGTGATGTCCTCGACCGCATGCTTGATGCCGAGCGCCCCCGCCAACTCCTTCGCGAGCTCTAGGCTATCGGGATTGGATTCCCGCTCCGGCATCATCAGACCGAAGATGTGGTCGGGTCCCACGGCGCGCGCCGCCAGGGCGGCGCACACGGAGCTGTCGATGCCACCGCTCATGCCGACGACCAGGCCGCGCCGGCTCAGCGCCTCCCCCACCTGCTGGCGCAGCGTTTCGGCAATCCGTTCCGACGTTTCGGCCGGATTGAGATGCAGCCCGTTCGCGAGACCCATGGCGAAAAGCCTCTGCAAGGATAGCGCCCAGAGACGCCCCCTCCGCGCTGGGGAGGACGGGGCCCGAGCGTGCGTGAGAGACCTCAAGTGCTGCGCGCCCGCAACACCGCCCGTCGAGGGGGCTCGCGACGCGATGTGGCACGGGTGATGCGCTGCGAGCGGCCGTGGAGGCGAACCCGATCCCCAACATTGCTGGTCTGCTGTGGAACGCCGCGGAGGCGGGCCCTGCCCGGCCGGCCGTGGTCGGGGCGGAGCGCGTTACGGACTACGCATCCCTCCGGGATCGGGCAGCCGCGATCGCCGCCGGGCTCACGGATGCCGGCATTGGGCCCGGCGACTGCGTCGGCATCTTCCTCGACGCCGGTCCCGACGCCGTCGCGGCCTTCTTCGGCGTCGCCGCCGCGGGAGGGATCGCCGTCGTCATCAATGAGTCGCTGCGGCCGCGCCAGGTCGAGCAGATGCTGGAGGGGGCGGGCGCGGCCGTCCTCATCACCGCCGACGACATCCTCGCGCGCCAGCCCCGTCCCCTTGAAACCGACACCCTCCTCCTCCGGGTTCACGACCTGCGATCGCCGCGGCACTTCGTCCCACGGGCACGCGTCGGCATGGATCCCGCCCAGATCGTGTTCACCTCGGGGTCGACCGGCCACCCGAAGGGCGTCACCGTCACGCACGCCAATCTCCTGGCGGCGGCGCACACCGTCATCGGCTATCTCGGCATCGGGGCGGCGGACCGGATCGCGAGCGTGTTGCCGTTCAGCTTCGTCTACGGCATGAGCCAGGTGCTGTGCGCGGTGGGGAGTGGTGCCGCACTCGTGGTGGAGCGATCGCCCCTGGCTCCGCAGCTCGTCGCCAACCTGCGCGCCCAGGAAATCACGGTGCTGGCGGCCGTGCCCCCGCTGTGGCAGCAGCTGCTCAACGTGCTGTCGTTTCGGGACCACCCGCTCGCCTCACTGCGCATCGCGACGAACGCCGGTGGGCACCTTCCCGTGCCCGTGGTGCAGGCGGTGCGCCGCGCCCAACCGCAGGCTCGGCTCTTTCTGATGTACGGATTGACGGAAGTCCTGCGGAGCACCTATCTCCCGCCCGAGGAAGTCGATCGGCGGCCCGATTCGATCGGGCGGGCGATCCCCGGCGCCGAGGTGTTGGTGCTGCGGGAGGACCTCACGCCCTGCGCCCCCGGCGAGGTGGGCGAGCTCGTCCACCGGGGGCCCACGGTCACCCTGGGGTACTGGAACGACGCGGAAGGCACCACGCGCGTATTTCGCCCGCATCCGCTGCGCCCCGCCGGCGCGCCCGACGCCGAGCGCGTCGTGTTCTCCGGGGACCTGGTGCGCCAGGACGCCGAGGGCTGGCTGTATTTCGTCGGGCGCCGCGACCGGATGATCAAGACCCTGGGCTACCGGGTGAGCCCGGACGAGATCGCCACGGTCCTGTACGGCTCGGGAGAGCTGGCGGAGTGCATCATCACGGCGGAGCCGGACGACGCGCGGGGGGAGCGGATCGTCGCGTACGTCGTGGTGGCCAAGGGGGGGTCGCTCGAGCGGCTGAAGACCTACTGCGGTGTCGAGCTGCCCCGGCACATGCAGCCGGCCCGGTTCGAGGTGCGCGATGCCCTGCCGCGGCTGCCCAGCGGCAAGCACGACCTCGCGGCGCTCTGATGGAACCGATTCGCGCGTTCCGCCCAGAGGACATTCCCCGCGTCGTGACC
>DASXUE010000041.1:0-5607 GCA_036505055.1 Gemmatimonadales bacterium | reverse complement strand
CCCTGAGAAGCTGGCGAAGGCGTTGCTTCCCGGTGAATTCTCAACCCGCACGCCGTCAATGACGATCAGCGGGTCATTCGTCACGCTGAAGCTGTTGAGCCCGCGCACCCGAATCCGCGGCGCTTGGCCGGTCACGCCACTCGCGGCCAACACCTGCACGCCCGCGGCCCGGGCCGTGATCAAGTCGGTGAGCCCGCGGATCGGCGCGCTCACGGTGAGCGACTCGGCGTCAATGCGCGCAATCGCGTTGCCGACGCGGACGCGCTCCTGCGGGCCCGTGGCGGTTACGACGACTTCGTCGAGCATCGTCACCCGCAGCGTGAGCGCGATCGCGACCTCGACCGTCTCACCATCGGCCACCGTCACCGCCTGCCGGCTTGCCGCGTACCCGATCCGGCGCACGACGAGCGTGTAACTCCCGGGCAGCACTTCGGTCAGCCGAAACCCGCCGTCCTCCGCCGTCGCCGTGCGCCAGCGCGTCCCTTCCAGATACACGGCCGCGCCCGCGAGCGGCGCGTCGGTCGCGGAGTCGACCACCCGGCCCACCACGTTGCCGGGCACGATGCGCTGCGTCGTGCTGCGCACGAGCGCGATCTGCCCGCTGCCGCTGACCAGGACGTCCACGCGTAGGCCGAGCAGCAGCTCGGTCAGCGCCGCCGCCACGGTGATGCTGTCGGAGCGGAACCGCACGAGGCTGTCGAGCGGGAGGATGCTGCGGACGTAGACCAGCCGGATCTCGGCTTCCCGCGCGACCGCGTTCAACGCCTCCTCGAGCCGAACATTCTCCAAGGCGAGTGCGACCCTGCGGCGCAGGGCCGCGATGCGCGACGCGTCCACCTCCACCAGCTCCGCGCCGCCGGACGGTCCCGGCATGAGAAACCGCGGCGCCCGGGTCACGAGCGCGACGTCCTGCGCCGCGCCCACACTCGCGAGCAGCAACAGCCATACCGCACCGGTTAAGACCCTCGTCATTGTGCTCTCCGGCGGAGGATGAACTCTGTCCCGCGCTCCTCGACGACGAGGCCGGCCGCCACGGCGACCAGGCCGAGCGCCGTCGCCGCCGGCTCGTCCCGGAACGACGCCGTGACCTGCTCCTCGCCGAGCCACGCGTCGCCCAGGCGAACGTCAACGCCGTACCAGCGGCCGAACTGGACGGCCGCTTCGCGCAGGGGAGTGCGCTGGAACACCAGGCGCCCCTCCGTCCAACCGAGGTAGGGCTCGAGCGACACGCCGCGCTCGGTCGCCAAGTGACCCCCCGCCGTGACGCGGCCCAAGTCTCCGGCCGCGAGCACCAGGGAGTCCCCAGCCACCCCGGCCGCGAGCGACACGCTCCCCTCGGCCACGACCACGGCGGCGACGGAGTCGGTCCGGTAGGCGCGCACCACGAAGCGGGTGCCGAGGTCGCGCGCGACGCCGTGCGCCGTGCGGACGGCGAACGGACGCTTCGCATCATGAGTAACCGTGAAATAGGCCTCGCCGTCGAGATCGACGGTGCGCGGCCGGCGGCGCACCTCCGCGGCATACCGCAGCGTGCTCGCCGGCCCGAGGACCACCACCGTGCCGTCGGGGAACCGCAGCGTCGCGCGCTGGCCGCGCCGCGTCGCCACCTCCGCCGGCGCTTCCTGCTTCCCGCGACCGCCGAGCACCACGTGCCATACCACCAACCCGCCGGCGAGGATGGCGATCGCGGCGGCGATCCGCAGCGCCCACGGGAAAGACGGCGCGGCTCGGGCGGACTCCGGCTCCATGGCCTTGATGCGGCGGAGCGCGGCTTCGGCATTCCAGCTCTGGCGCAGCGCCCGGGCTTGGGCCCAGACCTCCCGCAGCCGCTCCACGAGCTGGCGGCGCTCCGGGTCCGCGTCCATCCAGCGGCGCAGCGCCTCGGCTTCCCGGTCCGCCAGCTCTCCCGCGAAGTAGCGGGCGAGCGCGTCGTACGGGAGATCGTCAAAGCGTGGAATCGTCATGTCAGACAAGGGACACGCCCGAGACGGGCGGTACCCTGACAACAACGACAAAAGCGTGAGCGGTGAGCGGTAGGGGGGAAGGGGGTGGGGCTACCAGCCTGATACTAGAAGCAGGGCCACAACGAGATAGTCGGCGAGGCTGATGCGCAGCGCCTTCAGAGCCCGCCCCATCTGCGTCTCCACCGTTTTCACCGAGATGCCGAGGATCCGCGCGATCTCGGCGTAGCTCAAGTCCTGCTCCCGGCTCATCGTGAAGATCAAGCGGCAGCGCTCGGGGAGCGCGCCCACCGCGCGCGCCACGGCGCCGCGTAGCTCGGAAAGCTCCGCCTCGGAGGCGGCGTCGGCGGCGTGCCGCTGCTCATGCGCGACGCTGACGCGCCAGCGCTCCCGCACCAGCTCGGCGCGCCGCGATGTGACCAGGCGGTTCCGCACGGCTTGATAGAGGTACGGCAGGGCGTCGCGCACGTCGAACTGATCGCGCTGTAGCCACAGCTGGGCGAATACCGCCTGCACCACGTCCTCGGCGGCGTCGCGCGAATGGACGAAGCGATACGCGAAGTTGCAGAGCCGCCCGTAGTGCGCGCGTACGAGCTCGTCGAACGACGAGCTGAGCAGGGGAAAGGGCTCCTCGGAAGCGAAAGGCTGCGACATGGGCGCCGAAGCGGGTGAAGGTACGAACGTTGCCCCCCGGCCGACGGAGTCGCAAGAGCGGTTCAGTCCTTCAACAGTCCCCGCTTGACGAGCAGCTCCGCGTTGAGGATCGCCGCCCCCGCTGCCCCGCGGATGGTGTTGTGGCTGAGCGCCACAAAGCGGCTGCCGAGCACACGGTCGACCGCGATGCGGCCGACGGTGACGCTCATCCCGCCTCCCGCGTCGCGATCGAGCCGCGGCTGCGGGCGGTCGGGCTCGCTCCGCACGATGATCGGCCGCGCCGGCGCCGTGGGCAGGCCGAGCGCTTGCGGAACTCCGGTGAACGCGGTCATCACCTCGGCGATCTCGGCAGGCTCCGCCGGACGCGCCAGTTTCACGCGTACGGCCGCCAAGTGGCCGTCCACGACGTTCACCCGGTGGCACTGCGCGCTGACGGGGAACGCGGCGGGTGCAATCCGGCCGCCGTCCAAATTCCCCAGAATCTTTCCGGTCTCGCGCTCGAGCTTTTCTTCCTCGTTGGGGATGTAGGGTACGACGTTGTCCGTGATGTCGAGCGACGCGACGCCAGGATACCCGGCGCCCGACAGCGCCTGGAGCGTCGTCACCACGACGGCCTCGACGCCGAACGCCCTCACGAGTGGGGCGAGCACGAGAGCGAGCATGATCGTCGAGCAGTTCGGGTTCGTAAGGATGAACCCCCGCCCCCGACGCGGCGCGCCGTCGAGCAATCCGAGATGCTCCGGGTTCACCTCGGGGATGAGGAGCGGCACTTCGGCGTCCATCCGGTAGGCCGCCGAGTTGCTGATGACGGGACAGCCGGCGCCGGCAAAGCCACCTTCCACGTCACGGGCGATGTCGGCCGGCAGGCTCGAAAACACGAAATCGCAATCGAGCGGCGGCTCGGGGGGCCGCACCGGCAGCCCCCGCACCGCCTCCGGCATCTCCCCCGGCAAGCGCCACGCGCACGCCTCGTGGTACGGCTTCCCCTGCGAGCGGTCGGACGCCGCCACCGCCGTCACCGTGAACCACGAGTGGCGCTCCAGCATCTGGACCAACCGTTGCCCCACGGCCCCCGTGGCGCCGAGGATCCCGGCGCGCAACGGCCGGCTCATCGTTGTATCTGCGCCAGGGCGCACCCCCGAAAAGCCAAAAAACCCGACGGCTTGGTCGGGTTTCCGTTGAATGAAAACACCCGCATGGAGGCAATATGCGGTGCGCGCTGTCGGGACTCAACAGGTAGGGGGTGGGTTGACGGTCGCCGACCCTCTCACTAAGCTTGCCCATTATGACTCGCGTCCGCACGGCATGTTGTCAGCCGCGTTCGATGTGTGCTCGCTCCCGGGGGAGCGGACGCGGTTGCGGAGCTGTGTCGTCGCCTTAGTCGTCGGTCGCTGACGCACCACGCACATCGTCGGGCCCGCTTCCCGCAGTCGGGAGGCGGGCCCGATTCGTTTTCCCCCTCGGAGGTTCGAGAGATGGCTCATGCCGGTCTGTTGCGCGACGCACGCATCGCCCAAGCGCAGGGCTTTACGCTTTGGTTCACCGGGTTGTCGGGAGCGGGCAAGTCGACGCTCGCTGCCGCGGTGGGCCAAGAGCTCCGCCGCCGCGGCCTCCGCGTCGAAGTCCTCGACGGCGACGAGGTGCGCCAAAACCTCTCCAAGGGACTCGGCTTCTCCCGCGAGGACCGCGACACCAACATCCGGCGCATCGGCTACGTCGCGAAGCTGCTCACGCGCCACGGCGTCGCGGTTATCACCGCCGCCATTTCGCCGTACCGCGCCGTACGCGACGAGGTCCGCCGCGACATCGGCCACTTTGTCGAGGTGTTCGTCCGCGCCTCGCTCGACGAGTGCATCCGCCGCGATACCAAGGGTTTATACCGCCGGGCCCTGGCTGGCGCGGTGTCGCAATTCACGGGGGTTTCCGATCCCTACGAGGAGCCGCTCACGCCCGAGCTCGTCGTGGATACCGAGCGCGAGACCGTTCCGGACAGCGCGGCCCGCGTGATCGATCGGCTGCTCGAGCTCGGCTACGTGAAGCGCCCACCCGATGCCTAGCGCTGCCGACGTCCGCCAGCGCGCCGCCCGGCTCCGCGGGGCCGGCCCTGAGGCCGTCCTGTCCTGGACGCTCGCGACGTTCCCGGGACGTACCGCGCTCACGGTGAGCTTTGGCGGAGGCGGAGTCGTCCTGGCACACATGCTCAGCCGCATCGACCGCTCGGTGCCGGTCTTGTTCCTCGACACGGGGTTCCACTTTCCCGAGACGCTCACGTTCAGGCGGGAATTCGCGGCACAGTACGGCCTTAATCTGCTCGACCTGCACCCGCTCACGGACCCGGGGCCACTCTACCAGACCGATCCCGACGAATGCTGCCGGATTCGCAAGGTGGAGCCGCTCGCGCGCGCGCTCGCGGACTTCGACGCTTGGATCAGCGCCGTGCGCCGGGATCAATCCGAGACGCGCGCGGGCGTTGAGCTGCTCGAGTATCACGACGTGGAGGGGCGCCCGATCGTGAAGGTGTACCCGCTGGCGAGCTGGACGCGAGACGACGTGTCGCGCTACCTGCGCCAGCACGACGTGCCGCATCACCCGCTGCTCGACCGCGGCTACACCAGCATCGGCTGCTGGCCGTGCACGCGCCCCACGCGGCCCGGCGAGTCCGAGCGTGCCGGGCGTTGGAGCGGCACGGGGAAGACCGAGTGTGGGCTCCACACGTTCACCCTCAAGCACGAGGCGTCATGACGACGATCGCGCCGCATGGCGGCACGCTGGTGCACCGGGTGATCGGCGACGACGCCGCGCGCCGCGACGCGCTCCGGCGGGCCGAGTCTCTCCCGGCGCTCACGCTCGATGCGCGCCGGCTCGCGGACCTCGAGTTGATCGCGACGGGCGGCTACAGCCCCCTCACGGGCTTCATGGGCCGGGCCGTGTACGAGCGCGTGCTCCAGGAAATGCGCCTGGCCGACGGCCTGCCGTGGTCGCTGCCGATCAC
>DASXUE010000040.1:0-4081 GCA_036505055.1 Gemmatimonadales bacterium | reverse complement strand
GTCTACTACCGGTGGGAGACGACGCCGGGGGTGTCGGGCGACGGGATCATTCGCTGGTGGGTGGACGGCGTGCTCAATGGGGACTACACGAGCGTGCACTACCCGTCCGGCAGTTTCACGGAATTCCAGTATGCGCCGACCCTGCAGAATCCGCCGTCGGCGGAGCAGTACATGTACCTCGATCACACCTACGTAAGCGTCCCCTAAAGGACGTGGAGGGCGAGGGTCTCATGATCGGGGGCGGCGCAGCTCGCCGCCCCCGATGCTGTTTGTGTCACGCCAGCAGATCGCGGTAAATCGCCGCGTAGCGCGTCGCCATCCGGGTGACGTCGTACTCTTGCATGGCGCGTCGCCGTGCCTGGACGCCGAATTCGCGTGCGCGCGCCGGCGAGTCCAGCAGGCCGCCCACCGCCCGGGCCAGCGCGGGCGCGTCGCCCGCGGGCACGAGGATCCCGGCGCGGCCGCCCTCCAGCGCGGTGCCGACGTCGCCCACGTCGCTGGCGACGATCGCACATCCCGCGAACATCGCTTCGAGGAGGGCGACGGGGAGTCCCTCCGATAGCGACGGGAGGATGAAGACGTCGGCACCCGCCAGCACATTCGCGATGTCGCCGCGCAGGCCGAGGAGATGCAGCCGGTCCGCGACGCCGAGGTCCGCAGCCTGCGCCCGCAGCGTCTCGGCCAGGTCCCCACGGCCTGCGATGGCGAGGTGTACCCGCTGCCCCGGTCGCTGCAGCAAGGCGAGCGCTTCGACGGCGTGCCGATGCCCTTTGACGGGGTACAGGTTGCCGACAGTCACCACGAGTCGGTCCTGCGGCCCGAGCCCCAGGTCCTCCCGCGCATGCGACACCGGGGCTGGGGCAGGGCGTGCGCCATTGCCCACCGTCGTAATGCGGGACGCGGCAATCCACAGGTCCCGGGACAGGTGCGCGGCCAAGTCGTTCGATACGGCGACTACTCGACCGGTCAATGCGAAAGCGGCGCGCAGGGCCAAACGACGTCGCAGGTGTCGCGCGTAGTAGCGGCCGCCGTGCATCGTCGTGACCAGGGGCACGCCCGCGCGCCACGCGGCCCACGCGCCGTACAGGGCCATCGTGAACTCGTGGCTGTGCGCCAGCGCGATGCGATGATGGCGCAGCAGGGACGTCAGCCGTCGCGCGAACGCGGGGGAGAGCGGGCGTTCCAGCCGGAACGACTCCACCGCCACGCCCGTCCCGGCAAGTTGGTTGGGGAGCCAGCCTTCGCCCCCTGCGGGCACGATGACGAGGTTGTGGCAACCGGCGGCCTGCAGTTCGCAGGCGAGGTGCACGACCGTGCGCTCGGCGCCACCGGGGCCGTTGGTCTCAATGAGGTGCGCAATCCGCAGGCCGCGAAGGCGCGTGAACGCGTCGCCGGGGCCGGCCCACGGCCCGCCCACCGGCACGCGAGCGGCGGCGGAGCTCACGTTGTTGCCGACGGCAAGGTCGGATACGGGGGACCCGCGCGACGCCAGGGCCAACGTCCCGGGTCGAGCAGGCCCGTGAGACGCACCTGCAACTTCGTCGGCCGCTCGTCGCGGGAAAGGCAGAAACGCGGCAGGTGGTCGGGGATGTCGTGACGCCCGAGCGTCACGCCGCCCAACGTGAGCGACGTCCACATGCCGGCGCGGCGAGCGGCCATCACCGTGCGGTGGTCGAACAGGCCGAAGGGAACGGCGAGGATTGGAACGACGTTGGCCAGGTGCTCCCGGAGCGTCTCGTAGGCGACGGTGATCTCGCGGTCCAGCTCGGCGTCCGGCACGAGCGGCAGGACGGGATGGGACACCGTATGCACGCCGACCTCCACCGACGGCAGCGCGGCGAAGCGCGCGAGCTCCTCGAACGTCATCGAGCGTTGCGCGGTGCGCGTCCCCGCGTCCACCTCGAGATCCTGGAGGAGCGGCTCCAGCGCCTGCGGCCAACGCCCGGTGTGCGCCGCGAGCAGCCACTGTCGCAGCGGTCGTAGGGGGCCGAATCGGGCCGGCTGCCCGGTGCGATATGCCGCGGGAAGCCCGCACGCATCCTCAAAGGCGCGCCAGCGCTCCCGGGGGACGCGGCCGAACAGGTCGTCGATCCGGTCCCACCAGTACTGCGCTCCGAGGGCCGCGGCCTGCGTGACGGCGAACACGGTCACCGGGATGGCCTCGCGGCGCACCAACTCCGCAGCCTCCACGAGCAGCGACGCATAGGCATCATCGGCAGTGACGGCGATGAGGCCGGCGGTACTGCGTCCGGCGATGTGCCGTTGGACCAGATCGCGGAGCGGCACGAGTTGACCCATCCGGCGGACGGCGGCGAGCAACGCCTCGAGCTCGGGCACCGGCAGGTGCACGACGCTTTGCGCCGGGAGCGCGGGGCTCGCGACGCCGTGCAGACAGAGGATCGCGCCCGCGGTGCGCAGGGGCTGGAGGCGCGCCCTCACCCCGCTCGCTCGACCGCGCCCACCGCGGGCTCGATCGCCTCCATCATCCGCTCGATGACGCGTTCCCACGTGAACAGCCGCTCGGCCCGCGCTCGACCGGCTTGCCCCATGGTGCGGGCCAGCGCGCGGTCCTCGAGCAGCCGCACGAGGCGGTCGCTGAGCGCATCCGCATCGTCGATCGGGACGGTGAACCCGGTCTCGCCGTCGCGGATCATCTCCGGGACCGCCCACGCGTCGGTTCCGACGCAGGGCAGGCCGAAGTACATCGCCTCGATGAAGGCAACGCCGAACGGCTCGAACCGCGTCGGCAAACAGAACGCGTCCGCCGATCCGTAGGCGGCGACGAGCGCCGCCCACCCCGCCGGCTCATTCTTGTTCAGATCGCCGAGGAGGGTGACTCCCGGCTCGCGCGTCGGCAGCGCCGAGGGCCCCGCGATCATGAGGCGAGCGTCCGGGATGCGCTCGCGCACGCGCCGGAACGCGTGGGTGAGGACGTCGCCGCCCTTGCGGTGGAACTGGCGCCCCACGAACAGCACCGTGGGAGGATGGGCCGGATCGTCGCGCGGCAGCGCCTCGGGAATCCGGGCCACGTCGAAGTTCGGGCCGGCGTGCACGGCGTGCACGCGGATCGGCGGCAACCCGAGATCTTCGATGAACGAGCGACGCAACCGCTCGCTGAGCGTGAAGATGCCGGCGGCGCTCCGATACACATCCAGCTCCCGCTGCTCCACCCGCGCGAGCTCGCGGCGCGTGAGGGTGACGGCGTCGCTGTATCCCCACGCCGCCCCACGCTCGGCCATCCGGATGTTGGAATCGCAGCACAAGAAGTGGGGAATCGCCCCGCGGCCGAGGGGTTGGAACGTCGCTCCGACCTGGAGGATGAGATCCAGCCGTTCGCGCTGCGCGGCGATCTGCCGGGCGGCACGGCGGGAACGCAAACGAAACGGCGACCCACTGAGCCGAAACCGCGTCCTCCAGCGACGGTGGTCCATCGCGAACGTGAGGGCGGCGCCCAGCCATCGATCGGCCCCGTCCAGATCGACGTCGCCGGTCACCACGACGTGCCCCGCCGATCGCAGGTGATCCACGAGGCTCTTGGAGATCCCCGACCACGAGTCCCACGATTCGGCGTCGCCTTCGGACAGAAACAGGATGTTCACACGGATGTCCGAGGCAAGATGTAGGCCGCGCGCACCGCTCTAGAGAAGTGTGGCGGCGGCGCTACGGCCTGGGGATCGGGGAGCGACGACGCACCTGGCACCGCTCTTGCGCTCTGCGCCGGCTGTGACCCACCTGCTCCGAGTCGTAGCTAGTGCCGCCCTCGACTGCGCGTACCTCCTGCGGAGTCGCCATGGGCCGCTGGCCAAATTGCGGATCCTCTTCACGTACTGGCGTCTGACGCTCCTGCTGCTCCTCGTGGCTCCATTCGTTCGCCTTCGCAGGGCCCGGATTCTCGGATTCCAGGTCGAGGCGTTCGACTACGAATCACTGCACTTTCTTTTCAGTGAAATCTTCGTGCGGAGCCAGTATTGGGTCGATTGCCCCACCGACCGCCCGTTGATCTTCGATTGCGGGGCGAACATCGGCCTGGCGACCATCTTCTTCAAGTGGCGCTACCCCCACGGCTCGATCCACTGCTTCG
>DASXUE010000039.1:0-26265 GCA_036505055.1 Gemmatimonadales bacterium | reverse complement strand
CCGCCAAAACGACCGTGACGATGAGCGCGGTCCGAAGCAGCAGGAGTAGGAGATGGCGCAGCTTGAGGCGGCGGGCGCTGCGCCGCTCTGCCTCACTCAGATAGCGGAGCGGGGGGAACTCGAGCTCCGGCGGTGTGCGGCGCTGGAGAAGATGAAGGAGCGCCGGGATCGCCGCGGCGGCGAGCCCCAGCAAGGCCAGCGGGTGAAAAAAGCTCACGTGAGCAGGCGCAGCGCCATGCCGAACGGCAGATCCGTCAGCACGTGATGGTAGGCAATCCCGCGACGGCGGCACGCCGTGCGCCACGCGGCGATTTCGCGTCGCACCGTCTCCGCGTAGGCGCGGGCCAGCTCGCGCGGACGGACCACGACGCTCGCGGGCGACTCAGGATCACGGAACCGCACCTCGGGAGGCCCCCCCAGCTCCACTTCGGCCGGATCCATCAGGTGGAAGACGATCACCTGGTGGCCGCGATGCCGCAGGTAGCGCAATGCCGCGAGCGCCAACTCGCGATCGAACAACAAGTCCGACAGGACCACGACCATACCGCGCCGCGCGAGGAGTGCCGTGACACGCTGCAGGGCCGCGTGCGCTGCGGTCCCGCTCCCGTCCGGCGTGTCCAGCAGGCCGCGCACCACGCGCGTCCACTGTCCGGCCTTGACGCGCGCCGGCACGACCTGCCGCACCTCCTCGTCGAACGTGACGAGACCCGTCGCGTCCCGTTGCCGCAGCAGGATCAAGGCCAGCGCCGCCGCCAGCCGATCGGCGTACGCCCGTTTGGTGAGGCGCTCTTCCGCGCCGCGCCACGCCATCGACCGGCTCGCGTCCACGAGCAGCATGGCCCGCAGGTTTGTCTCTTCCTCGAATTGCTTCACGAACAAGCGGTCGGACCGCGCGAGGATCCGCCAGTCGAGATACCGCAGCTCGTCACCCGGTTGATAGGCGCGGTGCTCGGTGAACTCGACCGAGAAGCCGCGGAATGGCGAGCGGTGCAGTCCGGCGAGAAAGCCCTCTACTACGCCTTCCGCGACGATCTCAATCCCCCCGAGCCGGGCTACCTCGGCGGGGTCGAGCAGATCCAGGCGTTGGGCGACAGGCATGCGTGGCGGAAGCTAATGGCGGGACGAATGTCCTAGCTACAGGACACAGGCGCCCCTACGACGGGGCGATAAGCGGTTGTGAGGCAACGGATTACGATACATCATACCCTTGGCATGGTCCGTGCGTAATGCCGTGGCACTGGAGGCTTTATGCTCGCTCAACTCGCGTTGCTCGCTTTGGCGACCGTGCCGACAGCCGATGTCCGGCATCCGGCACGCGCGTTCTACCGTCCCCGCGTCGAGATCTGGACCAACCGTGGCGACGCCGCCGTATATACCCGCGGCGAGCGCGTTCGGGTGTATCTCCGCAGCGACCGGGACGCCTTCGTTACTGTGTTCCGCGTCGATACCGACGGCCGCGTGCGGGTGCTGTTCCCGCGCGACCCGTGGGAGGACAACTTCGTGCGCGGTGGACGGGAATTCGAGCTCGAAGGGCGCTCGGCGAGTGACGCCTTTGCGATCGACGACTATGCCGGTGTCGGCTATCTCTTCGCCGTCGCCTCGGCAGATGCGTTCACGTACGACGCCATCGAGAGCGGCGATCACTGGGACTACCGCGTCATCGCGGATGGCCGCGTGCGCGGCGACCCCTATGTCGCGCTGACCGACCTGGCGCAGCGAATCGTGCCCGAAGGCTACACCGACTGGGACTACGATATCGTCTCCTACAACGTCGGACAGCACTACGACTATCCCCGGTTCCTCTGCTACGACTGCCACAGCTACGTCAGCTATCCGTACTGGGACCCGTACGCGTACTCGTGCGTCCGGTTCCGGATCGTGATGTTCGACGACCCGTACTACTATCCGTACCGCTATTACGGGGGCACCCGGGTCGTGTTCGTGCGGCCCTATCGGCCGCAGCCGCGGTTCATCTTCAAGGATTGGGGTACGAGCCAGCCCAACCGTGACCGGTTCGTCAGCCGCGAACGCGAGCGTCCGGTCAACGACAACACGCGACGCGGCGTGACGGGACGTGACCTCGGCGGCATCGGCGTCATTCCCCCGCCCAACGCGCGGGACCGGCGGGATCGGCCGGCGAACCCCGGTCAACCTGCTACTCCCGGTAACGACGACGGTGATCGCGGCCGTGGACGCGAGGGCCGCGAGCGGCCGGAGCATCCGGACCGCCCAGAGCATCCGGACCGTCCGGGGCGCCCGGACAACCCCGGTCGGCGAGACCAGTCGCAGGACCCGGACAACGGGAGCAGGGCCGATCGGTCGGGGCGCCCTGACCGGCCGCAGGTCCCGGCGCCACGCGATCAGTCCCGGGGCGAGCCCCGACGCGAAGTTCGCGAGCCGCGCCGCGACGCTCCCGAGCCCCGGCGCGAGGTTCGCGAGCCCCGGCGCGACGCCCCCGAGCCCCGGCGTGAGGTTCGCGAGCCCCGGCGGGCGGAGCCGCGCAGCGAGCCCAAGGCCGAACCCCGGCGCGAAGCGTCAGCGTCCAAGGAAAAGGGGCGGAGCGAACCCGAGGTCCGGCGGCGCAAGCCCTGACCGTTCAGCGTGAAACCACTACCGCGCCCGATCGTAGTCGCAAACGGTCGGGCGCGTTAGCTTTCACCTCCCCAATCACCACTCCATTATCAAGGATCGCTCCGTGCGTAATTCCGTTCGCCTGCTGGCCCTGCTGCTCTTGCCGGGCGCCTTCCCCCTCGCGGCCCAATCGTCCGCCACCGTCCAGCGGGCGGTGGGGTCCATCACTCCCGAAGACGTGCGACGCCGCATCGGGATCATCGCCGACGACTCGATGCGGGGACGGGACACTCCCAGCCCCGAGCTCGAGGAGGTGGCGGCGTGGATCGCGGGCGAGTTTCGGAGCTTTGGGCTGAAGCCCGGCGGTGACAACGGCACGTTCCTGCAGCGCTACGGGATCCTGCGGAAGCAGATCGACGTCGCCCAGAGCGTGGTGCGGATCGCCGGGCGGACGGCCGCTACGCTCCAGCCCGGGGTGGACGTGTATCTCCTCCGCCAACTCGGCCCGTTCCCGCGCGGGGAAGTGACGGGCCCAGTGGTGGTGATCGCAGGACCCCCGGACTCAGCAAACCCCCTCGCCGGCGCGGATGTGCGCGGGGCGTGGGTGGCGCTGGTGGGCACCGCCACCCCACAGGGCCTCCCGCTCGACACGCGTACGGCCGGCGCCGCAGTGGAAGCGGGGGCCGTCGGCGTCGTCATCATCTCCAACCGGCCCGACGCGCAATGGCAGAACCGCCTGGCCCGCACCGCGATGCCTTTTGTCTCCGTCGAATCGCGCGAGCCCGCGGACACGGCCCACCTCGTCGGCTTCTTCGAGATCCGCGACGGGACGGCGCAGGCGGCGTTGGGTGTGGACGCAGGCGCGCTCCGCGCCCGGACGACGCGAGCGGCGCAGCGCCTCGACGGCGTCACCGTGACCTATCGCGCGGCAGAGCGCGTGGTGTCTCGGGCCAGCGCCCCCAATGTCGTGGGGATTCTCGAGGGCTCGGACCCGCGCCTCAAGAACGAGTATGTCTTTTTCACGGGGCACATGGATCACGTGGGCGTGGGGACACCGGTGAACGGCGACTCCATCTACAACGGGGCGGACGATGACGCGTCGGGGACGATCGCCGTCGTCGAAGCGGCGGAAGCGTTCGCCCGGCTCCAGCCCCGGCCCAAGCGCTCGCTCGTGTTCATGACGGTGAGCGGCGAAGAGAAGGGACTGTGGGGCAGCGCGTATTACGCCGACCACCCGACGGTGCCGCTCGCGAACATCGTCGCCGACCTGAATACCGACATGGTGGGACGGAACTGGAAGGACACGATCGTGGTCATCGGAAAGGAGCACTCGGACCTCGGCGCCACGCTGAACCGCGTCGGGGCGGCTCATCCCGAGCTGAACATGCGCCCAATCGACGACCTCTGGCCCCAGGAGAACTTCTACTTCCGCTCCGACCATTACAATTTCGCCCGCAAGGGTGTCCCGATTCTCTTCTTCTTCAATGGCACGCACCCCGACTACCACGGCTTGGGCGACTCGGTGGACAAGATCGACGCCGAGAAGGAGTCGCGGATCATCAAGCTGGTGTTCTATCTCGGATTGGACATCGCGAACGCCGCCGAGCGCCCGAAGTGGAATCCGGACAGCTACAAGCGGATCGTGTCGAGCCAATAACGCCCGGCGCGGGCGCGCCGGTCAGCCCTTGAGCAGCTCCGCGTTCGTCTTGGTCCGCTTGAGCTGCTGCAACAGCGCCTGCATCCCCTGCTCCGCCGGAAGCCCTACCAGGGCCCGGCGGAGCTTCTGCTTCGCGTCCACGGTGGCGGCATCGGCGAGCAGCTCCTCACGCCGGGTGCCGCTCGCCGCGATGTCCACGGCCGGATAGATCCGCCGGTCGGCCAGGGCGCGGACGAGCCGCAACTCGGCGTTGCCCGTGCCCTTGAACTCCTCGAAGATGATGTCGTCCATCCGGCTCTCGGTTTCCACGAGCGCCGTCGCGATGATGGTGAGCGACCCGCCCTTGGGAACCGCTCGCGCGGCGCCGAACAGCGCCTTGGGCTTGGCCAGCGCCGTCGCGTCGAGCCCGCCCGACATCGTCCGCCCGCTGCCGCGGCCCGTCGTGTTGTGCGAGCGCGCCAGCCGCGTGAGCGAGTCGAGCACGACCACCACGTCGCGCCCCAGTTCCACCTGCCGCCGCGCGTGGTCGAACACCATGTCGGCGGCCGCGACGTGCCGCTCGTGCGGCAGGTCGAAGCTCGACGCGATCACCTCGCCGCGACCCCAGTCGACCATCTCGCTGACTTCTTCGGGCCGCTCGTCCACGAGCAGGATGAGGAGCAGGGCGTCGGGGTGATTCTCGGCGACCGCCTCGGCCAACGCCTGCAGCATCATCGTCTTGCCGGCCTTCGGCGGCGACACGATCAACGCCCGTTGCCCAAAGCCGAACGGACACACGAGGTCGACGACGCGCTGCGTCTCGGCCGTGCGCGGACTGGAGGCCCGCGGCGTCTCGAGCGTCAGCGGACGGCTCGGATGCACGGCGCCCAGGTCGCCGAAGTCGGGGCGCGCGCCGAGCGACTCCGGCGGGCTCCCGTTCACGGAGCGCACGCCGCCGTCCTCGAGCACGACGAGGTCGCCGCGCCGGAGGCCGGGGAGCTTCACCGCGGGGTCGCCTTTCGCGGGCAGATAACTGTTGGCCGCGAGCCGCAGGAATCCACCCTTGGGAGCGGGGTCGAACCAGCCGGTGATGGGTGGCATGGAGGATGGGTGACGGAAAGATAGGCTATCAGCCGTCAGCCGTCAGCCGTCACTGATGGCTGATGGCCGACGGCTGACAGCTATATTTCCCGCCGATGCGTCAAACCCACATCCGCAACTTCTGCATTGTCGCCCATATCGACCACGGGAAATCGACCCTGGCCGACCGGCTGATCGAGCTGACGGGGACGCTCGACAAGCGGCTGATGCGCGAGCAGGTGCTCGACACGATGGATCTGGAACGCGAGCGGGGCATCACGATCAAGCTCAACGCCGTCCGCATGGCCTACCACGCCAAGGACGGACAGCTGTACGAGTTGAACCTGATCGACACGCCGGGGCACGTGGACTTTACCTACGAAGTGTCGCGCTCCCTCGTGGCGTGCGAAGGGGCCATCCTGGTCGTGGACGCCTCGCAGGGGATCCAGGCCCAGACGCTGTCGAACCTCCTGCTGGCCATGGACGCCGGGCTTGAGATCATCCCGGTCCTGAACAAGATCGACCTGCCGGGCGCCGAGCCCGACCGGCGCGCGCAGGAGATCCACGATCTGATCGGCGCGAAGCCCGAAGAGATCCTCCGCATTTCCGCGAAGGAAGGGACGGGTGTTCCGGAGCTGCTCAAGGCCGTGGTCCAGCGCGTTCCCCCACCACGCGGCGACCGCGAGGCGCCGCTCCGCGCCCTCATTTTCGACTCCTACTACGACCGATACCGGGGTGCGATCCCGAGCATCCGCGTGGTCGACGGCGTCATCCGGCCGGGCATGAAGATCGCCTTCGGCGCGCACAAGGACGACACGTACGAAGTGGACGAGGTCGGATATCTCCAGCTCGGACACAAGCCGACGGAGCAGCTCGAGGCGGGCGAGGTCGGGTACTTCGTGGCCAACGTGCGCGGGGTGCGCGAGACGCGGCCCGGCGACACGGTGCTCGATGCCGAGCACCGCGACCTGCCCCTCTTGCCCGGGTACCGGGACATTCAGTCGATGGTGTTCGCCGGGCTCTATCCGACCAACGCCGAGCAGTACGAGGAGCTGCGCGACGCGCTCGCCAAGCTGCAGCTCAACGACGCGTCGCTGCACTACGAGCCGGAAACGTCGGTGGCGTTGGGGTTCGGGTTCCGCTGCGGATTCCTGGGGCTGCTGCACATGGAGATCGTGCGCGAGCGGCTCGAGCGGGAGTTCGACCTCGACCTGATCAGCACGGTCCCGAACGTGGAGTACCACGTGTACCGGACCGACGGGACGAAGGAGATCGTCGAGAACCCGAGCTTGATGCCGCACGGATCCACCGTGGACCGCGTCGAGGAGCCGTACGTGAAGGCGCGCGTCTTCGCACCGGCCGAGTACATCGGCGGGATCATGAAGCTGGGGCAGGACCGGCGCGGAGTCTACCAGGGGATGCACTACCTGGACCCGACGCGCGTCGAGTTCCATTGGGAGTTCCCGCTCGCCGAGATCATCCTCGACTTCTACGACAAGCTGAAAACGATCTCGCGGGGCTACGCCTCGCTCGACTACGAGTTCCTCGCCTATCGACCGTCGGAGCTGGTGAAGCTCGACATGCTGCTGAACGGCGAAGCGGTGGACGCCTTCAGCGTCATCATCCACAAGGACAAGGCGTACGAGTGGGGCCGCAAGATCGCCGAGAAACTCAAGGAGCTGATTCCGCGCCAGCTCTTCGAAGTGGTGATTCAAGCGGCGATCGGCACGAAAGTGATCGCGCGCGAGACCGTCCGCCCGCTACGCAAAGACGTGACCGCCAAGTGCTACGGCGGAGACGTCACCCGGAAGCGCAAGCTGCTCGAGAAGCAGAAGGCGGGGAAGAAGCGCATGAAGCAGGTCGGCTCCGTCGAGATCCCGCAGGAAGCCTTTCTCGCGGTCCTCGAGATTGACTAGCCTCGTCATCCAGACCGCGTTCCTGGGCGACGTGGTCCTGACCACCCCACTGCTCGCCGTCCTCGCGGGGCGGCACGGCCCGGTGGACGTGATGACGACGCCCGCCGCCGCGCCGCTGCTCGAGACGCATCCCGCCGTGCGGACGGTCATCGCGTACGATAAAAGAGGAAAGGACCGTGGGTGGCGGGGGCTCCGCGCCCTGGCGCGGCGGGTCGGCGCGGAGGCTTATGAATCGGCGTACCTTCCCCATCGCAGCCTGCGGACGGCCGCCCTCGCCTGGATGGCCGGGATCCCGCGGCGTGTGGGGTTCGCTGGGCCGTGGTCCATGCTGTACACCGAATCGATCCAGCGGCCACCAGGCCCGCGCCCGGGGCGAGGGGGGAGCGCCATGCCCGAGGAGGAGCCTGGCCGGCCTCGGGTCATGCACCCGCCCCTCGGAACTCACGAGTCCCAGCGCCTTCTGGCGCTCGTCGGTGAGGAAGCGACGGTTCGACCCGTACGTCTCCATCCCACTGATGCCGACGCCGAGGCCGCCGTTGCGCTGTTGCAGAGCGCCGGCATCGGTGATGATTTCGTCACCATGGCCCCCGGCTCGATTTGGGGCACCAAGCGCTGGCCCTATTTCAGCGACCTCGCAGCGTGGCTCGGCCGCCGGAGCCCGGTCGTCGTGGTGGGGGGTCCAGAGGACGCGCCGCTGGGCGAGGCGATCGTCACGGCGGTCCGCGACGCCGGCTCGCCGGCGCTCAACGCGTGCGGCCGCCTGACGTTGCGGCAGTCCGCAGCGCTGATCGGGTTGGCGCGGCTCCTCGTGACGAACGACAGCGCGCCGCTGCACCTGGCGACCGCCATGGGGACGCGGGTGGTCGCGATTTTCGGTCCGACCGTGCCGGAATTTGGCTTCGGGCCGCTGGCGTACGACGACGCCGTCATCGGCGTCGGGGGGTTGGCCTGCCGCCCGTGCTCGGCGCACGGGCCCCCGCGGTGCCCCCTGAAGCATCACCACTGCATGACGAAACTCGCGGCCGACTACGTCGAAGCCGCGATCGAGGAGATCGGTGCGCTACATCGTCGGAATTGACATCGGCGGCACGAACATCGTGGTCGGCACCGTGGCCGAGGACGGCTCGGAGCTGCTCGGCCTCGTCTCGGAGCCCACGCTCCCCGAGCAGGGCGCGGACGCTATCGTGGCGCGCATCGTCAAGCTGACACGCGCCTCGATCGCGCAGGCGGGCGGCCGGGAGATCGCAGGGGTCGGCATCGGCTCGCCGGGGCCGCTCGACACCAAGAAGGGGATCGTCCTCCTCACGCCGAACCTCGGGTGGGTCAACATGCCGCTGCGCGACCGGCTCGCCAGCGCGCTCGGGCTCCCCGCCACGCTCGACAACGATGCCAACTGCGCCATCTTCGGCGAATGGTGGCGCGGCGCGGCACGCGGCGTGAACCACGTCGTGGGCCTCACCATCGGGACGGGGATTGGCGGCGGGATCGTGTTGGACGGCCAGATCTATCACGGCGCGTCCGACATTGCGGGCGAAATCGGCCACATGACCATCGACTCGAACGGCCGGCGCTGCAAGTGCGGCAACTACGGATGCCTGGAGGCGTACGCCTCTGGTCCCGCCATTGCCGCCCGCGCCGTGGAAGGGATCGAGGCCGGGGCGGAGTCGGCGTTGCCGCAGTACGTCGCCAACGACTTGTCGCGGATCACAGCGCAGGTGGTCTACGAGGCGGCCCACGACGGTGACGCCTACGCCCTCGAGATGGTGCGGGACACAGCCAAGCTGCTCGGCGCCGGCGTCGCGAACATCATCAACATCTTCAATCCGGAAGTCGTGGTGATCTGCGGCGGCGTTACGCTCGCCGGCACCAAGCTGTTCGGTCCGTTGCGGAGCGAGGTGCAGCGCCGGGCGTTCAAGCCGGCGTGGGAGGCGTGCCGGATCCTGCCGGCGGCCCTGACCGGCACCGCCGGCGTCTACGGGGCCGCCGCCGTGTTCATGCAGCGGACGTGGGGGGCGTGCTGAAGCGACTCGGCGTGATCGGCTCGATGGTGTGGGACACCATCTACGGCCGCGAGCCGGCGCAGCCCGCGGTGGAGGAATGGGGCGGGATCGCTTATGCCCTGGCCGCGCTCGACGCCACGCTGGCGGAGCACTGGGAGATCGTTCCCCTGATCAAGGTCGGACGGGATCTGGCGCCGAAGGCCAATGAGTTCTTGCGCAGTCTCCAACGCCCCACGCACCACGCACGGTTCATAGAGGTCCCCGAAGCCAACAATCGCGTCACGCTGCGCTATCAATCGCTGGAGCGCCGCTGCGAGCAGATGCGGGGCGGCGTGCCGCCCTGGACCTGGGCCGAGCTGGGGCCGCTTGTGACCGACCTCGACGCGCTGTACATCAACTTCATCTCGGGGTTCGAGATGAACCTCGTAACGGCGCAGCTGCTGCGCCGGGGCTTTCCCGGGTTCATCTACGCGGACTTCCATAGTCTCTTCCTCGGGAAGGAGGCGGACGGCACACGGGTCCTGCAGCCGCTCCCCGAGGCGCCGGCCTGGTTTGCGTGCTTCGACGTGGTGCAGCTGAACGAGGAGGAGATGAGCCAACTGGGCGGCGACGCGCTCGCCACCGCCGCCGGCGCGCTCGCGCAGGGGTGCACGACGCTGTGCGTCACGCTCGGGCAACGCGGCGCCGCCTACTTCACCGGCAGCCCGATTCGCACGGCGCGGATTCCGCCGGACCGGGCCGCGGCGGACGGCGATCCGACGGGTTGCGGCGACGTGTTCGGCGCGACGGTGGCCGCGAGCCTCCTCGGCGGCGCGCCCCTCGAGGAAGCGCTCCGCGCCGGGACGCGGCTGGCGGGGAGGAACCTGGCCCACCGCGGCGCCACCGGCCTGCGGGATCACCTGCTCGGCCGACTGTCCACGGTATGACGCGGCTCGTGGAAGTCCCCGCCCAGTTCGACGATCGCTCGTTCGACCAGTTCGCGGCCGCGTACGCGCAGGCGGCGGCGGACGGCGAGCGGCTGCTGTTCGACGCGCACGCCGCCGAATGGGCGTCGCCGTACGGACTCGTCGGGCTGCTTGCGGCAGGCGAGGCCGCGCGGGGGCGGGCGGAGCGGCCGCTGCTCACCGCTCCGGCGAACCCGGACGTCGCGAGCTACTGGGCGCGGGCCGGCTTTTTCCGGGAAGCGAAGGATCTGTTCGAAGTGCACGGCAAGGTTCCCCGCACCAAGCCAGCGACGGAGAGCGAGGTGTTGCTTCCGGTGACGCCGGTGCGCGCGGCGGAGGACGTCCATGTGGTGGTCAGCACGATTCAGCAGCGCGCCTCCGCCATTCTGGCGTCCGAGCTGGGGCTCGATCCGAAGGCGACGATGGGATTCGCTATGGCGCTTTCGGAGGCGTGCCAGAATATTGTAGAGCACGCGGGCACCGGTGGTTGGGTCGCGGTGCAGGCGTACCACTGGCGGCGCCGGCTGGCGCGGCGCGTCGTGGTGATTGCGGTCGCGGACGCGGGGGTGGGGTTCCGGCACTCGCTCGAACCCACGCAGGCGAAGCGGTTCGGCGACCGTTGGGGGGACGCAGCGGCGCTCGAGGCGGCGCTGGTCCAGGGGGTCAGCCGGTTCCGCGACCCCGGGCGCGGGCAAGGCTTGGCGGGGATCCGCCGTTACCTCGCGCGGTGGGAAGGCAAGATCGCCATTCGCAGCGGCACGGCGCGCATCGCGATCGTGCCCCCGTGGGACGACGACGTGCCGCTCAAGGACGGCTTGCCGGCGTTTCCGGGCTCGCAGGTGCTTCTCATCATTCCGGAGCAGAGGTCCGCACAGCCGTGATTCAGCTGATCAAGGTCCACGAAGTCCTGCAGCAGTCGGTGGCCGGCTTCTACGCCGATCTCGTGACGCGGCCCACGGGGCGCGCGGTGCGCGAATCCATCGAGCGGCACCTTCCCGCGGGGACCGTCGCGGTGATGGATTTCACGGGCGTGGGATGTCTCGACTACTCGTGCGCTGACGAGATCGTGGCGAAGCTGGTGCGCGAGAAGGTGCGCGTGCTGCTGCTCCGCGGGACCAGCGACGGGCATCGCGAGGCGATCGAGCCAGTGCTGCTCGGCCACGGCCTGGCGGCGGTGTGCGAGCGCCCCGACGGCACGCTCGACGTGCTCGGCGACCGCGACGGCGCGGCGGCCCTGCTCGAGGAGCTCGTGGCGCTCCAGCTCGCGGCGCGGATGCCCGGAGGCGCCATCGCCCTGACCGCGGCGTGAGGGGCGGGAGGGGGGGGGCGTGAAGCGCCGCCGTCTCGGTCTTTCCACCCGCGCGATCCACGGCGACCCCAAAGCGCGGCCTGACTGGACGGCGGTCGCGCCGCCCCTCTACCAAAGCAGCACCTTCACCAATCCGATCGGCTCGAGCGCGGAAGTCCTCTACACGCGCTACGGCAACAACCCCAACCAGGTGGACATCGGCCGCCGGCTCGCGCTGCTGGAAGGCGCGGAAGCGGCGCTGTTCGTGGCGAGCGGCATGGGCGCGACGGCGCTGGCCCACCTCGCGGTGCTGCGGCCGGGGGATCACCTCATCTCGAGCGAGTGGATCTACGGCGGCGTGCACCGCCTCTTCTCCGAGGAATTCGGGCGCCTCGGCATCGACGTCACGTTCGTCAACCCGACGCAGCACCGCGCGTGGAAGCGCGGCATGCGCAAGACCACGCGCGCCGTGTTCGTCGAGACGCCCACCAACCCGCTGCTGCGCGTGATCGACCTCGAGCCGATCGCCACGCTGTGCAAGGCGGAGGGCCTGGCGCTGATCGTGGACTCGACCTTCGGCACCCCCGTCAACTTCCGGCCGCTGGAGCACGGCGCCGACGTGGTGATCCACAGCGCGACGAAGTACCTGAACGGGCACGGCGACGTGATCGCCGGGGCCGTGGCCGGGAGCGAGTCGGTCGTGGAAGAGGTGCGGCGCCTCATGCAGCTGTGGGGCCAGGCGATCGACCCGTTCGCCGCGTGGCTGATCGACCGGGGACTCAAGACCCTCCCGGTGCGCGTGGCGCGGCACAACGCCACCGGGCAAGCGGTGGCCGACTGGTGCGCCAAGCAGGACCGGTTCGTGAAGGTGCACTATCCCGGCCTCGCGTCGCACCCCGACCACGACGTCGCACAGCGGGTTCTGGGCGGGTACGGCGGGATGCTCGGCGTAGAGCTCAAGGGCGGCGTGCGGGCGGCGGAGCGGTTCCTGCGGGGGCTGACGATCGCGGCGCACGCGCCGAGCCTCGGCGGGGTGGAGACGCTCGTCTCCGAACCGCGGCTCACGTCGCACGCCAGCCTCACGGCGGCGCAGCGGGCGCAGGCTGGCATTCCGGACGGCTTCCTGAGATTTTCCCTGGGACTGGAGGATCCCGATGACCTCATCGCGGACTTCGCCCAGGCCATGGCGCGGATCTAAGTGATCAAATTCACCAACGTCTTCAAGGCCTTCCCTAAGGGCGGCCTCGCGCTCAAGGACGTCTCCTTCCACATCGCGAAGGGCGAGTTCGCGTTCCTCACCGGCCACTCGGGAGCCGGGAAGTCCACCGTGTTGAAGCTCATCTACGCCGACGAGCGACCCACGTCGGGCGAGGTCCGCGTTTCCGGATTCGGCGTCACGGAGATGCGGGCCCGCGACGTCCCCTTGCTCCGCCGGCGGCTCGGCATCGTGTTTCAGGACTTCCGCTTGCTCGAGGACCGGACCGCGGAGGAGAATGTGGCGTTCGCGCTGGAGGTCACGGGGGCGCGGCACGCCAGCATCGCGGCCCGGGTGATGCGCGTGCTCACACAGGTGGGGCTCGCCGCCAAGGCGCAGGCCTACCCCCGGGAGCTGTCCGGCGGCGAGCAGCAGCGAGTCGCGATCGCGCGCGCGTTGGTCAACGAGCCAACCGTCCTGCTCGCCGACGAGCCGACCGGGAACCTCGACGACCGGGCGACGCGGGGCGTGTTCCAGCTGCTCCGCGACATCAACGCCAGTGGCACGGCAGTGGTCATGGCGACCCACGACCTCGACCTCGTGCGCCAGGCCCCCTACCGCGTCATCGAGCTCCAGGAGGGCGCCTTGATGTACGACTCCGCCGTGGACGAGCCGCGGGACCAGGCGGCGGCGCCATGAACCTCGTCGTGCGCGAGGCCCTGCTCGCCTTCAAGCGCGCCCCGCTTCTCTCGGCGCTGTCGGTCACCACGATCGCCTTCTCGCTCTTCGTGCTCGGCCTCTTCGGCCTGGTGGTGGTGAATCTGCAGGACGCGCTGCACGGCGTGGAGGAGCGCGTCGAGGTCGTGGCGTACGTTTTGCCCGGCACGCCGATCGAGGCCGCGGCCGTCGCGCTAAAGGACATCGAGGCGTTTCCGGAGGTGCAGGCCGCGACGTACGTGTCGGAGGACGACGCGCTCGCGCGCGCGCGGGCCGAGCTGGTCGAGTTCCGGGATGTGCTGCGCGAGCTGGAGCGGAACCCCCTGCCCTCGTCGATCGAGGTCAAGCTCAAGCCAGGGTTCCGCGACGCGGCGCACGTCAGCGACGTGGCCGAGCGGCTGCGCGGCTTCGGGTTCGTGGACGATGTCCGATTCGGGCGCGACTGGGTCGAAAAGCTCGACCGGCTGCGCCAGCTCGCCGCCGCCGTGGGCATCGTGGTGGGCGCGGCGTTCGCCGTGGTCGCGATCATCATCATCGGCACGACGATCCGGATGGCCGTGCTGCAGCGCGGCCGGGAGATCGCGATCATGCGGCTGGTCGGCGCGACGGACGGGTTCATCCGCCGGCCGTTCCTGCTGCAGGGGGCGATCAAAGGGCTGCTGGGCGGCCTGGCGGCGGTGGCGCTGTCGTTCGGGGCGTACGCCCTCATCGACCGCTATCTGATTCAGGCCGCGTTCTTCACGCGCGAGCAGGCCGCGGCCATCGTCGGGTTCGGCGCCCTGATCGGGCTCCTGGGAAGCGCGTCGAGCGTGGGGCGGCATCTGAAACGCGTATGAGACTGACGGGATGCGGGATGCGGGATGCGGGATGCGTCGTGGTTCTGATCGCGCTTATCACGCATCCCGCATCCCGCATCCCGCTTCTCGCTCAGGCCCGCCCCACGATCCAGCAGCAAATGCAGGACAACCAGCGGCGCCTCGAGGGCATCCGGCGCGAGCGCTCCGAGGTCGAGCAAGAGCTCGAGCGGCTGCGCACCGCCGCGCACTCGCTGTCCGACGAGATCGCCAACCTCGAGCGGCAGCAGCTGAGCACCAACCGGATCGTGAACGAGCTGGACCGTCAGATCGCCGGTCTCGGTGGGCAAATCGATCAGATCACCGTCGATCTCCTGCTCGCGCAGGATGCCCTGCTCGAGAAGCGCGCGGTGCTCGAGCGGCGCCTCGTGGACATCTACAAGCGCGGGCCCCTGTATGCGTGGCAGGTGCTGCTGGCCGCGGAGAGCTTCGGGGACCTGCTGTCGCGCTACAAATACCTCTATCTCGTGAGCCGGCAGGACCGCCTGCTCACGAACGACATGCACAAGTTGCGGGACCGCGTCGCGCGGCAACGGCAGCTCCTCGTGGATTCCCGCGAGACGCTGTCGCGCCGGCGCGGCGAGCGCAGCGACGAGCTGAACCGGTACCTGAACCTCGAGCGCGCGCGCCAGACCAACTTGAGCGAAACGCGGCGCAGCGCACGCGCGGCGGAGCAGCGGCTCTCGCGCCTGGAGCGGGACGAGCGCGATCTCAACGATCGCATCGAAGCGTTGGAGCGCGCCCGGCGCGAAGCGGAGGCCCGCGGCGCCGCAAGCGGGCCCGGCGCCATCACCACCGCCAACCTCGGCGCGCTCGACTGGCCCGTCGAGGGCCTGATCATCTACCCGTTCGGCACCACGAGCGGACCCAACAACACCCGGATTCCGCGGCATGGCATCGGCATCAAGGCGCCCGTCGGCACCCCGGTGCGGGCGGTGGCGCCCGGGATCGTGAGTATCGCCGGCCCGCTGGGCCTGTACCTCACCTCGGTGCTGATCGACCACGGCGGCGGCTACTACACGTTCTACGCCTACCTGAACCGCGCCACCGTGCAAAAGGGCGAGCGCGTCGCCCGGGGCCAGGTGATCGGGCAGGTCGGGGGCGAGTCGAGCGACGAGGGACCGCACCTCCACTTCGAGATCCGCGGGCAGGGCGGCATCGCCCTCGATCCGGCCAACTGGCTGCGCCGGCCCACGCCGCGGCGCTGACCCTCCACATGACGGGCGCCCGCTGGCTTCCGGTCGCGGCGGCGGTGGTCGCCGCGTGCGGCGGTGACGCGGGCACGATCACCGTCGCGGGCACGGTGGAGATCCGCGAAGTGCGCCTCGCACCGCTGGCGTCCGGCCGGCTCATGCGCCTCTTGAAGGACGAAGGCGACACGGTGCGCGCCGGCGACACGGTCGCCGTGCTGGAGCAGCCGGGTCTGGACGCGCTGATCGCCCAGCGGCGCGCCCAGGCGGAGGCGGCGTCCGCGCGGATCGCCGAGATCGGGGCCGCGTTGGCCGACAGCCAGCGGGCCGCGAACGACCTGGCGCGCGCGCGCCCGCTGCGGGAGTCCGGGGTCGTGTCCCCACAGCAGTTCGACGCGCTCGTGGCCACGGCCGCCGCCGCCACCGGCCGGCTCCAGACCGTGCGTGCCGCCGCGCGCGAAGCGGAGGCAGCGCGGGCGGCGCTCGCCGTCACGCAATCCGCCCGCGATCAGCTCACCCTCATCGCGCCGGCCGCCGGGATCGTGCTCACCCGCTTCGCCGAAACGGGGGAAGCGGTCGGTGCCGGTGTGCCGGTCGTGTCCCTCGGATTGGTGCGTGAGCCGTGGGTACGCGCCTACATCGGCGAGCGTTACCTGCCGCGCGTCGCTGTCGGCCGGCCCGTGACGGTGCGCGTGGACGCCTACCCGGACACCGCGTTCGCGGGCCGGATCGTCGAGATCTCACCGCGGGCCGAGTTCACGCCGCGGGCCGCGCTCACCGAGCGCGAGCGCGCCGACCTCGTGTTCGCGATCAAGGTGGTGGTGCCGGAAGCCGGGGGACGGCTCAGGGCGGGTCTGCCCGTCGACCTCGTCATCTCGCTACGCCCGTGACCGACGCCGCGGTCCGCACCGATGGTCTCACGCGACGGTTCGGATCGGTCACCGCCGTGCAGGACCTCAATCTCACCATTGCGCGGGGCGAGGTGTTCGGCCTGCTCGGCCCCAACGGCTCCGGGAAGACGACGACGATCCGCATGCTGTGCGGCCTGCTCGAACCCACGGCCGGGACGGCGTCGGTGGCCGGGATCGACGTCGGCCAGGCACCGGAGCTCGTGAAGCACCACATCGGCTACATGTCGCAGAAGTTCGGCCTGTACGAGGACCTGACCGTCCGGGAGAACCTGGAGTTCTACGGCGGGATCTACGGCGTGGCGGACGCGGCGCGCGCCGCCCGGCGGGACGAGGTCGTGCAGTTCCTGGGCCTGGGCACGCGGCTGGACCAGCTCGCCGGCCAGTTGTCCGGCGGCTGGAAGCAACGCCTGGCCCTCGGGTGCGCGCTGCTGCACCGTCCCGCGGTCCTCTTCCTCGACGAGCCCACCGCCGGCGTGGACCCCGCGGCGCGGCGCCAGTTCTGGCGCGCGATCCACGAGCTGGGGCACCAGGGCACGACCGCGCTCGTGACGACGCACTACATGGACGAAGCCGAGCGATGCGATCGCCTGGCGATGATGAGCGGCGGCCGGCTGATCGCCCTCGGCACGCCGGCGGAGGTGGCCGCGCAGGTGGGAGGCAGGACGCTCGAAGACGCCTTCGTGATCCTGCAGGAGCGCGACGAGCGATGATGCCCCGCTTCTGGCCCATGTTCCGCAAGGAGTTCATCCAGATGCGGCGGGATCGGATCACGCTCGGGATCATGATCGGTATTCCGGTGATCCAGCTGCTGCTCTTCGGCTTCGCGATCCAGACCGACGTGCGGCACATCCCCACCGTGGTGCTGGACGAGTCGCGCACGCCGGCGAGCCGGGACCTGATCCACGCGCTCGAGAATACCGGCAACTTCCGCATCGTGGCGCACGTGGACGGCCGGCCCGCACTCGACGCCGCGCTCGCGCGCGGGAGCGCGCAGGCCGGCGTCGTCGTCCCGGCGGACTACCCGCGCGACCTGGCGCGAGGCACCACCGCCACGATCCAGGTGATCGTCGATGCCTCGGACCCACTGTCGTCCCAGGCGGCGCTCGCGGCCGCGGCGGGCTTGGCACAGGTGCGGAACCTGACGATTCTCTCGGCTGCGGCGGGACGGTCCCAGCTGCCCCTCGAAGCCCGTGTGCGGCCGCGGTACAACCCCGGCTTGCGGAGCCCCACGTACATCGTGCCCGGCCTCGTGGGCGTGATTCTCACCATCACCATGGTGCTCATCACCGCCATGGCGATCGTGCGCGAGCGCGAGCGCGGCACCCTGGAGCAGCTGATCGTCACGCCCATCACGCGGACCGAGCTGATGCTCGGCAAGATCGCTCCATATATCGGGGTGGGGCTCGTGCAAATGACCGCGGTGCTGGCGCTGGGGCGGATCGTCTTCGACGTCCCGTTGACGGGAAATGTGCTGCTGCTCTACGCGGTCGCCCTCGTCTTCGTGGTGGCGAGCCTCGCGCTCGGCCTCTTCGTCTCAACCCTGGTGCGCACGCAGCAGCAGGCCATGCAGGTGAGCTTCTTCTTCGTGCTCCCGAACATCTTGTTGTCGGGGTTCATGTTCCCCCGCCAGGCGATGCCGCTCGCGTTCCAGTGGCTCGGCGCGTTGCTGCCGTTGACGCACTTCCTGAAAGTGCTGCGCGGGATTCTGCTGAAAGGCGTGGGGGCGGACGCGTTGTGGCCGGAAATCGTCGTGCTCATCGCGTTCGCCGCCGGCCTGATCATCCTGGCGGTGCGCCGTTTCCACAAGACGCTCGATTGACTACGGCTTTTGCCCGGCGACGGCGACTCGGTCCGGCTCAGTCTTCGCCCGTTGCAGCGCGCTCTCGACGAGTGTGAACAGGTCCTCGGGCCTGAGCACCTCCGAGTCCGGATACGCCACCACCCCCGCCGAGATGGCGGGCGACTTGCCCGCGCCCAGGTCGGGGAAGCCGCGGCGCGAGAGCACTTCACGCAGCCGCTCGACGAATTGCCGGCCGCCCGCGGCGTCGGTTTCGGGGAGGATGCAGGCGAACTCGTCGCCGCCGTAGCGCGCCACGAAGTCGGGGGCGCGGATTTCCCGCTGCAGCACCGCCCCAACCGCGGCGAGCACGCGGTCGCCGGCGGGCTGGCCCAGCCGCTCGTTCACGTCGCGCAGCCGGTCGATGTCCACGAGCACGAGCGCAAAGCGCAGCGAGTAGCGGCGCGCCCGCTCGAATTCGTCCCGCAGCCGGCGGTCGAGCGCATCGAGGGACGCGCAGCCCGTCAGCTCCTCGACGACGCCGGCGCTGATCTGGCGCCGGTAGATGGCGGCGCGCCGCTCTTCGTTCTCGAGCACGCGCGCCGCCGCCTGGGCGATGGTGTTGGCGAAGGCGACGTCCTGCGGGCGCAGCGCCGGGTCGCCCCGCTCGGTCCGGAGAAAGAACACGCCGGCCGCGCGGCCCTGCACGAACACCGGCAGCGCGACGGCGGCCTGGACGGTGATGTCGAGCTGCTGCTCGGACCAGTGCTTGCGGATGTCGGCGAAGAGCGGGTGCTCGTGCACGTCGTGGATGATGACCGGCCGCTCAGTCCGGATCGCTTCCTGAATTTCGGGATAACGCTCGAGGTCCACGCGCAGGTCGCGGATCGCGGGGTTTTCGTACACCGCCACCACCCGCCCCTTGTCCTCGCCCGGTGCCGTGAGTACGAACGAGCAGTGCGACAGGCCGAACGCCTGCCCCACGCGACGCACCAGCGTCTGGAAAATCTCGTCGGCGCGCAGCGCGGCCGACACCTCCTGGAAGATGTCGAACAGCAGGTCGCGAGCCTGCACGGCCTCGTACGCCTCCCGGACCTCTCCGCGCAGCCGCACGTGGGCGTCGAGCCGCGCGCGCAGCTCGGGGAGATGGACCGGCGCGAGCAGCACGTCGCGGGCTCCCGCGCCCAATGCCTCTGTCGCCGCGTCCGGGCCGCCTTCGTTCAGAATCACGAAGACCGGCGCCCCTTTGTAAGCGGGCCGGGCCGCGAGGTCGCGTACCTGCTGCGGTAGCCCGGCGACGCCGGGCTCGACACAATAGATGAGGACATCGGGAGGCTGGCCCTCGGTGCCCCCGGCCGGCTCCTCGGTGACCAGGAATCCGCCACGCACGAGCAGCCGCTCCAGTCCTTCAGGCCGCGCGGCGGGATTTCCGATGAGGAGGATTCGGGGTCGGGACGGCTCAGCCAAACGGAGCCCCAGGCAGGTGACGGCGAGGCAAGGTATAGTTCAGCCGATGGCAGGGCAAGCACGGCGCCGCCCGGCGCCCGAAACCCGCAGCTTGCGTCGCCGAATGATCGTGAGCCAGATCACGAACCGACGCCTGTGCGACCGCCGCGTGCTCGCGGCCATGGCGTGGGTGCCGCGCGAGTGGTTCCTGCCCCCCGACCTCGCGACCAGCGCGTATCTCGACGCGCCACTGCCCATCGGCAACGGACAGACGATCTCGCAGCCGTACGTCGTGGCGTTGATGACGCACCTGCTCGCCCCCAAGCGCCGTCACCGCATTCTCGAGATCGGCACGGGATCCGGGTACCAGACCGCCATCCTCGCACGGCTCGCCGGGGCGGTGTTCACGATCGAGCGCCTCCCGGACCTCCTCGTCGAGGCGGAGGAACGGTTCCGACGGCTCGGGCTCACAAACGTGGAGACGCGGCTGGGCGACGGCGCGGCGGGATGGCCGGAGACGGCGCCATTCGACGGCATCCTCGTCACGGCGGCGGCGCCACGGGTCCCCGAGCCGCTCGCGGCGCAGCTCGCGCCAGGCGGCAGACTCGTCATCCCGCTGGGTGACCTGGCGTCGCAGGAGCTGGTGGTTTTCGACCGCACGCCGCAGGGTCTTACGCTGCGGCGCGAGGGGAGCGTCCGGTTCGTACCGCTCATCTCGCGGCTGGCGTTCACGGAGCCGGCGTGGCCGTAGCGCCGGCGGCGGACGAGCTGTTGGGTGCCCACGTCTCGAGCCAGGGAGGCGTGGCGGAGGCGCCGGCCCGTGGCGCGCAGATCGGCGCGACCGCGATCCAGCTGTTCACGAAGACGCCCAACCAGTGGCGGGAGCCGGCGATAGGCGAGGCCGAGGTCGTCCGTTTTCGCGCCGAGCGCGTGCGACATGGGATCCGCGCCGTCGTAGCCCACGACAGCTACTTGATCAATCTGGCCTCCCCCGACGACGCTCTGCGAGCGAAGAGCGTCCGGGCCTTTGTCGGCGAGCTAACCCGTTGCCGGGCGCTCGGCATCCCCTGGGTCGTCTCGCACCCCGGGAACTACATGGACGACCGGGCGGCCGGTCTCGTGCGCAACGCGCGCGGCTACGCGGAATGCCTCGCGGCGGTGCCCGGCGACGTCGGCGTATTGATCGAGGGGACGGCGGGGGCTGGGACCGCCCTCGGCGCGACGTTCGAAGAGCTCCGGACACTCCGCGACGCCCTACCCGCGGCGGAGCAGGCGCGCGTGGCCTTTTGCCTCGACACGGCCCACCTGCACGCGGCGGGCTATGACGTGGCGGATGACGTCGAGGGCGTGTGGGAGGCGTTCGATCGGGTGATCGGTCTCCCGCTGCTCAGGTGCCTGCACCTCAACGACTCCAAAGCGGCGCGGGGGTCGCGGCTCGACCGCCACGAATGGATCGCGGAGGGAACGATCGGCGCCGAGGCGTTCCGCCGCATCATGCGCGACCCGCGCCTCGGGGGAGGCGCCGTCATCAAGATCATCGAAACACCCAAGCAGGACGATCCGGTGCGGCACGATCGCCGGATGCTCAGGCGCCTCCGGGCCTACGCCCGGGTCATGGCCCCTTCGGCCCCCCCGCTCCAGTCCTGAAGAGCCCCATCGCGGCGTCGTCTACCTGCTTCCGGTAGGCGGCGACGTCGCTCCCCATGAGGCGCTGGACGGCCGCCAGCGCGCCCTCCAGCTGCGCGCGCGCATTGCGCAGCATCTCCGTCTGCGTCGGATTGGGCGGGTCCCACGACGACGTGCTCGACCAAAACGCGAAGAACAGACGGCTCAAGGCGGTCGTGTCGGGCGCGATGCCCTTGGTGTCGGGCGGGACCCACAGCGCCCGCTCGGCGCTATCGAGCTTCGTCTTGAGCTGATCGCCCGCGCGGATGAGCGGATTGGCGTTGACTTTCTTCTCGTCGCGCTCTCCCCCCGCTTCCGCGTCCTGCCGCACGCGCTGCTGCACCCGGGCGATGTCGCTCCGCGTGTTCACGATGAGCCAGATCGCGGCCGCGGCCGAATCGTTGAGCGCGCGAACGTCGGCGATCGTCTGGGCTCGGCGACCCCAGTCCGCGGCGGCGTTGTGGGCGCGCGGGTCGGCGACCACCTGCACGGACCGCTTCGCGTCGCGCCCCGCATACCGGATCGTCACCGTGTACGCTCCGGGCGTCACCTCCGGGCCGGACGGCGGCTGGTCGGGCGGCGGGTCGCCCTCGGCGCGTGGGAACTGGCGGAACGCGTCGCTCGACAGATCCCATACGGCGCGATTCACGCCGAACTGCGCGGGGCCCTTGAAGTGCTTGATCACGCGTCCCGCGCTGTCGGCGACTTCGATCTCCACCTTGTCGCCGCGGGAGGTGTCGGGCACGGGCCGGCCCGCCTGCCGCTCGCGCTCCCGCCGCGCCCGTTCCTGTTCGTCGTCCTGCAGCGGGAGACCGGGCAGGTTGAGCGAGTACGTCAGGGTCGCGCCGTAGGGACGGCTTTGGCCGCGGAACTCGGCCGCGCCGGTCGCGAACCCGCCATCCTCGGGCGCAACCCAGTATTGCTGCGCGGCCGCCGCCTCGTAGAGGTGCAGCGGCTCCGCCAGCGTCTGCTCGGTCATCTCGCGCAGGGGCCGCACGTCGTCTAACACCCAGAGCGCGCGGCCGTGCGTCGCGATCACCAGGTCGCCGTCGCGCGGATGGATCACGAGGTCATGCACCGAAGCCGTCGGCACGGTCTTCGACAGCTGCGTCCAGCGCTGGCCGGCGTCGAGCGATATGTACAGGCCGAACTCGGTGCCGAGAAAGAGCAGGTTAGGATCCACCGGATCCTGCGCGATCGAGAGGCAGTAGCCGCGCAGCGCCGGGGTCACCAGGCTGCGCCAGGTGCGCCCGTAGTCGTCAGTGCGGAAGACGTACGGCGTCCAATCCGACCGGCGGTGGTTGTCGAACACGACGAACGCGGTGCCGCCCGCGTGTGGCGACGGGCGGACGTGCGGGATCCAGGTGTTCGCCGGCACGCCCTTCACGTTCTGCTCGACCGACGTCCACGTCTTGCCGCTGTCGCGCGACACGTGCAGGCGCCCGTCGTCGGTGCCGACCCAGAGCACGCCCCGTTCCTTGGGTGACGGCGCGATGGCGATGATCGTCGTGTAGTTCTCGGCGTTGGTGACGTCCGGCGTCAGGCCGCCACTCGAGTCCTGCTTTTGCCATTCGGGCCGGTTCGACGTGAGGTCGCCGGAGATTGCCGTCCACGTCTCGCCCCGGTCGGTGGAACGGTGCACGAACTGGCTGCCGAGATAGACGATGTTGGGATCGAACGGATCGGTCGCGAGCCCGGCATTCCAGTTGAACCGCAGGCGCACGCCCTTGGGCTCGGCGGGCTTCACGATCTTCTCTTCGCCGGTGCGCAGGTCCCAGCGCATCAGGTTGCCGCCCTGCCACATCGCATAGCCCTGGAGCGGATCGCGCGGATTGGGCAGCGTCTCGAACCCGTCGCCCCCACCCACCAGCTTCCAGTCGTAGTTCCGGATCCCGCCGCCGCGCCATACCGAAGACGGTCCGCGCCAGGAGCCGTTGTCCTGCAGACCACCATAGACGTTGAACGGCGTTTCGTTGTCGACGGCCACATGATAGAACTGGGCCAGCGGCAGGTTGCCGACGAAGCGGAACGACCGGCCGCGGTCGCGACTCTCACCCACACCGCCGTCGTCCCCGGTGATGATGTGGTTGGGGTCATTGGGATCGATCCACATCGCGTGGAAGTCGCCGTGCAGCTGCCCCGTCCCGGCGAGCTGGGTGAAGGTCTTGCCGCCGTCGTCCGAGACGCGGATGCCGTAGTCGAGACTGTACACGCGGTTCGGCCACACCGGGTCGACGCGGATGTCGGCGAAGTAGAAGGGCCGCGGGGCCACGTTGGGGCGCTCGTTCACGTTCTTCCAGGTGCGGCCGCCGTCGTCCGAGCGCAGCAGCGCGCTCTGCCCCGCCTCGGCCAACGCGTACACGACGTTCGGCGACGAGCGCGAGAAGGCGATTCCCACGCGCCCGAGCTCGCCTTTCGGCAGGCCGTCCTCCGGCTGGAGTTTGCGCCACGTGTCGCCGCCGTCGTAGGTGGCGTAGACCCCGGACCCCGGCCCGCCCGACTTGAAGAACCAGGGCCAGCGCCGGAACTGCCACATCGACGCGAGCAGCTTGCGCGGATTCCCGGGGTCCACGGCGAGATCGCCGCAGCCCGTCTGCTCGTTCACGAACAGCACGCGCGTCCACGTCTTGCCGCCGTCCGTAGTACGGAACACCCCCCGCTCCGGCCCCTCCCCCCATTCCGGGCCCACGGCGCACGCCCACGCGGCATCGGGGTTGGCCGGATGCAGAATGATCCGATAGATGCGCTCCGACTTCTCGAGCCCCGCGTGCTGCCACGTCTTGCCGCCGTCGAGGGAGCGGTACACGCCGTCGCCGACGGAGGCGCTGTTCCGCGTGTTGCCCTCACCCGTCCCCACCCACACGATGTCCGGATTGCTCTGATTGACCGCGATCGCGCCGACGGCGTGGACCGGCTGGTCGTCGAACAGGGGCATCCAGCCGAGGCCGCCGTTGTTTGAGCGCCACACGCCGCCCGTCGCCGCGGCGACGAAGATCACGGCGGGGTTCGAGGCGACGGCCTCGATCGCCGTGATGCGGCCGCTCATGCCCGCGGGCCCGATGGAGCGGGCGCGGAGTCCCATCAGGCGGTTCGCGAGGTCGGAGGCGGGAGCAGCGGCCGCAGGCGCGGGGGCGGGAGCCGGGCGCCGCGCGGGCCGCTGAGCGGCGGCACTACGAGCGGCGGCGAGCGTGGTTGCTGCGACGAGCATGAGGCGGGCGACGGACCGCATGCGAGCGACTCCGGGCGCTAGAGAGCGGTGGAAGATAGCCCTGGGATGACGGGGCGCGACCCCGTGCGACGTCGCGGGCAATCCGGGGTATATTAGGCCCGTGAAATCGCCCCGCCGGTCCTGGTTCTCCGTGTCGCTCGCCTGCTCGCTCCTGGTGCTCCAGGGGCTGGCGGGGGGCGCCGTTACACTGGCGGAGGCCCGGGAGCCGCTCACCGCGGCGAGTCACATCGAGGCGCAACACGAGCCGGGCTGCCCGGTGCTGCACGACGCGTTGCGCTGCGCGCTGTGTCATTACGCGGGCACGCGCGTCGCTGTCCAACAGACCTTCACGCCTGGGTTCTCCCAGACCGAACAGCGCAGCCCCGCGGCCGCAACCGCCGTTTCGGCGGTCATCGTTGCCGTTCGGTCCAGCATCCAGTCCCGAGCACCTCCCGCCGTCCTGTCCTGAAGCAGCCGTAGCCGCGCGCTCGGCGTCCCTCGCGGGACGGGAGCGCCTGACTCCTACGCATGGACAGGAGACGACTCCGACATGATTCGCACATACTTTGCGGCGCTCGTCGCCGTGGGGTGCCTTGCGGCCCCCGCGACGGCACAGCAGCCGACGCAACGGCAGGTGGACTCGCTCGCTGCGCAGATCCGCATCCTGCGGGCGCGGCTCGACAGCCTCTCCGCGGCCCTCCGCCAGCCACAGCCGGCGCCAGTACCACCGGGGGGAGACGACCTCGCTTCGCTCCGCGCCGCCGCCGCGGCGACGGTCGGCCGCGACACCATCCAGACGGCAGACACGGCGGCGGGACGGCGGTTCGTGGGCCGGGAACGGAACCAGGCCCAGCTGAATCCAGAGATCAGCGCGACCGGCGACGTGCGCGCGTACGGCACGACGACCGGCATCCAGCGCGACAACTTCGATCCCCACGAGTTCGAGGTGGGGTTCCAATCGGCGCTGGACCCGTATTCGCACACGAAGATCTTCCTCGCCTTCGGCGACGGAGAGATCGAGGTCGAAGAAGGGTACGCGTATTGGACCGGGGTTCCGGGCCATTTGCGGCTCGACGTCGGGAAGTACCGCCAGCAGTTCGGTGAGCTGAACCGCTGGCACCTTCACGCCGTACCTGAGACGGAGTACCCGCTCGTCCTGACGACGTACCTCGGCGAGGACGGTCTCGCCGGCACGGGGTTGTCGTTGTACCGCGCCTTCGGGGGACTCGGCACGCACGAGCTGACCGCGCAGATTACGCGCAGCGCCAGCGACGAGGCGCTGTTCGGCGGCGGTGGTAGGCCCACGTACCTCGGCCATTTGCTGAACTTCTGGCAGATCAGCCGCTCGACGTACATGCAGGTGGGCGGGAGCGTCCTGTATGGGACCAACCCCGACTCGGCGTTGCGCACCACGGTTGGCGGACTCGACTTCCGGCTCACGTGGCGGCCGCCCGCTCGCGCGCTGTACCGCGAGTGGACGCTGCGCGGCGAGCTGCTCTCGTTCCGAAAGCAGATCGGCGGCGTCGGTCCCACGCGCCTGGGCGGCTACGTGAGCACGACCTACAAGCTCGGCCAGCGCTGGATCGCCGGCGTGCGGTACGACTACGTCGAATCGCCGGAGACCGGCGAAATCACGCGTCAGGTTATCCCGTCGCTCACGTTATGGCAGAGCGAATGGGTGTTCCTGCGCGCGCAATACCAATGGCAGAAGGTGGCGACGGCCACGTCTACCAGTCAGCTTGCCTTCCAGGCGGTCTGGGCCATCGGTCCCCACAAACACGAGACCTACTGACATGATATCCTACATCCCGCTTCTCCTCGCCCTGACCCTGACGGACTCCCTCAGAGTCGCCGGCAGCGCCACACC